>NZ_DASWOT010000154.1:0-36144 GCF_036404235.1 Pseudomonas sp.
TGGCGGTCGCCAAGCAGGCCCAGGCTGACGGTGTGGCGCTGGAAACCACTGAAGAAATGATCGTGGAGGCGATCGAGCGTAACTTCTGGATGCCGAACTATCGCAGCTATCGTCGTAGCGCCGTGTAATGGAAACAGGGCGGATATAAACGCGTTTTGACCCTGCACCTTCATGTGGGAGTCGGGCTTGCCCCGCGACCGGCGGGGAACCCGTCGTAAAACTTGCGCACGCGGTGTGACAGACAGACCGCGCACACCGGGTTTACTGCCGCTGCGCGCCAGATCGCGGGACAAGTTCGCGCCTACAACTGATCACCCGCCGCATGGCAACATGCGGCGGCCTTTTGTTTTGCGCAAAAAAACATCAGGATGCAGCTTCTATAAAAATAAAAGATCAGCGAGGGACGCATGCAAGATGCCAGTGTGCTCTATGACTACGTGATTGTCGGCGCAGGCCCGGCAGGCTGTCTGTTAGCCAATCGGCTGTCGCAAAATCCGGCTCATCGGGTGTTGCTGCTCGAAGCAGGCGGGCAGGACAACTATCCCTGGATTCATGTACCTGTGGGTTACCTCTATTGCATCGGCAACCCACGCACCGACTGGTGCTTCAAGACCGAAGCCGAGCCCGGCCTCAACGGTCGATCGCTCAACTACCCGCGCGGCAGGGTGCTGGGTGGATGTTCGTCCATCAACGGCATGATCTACATGCGCGGGCAGTCTCGCGACTATGACGAATGGGCCGCGCAGGGCAACAAGGGCTGGAGTTGGCAGGACGTACTGCCGATGTTCAAACGCTCGGAAAATCACTATGCCGGCGAATCCGACCTGCACGGTGCGGGTGGCGAGTGGCGGGTCGAGCAACAGCGTTTGTCCTGGCCCTTGCTTGATGCGTTTCGAGAGGCGGCCGCGCAGACGGGCATCGCTTCTATCCCTGACTTCAACGGTGGGGACAATGAAGGTTGCAGCTATTTTCAAGTCAATCAGCGCCGTGGTGTGCGCTGGAACGCGTCCAAGGCGTTTTTAAGGCCGATTGCCCAACGCCATAACTTGACTGTGATGACGGGTTTGGAGGCCTCCCGTATCGAATTTGAAAATGGTCGTGCCAGTGCGGTGGTCGCTCGGGGCGAATCCGGTGAGCGGCACCTGGCTGCGCGTCGTGAAATCATTGTGTGTTGTGGCTCAATCGGTTCGCCCATGCTGTTGCAGCGTTCAGGTATTGGCCCTCGGGCATTGCTGGAAAAACTCGGTATCGGCATTCGCCACGAATTGCCCGGCGTGGGGGGCAACCTTCAGGATCACCTGCAATTGCGGCTGATCTACAAGGTCAGTAATGGGCGCACGCTCAACCAAATGGTCGGCAGCCTCTGGGGCAAGATGAACATGGGCCTGCGTTATGCAATCAACCGCAGCGGCCCGCTGGCGATGGCGCCCAGTCAGCTTGGCGCGTTTGCGCGTTCAGGGCCTGAGCAGGCCGCCGCTAATCTTGAGTATCACGTGCAACCCTTGTCGCTTGAGCGTTTCGGCGAGCCGCTGCATACCTTCCCCGCGTTTACTGCGTCTGTCTGCGATTTGCGTCCGCACAGTCGCGGCACTGTGCAAATACGCTCGGCAGAGGCCAACGCCGCGCCGCTCATTCGCCCTAACTATCTGAGTCACGAGACCGATCTGAAAGTCGCTGCCGATGCCATACGCCTGACCCGCAGAATTGCAGCCGCGCCAGCGCTGGCGCCTTTCCAGCCGGTGGAGTATCTACCCGGCGTTAGCCTGCAAAGTGAAGCACAACTGCGTCAGGCCGCCAGTAGCATAGGCACGACGATTTTCCATCCCGTCGGCACCTGCAAAATGGGGCAGGGGCCAGACGCCGTGGTGGATGAACGCTTGAACGTCCACGGGGTCGCCGGGCTACGCGTAGTTGACGCCTCGATCATGCCCACCATCACCTCTGGCAACACCTGCTCACCGACCCTGATGATTGCCGAAAAAGCGGCTCAGATGATCATCGATGATGCACTGCGGGCTAGCGGTACGCTGGATATGACCAAGGCGGTGCCGAGGGATACGGTCTATTGATAACGTTTGGTGGCCGACATGTTGTCGGCAGTCTTCGCGCCTTGAGGGTTTTTCCTACAAATAAAAGAGCCAAGATAAGACCTTTTGTTTGCATCCTTTTCACAAAAAATTGATGGCGCTCTGCCTAAAGTTCACTACGTCGGAGGAGTGATTTTCCATTGCTCGTTTCGTGTTCCTTAACTTGAGCCAAGTAGGCCCTAATGCTGAACGTTAAAGCAGTTCGTCCCGAGCTTGTGACCGTGCTCGCCAGTATTTTTTTATTGCTCGGGTTCAATATCACCCTCTGGCAGCATTTATTCGCTATTACAGATTCCAATAGCCAGGGCTTGTTATTGCGTGTTGCGTTCGTGGCGATGGTTTTCTGTGTGTTTAACATAGTCCTAACTGTGTTTGCTTTTAGGCCAGTCTTGAAGCCGTTGCTGGTTCTGTTATTCATGATCAGTGCCGGTGTTGCTTATTTCATGAATCAATACGGCGTGATGATTGATGCCGGCATGTTTCGTAACTTCGCTGAAACCAATGCCACTGAAGTGTGGGATTTGCTGTCGCTAAAACTATTGGCCTACATCGTATTATTAGGTGTGCTGCCGTCGGTTATCGTATGGAAGGTGCCTGTCAACTACCGTCGCTGGCACCGAGACTTGATCAGCAAGGTATTGGTGAGTGCGGGCTGTGCGGCGATAATCGGAGGTGTTGCATTGCTCAACTATCAAGGGTTGGCTTCGTTGTTTCGCAATCACCATGAATTGCGCTTGATGGTGGTGCCGAGCAATTACATCGGGGCATCGATCGGTTATCTGAGTGAGCAAGTCGTGTCTGCACAGCAACCGTTTGTGACGCTGGGTGAAGATGCCAAGCTGGACAGTGATTGGTCACAGCACCAGCGCAAATCCTTGACGGTTCTGGTCGTGGGTGAAAGTGCCAGGGCCGAGAACTTTGGCATCCTGGGTTATAACCGCGACACCACGCCACAATTGAAAAAGGAACACGGCGTCATTGCCTTTACCGACGTGCATTCCTGCGGCACTGAAACCGCGGTGTCGGTCCCCTGCATGTTTTCCAACATGGGCCGCAAGGATTACAGCGCGGTCAGCGCAAAAAACCGGGAAGGGGTGCTTGATGTGCTCAAGCATGCTGGCTTGAATGTGGTCTGGCGGGACAACCAGTCGGGCTGTAAAGGCACCTGTGACCGCGTCACGCTGCAGGATGTCAGCAACCTGAAAGACCCCGTGCTGTGCGCCAATAACGAATGCCGTGATGAAATATTGTTGCAGGGGCTGCAAAATTTTATCGATAACCTGGACAAGGATACCGTGCTGGTGCTCCATCAAATGGGCAGCCATGGCCCTGAGTATTTCAAGCGTTATCCCAAAGAGTATGAAAAATTCACACCGGTCTGCGAAAGTAACGCACTTAACAATTGCAGCCGCGAGAGTATCGTCAACGGTTACGACAATACGCTGTTGTACACCGACCATGTGTTGGCCAGTTTGATCGATATCTTGCGCAGTAATCAGAATAAAGTGGACACCGCGATGTTGTATTTATCGGACCACGGCGAGTCTCTGGGTGAGTACAACCTGTTTCTTCATGGCACACCTTACATGCTAGCGCCGGACCAACAAAAACACGTCCCGATGGTGGCCTGGTTCTCTGAGAATTATCAACAGTCTTTTGCCGTTAATACACATTGCCTGCAAAGTGAGCGTAATGCGCCGTTGAGCCAAGACAACTTGTTCCATTCAATGCTGGGTTTGCTGAAGGTCGATACCAAGGTCTATAACCCGGCGCTGGATATGTTCGCCAATTGCAGGGGGATGTATACGGAAGGGGTATTGGCCAATGAGTGATCAGACCTCCGAGCAAGGCAAGGTTCGCGACTATGTACAACGGCATGAACAAGGTTTTGCGCGCAGGCTCAGCCTGTGGCGTGACGCGCAATTGGCCCGCCATGCGTTGCGTGACGCAGGAGAGCCCGGTCTGGTATTGGATCTGCCCTCTGGAGGCGGACGATTCTGGCCTGTATTGGCTGAGCACGCCAACCGGGTAATCCTGGCTGCCGATCCTTCGGCAGATATGCTTTCAGTGGCCGAGGCCCAATCGCCGTCGCACATCCGTCAGCGCATTCGTACGTTCCAGAGTTCGGTGTTCTCCATCGGGTTGTCGGCCAATGCAGTGGACTGTATTTTCTGCATGCGCCTGTTTCATCATGTTGTCGACGGTGGCCAGCGCATGGAGATTCTGCAGGAGTTCCATCGTGTTACGCGCGACACCGCGATCGTTGCGCTGTGGGTCGATGGCAACCTCAAGGCCTGGCGCCGCAGACGTCAGGACCGCTGCCGCCTCGCTGGGGGTGCAGATGAAGTGACGCGCAATCGGTTCGTCGTCAGCAGGTCGGACATCGAAGCAGAGTTTGCCCATGCCGGTTTCGCCATTGTCGATCATCACGATTTTCTACCCGGTTACGCGATGTGGCGGGTGTATGTACTACGCAAAACTGCTAATTGAGGCGATGAGCGGCTCGATTTTGTCAACGTCAGCTCAGGCGCAAATGATGAAGATGCTCAAGACTTGCAGGACGGATGCTCGGTAACCGCTGATAGCGATATATACTGCGCGCCATTCTTCAAGGGAGAGCCGTGTGGCCATCGATATTCACTGGATTCGCGACGACGACAGCCTCGCCCAACATTGCGCACAGTGGCAGGCTCTGCCTTTTGTCGCCCTCGACACCGAATTCATGCGGGTCGATACCTTCTATCCCATCGCAGCATTGCTTCAGATTGGCGACGGTTCGCGCGCCTATTTGATCGATCCATTGCTTATCAGCGACTGGCGTCCATTGGCGTCATTGCTGGAAAACCCCGATGTCATCAAGGTCGTGCATGCTTGCAGCGAAGACCTTGAGGTCCTGTTGCGTCTGACCGGCAGCCTGCCGGCGCCATTGTTCGACACCCAATTGGCTGCGGCCTACCTGAACCTTGGTTTTTCGATGGGCTATTCGCGATTGGTTCAGGAAGTCCTCAACATCGATTTGCCCAAAGGTGAAACGCGCTCCGACTGGTTACAGCGTCCGTTGTCTGACACGCAGATCAGTTATGCCGCAGAAGATGCCGTTCATCTGGCTGAAGTCTACATCTTGCTGCGTCCGCGCCTGTCCGATGACAAATATGCCTGGGTCCTGGAAGACGGCGCCGAGTTGGTGGCCAATTTGCGTCGCGAGATCGATCCCTATGAGGTCTATCGCGAAGCCAAGCTGGCCTGGAAACTGTCCCGCGCTCAGTTAGCGGTGCTGCGCGAGTTGTGCGCCTGGCGAGAAAAAGAGGCCCGCGCGCGCAATCAACCACGCAACCGGGTCCTGCGTGAGCATGCGTTGTGGCCACTGGCTAAAACGCAGCCCGACAATCTCGCTGCGTTGGCCAAGATCGAAGATATGCACCCCAAGACCGTGCGTCAGGACGGTGAGTTTCTGCTCGATCTGATCAAGAAAGCCGGCAGCGTTTCGCAAGATCAGTGGCCACCGGCATTGCCTGAGCCATTGCCGATCGATGCCTCGAACGTATTGAAGTCATTGCGCATCATCGGCCAGCAACAGGCCGAGCGCCTGGACATGGCACCCGAACTGATGCTGCGCAAGAAGACCCTGGAAGCGCTGCTCAAGACCGGTTATCCCGATGGTCCCTATCATTTGCCCGAATCGTTACGTGGCTGGCGTCGCGAGTTGATGGGCCAGACGCTGCTCGACAGCCTGGCCAACCCCGGAGAACAGCTTTGAAACGTATTTGCTCCATCTATCGCAGCCCCCGCCGCAATGAAATGTACCTTTATGTGCTCAAGAGCGATGCCCTTGAGCGTGTCCCGGACGAACTGCTGGCGGCGTTCGGCAAGCCACAACACGCCTTTAATCTGGTGTTGAGCCCTGAGCGTGCCCTGGCACGCGAAGACATCCATGCAGTGCTTGCCAATCTGGAGAAGCAGGGTTACCACCTGCAAATGCCTCCCGCAGAAGACGATTACATCGAGCATCTGCCGGAAGAATTGCTGCGCCGCAACGACCCGATGTAATTGACCCTAGTGAAAAGACCCTGCAAGTCATCGCAGGGGTTTACCGGACTGATGGGTGTTGATCCGCCGCAAAACCGGCCTCGACACAGCCTTGGTCGTACGTCTTGTTTTTTGAGTTTTGAATCATGCGCGTTCTGATCGCTGAACACGATTTTCCCGTTTACACCCAATTGCTTCGCAACGCTGCTCCCGATATTGAAGTGCTGAGCAGTGGTGATTCCGCCGAATTGGCACGAATGGCTGCGGATGCGCCTGTCTGGCTCGGCCAGCCCGACCTGCTGGCGAACCTGCTACGTCAGGGGCACAGGCCTCAATGGCTGCAATCGACTTGGGCTGGCATCACGCCACTGTTGGCCGAGGGCCTGAACCGTGACTACCGCTTGACCCGAGCGGTGGGCATCTTCGGCCAGGTCATGGCCGAGTTCGTGTTGACCTACATGCTGGTCCATGAGCGCGAAGTACTGGCCCGATTGGTCAGCCAGGTGGAACGCAAATGGGACAACCGCCTGGGCCACAGCCTGGCGGGGCGCAAGGCACTGATCGTCGGCACCGGCGATATCGGTGTCACGGTTGCGAGGTTTCTGGTGCCGTTCGGCGTTGAGCTGTACGGCATCGCGTCGACGGCGCGCACCCTGGAGCCGTTTGTGGAGGTCGGCGCGCCGAGCGACCTTGGACGCTTGGCCGGGGAGATGGATTTTGTCATCAACCTGCTGCCCAACACCCCACACACACAAGACGTGTACGATGCGAAGCTGTTTGCCCAATTCAAGCCCAGTTCGTTGTTCATCAACGTTGGGCGTGGTGTTTCGGTGGTTGACGCCGATTTGGTCGAAGCACTCAAGGAAGGACATTTGGCCGGCGCGGTCATCGACGTTTGCCGTCAGGAACCGTTACCGCAACGTCATCCGTTCTGGACAGCCTGGGGCTTGCTACTGACCGGGCACAGCTCCGCGCCGACATCGCCATCGATGATGACGCAGCTGTTTGTCGAGAACTTACAGGCCTATGCGGCGGGTCAGCCGTTGCGCGGGGAAGTGGATTTTTCGAAGGGGTATTGATCTCCGGGGGAAGAACGCAACCGTTGTTGATCAGAATTTAACTCGATCTGTAGGAGCCAACGTGTTGGCGAGGCGATGGACCTATACTGACCGATCCGCCATCTCGCGAATGAATTGGCTCCTACAGGTGAGTGTTAGAGGGTGAAATCGCCTTCGGCTACCAATTCGGCCAGGGGGCGACGCGGGCTCGGTGTCTCACGGCCTTGCAGGTATTCCGGCAAGCTCGATTTATCGCCCAGTTTGCCAATCGCCACGGCGGCGTGCAGTGCATAACCTTCCGGAATTTTAAGCTCTTTGCGGGTTAGCTCCTGATCGAAACCGGCCATGCCGTGTGTGTACCAGCCGCTCAAACTGGCTTGCAACGCCAGATGCCCCCATGCTGAACCGGTGTCGAAGGTGTGCCAGAGCGCCGGTGTTTCTTCGGTCGCGCCAGGCGCAGTAAAGGTGGTCTTGGAAATGATGATCACCAATGCTGATGCATGTTGTGCCCAACTGCGGTTGAACTCGTTGAGCAGCCCTAAAAAACGCTCCCAGTTTGGCGTGTCGCGTCGCGCATAGAGAAAACGCCAAGGCTGTGAGTTGTAAGCGGAAGGCGCCCAACGCGCGGCTTCAAAAAAGCTCAGCAGGGTTTCCTGCGGGATACTTTCGCCGGTAAACGCGCGCGGCGACCAGCGATCGGTAAATTGCGGGTGGATGGTGTGTTCGGGAATACGTAGGTTGGCGCTCATGGAAAATCCTGACGGTAGGGGATGGGCAAGCCGCAAATCCTGACACCTCGTGCCGACAGCCAGGGTTTGCGGCCTGGAGCTGATGGGCCGTGGACGGCAGGCATCGTCGAAATTGGGGATATTGCTCAGGCAGAGTGAGGTTGTGAATGGCATCTGCCCGGCAGTAAAGCTACTGCGCCGTTTGTTCACTGACAAGTCCTGTGCTACCGACAGTCGTAAGTGCTTGGCCGATGTGCCCTGTACCTCTAGACTGGCGGCCTTTTCATTCTCCGATACTGATCCCTACACTCATGGCCGCTAAAGTCGAACCCTTCTGGAAGCGCAAGACGCTTGAGCAACTTGACCCTGCCGAGTGGGAATCCTTGTGCGATGGTTGTGGCCTGTGTTGTTTGCAGAAGCTCGAAGATGAAGACGACAACAGCGTCTACTACACGCGTATCGCCTGCAAGCTACTGGATCTGAAGACGTGTCAATGCACCGATTACCCCAATCGTCGGGCGTCGGTGCCTGATTGCATTCAGCTGACGCCAGGCAAGGCGGATACGTTCAAGTGGTTACCGCCGACCTGTGGTTATCGACTGGTCAGCGAAGGGCAGGACCTGCCGCTTTGGCATCATCTGGTGTGCGGTGATCGCGATGCGGTTCATCAGGCGCGTATTTCGCAGTCTGGGCGCATGGTCAGCGAGAACAGCGTGTCGGAAGATGACTGGGAAGATTATCTGATCTTCCGGGCAGGTTGAGTCGGTTTAGTTACCGGTAGGAGCCAACGTGTTGGCGAAGCGATGGACCTGCTGTGACCGGTCCTGCCTCGCCAACAAGTTCTTTCCTGCATTTGCTTGCACGAGCGTGCGGCAAAGCACTCAAACGTCGTTTTTCGGCGTTTTTGCAGTATCGATACTCTTCACGACGGCTTCTTCAGCGGCCACTTCTGCCTTGGTTTTGAGCGTGCTCAGCTGCGCGCCAGCGCGTTTGATTCGCGTGTTGGCCAACGCCACATCGCCGCGGCTTTTCTCGATCAGCGCCTTGGCCGAGCAATGACCGGTGATGCCGCGTGCCAGTACCGCGCCGCCAATTGCCAGTTGCACCAGGCCGAAGAAGCCGCCGCGCCGTAGCCCTTTGCCCATCATCAACACCCCGCCAGCCAGCGAGCCGATGCGCTCCCAACCTTGTACGTTCTGCTCTGGCTGCTGCTGAAATGAGGTGTCAATTTTTTCAACGATTGGGGTGTCGCTCATGATGTTTCTCCATGATGAGGTGAGGTCTTTAAAGCTGACTGTCTGCGCCTGAATCTGTTCAATACGTTTGGGGAGACTGTCGCTCACCTGCCTTGGGTTTCCCGGCCAAACTGCGGCCCTGAGCGGGTATTGTTGCCTTTGGCCATGCGGTCATAAAGTACGACGTTCACTGTGGCCGCCAGGTTCATGCATCCGGTGGTGGGGATGTACACCACGTCCTCGCACCAATCGCGAATCTCTTTGTCAAGCGAGCCATCTTCTGGGCCGAAGATATAGATCGCCCGGTCCGGATGCGTGTACTCCGGCAGCGCCCGAGCGCCTTCGACCAGCTCCACGGCCACCGGTATGCAGCCCAGGGGAATGATCTTTTTCAGGTCGTCGATGCCAATCAGCGGGATGTCCTGATGAATCTTCTTGGTGTCTGTCACAAAGTCCCGTGCGCGCTCGTACCGCGTGCCGGTATAGAACACCGACGCAACGCCATAGCATCCGGCTGCACGCATCACCGAGCCCACGTTTTCCGGGGATTTTGGGTTGTACAAGCCGATGCAGGCATAGCGTTTGTTTGCCACGGGGGAGGGTGCTCTTCAGGTCAGAGAAAGCGCGGGATTATACGGGAGGGGCAGTTGCAAGCTACACGCGATAGCCACTTGCTTTTACTTCTGCTCGCGGCTTGAAGCTTATAACTTGCAGTTGCTTGCATTCATTCCTTCTTCATCATCCCCGCCAATGCCGCGAACGGGTTGTGCATCGCCTTGGCGGTTTTCGGGCTGCTGGTGGAGCTCTCGGAGAAGTACTGCTGATCGGTATAACGCGAATGTTCGTTATCGTGGCAGTACAGGCACAACAGTTCCCAGTTAGAGCCGTCTTGCGGGTTGTTGTCGTGGTTGTGATCGCGGTGATGCACGGTCAACTCGCTCAGGCGCTTGCCAGCGAACTCGCGAGCGCAGCGGCCGCACACATGGGGATACATACGCAGTGCCTTATCGCGATAACCCATTTCGCGGTCGCGCTGGGCGTCGGCGAGGATGCGATCGAGCTTCGAGGTGTTGGTAGGTGGGTTGGCCGTGCTCATGGTGTCACCTGTTTCAGGTTCGGTTGTCGACGATGCTGCCAGTTTAGCGTGTCCGGCGTTGATCAGCCCTTGAGTTTTTCGGCGATCCAGATCGTGTGCCGGGTGCCTTTGTTACCGTGGGCGTAGACCTTGACCTCTTCTGCCTTGAAGCCTGCCTTGCGCAGCTTGTCGGAAAACGCCGCGTCGGCGCTCGCTGACCACACCGCCAGCAGGCCTTTGGGGCGCAATGCCTGAGCGCAGGCACTGAGGCCGCCAGACGAATATAGCCAGCTGTTGGATTTTTGCGTCAGGCCTTCCGGGCCGTTGTCGACGTCCAGCATGATGGCGTCGAAACCCTGCGGCTCGCTTTTGAGCACTTGCGCCACGTCCTGAATCAGCACCTTGGTTCGAGGGTCCTGCAATGGATTGCCGGACTTTTCGCCCAGTGGTCCGCGATTCCACTCCACGACACCGGGCACCAGTTCAGCGACCACGACTTCGCCATTCTTGCCCAGGTGCTTGAGCGCGGAGGCGAGGGTGAAGCCCATGCCCAACCCGCCGATCAGTACGCGTGGCTGGGCCCTTGACGCGATCTTTTGACAGGGTATTTGTGCCAGCGCGTCTTCGGAGCCGTGCATGCGGGTATTCATCAACTGGCCGCCGTCGCCGCCCTGAATCTTGATCACGAAGTCTTCGCCGTATTCGAACAGGCACAGGGCGCCGCCGTTATTGGGGATCGGTGTGGTGTCGAGCAGAACGAAACGTTTCATGGATAACTCAGTGATGAAATGAAAAACAGTGACGGTTTGCAGCGCACAACCCGTGATCGAGGAGTAGCCTGTGCCGGATAACAATCACAGGCGGCGGAGGCCATCGATGAAGCGTTCTATTCTAACGGCGATTACCCTGGCGATGCTCTCGGTATGTGTGATTCAGGCCGAGACGCTGCAACCGACGCTTAACACGCCTGCGCCCATTTCGTCCGTGCCAGGTGCGCCGGGCACTGCAACACCGACGCCGTACCCGCAAGTATCGCCGCCGAGCATCCCCCACGAAGGCGGTGTGGGTAACCCGCCGTTGCTACCGAAGATCCCGCTGCCCGGGCCGCCGAAAGACGAAGACTTGCCGGGGCTGGAGCAGGATCAGGATCAGGGCTCAACCGAGAAGCCTTGATTCGACGCAAAGGCTCTGTCTGTCGCTCACTTGTCAGCGAGGCTAACTGCCTGCCTGACACGACACAATATTGCTTCGCCAACACGTTGGCTCCTACAGAGGGGTGTACGAGCACTGTTTTTTCAACTCGGCTGCGAAGCCCGTTGCCCATCCATCATGCGCAGGCGTTTTGACAGCGCTACGGCGATTGCACGGATGATCTTGGCGGCGATCTTTGGTGTTTCGTTGATCATCTTGTCCAGTGAGTCCCGACCCAGGTTCAGCAGGTAGCAAGGTGATGCCGCGATGCAACTGGCAGAGCGGCGCTCGCCATCGAGCACTGCCATTTCCCCGAATGTCCGGCCGCTGCGTAGCACCGCAAACTCGATGGGTTTGCCTTCGCTGTTGAGTTTCTGCACTGACACCGAGCCTGAGTGGATGATGCACATGAACGTGCCAGCGTCGCCTTCGTTAAAAATAGCCTGTCCCTTTTCGATGCTGCTGATGCTGAAATACCCCGCCGCGATGGAAAAATCCTCAGGCGTCAGGGGGTCGAACAGACCGCAGTCCATCAACATTTCGCGGATTTCGTTATTCAGTGATGAGGGTGTCGACATGGCTTGGTCTTGTAAAATTTTCAGAATGGGCCGAAATAAAAAGCAGATCCGGACTACACAACATCCGGACTCAGCCTGCTATGACACGGGTGGCCGCCGGAGTTCCTCAGGCCAGTTGCAATACCTTAAAGATAAAACCATATTCGAGCGCTACGTCACGTAATCCCTGGTAGCGACCGCTCATGCCGCCGTGGCCTGCGCCCAGTTCGGTCTTGAGCAATAACAGATTGCCATCAGTTTTGTGTGCTCGCAATTTTGCGACCCACTTGGCCGCTTCCCAATACTGCACGCGACTGTCGTTATACCCAGCGATGACCAGCATTGCTGGATAAGCCTGCGCTGTAACGTTTTCATAGGGCGCGTAGCCCTTGATTCGGGCGTAAACCTCGGGCTCCTGCGGATTACCCCATTCGTCGTATTCGGTCACGGTCAGCGGCAGCTCAGGGTCGAGCATGGTGTTGAGAACATCGACGAACGGCACTTCGGCAATGGCCGCCTTGAACAGGTCGGGACGCTGATTGATTACCGCGCCGATCAGTAAGCCGCCAGCGCTGCCGCCACTGATTACCAGTTGCTCGGCGGTTGTCAGTTTCTGCGCGATCAAGTGTTCAGCACAGGCGATGAAGTCAGTGAATGTATTGGCTTTGTGCTCTTGCTTGCCATTGCGATACCAAGCCTCGCCCAACTCGCCGCCGCCACGCACATGAGCGATGGCAAAGGCCACCCCCCGATCCAGCAGGCTCAGGCGCGCATGGGAAAACCATGGGTCGAGGCTTTCCCCATACGCGCCGTAGCCATAGAGGTAAAGCGGTGTCGGCTGACCGGCCAGTTCTTTCTTGACCACCAGGCTGATCGGCACCTGCGTGCCATCCGGCGCGGTTGCCCACAGACGCTGGCTGACATAGGCATCGGCATCGAAAACACCCAGGACCGGGGTTTGCTTGAGCACAATCTGTTCGCCCGTCGCCAGGGTCAATTGACGTACCTGCGCCGGACGATTCAAGGATTGATAGCGCAGGCGGATCCTGTCGCTCTCGAACTCAAGTGTGTCTTGCACGTGAAGGTTGTAGGCCGCATCCGGCAGTTGTACGCGATACGGCGACTTGCCTTGTGGGTGAACTTCGACGATGGGCAGCCCACCTTCGCGCAGGCTCAAGGTCAGGGCCTTGGCGTTGAGGCTGAAGCCGTCAAGCATGACCGACTCACTGTGCGGGATCAGGGTTTGCCATTGAGCCCTGTCGGGAACGCCGCTGTCCTGCTCATGAGCTTGATACAGCGCGAAGTTGATGCCGCTCTGGTTGCTGCGAATCAGCCAGCTCCAGACGCCGTCTACCAGACCGTGATCCACCGAATACTCATGACCTTCGTTGCGCGGTGCCATGCAGACAAAGGCTCGCTCAGGCGTCGCGGCATCCAGCACCCAGGCTTCGCTGGTGGTCTTGCTGTCCAGCGACAACACCAGTTGGCGCTCGGAACTGGTGCGATAGCAATGCAGGAAGAACCGCCCGTCCGGTTCGTTGAAAACCAGGTCAGCGGAGTCGTTGCCAAGCGTATGGCGATACAGCTTGTGTGGCCGATGGGTGTCATCCAGTTCGCCGAAAAACAGCGTCTGGCTGTCGTTGGCCCAGGTCATGCTGCCGTCGCAATCCTCGAATGGCAGGTGCGTGACTTCGCCGCTGCTCAGTTGTTTGACGTAGAGCTGGTAAACCTCTTCACCTGTGGTGTCGAGGCTATAGGCCAGTCGCTGATGATCCGGGCTGATGCTGAAGGCACCGAGTGAGAAAAACCCGCCGTCGGCCAATACGTTTGGATCGAGCAGCAGCTCTTCGCGGTTTTGATCAACCGTGTTCGAGTCGTCGGTTGGGCGGGGGCAGCGATAGTGCCGCGCGTATTCATCACCTTCGGTGGTGCGCGTGTAATACAGGTACGGGCCCCAGGGGGAGGGCAACGACAAGTCAGTTTCAAGAATGCGGCCCTTGATTTCCTGAAACAGGGTTTCGCGCAATGCCTCCTGATCGGCCAGTTGCTGTTCTTGGTAGCTATTTTCGGCCTTGAGGTAATCGAGCACCTCGTCGGTGTCGCGGTTCTGCAGCCAGGCATACGGGTCGGCACCTTCGGCCTTGCGGGCGATGGGTGCGCTAATGGACGAGTTGGATAAAGGCATGCTGGGCTCTCTGATCATGAAATGATCGGTGACGCGACCGTGTTTGAACGTGAAGGCGCACCGATACTGAAGCCGGGGAAGCCGGGCTGGCGAAAAGTCGTTATCATAAGCGCCTCTTTACCTGCCTACCACGGACGTCATGACCGACAACGACTATCTGATTGCCTGGGGCCTTTACGCATTTGCTGCGTTGGGCTGTCTGTTGGTGTGGATCAAACTGACCGGCTGGATGTGGCGCTACCTGCGTGAGCCGCTGTGGTTACTCGGCGCGGTGCTGTTGTTTACGCCGACGAGCGTTGATCCGGTCAAGGATACCTATGCCCCGGCGCTGGCCATCAGCGTGCTGGACCTGGCGTTGAAGGTGGGCAACGTTGTCTGGCGTGCGGTTCTGGATCTGGCGACCTACGGCGCCGTGGCGCTTGGTGTCTACGTGATATTTGCGCTGATTCGCTTGCCGATCCTGAAGGCCCGCAAGGCTCGTCAGGCCCATGCCGAAGCTGCTGCAGCGCAAGCGGCGCAGCCCGCAGAAGATGACGAGCCTTTCGCATCCCAGGGTCCTGGGCGTTATGCCACGCAACCGGCTGCCCCGGCACCGCTAAATGGCGGTACGGCAGGCAGTCCGGGTAATACTGGTGGCCGCTATCGGGTCGAGCCAAAGCTGTAATAGGCCAACACGCCGCAGAACGTATTGAGGCCTTAGCATGTGTGAACTACTGGGCATGAGTGCCAATGTCCCCACTGACATCGTTTTCAGCTTTACCGGGCTGATGCAGCGCGGTGGGCGTACGGGGCCGCATCGCGACGGCTGGGGCATCGCTTTCTATGAAGGCCGTGGTCTGCGCCTGTTTCAGGACCCTGCCGCCAGCAGCGAGTCTGAAGTCGCACAACTGGTGCAGCGTTATCCGATCAAAAGCGAAGTTGTCATCGGCCATATTCGCCAGGCCAACGTGGGCAAGGTCTGCCTGTCCAACACCCATCCTTTCGTCCGTGAGCTGTGGGGACGCAACTGGTGTTTTGCGCACAACGGTCAACTTGCCGATTTCAATCCACGTGCCACGTTTTATCGTCCAGTGGGCGACACAGACAGCGAAGCCGCTTTTTGCGATTTGTTGAATCGCGTTCGCGAGGCAGCGCCCGAGCCCGTCGAGATCGAACAGTTGTTGCCGTCATTGGTTCAAGCCTGTGCTGAGTACCGCAGCAAAGGCGTGTTCAACTGCTTACTCAGTGATGGCGACTGGCTATTTTGTTTTTGCTCCACCAAGCTGGTGCAGATTACCCGTCGGGCGCCATTCGGACCGGCACGTCTAAAGGACGTTGATGTGATTGTCGACTTCCAGGCAGAAACCACGCCCAACGATGTGGTCACTGTGATTGCCACCGAACCGCTGACCGAAAACGAGACCTGGCATCGTTACGAGCCGGGTCAATGGAGCCTGTGGCGACGCGGGGAATGCGTGGCCCAAGGCGCGACCTGACAGAGAGGGACCTATGCTGCGAAGCTACTTGCGACTGGTATTGTTCACGGCGGGCTTGTTGTTTGGCGTGCAGGTGCCCGGCTTTATCGCCGATTACAGCAAGCGCGTCGAGGCGCACCTGATCGAAGCGCAACAAGGCATGAAGGGCTACAACGAGACGGCGCAGCGCTTTTTCAATGGCGATGTGCAGGCGCTGATCCAGCACTACCGCAGCAGCGATGATCCCGTGTTTCGCAGCGATGCCGACAGCGTCAGCAAACTGATGACCCGTGCGCAACTGCTCGACCGCGAATGGCTGGCGCTGCAAGGCCCGTGGTATGCCAAGGCTTTGCATGTGTTTACCGCCGCAGATCCGGACATCCGCAAGGAAACCTGGAACGGTTACAGCTGGCAAGTGCTCCTGACGCCTGAGGTGATCGGGTGGGGGCTCGCTGGGGCGCTGTTGTTGTCGCTGGTGATCGAAAGCTTCGTGGTATTTATCGATTGGCTGGCGGTGGGGCGGCGGCACAAACGTGCGGTCAACCCGGATTGGCGTTAACCCCACCGACATTGCATCTGTTGGAGCGCGCCTGCCCGCTAGACTCAACTCTGGCCGGCTCTTATCAAACTAAAGAAAGGCCATTGATTTAACAGGAGATAAATCACCAACAGATCCCGTGTTTGCTACGCGACAGCGCGGCGTCTGGACGACGGGTGATCTCTCATCAAAAAACGCACATAGGAGATTCCCCATGGGCCGCCTGTTATTGAACTGCGATATCGGTGAAAGCTACGGCGCCTGGACCATGGGTCTGGACGCAGACGTCATGCCGTTCATTGACTGCGCCAACATCGCTTGTGGCTTTCATGCCGGTGATCCCAGTGTGATGCGCAAGACCGTTGCGCTGGCCTTGTCGCACAACGTCACCATCGGCGCGCACCCCGCTTATCCGGATCTGGTGGGATTCGGTAGACGCTCAATGGCCTGCTCGGCGCAGGAAATTCAAGACCTGCTGCACTACCAGATAGGCGCGCTGGATGGCGTGTGCCGTGGGCAAGGCGGGCAGGTGAAATACGTCAAGCCCCACGGCGCGATGTACAACGACATGATGGCCAACCCCGCACAATTACGCGCAGTGATCGAAGGTATTGCCCGCTACGACGCAGAGCTGCCATTGATGGTATTGGCGATGCGTGACAACACTGTCGCGCAGGCAATTGCCGATGAATATGGCGTGACCTTGTGGTTTGAGGCGTTTGCCGACCGTGCTTACGACAGCCTCGGCCGACTGGTATCACGCAATCTGCCGGGCGCCGTGCATCATGATCCGGAACGCATCATCGCCCAGGCCTTGACGCTGTCGCGTGGTGAGGTGCTGACCGCCAGCGATGGCAGTGAATTGTTGCTGGCCGCCGATACCTTGTGCGTCCATGGCGACAACGCCAGTTCTATCAGCGCCGTGCAACGTATTCGTCAAGCGTTGGGTGAGCCCGCTGCCTCATGAATGCCAGGATAGAAGTCGTCGCGATCGACTGTTTGATGGTGCGTCTGTTCGATGCCATCGATGAGGCCAACATGCCGTGGATGCTGGCGGCCAGCCTGCGCTTACGTGCGGCCTTTGCGCAAAATCTGATCGATCTGGTGCCGTCTTATACAACGCTAATGGTGCATTACGACCTTATGGCGCTGAGTCCGGATCAGGCCAGGGAACTGATCGTTGGTGCGATGACCGACCTGTCGCCTGATTCATTGACGAGCGGTCATCGGCATGTGTTGCCGGTCTGGTACGACCTCAGCGTTGGCCCGGAGCTGACCCTGCTCTCCAAACGCAGCGGGCTGTCGGTTGATGAGGTGATTCGTCGTCACAGCGAGCGTGAATACCAGGTCTTTGCACTGGGTTTTGCGCCGGGTTTCGCGTTCATGGGGTTGGTTGATGAAGTGCTTGCAGCCCCACGTATCAAAACTCCACGTAAACGTGTCGCCGCAGGCAGCGTCGGCATTGCTGAACGGCAGACAGCTGCTTACCCGGTGGTGTCTCCAGGCGGCTGGAATATCCTGGGCCGCACTCCGGCCACATTGTTCGACCGCGAGATCGACGGCTACAGCCTGATGCAGCCCGGCGATACCGTACGCTTCCAGGCTATCGACCACGCCGAATTCTTGCATTTGGGCGGCGACGACACCCCGTTGGAAGCGCTGGCATGAGCGTGCTGACCGTCAAAAGCGGCACCCCATTGTGCCTGTTGCAGGACGCCGGACGTTTTGGTGTGCGACATCTCGGGGTGACGCAGGGCGGGGCTTTGGATTGGGTCTCGATGTTCTGGGCCAACAAACTGCTCAATAACCCGCTGGACGCTGCGGTAATCGAAGTGACGCTGGGTGGCCTGACCCTGATTGCCGAAACCGATTGCTGCTTGGCGCTGGCGGGCGCCGACCTTGGCGTCCTGCTCGACGAGCGGCCGATATCGCCATGGCGCAGTTTCTTCGTCAAGAAAGGCCAGCAGTTACGGTTCATTCAGCCGGTTGCCGGTGCTCGGGCTTATCTCGCAGCACCCGGCGGCTTTGATGCGCCTCAGGTGTTGGGCAGTTGTGCCACGGTTGGGCGCGAAGGGCTCGGCGGTCTTGACGGCGCCGGCAAGGCACTGCAAGAGGGCGATCAACTGACCTATTCGGGAGCGGCTTTCGAGCTTCATGCAGTGCCAGGCAACCTCGTTCCGAACTTCGCTGATCCGGGCCCGCTGGACGTCGTTCTTGGCGCACAAATCGGTCAATTCAGCGGCCTGAGCCTGTTCGACGCCTTCAACAGCGACTGGACCCTAGACAGCCGAGCCGACCGCATGGGCCAACGCCTGCTGGGCCCGGAGCTGGTCTATCAAGGCAAACCGATGATCTCCGAAGGCATTCCACTCGGCGCCATTCAGGTGCCTCCGGATGGACAGCCGATCATCCTGCTTAACGACCGCCAGACCATCGGCGGCTACCCCAGACTCGGCGCGCTGACCCCTCTGTCCCTGACGCGTCTGGCGCAGAAACTGCCGGGGAGTGTGGTGCGGATGAAAGCGGTGGTGCAAAGCGTCGCGCATCAGCAGCAGGTTGCCTTCATGCAGCGATTTGGCTGAGGTATGCGCGATGGTTGTAGGGCGAAGTATTACTTCGCCAAATACCGCATCCCTTCCTCCAGCCCGCGCAGCGTCAGCGGATACATCTGATCGTCGATCAAGTCCCGCACGATGTTGGTGGAGGTGGTGTAGGCCCAGGCCTCTTTCGGGTAGGGATTGATCCAGATGATCTTCTTGAACTTGGCCTTGAAGCGCTGCATCCAGACGTAGCCGGCTTCTTCGTTCCAATGTTCGACGCTGCCGCCTGGCTGGGTCACTTCGTAGGGCGCCATGGCGGCGTCGCCAATGAAGATCACCTTATAGTCGGCGCCGTATTTATGCAGCAAATCCTGGGTGGACGTGCGTTCAGACGTGCGGCGCTGGTTGTTCTTCCACACTGATTCATAAATGAAGTTGTGGAAGTAGAAATACTCCATGTGCTTGAACTCGGTCTTGCAGGCCGAGAACAGCTCTTCGCAAATCTTCACATGGGCGTCCATCGAGCCGCCGATGTCGAACAGCAATAACAGTTTGATGGTGTTGCGCCGTTCGGGGCGCATCTGGATATTCAGCAGCCCGGCATCGCGCGCTGTGTGATCGATGGTGCCGTCGATGTCCAGTTCATCGGCCGCGCCCTGGCGGGCGAACTTGCGCAGGCGGCGCAGGGCGATCTTGATGTTACGCGTGCCCAATTCGACCTGATCGTCGAGGTTCTTGTATTCGCGTTGCTCCCAGACTTTGGCGGCCTTGCCTTGACGCTTGCCTGCATCGCCGACGCGAATGCCTTCCGGGTTGTAGCCACCGGAGCCGAATGGGCTGGTGCCACCGGTGCCGATCCATTTGTTACCACCGGCGTGGCGTTCCTTCTGTTCTTCCAGGCGTTTCTTGAACTCCTCGATCAGCTTGTCCAGCCCGCCGAGGGACTGGATTTGCGCCCGCTCTTCGTCGGTCAGCGAACGCTCGAACTCCTTGCGCAGCCAGTCCTCGGGGATCAGCGCCTGCAAGTGGTCATCGAGTTTTTCCAGGCCGTTGAAGTAAGCGCCGAAGGCTCGGTCGAACTTGTCGAAATGGCGTTCGTCCTTCACCAGAATCGCCCGCGACAGGTAATAGAACTCGTCCATGTCGGCGAAGACGACGCGCTGTTTCAGTGCGTTGATCAGGTCCAGCAACTCGCGGACCGAGACCGGCACCTTGGCGGCGCGCATTTCGTTGAACAGATTGAGCAGCATGATGGTTGCCCCGAATCAGCGGTTGCCCCGACGGCTCATAAAGGCCAAGCGCTCAAGCAACTGAACATCTTGCTCGTTCTTGACCAGCGCGCCGGCCAATGGGGGAATGGCTTTGGTCGGATCACGTTCGCGCAGCACGGCTTCGCCGATGTTGTCGGCCATCAGCAGTTTCAGCCAGTCGACCAATTCCGAGGTCGAGGGCTTCTTTTTAAGGCCAGGGACTTTGCGCACGTCGAAGAACACGTCCAGTGCTTCGCTGACCAGGTCTTTCTTGATGTCGGGGTAATGCACGTCGACGATCTTCTGCAGCGTGGCGCGATCCGGGAAGGCGATGTAGTGGAAGAAGCAGCGACGCAGAAATGCATCTGGCAGCTCTTTCTCGTTGTTGGAGGTAATGATGATGATCGGGCGAATTTTGGCCTTGATCGTCTCGTCGATCTCGTAAACGTAGAACTCCATTTTGTCGAGTTCTTGCAGCAGGTCGTTGGGGAATTCGATGTCGGCCTTGTCGATTTCGTCGATCAGCAGAATCACCCGCTCTTGTGCTTCGAAGGCTTCCCAGAGCTTGCCCTTCTTCAGGTAGTTGCGCACATCGTGGACTTTGTCCACACCCAACTGTGAATCACGCAGACGGCTGACGGCATCGTATTCGTACAGCCCCTGATGAGCCTTGGTGGTGGACTTGATGTGCCAGGTGATCAGCTTGGCGCCGAAGGACTCGGCCAGTTGCTCGGCGAGCATGGTCTTGCCGGTGCCAGGCTCGCCTTTGACCAGCAGCGGTCGCTCCAGCGTGATGGCAGCGTTGACCGCAAGCTTCAGGTCGTCAGTGGCGACATAGGCCTGTGTGCCTTCGAATTTCATTGGAACATCCTCGAACGTAACGTGCAGGCGGCAGGCCCGGACGGCTCAAATCTAGGGGAATAATGGGCCAACTATAACGCGCGGGTCGGTTGGCTGTGAACGCAGATGCCTTATTCAGTCTCTGAATGGCGCGTCAGTTGTTCTCGGTTATCCGTATCCATTCGAGTGCTTGCTTGAGCACGGCGGTCGGCGCATGACCGCGCATGGGTTCTACCAGCTGCAAGCAGATCAATACCGCCGCCCGTCAGATGCTCCATAACTACCCGTTACGTGTGCCGATGAGTGTCAGGCGTGGTGTTGGTCTATTGATCGTTACCCCGGTCATAACGCGTATTGAACGCCTGCACGAATGCGTTTCGCAAAATTTGCAAGAACGCCTGAAATGCACTCACGTCCTGCTTGTGTACGCTGCCGCTGAGTTCTACGCGGGTGGCGAACTGGTTTTTGCCCTGGTTCTTCAACACCGTTTCGCTGGCGCCAACCACGGCCTCCCACACAGAGCGGAAGAACCCTTTGTTCTGGTTCTCTACATCCTGCTGCCAGTTGAAGATATCCACATCTTTAAGCAGCGGTTTGATGTAACCACTCAGTTGCCCTTTGTTGGCCTGGGCCTCGATGACGATGTCGCCGTTGCCCGCATTGAAGTCGAACTTGCCATAGGCCGAGGCGAAGTCGTTCATTTGCTTGAGCTGGATGTCGGTCGCACGCAGCCGAAAATCGAAATCCTCGAAATTGCTGAATGGGTCGAAGGTCGCGTTGGTTTCCAGCGGGGCGTTGCCCAGCAGCAGAGCCTTGCCTTCGAAACGGGCGTCGCGTTTGCCTCCGGTATCTACAACATTGGTCAGGTTATAAAGGCTGGCGTTAACGTTGTCGGCCTCGATTTTTACTTTCGGCGTGGAGGTGAAATTGCTGAAGGTGATTTTGCCGTCCACGACCCGCACTTCGTTGAGGGTAATTGGCAGCAGCTTGTTCAACTGCGCGCGCCAGTCGGTGCCTGCACCCGTCTGTGACGCCTGCTTGTTAGTGCCGCCGTCGACGAAATTAAGCGCGGGGCTGATAAATGCAACCTCGGCGACCACGGCATGGTCGTACCACAAAGAATGCCAGCTCACCGAGAGGTCAATGATCGGAATGTTAACGAAGGGTACTGGCACCTTGCCGTCGACCTTGACGATGTTCAGGCCGTTGATTTTGTAAGCGCCGTGCCACAGCGCAAGGTCGACATCGGTGACTTGACCGCGATATTCACCCATGTCCGCGAGTTTTTCATTCAGGTAGTTGCGCACGACATAAGGCAACGCGATATGCACGGCGATCAACAGCACGACGATGCAGAGTACTGTCCAAAGTGGCCAGCTGTAGCGACGTTTCATGGGGTGAGTCTCCGTTTGCTTATGGGTGTTGACTGCCGTCATCGGCATCGGTTCGCTATGACTGGACGCCTCCAGGCAGGCAGCATAGGCTTTGACCCATTCCAAACCCTACACAAAGGACCCCGTCATGAGCCGTATCTACGCTGACAACGCCCACTCTATTGGCAATACGCCACTGGTGCAGATCAACCGGATCGCACCTCGCGGTGTCACGATTCTGGCAAAAATCGAAGGGCGCAATCCTGGTTATTCAGTCAAATGCCGGATCGGCGCCAACATGATCTGGGACGCTGAAGGCAGCGGCAAACTCAAGCCTGGCATGACTATCGTCGAACCGACGTCAGGCAATACCGGTATTGGCCTGGCATTCGTTGCGGCAGCTCGGGGCTACAAACTGATACTGACCATGCCGGCCTCCATGAGCATAGAGCGGCGCAAGGTATTGAAGGCGCTGGGTGCTGAAATTGTCCTGACTGAAGCGGCAAAGGGCATGAAAGGTTCCATCGCAAAAGCCGAAGAGCTGGTTGCGCAGAACCCGGACACCTTCTTTATGCCAGCGCAGTTCGAGAACCCGGCTAACCCGGCGATTCACGAAAAGACCACAGGCCCGGAAATATGGAGCGACACCGATGGCGCGATTGATGTGCTGGTAGCGGGCGTCGGGACTGGCGGCACCATTACAGGCGTGTCGCGCTACATCAAAAACACCATGGGCAAGCCGATCATTTCGGTGGCGGTAGAGCCGATGGCGTCTCCCATCATTACCCAGAAACTTGCGGGCCAGGAGATCACCCCCGCCCCGCACAAGATCCAGGGCATCGGCGCCGGTTTCATCCCCCAAAATCTCGACTTGTCGATTGTCGATCGGGTCGAACTGGTCAGCGATGAAGAAGCAAAAACGATGGCCCTGCGATTGATGCAGGAGGAGGGGATTTTGTGCGGGATTTCCTGTGGTGCTGCCATGGCAGCGGCCGTCCGTCTGGCCGAGAAGCCGGAAATGCAGGGCAAGACCATCGTTGTTATTCTCCCTGATTCCGGCGAGCGCTACTTGTCGAGCATGTTGTTCAGCGACATGTTTACAGAGCAGGAGTTGACGCAGTAAGTCTCTGCGCGAATTGCTATTTGCCGACCCTGCTTTTAGGGGGTCGGCTTTTTACAGCGCCAAACAAGGCTTATGATGACCACCCTCAAGACCTGCCAGATTGTTGTTGTAGATCATCTGGCGGTTGTCTTTGGTCGTTCAGACTCACGCTCAACAACTGTAGGTCAGCGTCAGCATTGCGTCACTGTTAGTTATTTGCCTGTTTCAAGGAGAGTTTCATGAGTCTTTCTTTCGCTGCCAAAGCGGCAATATTGCTGCTGTTTATCGGCAGTACGCTTTACGTGCATTTGCGTGGCAAGGCGCGTTTGCCGCTATTACGTCAATTTGTGAACCACTCCGCGCTGTTCGCGCCCTACAACTCGCTGATGTACCTGTTCTCCAGCGTGCCGTCCAAACCGTATCTGGACCGCAGTAAATTCCCCGAGATGGATATCCTCAAAGACAATTGGGAAATCATTCGCGAAGAAGCCATGCACTTGTTCGACGAGGGCTACATTCGTGCCGCCGCCAAGGACAACGACGCCGGTTTCGGTTCGTTTTTCAAGAAGGGCTGGAAGCGGTTTTACCTCAAGTGGTACGACAAACCGCTGCCGTCCGCAGAAACGCTGTGCCCCAGAACGGTAGAACTGCTCAGCCGCATTCCCAATGTCAAAGGCGCGATGTTCGCTTTGTTGCCGGGCGGCAGTCACCTCAATCCGCACCGCGATCCGTTTGCCGGCTCCCTGCGTTATCACTTGGGATTGTCTACGCCTAACTCTGACGACTGCCGTATTTTTGTCGATGGTCAGGTTTATGCCTGGCGCGACGGTGAGGACGTTATGTTCGACGAGACCTACGTACACTGGGTCAAGAACGAAACCGACGTGACCCGCGTGATTCTGTTTTGCGATGTCGAGCGCCCGTTGAGCAACGATTTCATGAGGGCTGTGAACCGTCGGGTCAGTACCTTCCTGGGGCACGCCACCGCACCGCAAAATACCGACGATGAGCGTGTCGGCGGTATCAACCAGGCTTACGCCTTCACCAAGCGTTTCAGCAATGGCGTGAGTGGCAAGGTCAAGCAGTTCAAGCGTGCAAACCCGAAGGCCTATCGGGTCTTGCGTCCGGTGCTGGCGGTGATCGTCTTGACGCTGCTGGGCTACTGGCTGTTTGGTTGAAACCAGCTGTTGCACATGACACCGAGCGCTGGTTATAGTCGGCGCCGGTGTTTCACAAATACCTCTCCAATTTCCGATGAAGACCAGCGCCATGCCTGCTTCCCGCCTTCAATTCACGTTCGATGCCGCAGCGTTCGCTGTTGCTCAGCCGTGTGGATGCCAGCAGCTCGTGTTCATCACGCGTTACCCTCCGCCTTCTCCTGTGAACAACCCGGTCGTGTGCAGTGTTGCACCGCCAGGTGTTGTGTCGCTCGCCTGATCGACGGCTTTTCTCACTGTCGATTTGCGCCTGCAAACACTTCAAAACATCAGTGAATCCGGTTTCTTGCCGGGTCCGATTTTGTCTGAATCACAGGTGACACCATGTTCGCTAACAAAGCGCTGGCCTCGATGGCCACCACTACGCTGTTCGTGCTGCTCTGGAGTAGCGGGGCGATTTTCTCCAAATGTGGTTTGGCCCACGCTTCGCCGTTTGCCTTTCTGCTGATTCGCTTTTTGCTGGCGCTGGTGGCGTTGGCCATCCTGATCCCGACCCTGGGCTACAAACTGCCCGGCACACGTAAGTCTTTGATCTACGCAATGGCCACGGGCGCGGTGTTGTTGGGGGCTTATCAAATCTTTTACCTGCTGGCGCTGGACTTGAAAGTTACCCCCGGCGTGATGGCGACCATCATGGGTGTGCAGCCGATTTTGACCGCTGTGCTGGTTGAGCGCAGGCGTTCATGGTCGCGGATGTTCGGACTGTGTTTGGGGTTGGCGGGCCTGGTGCTGGTGGTTTACCAGGGTATTGGTGGCGGCGGATCGATGGCGGGCATGCTGTTTGGATTGCTGGGCATGTTGAGCATGACCGGCGGATCGATCATGCAAAAGCGCATTACCGATAACCCGTTAGGGACGTTGCCTGTGCAATACCTGGCCGGCGCGGTGGTATGCGCGGTGTTTGTGCCGTTTCAGCCGTTCTATTTCGAGCACAGCATAGGTTTCTTCGTGCCAGTGTTGTGGATGGGGTTGGTGGTCTCGGTGCTGGCGACCTTTTTGCTATATCGGCTGATTGCACAGGGCAATCTGGTAAATGTCACTAGCCTGTTCTACCTGGTGCCTGCCGTGACAGCGATCATGGATTACCTGATCTTCGGCAATCGCCTGGCGCTGCTGAGTATCCTGGGCATGGTGCTGATTGTGATTGGACTGATATTTGTCTTTCGCAAGACGAGGTGATTTCAATTGATTCCCCTGTAGAGCATTGCCGGTGAAGGCAGTGGGGCTGGTCGATAATCTGCAAAAACTGGCTTCTTCACCGGCAAACTTCGTTCTAACAGTTGCTCCCCGACAGTCTCCCGGACGCTGATCCACTGCTAAGATCGGCGTACGATAAATCCGAGATACCCCCATGTCCGAATATTGGCCCGCCACAGACATTGCTCGCTCGATCCTCAATGGCTTCGATGACTATCGGCAGCATTTCAAGCAGATCTCCGACGGTTCGCAGAAACGCTTTGAGCAGGCGTTGTGGCAGCAAGCGCAGACCGCATCAGTGGCGCGAATCAATCTGTATGAAGAGAAAGTCGGCGAAGTCACGCGTAGCCTGCGCGAGGCGTTCGATGTGCAAACGCTGTTGGACGCCAACCAATGGCCGCTGGCGAAAAGCGCGTACATCGCACTCATTGACCCGCGTCTGGACGATGAATTGGCAGAAACCTGGTTCAACTCGATCTTCTGCAGCTTGTTCAGCCACGACCTGATCAGTGACGACTGCATGTTCGTTCACACTACACGGCCTTCGTTTCGTGCCCATGAACGGGCTGCGCAAACTCGAATCTATCGGCCTATGGGCGATCTGACTACAACCCTTGAGCGGGTATTCAGCGACTACCGCTTCAACGTGCCGTACGTCGATTTACCCAGTGACTTGCAGCGACTGCACGCACAACTGCGCGCGTGTCTGCCCGATTGGGTGTGCAAGGACCCCGAGTTGGTCATCGAGTTGTTTTCATCGGTGCTGTACCGCAACAAGGGTGCTTATCTGGTGGGGCGTATTCATACCATTGATGAGCAGTGGCCGCTGGTGATTGCGTTGTTGAACCCGCAAGGCAAGGGTGTACAGATCGACACGCTGATCACCGATGAGGCCGAGGTGTCGACCATCTTTTCGTTCACGCGCTCGTACTTCATGGTCGACGTACCGGTGCCCGCCGAATTCGTCGGCTTCCTCAAACGGATTCTGCCGGGCAAACACATCGCCGAGCTGTACAGCTCAATTGGGTTTTATAAACATGGCAAATCCGAGTTTTATCGGGCGCTGAGTCGACATCTGGCGAGCACCGATGATCGCTTCATCATGGCCGCTGGTGTGCGTGGCATGGTCATGAGCGTGTTCACGCTGCCGGGTTTCAATACTGTGTTCAAAATCATCAAGGACCGCTTCTCGCCTTCGAAGAACATCACCCGTGCCATGGTCATCGAGAAGTATCGTCTGGTTAAAAGTGTCGATCGGGTAGGGCGCATGGCCGATACCCAGGAGTTTGCAGACTTTCGTTTTCCGGTGAGCAAGTTCGAACCCGAGTGCCTGAAGGAGCTATTGGAGGTCGCCGCCTTGACGGTCGTGCTTGAAGGCGAAACCGTGTTGATACGCCACTGCTGGACCGAGCGCCGCATGACCCCGCTCAACCTGTATCTGGACAACGCCAGCGATGCTCAGGTGCATGAAGCGCTGGAAGATTATGGTCTGGCAATCAAGCAACTGGCGGCGGCGAACATCTTCCCCGGTGACATGTTGTTGAAAAACTTCGGTGTTACCCGGCACGGGCGCGTGGTGTTTTATGACTACGACGAGATCTGTTATTTGACCGAGGCCAATTTCCGGCACATCCCCAAACCGCGTACGCCAGAAGACGAAATGGCCTCAGAACCGTGGTATTCGATTGGTCCGATGGATGTTTTCCCCGAAGAGTTTCCGCCATTTCTGTTCGCCGACATGAAGCAACGCAAGCTGTTCAGCAGCCTGCATGGCGAACTGTACGACCCCGATTATTGGAAAAGCCTGCAGGACGCGATCCGGGCAGGGAAGGTGATCGATGTGTTTCCGTACCGCAGGAAGTTGACGGCATAAGGCCGCTGGAGCGCGTGCGCTTGCGAATGAAACAGCGCGGTTTTTAACTCAAGCTCACATGCCGGCTCAGCAACGCCCGTAGCGCTGCGGGCTTGACCGGCTTGGCAAGATAATCAAGCCCCGCAGCATGCACCTGCGCGACCAGTTCCGGGCGCACATCGGCACTGATCAGCACCCCAGGCACGGGTTCGCCCAGGCGGGTACGTAGCCAGGCCATCAGTTGCGTGCCGGTTTCGCCGTTGTCCAGGTGATAGTCCACCAACGCCAGTTGTGGGCGAACGCCTTGGTCCAGCAGTGCCTGGCACTCCTTGCGATTGCGCGCCGTCCAGACCTGACAACCCCACCGGCTCAGCAGGCTGTTCATGCCTATCAAGATGCTGTCTTCGTTATCGACGCACAGAACTTGCGTGCCATTGAGCGCCGGGCGAGTGGCATCGCCTGCGGGCATATTCGTGGGCAGCGGCCCTTGCTGGCGCGCCAATGGCACGGTCACGCTGAATACACTGCCCCGGCCCGGCCATGAGCGTACTTCCAGCTTGTGACCCAGCACTCGACACAAACCGTCGGCAATCGCCAGGCCCAGCCCCAGCCCCTTCTCGGCACGGGTCTGGTGGCTGTCCAGGCGCTTGAACTCTTCGAAAATCACCTGACGCTTGTCCTCTGGAATCCCCGGCCCGCGATCCCAGACTTCCAGGCTCAACTGCCCGTTTTTGCGACGTACTCCCAGCAGTATCGGGCCTTTGCCGTAGCGAAAGGCGTTGGTCAGGAAATTCTGCAACACCCGGCGCAACAGCTTCACGTCACTGTCGATGCGTAATGTGCTGCCTCGTACCCGGAAACTCAGGCCTTGTTCCTGAGCCAGCGCCTTGAATTCGGCCCCCAACGTATCGAACAGCGTGTTGAGGACAAACGGCTGACAGTTGGGGGTGAACTTTCCGTTCTCCAGCCGGGAAATATCCAGCAGGTCACTGATCAGGTCTTCCGCCGAACGCAGCGAGCTATCGAGGTGATGAATCAGCTGTTGCGCCTCGCTCGGGATGCTGTCGCCTGCATGAGACAACGCCGCCGAAAATAGACGCGCTGCATTCAACGGCTGCATCAGGTCGTGGCTGACAGCGGCCAGAAAGCGCGTTTTCGACTGGTTGGCGGCCTCCGCATTGCCCTTGGCTTCGGTCAGTGCCACGTTCAGTTGCGACAGTTCGTGGGTGCGCTCGGCCACCCGCTGTTCGAGGCTCTCATTGACGCTCTTCAGCGCGTGCTCGGCTTCGCGGAAAGCGGTGATGTCGGTGAAGCTCATGACGAATCCGCCACCGGGCATCGGGTTACCAATCAGCTCGATCACCCGTCCGTTGGGGAATAGCCGCTCTGAGGTGTGCGCACGGCCTTGACGCATCCAATGCAGACGCCGCGCCACGTGGACTTCCGCTTCGCCGGGGCCGAGTAGACCGCGTTCGGCGTTGTAGCGAATGATGTCGGCAATCGGGCGCCCGACGCTGATCAGGCCGTCGGGGTAATTGAACAACTCCAGATAGCGGTGATTCCACGCCACCAGTTTCAGTGATTGGTCCACCACGCTAATGCCTTGGGTGATGTTCTCGATCGCGCCCTGCAACAACGCTCGGTTGAACTGCAACACCTATGACGCCTCGTCGGCGATGCGCACCACGTCTTCAACCTGCATGTCGCGGCCTTCAATCGCCGCCTTGACCACGGCACGCGTCGAGGAGGTCCCGAGTACACCGGCCAGCAATCGCTCGGTGTGGGCGATCCATTCGCCGTTGGCGTTCTGGTTCGGGTTGAAGCCTTTGCCCTGACGGTAAGCGAAGCGGATGAAGCTCTGTTGCGCGCGTTCCTCACCGACAAAACGCGCCGACAGCTTGAGCAAGTCCTCGATCTGCACCGCCAACAACGAGCGGCTATTGGGGCGTGCGTGAAGCTCCTGACCGATGAAACGACCCGCTTGCCAATGTTCGGAAACCCGCGTGCGCGACAGCATCGACACCCAGGCAAACAGGATGAAATTACCAGCCATGGACAGCACGACGCCTTGGGTCAGTGGGCTGATCGGCATGTTCAGCGGGTTGCCATGCAGCCATCCCAGCAACGGAAAGCTGCTCAGCGCCCAGCCCATGCTGTGAGCCGCAATCGGCAGCACCAAGGTGTAGAACCACAGGAAAATACCGGCGGCCAGGCCCGCAAACACGCCACGGCGGTTGGCCTGTTTCCAGTACAGCGCGCCGATCATGGCCGGCGTCAATTGAGCGATAGCGGCGAAGGCGATCTGGCCGATGGTCGCAAGACTTGCGGTCGAGCCCAGCAGGCGATAACTGACGTAAGCCAGCAACAGAATCACTACGATGCTCACGCGGCGCACCGACAGCATCCAGTGGCGGAACACTTCGAACGGACGCTCCGCGGTTTTGCGCCGCAGCAGCCATGGCAGCAACATATCGTTGGAGATCATGGTCGACAGCGCAACACTGGCGACGATGACCATGCCGGTGGCCGCCGAGGCACCTCCGACGAACGCCAGCAACGCCAGCGCCGGATGAGAGTGCGCCAATGGCACGCTGATCACGAACGAATCCGGCAGCACCGAGCTGGGCAGCATCATCTGCCCGGCCAGGGCAATGGGCACCACGAACAGCGCGGCCAGGATCAGATAGGCCGGAAACACCCAGCGCGCCAGACGCAAATCCTGAGGCTCGATGTTTTCCACGACCGTCACGTGAAATTGCCGGGGCAGGCAGATGATCGCCATCATTGCCACGCCAGTCTGCACCACCATGGACGGCCAGTTGATGGTTTCTTTCCAGTACTCCTCCAAGCGCGGCGCGAGCATGGCCTGGCTGAACAGATCGTCGAAGCCGTCGTACAGGCCGTAGGTGATGAACGCGCCAACGGCCATGAAAGCGAACAGTTTGACGATGGCTTCGAAGGCTATCGCCATCACCATGCCACGGTGGTGCTCGGTGGCATCGAGGTTACGTGTACCGAAGACAATGGTGAACAACGCCAGCACCAGCGAAACGATCAACGCGGTGTCTTGGGCGCGTGTACCGGAGGCATCGGCTCCGGCACCAATCAGGATATTCACGCCGAGCACGATGCCTTTCAACTGCAAGGCAATGTAGGGCAGCACGCCGACCATGCAGATCAGCGCGACAACGATCGCCAGCGATTGAGATTTGCCGTAGCGCGCAGCGATGAAGTCGGCAATAGAGGTGATGTTTTCCTGCTTGCTGATGAGTACCATTTTCTGCAGCACCCACGGTGCCAGCATCATCATCAGTACCGGCCCCAGGTAGATCGGCAAAAACGACCAGAGCTGTTCGGCGGCTTGACCAACCGCGCCAAAAAACGTCCAGCTGGTGCAATAGACCGCCAATGACAGGCTGTACATCCAGGCTCGCAGCCGAGGCGGCAACGCACGGCTGCGCCGATCGCCGTAAAACGCGATAGCGAACAGGATGGCCATATAGGCCAGGGCGACGGCAGCGATCAGTCCGCTGGACAGCGACATGGGAACTCCAGAACAACAGGTATCAAAACGACAAAAGCGACCGGCACCAGCGGGCGTGGATCAGACAGTCTCGCATGTCACTGCGACCTTCGTCTGTTTCGACGAAGGTCGCAGCGACGCGGTGTCGCATAGGATTAAATGATCCGGTCAATTGTCGGTGCGTGGATGATCGGTTTGACAGTATTGTGGTCAGTCATCATGGACCGTACATTGGGCGGACTTATAAAAACACGCTGTTTGTTTCGCCGTGTATTGCGCACCTGAATACACTAAATGTGGCTCGCAGCGGAATCTGATCTTCCCATTTTCAAGCCAGCACCGGCGCTATTCAGGACCACGTTTGATGAGTCAGTCACAGTTCAATTTGTTGGGTAAACGGCGTTTCCTGCCGTTTTTCGTGACCCAATCCCTTGGGGCTTTCAACGACAATATCTTCAAGCAATCGCTGATCCTCGCCATTCTCTACAAACTGACCATCGACGGTGATCGCTCGATCTACGTCAACCTGTGCGCGATGCTGTTCATCCTGCCGTTCTTTTTATTCTCGGCGCTGGCCGGGCAGTTCGGTGAAAAGTACCCCAAGGACAAATTGATCCGTCTGATCAAGCTGCTGGAAATCAGCATCATGCTGGTGGGTGCCATCGGTTTTTTGTTCGATCACCTGTCGTTGATGCTGGCGGCACTGTTTGCCATGGGCACTCACTCGGCGTTGTTTGGACCGGTGAAATACTCGATTCTGCCGCAGCACCTGCAGGAAGACGAACTGGTGGGCGGTAACGGTTTGGTGGAAATGGGCACCTTTCTGGCCATACTGGCGGGAACCATTGGCGCCGGAATCATGATGTCGGCGACCCATTACGCGCCCATTGTGTCCACCGCGATGGTGCTGATCGCCTGTCTGGGTTATCTGGCCAGCCGCGCTATTCCATCAGCACCTGCGGCATCGCCGGAAATACGCCTGAACTGGAATATTTTCAGTCAATCCTGGGCCACCTTGAAACTTGGGCTAGGGCAGACCAAGGCTGTGTCGCGCTCTATCGTTGGTAACTCTTGGTTCTGGTTTGTCGGCGCGATTTACCTCACGCAAATCCCGGCTTACGCCAAAGACTGGATGTATGGCGACGAGACCGTGGTCACGTTGATTCTCACGGTTTTCTCCATTGGCATCGCGGCAGGCTCGATGCTCTGTGAGCGTCTGTCGGGGCATAAAGTGGAAATCGGTCTGGTGCCGTTCGGCTCTATGGGGCTGACAGTATTCGGAGTGTTGCTCTGGTGGCACTCCGGTGGTTTCCCACAGAACGTGCAGGCCAATGACTGGCTGGCGGTGCTTGGCTTCGGACAAACCTGGTGGGTGTTGTTTGACATCCTCGGCATCGGCGTTTTCGGTGGCTTCTACATCGTGCCGTTGTACGCCCTGATTCAGTCCCGAACGCCAGAAAAGGAACGTTCGCGGGTCATCGCGTCCAACAACATCCTCAACGCGTTGTTCATGGTGGTGTCGGCTATCGTGTCGATAATCCTCCTCAGTGTGGCGAAGCTGTCGATTCCACAGCTGTTTTTGGTGGTCTCGCTGATGAACATCGCGGTTAACACCTATATCTTCAAAATTGTCCCGGAGTTCACCATGCGTTTCATGATTTGGCTGCTCAGTCATTCCATGTACCGCGTCGAGCACCGTGATCTGCAACTGATTCCCGACGAAGGCGCTGCACTCCTGGTCTGCAACCATGTGTCGTTCGTCGACTCACTGTTGATCGCAGGATCAATCCGCCGACCGATTCGCTTCGTCATGTACTACAAAATCTACAACCTGCCGGTACTCAACTTCATCTTCCGAACGGCTGGCGCTATCCCTATCGCCGGTCGTAGTGAAGATCTGGTTACGTACGACACGGCCTTCAAGCGTATCGCCGACTACCTGAATGCGGGGGAGTTGGTGTGTATCTTTCCTGAGGGCAAGCTCACCACCAGCGGCGAGATCGATACGTTCAAAGGTGGCATGACGCGCATTCTTGAGGAGACCAACGTGCCGGTTATTCCTCTGGCATTGCAAGGTTTGTGGGGCAGCTTCTTCAGCCGTGATCCGAACAAAGGCGTGTTTCGCCGATTGTGGTCGCGAGTGACGGTGGTGGCAGGTGCCGCGCTGTCGAGCGAAGAGTCTGCGCCTGCGTGGGTTCGGGAGAAGGTGGTGTTATTGCGCGGGACGATTCGGTGACTCTCCAGACGAAACCGCACTGCCTCGGATGGGGTTTCGCTTAAGTTGAACGAGCAGGCCCTTGAGGCGTTAGTTGCAGACGGCTCTCCTGCCGGTAACTGTAGGAGCCAACGTGTTGGCGAGGCGGCCAATGCGGTGTATCAGGTACGCCGCCTCGCGAACAAGTTCGCTCCTTATACAGCTGGCCCACTGCCGTGTTGAAGACATCCGCCGATGGCAAGCCCCGGCGGATGAGCAGCAGCCAATTGTGGTCGAAACGCGTTTCACCTGTAGGAGCCAACTTGTTGGCGAGGCGTCCAACGCGGCGCGCCCGAAACGCCGCCTCGCCAACAAGTTCGCTCCTACAACTGACCCACTGCCGTGTTGAAGACATCCGCCAATGGCGCGCCGCGACGCAAGCAATGGTGACGCATCTGATACGGTCAATTTTTTTCAGCGAGAAATCCCTGCTGAGAGCTTGACCGGGAACAGAGTATCTACACAGAAGTTGAACCGACAAAAAAGGGTCACCTAACAACCGGCTTGTCCTCAGCCACCATCACCTCCGGCTCCATCTTCCGGAAATACGTCGAAAGCAACGCTCCAGATATGTTGTGCCAGACACTGAACAGTGCGCTAGGGACTGCCGCCAGCGGAGAGAAGTGCGCGCTGGCCAACGCTGCGCCCAAACCTGAGTTCTGCATGCCGATCTCCAGCGACAGCGATTTGCGCTGGGCCAATGGCAGTTTGAACAGCTTGCCGGTGTAGTAGCCCAGCAGGTAACCGAAGCTGTTGTGCAGGATAACCACGGCCATGATCAACAGGCCGGATTCGGCGATCTTCGCCTGACTGACGGCGACTACTGCGCAGACGATCATCACGATGCTGATTACCGAAACCAGCGGTAATACATCGACTACAAATTGCACGCGTTCACGCAGCAGACGTTGCGCGATCACGCCAAGCACGATTGGCAGTATGACCAGTTGCAAAATCGACCAGAACATCTCCAGGAAAGACACGGGTAGCCACGCCGCCGCCAGTAGCCAGATCAGCGCAGGCGTGAGTAATGGGGCGAGGAGAGTAGTGAGTGCAGAGATGGCAACTGACAAGGCCAAATCGCCTTTCGCCAGCCAGGTCATGACACTGGACGAGGTGCCGCTCGGGCAGCAGCCGACGAGAATTACGCCCAGGGCAATTTCAGGTGGAAGGTGAAACAGCTGGCACAGCAGCCATGCCATGCCGGGCATGATCACGAAATGCGCGATCACACCAAGAGCCACGCGCCAAGGATGGTGCATGACCTCGGAAAAATCGTCGAGCTTGAGGGTCAGCCCCATGCCGAACATGACCAGGCCGAGCAATGGCACGATGAGGATTCTCAAACCGATGAACCAGCTTGGAAACAGGAATGCCAGCACGGCGTACAGTAACACCCAGTAAGCAAACGTATTACCGACAAAACGACTTAATGCAGCCAAGGCACGCATGGCTTGCTCCTTTCTTTTTTATTGGCTTATTTCAGTAGTACGCCGTCGGATATCGACGGCGCACCGGGCGAAGCCTGACTGACTACGCCGTGATATCAGATGCCCTGAGGAATCTCTTCACCGCCCAACGCTTCCATCAGTTGCGGTAAGAATTCGCCGAAGGTCAACATCATTAGGGTAAAGCTGGCGTCTTGCTGGCCCAACGCATCGTCGCCACCGTCCTGCTCGGCTTGATCCTGTAGCAAGTCTTCGAACTTCAGGCGTTTGACGGTTAGTTTATCGTCCAGCACGAAGGACAGTTTGTCCTGCCAGGCCAGCGACAGCTGAGTCACGACTTTGCCGGTGCTCAGGTGCAGTTGGATTTCTTCGCTGGTCAGATCTTGACGCTTGCACTTCACAATGCCGCCGTCTTCGTGGGTGTCGCGCAGTTCGCATTCGTCGAGAACGAAGAAGTGTTCGGCGGTCTGCCCGGTCTTGACCCATTCGGTCATGACCGCAGTGGGCGCGGTCTTCACGGTTATCGGACGTACAGGCAGCGAACCGATCACTTCACGCAAGGTGGACAGTAGGTCTTCGGCGCGTTTCGGGCTGGCTGAATTGACCAGTACCAAGCCCTGTTTCGGTGCGATGGCGGCATAGGTAGCCGAACGGCGAATGAATGCGCGCGGCAGGAATGCCTGGATGATTTCATCCTTGAGCTGGTCGCGTTCCTTTTTATAGACCTTGCGCATCTGCTCGGCTTCGATCTCTTCGACCTTCTCTTTAAGGGCGTCGTTAACCACGCTGCCGGGCAGGATGCGTTCTTCCTTGCGTGCCGCGATCAGCAGGAAGTCACCGCTGACATGGACCAACGGTGCATCCGCACCCTTGCCGAACGGGGCGACGAAACCGTAGGTGGTCAACTCCTGGCTGGCACAAGCGCGGGCAGGTTTGGTGGCCAGTGCGGTTTCCAGCGCTTGGGCGTCAAAGGGCAGGTCTTGGGTCAGGCGATACACAAGCAGGTTTTTGAACCACATGGGTTGAATCTCTCCTTAATACAAAGTGGGGCATTATTCGCTGCTAAACCCCTGCGGCCAACCCTGTGCTAAGCCTTTGGAAGGATTATAAAAATTATTTAAAAAAGTGCTTGCCAGAGGTGGGGTCGCTCCGTAGAATGCGCGCCACACCGAGAGTGAAGGGTGATTAGCTCAGCTGGGAGAGCAGCTGCCTTACAAGCAGCGGGTCGGCGGTTCGATCCCGTCATCACCCACCAATCCTTCTCAGTGTTACGCGCAGCGGTAGTTCAGTCGGTTAGAATACCGGCCTGTCACGCCGGGGGTCGCGGGTTCGAGTCCCGTCCGCTGCGCCATATTTAGCTTCAAGGCCCTTGAACTCCTTGAAGCAACAAAAAGCGACCTTAGGGTCGCTTTTT
>NZ_DASWOT010000155.1:0-55698 GCF_036404235.1 Pseudomonas sp.
GCGGATCGGTCGTTGGGTTTTCACTGCTGTTGGCGTAGGTGATCGAGTTGATCAACGCCTGGTAATCAGCCTTGCTGGCGTCGCCGGTCAGGGTCAATACGATATTGCCGTCGACCACGGAGCTGGTGACGGTGATATTCGGGTTGCTGGTGCCAACCACCAAGGTGTCGCCATCCTGAGTACCGACCAGCGTCACTTTGCCGCTTTGCAGGTTGTCGTTATCGACATCGGCGAGGCTGACTTTGCCGTCCAGCGTTACGCCATCCTGACCTTCGGTGAAGGACACGGTGCCATCTATAGAGGCCGTTGGCGCGTCGTTAACCGGAGTCACAGTGACCGAAGTGCTGGCGAGGTTCGAATCCAGCGCGCCGTCATTGACCGACACGGTGATGCTGCGCGGATCGGTCGTTGGGTTTTCACTGCTGTTGGCGTAGGTGATCGAGTTGATCAAGGCCTGGTAATCAGCCTTGCTGGCATCGCCGGTCAGGGTCAATACGATATTGCCGTCGACCACGGAGCTGGTGACGGTGATGTTGGCGTTCGGGCTGCCGACCACCAAAGTGTCGCCATCTTGAGTACCGACCAGCGTCACTTTGCCGCTTTGCAGGTTGTCGTTATCGACGTCAGCGAGGCTGACTTTGCCGTCCAGCGTTACGCCATCCTGGCCTTCGGTGAAGGACACGGTGCCATCAATACCCGCTGTAGGAGCATCGTTGACAGGAACCACGCTGACAACCGCATTGACTGGAACCGAGTCGTTCTGGCCATCATTGACCGTAATCGTGATATCGCGGTCGATTGCGCTCGGATTTTGGCTGTCGTTTACGAAGGTGATTGATTTAATCACCGCTTCATAGTCGGCAGCGCTCGCCGCGCCGGTCAGGGTGATGACCAGTGCGCCGTTGACCGTGGCGGTGGTGACGCTGATGTTCGGATTGCTGCTGCCCACAACCAGGCTGTCGCCGGTTTGCGGATTGCCCAACGTCACGGTGGCGCCCTGCAATACGGGGCTGTCCACGTCGCTGATGCGCAGGTCGCCAACGATGGCAACACCGCTATTACCTTCGGTAAATGAGGTGGCAAAGTCGGCACCATTGGTGGCGCTGTCCAGATCCACCACAGGCAACGCGTCGTTGTCGACGATTGTGGTTGTCACGCTGCCTTGTGTTTCGCTGACTACGACGTTTTCGAAGTTGCCACCAGTGACCGATTCAATCTTGACGGTGACGTTTTCAACGCCCTCGGGAATGGTGTCGTTCAGGGTGCGGATGTCGAAGGTCACGCTGTTGGCGTTGGCCGGCACTTTGACGCTGACCACTTGGGTGAAGTCGCTGCCATCCACTGCGGTGCCGCTGTAGGTCAGGTTGATCGTGACTTCGGTTTGTGCGGTGTTGCTCAGTGTGATGGTGTAGGTCGCCGTATCGCCTTCGGTCACTGACTCGCTGCCGGTGATGCTGGCAACAGTGGTGTCTGTGGAGTCGGTAATGGTCACGACTGCCGGTGCAGTATTGGGCACCAGGTTTTCGAAGTTGCCGCCCGTTGCGCCAGTGATCGTGGTGCTGATGACAGTGTCGGTGTTGTAGACGTCGTTGGCAGGCGCCGGAACGCTGATGCTGCCGGTCGACTCGCCCGCGCGGATGTTGATCGTCGAACCGTCGGACAGGGTGACGGTCACCGGTGTTTGTGCCGGGTTGGTCAGTGTCGCGGTATAGGTGATCGACGTACCTTCGGTACTGGTAGCGCTGCCTGCGGTCAGAGTGACCGTGGTGGTGTCGACGGAGTCAGTGATGTTCACAACTGCCGGTGCAGTATTGGGCACCAGGTTTTCGAAGTTGCCGCCCGTTGCGCCAGTGATCGTGGTGCTGATGACAGTGTCGGTGTTGTAGACGTCGTTGGCAGGCGCCGGAACGCTGATACTGCCGGTCGACTCGCCCGCGCGGATGTTGATCGTCGAACCGTCGGACAGGGTGACGGTCACTGGCGTTTGTGCCGGGTTGGTCAGTGTCGCGGTATAGGTGATCGACGTACCTTCGGTACTGGTAGCGCTGCCTGCGGTCAGAGTGACCGTGGTGGTGTCAATGGTGTCGGTGATCTGAGTGACCGCAGGTGTAGGGTCAGTCGTCACCACGATGCCCGAACCGCCGGATGTGCCGGTCACGGTGGTGGTGATTTGGCTTGGGTCGATGTATGGCGTGTTGTTGCCTGGCACCTGAACGGAGACGCTGCCTGTGGTCTGGCCGCCAGAGATGACGATGGTCTGGCCGTTTGACAGCGTGATAGTCAGGTCGGTCAGCGGCGCCTGAGTGACGGTCGCGGTGTACACCAGCGTGCCGCCGTTCTCGGTCAAGGTCGGTGTCGCAGTAACGGTCAGGGTCGAAGCCCGCAACGGGGTGTTTTCGTCAGTGGTGCCGGCGTTTTGCAGCACGTTGACTGCGCCGTCATTGTCCAGGCCTGTGGTCGGGAAGCCAATGTTAGGGTCTACCACGCCAGCGGTTTCGCTCAGCAGTACGAAGCTGTGACCACCACCGGCATTGCCGCCTGGGCTTGCAGCAGTCTGGCCGGCAGCAGTGGCTTCGAGGTCTTGCGTCGGGTCGGCGCCCGCAGCGATGGCTTGTTGCAATTGTGCAACCGACGGTGCGGCCTGTGCCGTGGCCTCAGACAGGTTGACGGTTGAGGTTGGGGTTTGCGAACTCCACTGGCTGTCACGGCCCATGTCCAGATGACGACCATCCGGCAGCTCCAGCGTTACCGACCCCGCTGGGCCAGTCAGCACCTGTTCCCCGGCAAGCAGCCGGTCCCCCTCGATCAGTACACGGCGAATCCCTTCCGGGGAGACTGCGACTACTTGGCCAACAATGCTTTTGACGATGGCAACAACACTGCTCATTGGGGACTCTCCGCGTTTACCGTTCAGTGGGTATCCATGATGCCGACCGGCTTTTTTACACGCCGCTTCATACTGGAGTACGTAAGTTTTACACTTTTATTTGGCGCCAAATTATTAACATATTGATTTAGTTAAAATTAAACTTTTGACGTCAATTTAATTACGCTAGATCTTAAGTTTGGCAATTAACTTTTAGCCAAACTATTGACCTATTCCGCGACATCCTAAACAATCGCATCCGTAATGTCACATTGATATTTTATGGAATCGCGTCTTTCTGCTGTGTGATCCCACATCTCATTCAGAACTCTCCGACCACGGTCCCATTCAATAGCCCTATTTATGATGCGGCCGCTTTTGTGCTGCGTTTTGAACAAGAACGTTCTCGGGATCAAACACCATGCGTGCGCATTTTCTTACCGTTATTCCTTTCGCTTTCACCGCCAGTTTCGTTAACGCAGAAACCCTGCCACAGGCTATGCAGAAGGCGATGGACGTACATCCCGAGGTTCAGGCCGGCGTCAACGCACGTATCGCTCAGGACTACGCCGTTCGTGCCGCCAAGGGTGGATACCTGCCGCGCGTAGACCTGACAGCGGGTTACGGTCGCGCCGGTTCCGACACGCCGAGCACCCGTGCAACCACTGGCAACAATGATTGGCAAACATTGAACCGCGGCGAGTCGGCCATCCGTTTACAACAAATGCTTTTTGATGGTTTTCAAACTTCAAATGAAGTAGGGCGTCAACAAGCCACCGCCAATTCTCGGGCGTATTCTTTGCTTAATACATCCGAACGAACGGCGTTAACTGTTGCGCAAGTTTATTTGGACGTATTGACCCAGCGCGAAATGGTCCGCTTGGCTGAAGAAAACTTGAAAAGCCACGAACGCATCTATGACCAGATCAAATTACGCACCAGTCGTGGCGTAGGTCGCATGGCGGATATGGATCAAGCCGACGCACGTCTGGCACAAGCGCAAAATAACTTGTTGACTGAAAAAACCAATCTCTCGGATGCACAAACTAACTATTTGAGCGCAGTGGGGCAGTTGCCCGATCAGTTGGAAGCGCCGCAACCGTTCATTGCCATGATGCCGGCCACGCTGGAAGAGGCGCGTCGACAAATGCTGGAGAACAGTCCAGTGCTGCGCTCGGCTGAGTCCGACATCGCCGCGGCCGAGAAGCAGTACCAATCGGCAAAATCGACCTTCTACCCACGTTTCGACGCAGAACTGGGTCGCAATGCCGATAACAACATCGGCGGCGATGAAGGCCACAACAACGGCTGGGAAGCGATGGTCCGCATGCGCTTCAATCTGTACTCCGGTGGCAGCAACAAGGCTGACCTTGAGTCCAAGTCCTACCAGGCTTCGCAGGCGCTGGACATCCGCAACAACGCTCTGCGCCAACTGAACGAAGAGCTGGGTCTGGCCTGGAACGCATACAACAACGCCACTGCGCAAATCCCGATCGCGCAGCAGTACGTTGATCGCACCACCAGCGTTCGCACCTCGTATCAGCAGCAGTTCGGTCTGGGCGAGCGTACCTTGCTCGACCTTCTCGACAGTGAAAACGAGCTGTTTACGGCTCAGCAGCGTCTGGTGCAACTGCAGAACCTGAAGCAGTACACCCAGTACCGCATCAAGGCTGATATGGGCGTTCTGTTGAAAAGTCAGGGTGTCGTGGCGCCGATGGCATCCGTTGTGCAGAACGATATAAAACCGACAGTTCAACTGCCAGGCATGAACTGATTTTTGACGCAGTCAGCTTCTTAAACAGCTAGCAATATAAAGAGAGTGTCAGCGTGGATTTGCAATCAACTTCGGTTCAGCTCGGCCATGATCTGCGCAGCCAGCACGATGATCCGTTACTGGACGGCTTGCTGACACTCTGTTTTCTGCACCACAAACCTGCCAGTCGGGCGATGCTGACCACCGGTCTGCCATTGCCCGATCAGCGACTGAGCGCCGACTTACTGCCGCGTGCAGCCGCGCGCGCCGGTTTGCAGGGGCGACTGCTGCAACGCAAGCTTGATCAAATCCCCTCTATTGCTTTGCCTGCATTGTTGATGCTCAAAGAAGGCAGATGCGCGGTGTTGTTGAGTTTGGAGGGCGATACTGCGCGCCTGCTGCTGAGCGAAAGCGATGGTGGCGAAGTTGAAGTGACCCGTGAGGTGCTGGCTAAGGATTATGCTGGACGGGTGTTCTTCGCCCAGCCGCAGCATAAATTTGATGTCACCAAAGGCTCGCTCATTCCCCGAGCGAAGTCATGGTTCAAAGACACCCTCAAGCGCTCGCGCTGGCTATATGCCGACGCAATCGCGGCAAGCCTTGTGATCAACCTGATCGCCCTGGCTGCACCTCTATTTGTAATGAACGTTTACGACCGCGTCGTACCGAACCAGGCGACAGCCACCTTATGGGTGCTGGCGGCAGGTATTTGCGGCGCTTATCTGTTCGATTTGTTGCTCAAAGGCCTGCGCAGTTTGTGCCTGGATCTTGCGGGCAAGAAAACCGACCTGATCATTTCCGCGACGCTGTTTGAACGCATCGTCGGCATGGCCATGAAGTTTCGCCCCGCGCGGGTGGGTAGCTTCGCGCAGAACATCCATGAGTTTCAGGGGATGCGCGACTTTCTCACGTCGCTGACCCTGACCAGTCTGATCGACCTGCCGTTCACGTTGATTATTTTGTTGGTGATCGCGCTGCTGGGCGGGCATCTGGTGTGGATTCCGATCGTTGCGTTTCCGCTGGCCTTGGGTATCGGTCATTTTTTGCAAAAACCACTGACCGCCACGCTTGAACGCACCATGGCCCTTGGCGCCGAGCGTCAGTCGAGCTTGATCGAAACCCTCGCGGGCCTGGACGCGGTAAAGGTCAACAACGCCGAAAGCGAGCGCCAGTATCAGTGGGAACAGACCATTGGCACCCTCAGCCGCCTGGAGTTGCGAGTCAAGATTCTGTCCGGTCTGGCGATGAATATCACCTTGCTTATCCAGCAATTGGCTGGCGTGGCAATGATCTGCTTCGGGGTTTACCAAATAATCGACGGTAACTTGAGCATGGGCGGCCTGGTCGCCTGTTACATGCTTAGCGGTCGTGCCTTGGGCCCATTGGCTCAGCTTTCAGGGCTGTTGACGCGTTACCAGCAAGCCAAGGTGACCATGGTTTCGGTGGATCAGATGATGGAGTTGCCGCAAGAACGCAACTTCGACGAGCGCCCGCTCAGTCGTCAGGTCCTACAAGGCGCGATGGAATTTCGCAGCCTGGACTTCACCTATCCCAATCAACAGACCCTGGCGCTCAAGGGCATCAATTTGGTGGTTCGTCCGGGCGAGAAGATCGGCATCATCGGCCGCAGCGGCTCGGGCAAAAGTTCGCTGGCCAAACTGCTGGTCGGCCTTTACCAGCCTGATGCCGGCTCATTGCTGGTTGATGGCGTGGACATTCGCCAAATTGATGTGAGTGAGTTGCGCCACAACATCGGTTACGTCGCTCAGGACATCCAACTGTTGGCCGGCACGTTGCGCGACAACCTGGTGTCCGGCGCGCGCTATGTCGATGACGAAATGGTCCTGCAGGCCGCGGAACTTGCGGGCGTGCATGAATTCGCCCGGCTGCACCCGCAGGGGTACGAGCTGCAAGTGGGTGAGCGCGGTCAAAATCTTTCCGGTGGTCAGCGGCAAAACGTTGCCCTGGCCCGTGCCTTGTTACTCAACCCGCCGATCTTGCTGCTGGACGAACCGACCAGCGCCATGGACAACACCGGTGAAGAGCGTCTCAAGCAACGCCTGCAAGCCGTTATCGAGAGAAAGACCGTCATCCTTGTGACTCACCGAGCATCGCTGCTTAGCCTGGTGGATCGTTTGATCGTGATCGACCGTGGTCAGATTCTCGCCGACGGTCCTAAAGCTGCCGTCATGGAAGCGTTGAAAAAGGGGCAGATCAGTGTTGCTTAAATCAGGTCCAGGACATTCCGGCGGCGGGATCTTTCGCTATTTTCGCGGCACCTCGTCCCTTGAGGGGCAGCCATTGCCAGAGGTCGAGAAGGCGCTGGTGGATGACGCGCCACGCATCGTGCGGCTGACCATTTGGGCGGTGATTCTGTTTTTCACGTTCCTGGTGCTGTGGGCTAACTATGCGGTCATCGACGAGGTGACCAAGGGCGAAGGCAAGGCGATTCCGTCGACCAAGATTCAGAAGATCCAAAACCTTGAGGGCGGCATCGTTGCGCAGATCTACGTTCATGATGGCCAGATCGTCGAAGCGGGTGCGCCACTGATTCGCTTGGACGACACGCGTTTCGCCTCCAATGTCGGTGAAACCGAAGCCGATAGGGTGTCAATGGAGTTGCGCGTCGAGCGCCTGAGTGCCGAGGTGGATAACCGCCCGCTGAATTTCTCCGACGAAGCGCGCAAAAGCGCACCGAGTCAGGCGGGCAACGAAGAGTCGCTTTATCTGAGTCGCCGTCAGCAATTGGCCGATGAGTTGGGTGGTTTACAGCAGCAACTGATCCAGCGTCAGCAGGAGTTACGCGAGTTTGCCTCCAAGCAGGAGCAATATCGCAACAGCCTGAGCCTGTTGCGCCAGGAGATAGGCATGTCCGAGCCGCTGGTCCAGCAGGGCGCGGTCTCACCTGTTGAAGTGCTGCGCTTGAAGCGTTCGGAAGTCGAAACCCGTGGTCAGCTCGATGGCACCACGCTGGCTATTCCACGTGCCCAGGCCGCGATTAACGAAGTACAGCGCAAGATCGATGAAACCCGTGGCAAGTTCCGCAGCGACGCACTGACGCAGCTGAACGAAGCGCGCACGAACCTAAGCAAAGCGCAGTCGACCGCCAAGGGCTTGGAAGATCGGGTCAACCGCACCATGGTCACTTCGCCAGTGCGGGGCATCGTCAAGCAGGTGCTGGTCAACACCGTTGGTGGTGTGATTCAGCCGGGCAGTGACATCGCCGAGATCGTGCCGCTGGACGACACGTTGCTGGTGGAAGCGCGGATTCGTCCACAGGACATCGCGTTCCTGCACCCAGGGCAGGAAGCGATGATCAAGTTCTCGGCTTACGACTACACCATTTATGGTGGGCTCAAGGGCAAGCTTGAGCAGATCGGTGCAGACACCGTTCAGGACGAAGAAAAGAAAAACACCTTCTATGTGATCAAGTTACGCACCGACCGCAGCCACTTGGGCACCGATGAGCATCCGTTGCTGATCATTCCGGGCATGGTTGCCTCGGTGGACATTATCACTGGTAAGAAAAGCGTCCTCAGCTACTTGCTCAAACCGGTGCTCAAGGCTCGTGCCGAAGCCTTGCACGAGCGTTAATCGTGGTGACTCGCTGACGCGCCGTGCGGTCCTCTGCGCGGCAGGTTTCTGCCTGCGGTACCGGTTTTGCACGCGGACAAAGTATCGACCCCATCGGTATTTACTCCCGTTCAAATCACTGATTTCGATCACGCTTATAGATGATGGAGTCGTGGCATATTCAGGTCATGGTTTCTTTCCTCGATGTTCTAAAGAACTGGAGAAAATCAGCGATACGGTTAATTGAGATGTCGTTTGCGCGGCCATTAAATCCGGTGTTAGCGATCCATTCGCTGTCATTAAAATAAGATACGTCCTGTACACAAAGGAAATCGTCGTGACGCTAAATCTACGCAGCAAGGTCATCCTCCTTGCCATTATCCCGAGCCTGGTGTTGGCGGCGGTGATCAGCTGCATTACTTGGTTTGTCCTGCAAAACCTGGCCACTCAGGAAGTCGAACAGACCCGTTCGCTGTTGCTGGAAGAGCGCAAGCTGTCACTCAAGCATTATCAAGAAATTGGCGAAGCGGCGATCAAGCCTATTTACGATGCTTCCGCGCCCGGCGACATGCAAGCACGGGACAGGGCCGTCAGTGTGCTCAGGACCTTGCTTTACGACAAGGCCAATTACTTCTTCGGTTACAGCACGGCCTCGGTGCGCGTGTTCTGGGCGGATAAAGATGTGGATATCGGTAAAAGTTTTGCCGATTCCAAAGATGCCAGTGGTGTTTACGTGATCCGTGGTTTGGTCGATGCGGCTAAATCCGGCACCCACTATTTCCGCTATAACTGGCCGACGCTCGGCAGCGACAAACCGGTTGCCAAGCTCGGTTACACCAGCTACCTGGAGAAGTGGGACCTGGTGTTCGGCACGCAAGTGAACCTTGATGACATCGACGTACAGGTGGCCGCGATTGCCAGTGCTACGCAGAGCCGCATCGGTTCGTCTGCCGCGTTGATCGTTGCGGTGGTGGCGGTGTTGCTGATCGTCGTCGCGTTGATCGGCATCTTCCTGGGTAATGGGTTGGTCAAGCCGGTGCTGGTGATCAAAAAGAATCTGGACGATATTGCCGCAGGCGATGGAGACCTGACGCGCCGTCTGCCGGAAACCAGTACAGACGAACTGGGCGCGCTGGCGAAGTCGTTCAACCAATTCGTCGAGAAGATTCATGCGCTAGTGCGCCAGATTGCCGAGATGACCGGGCAGTTGAATTCGCTGGTGGGCGATATGTCGTCGCAAGCGCAACGCTCGGAACAGGCGATGGGGCGTCAGCGTCAAGAGACCGACCAAGTCGCGACAGCCATTCACGAGATGTCTTCGGCGGCGCATCAAGTGTCCATCAGCGCGCAAGGTGCGTCGCAGGCGGCGCGTAAAACCAGCGATGTGGGCGGGGATGCGAAAAATGTCGTGAACAAAAGCATCGACAGCATTCACACATTGATTGGCGAGATCGGCGAAAGCAGTTCGTCGTTGGATCATCTGCGCAAGGACGTACAGTCGATTGCCAGCGTGGTGGATGTGATTCGCTCGATTGCCGAGCAAACCAACCTGTTGGCGCTAAACGCGGCGATTGAAGCGGCCCGCGCCGGTGAGGCAGGGCGGGGGTTTGCTGTGGTGGCCGATGAAGTGCGGGCGCTGGCCAGCCGTACTCAACAGAGCACCCAGGAAATCCACGAAATGATCAGCTCGTTGCAACGTGGCGCGCAAGATGCCGTGGTGGCCATGGAGCGCTCCAGCGAAACCGGCAAGACCACCGGCGAACTCGCCAACGAGGCAGGTGCATCGCTGGATGCGATTGGGCAGTTGATCGAAACCATCAATGACATGAACGCGCAGATCGCCGCCGCTTCGGAAGAGCAAACCGCCGTCGCCGAAGAAATTAACCGCAGCATGAGCCAGATTGCCCAAGCCGTAGACGAAGTCGCCGACGACGCCCAAGGCGGCGCCAAAACGGCTCGCAGCTTGACGGAACTGGGTGATCGCTTGGGTGGGTTGGTGCGCCAGTTCAGGATTTAACGGTGTGTGGATGAGGGCGTAACAAAATACCTGATGGCAGGCAGCGCGAGAGCGAATGATTGGCGCAAATCCAAGCATTGCCGTCAGGTGCTCTTGCAGTCACTGCACTCGTTGCGTGCATTCTGCGATGAGCTACGGGACCAGAGTGCGGTATGGGTTCATTCTGTCGGCCGTGCGATAGCTTATCTGCATTTTTTATGGCTGTTCATGGCGCAGCGCCCTCATGTTTTGGTATGAGTATTGATCTGGGTCACGCCAATTAAAATAATAAATCAGAATTGGGGTGATCTCACGACTGACTCAATACACTGCAGTCGCAATTGGATTCGGCCCTTATTGTTTGGATATATGTGCGGCCCGTGCCAGAATTAAAGGGTATTGGTGCGTATTGATCGGGCAATACGCGTCCTGATAGCTGTATTGGGCTCTTGCGAACGAACAAATATTGACGCCATAAAACAATCATTTCGCTGTGTATTCTTAATTTAGAGACTGCAGGGTTGATTTATGTTTTATGGTCTCAGGGTGTGGGCGTGATTGAGCACAAATATTGCATATGGAGTGCAGCATCTTGGTCTCGGTATAAAGAAGCGACGTAATGCATTATTAATATAAGACTGAAAGAATTTGCTGCGATAATCGCGCGATATTTATCGCGATTTAATTGATTGCACCGATGTGCTGGGCCCAGCCTAAAATTCTTTTGCAGCGAGAAAGAACGCAATGCCCATGATTCCCCTGCTGATTTGCGACGACTCCAACATGGCGCGCAAACAGCTGATAAAGGCTTTGCCCGCCGATTGGGGGGTGTCAGTCACTACGGCAACCAATGGTCATGAAGGGCTTGAAGCCATTCGCCAGGGGTTGGGTCAAGTCGTGTTGCTCGACCTGACCATGCCTGACATGGATGGCTATCAGGCATTGGCGGCAATACGCGCCGAAAATCTGCAAGCCAAGGTCATCGTGGTATCGGGTGACGTGCAGGAAGAGGCCGTGCGCCGCGTTCTGGAGCTGGGAGCGCTGGCATTTCTAAAAAAGCCGGCGGATCCACTTGAGCTCAAGCAGACGTTAGATCGGCTGGGATTATTGGGCGAACCCAGCCAAGACATTGCGATTGCACCGAAAACCGCACACGCTGCGATCAGCTTCCAAGACGCCTTTCGTGAAACCGTCAACGTTGCCATGGGCCGAGCGGCGGCGTTGCTCGCTCGGGTTCTGGGCGTATTCGTGCAACTGCCAGTACCCAACGTCAACATGCTTGAAGTGGGCGAATTGCACATGGCCCTGGCTGATGCGCAGAGCAACGATCGGCTGACGGCTGTGTGTCAAGGCTACATCGGTGGCGGGATCGCGGGCGAAGCATTGCTGCTGTTTCATGATTCTGAGATCGCCGACATGGCGCAGTTGATGAAAATCGACTCCACCGATTATTCGGACATGGAGATGCTGCTGGACCTGTCTTCGATTTTGATCGGCGCCTGCTTGAGCGGGATTGCCGAGCAGATCGACGTTGCTTTCTCACAGAGCCACCCGCAAGTATTGGGTACGCAGAGCGGTATCGATGAGCTGATCCGCATCAATCAGCAACGCTGGAAAAAGACACTCGCAGTGGAAATCAGCTACAGCCTGGAGGGTCATAACATTCATTTCGATCTACTGATGTTGTTCACCGAGGATTCGGTAGAGCGGCTTTCACGAAAACTCGCCTACTTGATGAGCTGATTCATGAATGATCGTATCGATATCAGAGAACTGCATTGGCTGCTGACCATCACCCAGAGCATCGACGTGGGCGTAGTGGTGCTGGACCAGGAATATCGAGTGCAGGTCTGGAACACCTTCATGGAAAATCGTTCCGGTGTGCTGCCGTACGAGGCGGCCAATCGGTCTTTTTTCGAGCTGTTTCCTGACGTGAATGAACAATGGTTGAAGAGGAAGATCGATAACGTCATCACGCTCGGCACGTCGGCCTTTACCATCTGGGAACAACGGCCCTATCTGGTGCGTTTCAAGAGCTATCAGCCGATCACCGGGCAAGAAGATTTCATGTATCAGAACACCACGATGTTTGCGCTGCGTTCCACGACTGGCGACATCACGCATGTGTGCCTGGTGATCTACGACGTGACTGAGGTCGCGACCAACCGGCTGCAATTGCAAACTGCCAATCTGCAGTTGCAGAAGCTATCCAGTACTGATCGCTTGACCGGGCTTTATAACCGTGGCCATTGGGAAGAGGCATTGCGTCTGGAGCACGCGCGGCATGTCCGTTACGGCACTTCGGCCGCGTTGGTGATGTTCGACATCGACCACTTCAAGCGCGTCAACGATACCTACGGCCATCAGTGTGGCGACCGGGTAATCCAGCGCGTCGCTGATGTCGTGCGTGAACACATTCGTGACGCGGATATCGCCGGACGTTATGGCGGTGAAGAATTCGCTATCTTGTTGCCCGACACCGACAAATACGGCGGCGGAATGTTCGCCGAGCGCCTGCGCATCGCCGTCGAGGCGCAGGAAATCGTCCACGAAGGACAGACTATCCGCTGCACCATCAGTCTTGGCGTCGCCGACCTGGCCTTGCCGCTTGAAGACCACAAAACCCTGATCGAATGGGCCGACCAAGCGCTGTATGCGTCGAAGAAGAACGGCCGCAATCAGGTGTCGGTGTACGAGCCGCTTTAACACAAGTTTTACAGCCGTTGTCGGAGCTGCCAGATGGCGCGCCGCGACGACTGAGCCACATTGGGCAATTGTGGTCGAGGTCGCAGCTCAACCTGTAGGAGCCAACGTGTTGGCGAGGGGGACCAACGGGGTGCGCCTGAGACACCGCCTCGCGAACAAGTTCACTCCTACAACGGATCAAGCGCCACGTTGAATATTTGCCAATGGCGTGTCGTGACGGATGAGCAGCGGTGCGCCCGGGGACAGATTAATTTACGGTGAGGCGATGTAAATAAATCAGTCCCCCTTGATCCTTCAGTCTGTAGGAGCCAACTTGTTGGCGAGGCGAGCAACACGGTGCGCCAGAAACGCCGCCTCGCGAACAAGTTCGCTCCTACAACGGGTTAACTGCCACGTTGAAGACATGCGCCATTCGCAGCGGTGATGCATTTTATACGGCCACGCTTTTCAGCGAAAAACACCTGCTGAAAGCTTGAACGGGAACAGGGTATCGACAGATGACCGAGTCGTCTGGTCAAGACAACTCGGCAAAATCACTCAGCACGTCGTCTCTCAACGCAATAAACCGCGCGTCGCTACGGTTTCTCGGGCGGGGCAGGTCGATGTCGACAATGCGACGAATCCGCCCCGGATTGGGTTGCATGACTACCACTCGATCACCCAGATACACCGCCTCATCCACATCATGGGTGACATGCACCATGGTGATTTTTTCCTGCTGCCAAATGTTTTGCAGCTCACGTTGCAGGCGGGTACGAGTCAGGGCGTCAAGCGCACCGAATGGCTCATCGAGTAACAATACGCTGGGCCGGTTGACCAGGCCCCGGGCGATGGCCACACGTTGCGCCATGCCGCCGGAGATCTGATGCGGATAAGACTCGGTGAAGTCCTGCAGCCCCACCAGCTGGATATGTTCGGACACCGCTTCGCGTTTTTCAGCGGCGTTCAGTGGCGCGTTCTTCAAGCCGACCGCGACGTTCTGTTGCACGGTCAGCCAGGGAAATAAACGGTGGTCTTGAAACACTATGCCGCGCTCCAGCTCCGTGCCGTGAATCGGCAAGTCATTGAGCAAAATGCGACCGTCATAGTCCTCGTCCAAACCTAGAATCAGCCGCAGCAAGGTTGATTTCCCACAGCCACTGGCGCCAACGATGGTGATGAACTCTCCGGGCTCGATGTCCAACTGGACGTTATCCAGCACCTGTAATTGTGTGTCGTCGCCCGCTGCCGACTGAAAGTGTTTGCTGATGTTTTCCAGCCGCAGCCCATTCTTGTTGGGTGAATGGCGGGTGGCTTGGTTGAGTGCATTGAGCATGTTGCTGTCCCTTCCTGAAAATGATTAGCGCGGCGTAATGCCATACAGACGCTGAATGCGACGTTCGACCTTGCGCGCCAGTGCGTTCAGCGCCCAACCGACCAGGCCGATGATCACCATCCCGAACAACACCAAATCCATCATGAAATGCTCGCTGCCATCGATCAGCGTGTTGCCGATGCCCTCACCCGATACCAACAAATACTCGGCACCGATGGTCGCCAGCCACGAATACACCAACCCCAAATAAATACCGGTGAAAATCGACGGCAGTGCGGCCGGCAGCATCACGCCGATTACGGTCTGCCAGCGGCTGAAGCGGTAGACGCGTGCCACTTCCAACAAATTGCGCGGTACGTTGCGAATGCCATCGCATGTGTTGACCACCACCGGCACCAGCGCCGCCAGTGACAGAAAGACTACCTTGGCGACGTCGCCCAGCCCGAACCACACCGAAATCAGCGGAATCCACGCAAACAGAGAAATCTGTTTGAAGGTATTGAAGCTTGGCCCGACCAAGCGCTCGAACAATCGCGAGAAACCCAGTAGGCAACCGAGCACCAGGCCCAATCCTGTCCCGATGAAGAAGCCGCTGAGGTTGCGTGCCAGACTCGAAGCAATGGCCCGCCAAAACTGCCCGGAGGCCACTTGCGCCCAAGCGGTTTCGAGCACCTTTTGCGGGGAGACCAAAAGCCCCGACGTGCTCCAGCCCTGATTCGCCGCCAGCCACCAAATAGCGACACCGACGATGGGTAACACCCAGCCGCGATAGCGTTTGCGGCTTGCGTTATAAGGGGAGGCGAGAGCGGTCATTGCAGCCTCCCCAGCGTCACTGCGCGCCCTTTATTCAGGCGCCGTTCGACCACATCGAAGCCGCGATCGATCAGCAAGCCGACTGCGCCAACCACTACCACTGCAGCCATCACCAGATCCAACTGGAACAGCTGTCTTCCATAGGCAATCAGATAACCCAGGCCCTCGCTGGACGCCAGTAACTCCACCACCACCAGCGACAGCCAGGCTTTGGTAAAACCCAGGCGCAAGCCGGTGAAAATCGGCGGAATCGCCGATGGGATAACGATGTCGGTGACAATTTGTCGACGACTAAAACCATAGGCACTGCCGACTTCCAGCAGCCCTTTAGGGGCCTGACGGAATGCTTGCAGGGTACACAGCGTCACGGGAATCAATGCCGAATGAGCGATCAGCACGTATTTGAGCGGTTCACCAATACCGAACAGCAGCAGCGCAAACGGCAGCCAGCCAAGAACGGGGATTTGCACCAGCGCATTGAAGGTCGGCAGTAGGTAATCCTCGACGGTTTTCGACAGACCCATCGCCAGGCCCAGCGTTATGCCCAGCCCCGCACCGAGCACAAATCCGACCAGCACCCGCTGCAAGCTGGCCGAAGCGTTCATCCACAAATCGCCGCTGGTGATCAGGTCGGTCAGGGTCTGATAGACGAAAGCGGGGGGCGGCAGCACTTGTTCAGACAACCAGCCACGTTCGGTGCCCAGATACCAAACACCTAAAAGCGCCAGTGGCACAAGCCAAGGCAGCGCGCCGTTACTCAGTCGTTCGCGCCAAAGGCCATGGGTTTTTGTCTTGACCTGCACCCGTCGTGGTGAACGGGCAGGGAACGCGGGGAGACGTTCGACCGTGGCTTTTTGCGGGGGCGCGGTTTTGCCCCTGTCGAGCGCTGATGCGTTTGCCCTGACCATGGCATTAGCCTCCGTTCTTCAACGGCGTCGCCGATGCGGTGTTGTTGCTGGCCGGTTGTTTACCGTCAGGCCCATAAGCCGTCCAGTAATGTTCAAGGCCTTTGTTTTTCAGTGCGGTTTCCAGATAGCGAGTTTCGAACCAGCCGTCGACACTCACGGGGCGGCGGATCATTTTTTCTTCCTTCGCTTGATCGGCGACCGCCTGATAGCGCGAGCGCAGGAACTCGTCCACCAGCGGCGAGGCGCTGTCGCGCAAAGTGATGTGGGAGAAGTCGGCATTCAACGACGCCACGGGTTCGTTGGTCTTGGCCCACTCATTGAGCACGGCGTCGCGGTTGCTTTCCTCAGACTCCCATTTCGCTGCGTCGACCAGCGTATCGATCACTTTCTGTACGTTATCCGGGTGCTCTTTCTCGTAAGGTCCCCGCACCACCAAGGCCGTTTGACGGGTATAGCGCACGTTATTGCTCGGGTTGTCGAAGATGATGTCGACCAGGCCCTGATCGCGCAGTTTGAACAGCTCGCGGCCGCCGAATGCGGCATCGACACCTTTGGATACCAGTGCGGCCTGGCTGCTGCCGCTGTCCAGGTTGATCACTTTCAGATCGCGCTCGCTGAGTCCGTGATCGGCCAGCAGATTGATCGACACCAAATGCCCGTTAGTGCCACGGAACACCGCGACGGTCTTGCCCTTGAGGTCCTCGATGGTCTTGATGTCTGAGCCTTTGGGAACCGCCAGATAAACATTGGAACGCACACCGATGGCGGCTAGCAGCTTGGTGTCCAGCCCGTTGGCGCGTCCGACCACCTGCGGCAAGTCACCCTCGTAAGCGAAGTCCAGTTGCTGGTTCGATAGTGCCTCGTTGACCGCAGGACCCGCGCCTTTGAAGAAGAACCACTGCACCTCGGTACCGGTTCCGGCGAAGGCTTTTTCCAATAGCTGCTGGTTGCGCACGATGCCCAGCGGCGAGCCGCTAAAGGTAACGGGATCGCCACCGCCGGCACTGGCGACACCAATGCGCAACACATCGGCCTCGGCCAAGGGAATCATCAGCAACGCTGCCAGTGCGGTCGCCACGCTTTTTTTGCTGAATAACGGTGTTCGCTTGGCCTGTGCCATGACGGTTCCTTCCTGTGAAAAGTGAAATAAAGAGGGGTCAGGCAGCCAGGTGTTTCTTGTCGGCTTCGGTTTTTGGCGAGAGGGTTTCAGGCGTCGGTTTGATCGCCCGGCTGGAGCGACCGTCAACCCCGAACGGTATGTCTCCGGCGACCGTCGTGCGGCGTACGATGCGCTCGGCATCGCCGTAGTCGTTGATCGCAATATGCTGCGTGGCGCGGTTGTCCCAGATCACTACGTCACCGGCCTGCCAGCGCCAGCGCACCGTGTTGTCGACATGAGTGATCCGGTCGTGGAACAGGCGAATCAGCAGTTTCGAATCATTGCTGCTCAGGCCCTGAATGTGTTTGACGAAGTGCCCCAGCAGCAGGCTTCTTTCGCCTGTTTGCGGGTGTACACGCACCAGTGGGTGCTCGGTTTCATAGACTTGCGCGGTGAACTGTTCGCGGTATCTTTTCAGCCCTGCGTCGTTGGTATTGCGCGGTGCGGCATAGTCATAAAGATTGGTGTGCAAGGCACGCAGGTTATCGGCCAGCAGTTTCAGCGGCTCTGGCAGGTCTGCGTAAGCGGACGCGGTATTAGCCCAGACGGTATCGCCGCCATAAGGTGGGATCACTACGCCGCGCAGGATTGAGATCTTCGGATAGTTGGCAACGAAGGTGACATCGGTGTGCCACGAGTTGGCGCGCGTTTCTTTGGCGTCCAAATGCAGGATCGCGTTGCTGTGCTCGGCCGAGCGTACGGTTGGATGCGGCACTTGATCGCCGAAGCGACGGGAGAAGCTTTCGTGTTGTTCGTCGCTGAGGAACTGTTCACGAAAGAACAGGACTTTGTGTTTCAGCAGTGCTGCGTTAATGAAATCGAAATCTTCTGCAGAAATATCGCCGGACAACTGGATGTCGCTCAACTCTGCACCGATTCTACCGGCCACGGGTTTGATCTGAATCGCCATGTCTGAACTCCTGTTTAGGCTTTTGTGGCTCAGATCATAAAGATATAAATCATCAGGCGGATAATCACTTTTTCTTCTAAATATAGAAGTATATTTATGCGATTAATTTATTAAGGAAACTAAGTGATATAAGGTTATTTCTTGTTTTTAGGGAAAATGTTTCTCGGTCAGTACGTTGAAAATGAGAGTGAACTTGCTCGCGATATGGGTTTTTCCAGGCACCTAAGTCGGCTCGGAAGGCCCTTTGACTGCAAGTAAGCTCACTGCTTGGGATGGCGGCGGATCAAGACTGAGTCGCGTCCGTCTGTTGTTGCGGTGGCTTGAATCCACTCAGCGAACGCCGCACCCGGCCGGCCAGCGAGCTGTTGCCGTGCACGTTGTGATAGTGGAACACCGCTGTGGCGCGCAGCGCGTCATGGGCGACAGGCAGGTTGGCGTGTAGCGAGCGGTAACCCCAGAACATATAGAGATGGCCGGGCAGCATTCGAATTCGCGTGAATGCTTCGGATTGGCTGGCGAAGCGCCTGATCAGCCGACGCTGCACCCAACGGTTATCCACTAACAGCTTGTCCAGCAGGTTCAGCACGTAGTTGCGGCGTAGCGGACGCCGATTGGGCAGCATCAGCAAATCCCCGGTCTCGCCTTCCTGCGGCATGCACACTGGGATGATCGTGGTCAGAACGTATGAGTCGTAATGGAAGATCAACGACTCGCGGCGTCCTCCGTCGCCAGTGAGGCAACGCAAGGTCTGATGCAAGGCCAGCTCGGTGGACTGTTGCCCCATCGCACTTGAGACGATGCGCCGACACAGTTCAATGAAATCCCGTGAGTTGGCCCACTCATGAAGGGGCGTCCCGGCGCCTGCCTCGTTGCCGGACAACGCCACATAGTTGTTACCTGCCGTGGCCACGGATTTGGCCACCAGTGTTTGCAGTGCCTCAAGCTGGTCGCAGCTTGCCCAGTCAGGCAGAACCGCATAACCGTCGTTCTCAATGGCGTCAATCAGGCTTTTGATCTTCGCCTCGGAAAATGTTGTGTAGGGCATGGTGCTTCCTCGGTAAGAACCTGCAGTCAAGCGTCCGTGCAGTTATGTTTGGCAAGCCCGCGACACAACGTCTGGGTGTCGCTGCCGAAGCTGAGCAGCCTTCGTTGCGAAGAAAATGCCGGGCATGTCATCAATGGTCTTAGGGTTTTTTAACGAGGCACAGGCCACCCCGCTAATCCCTGGCTTCACGTCACCCCTCCCCAGTTGTCGGTGGAAAACGGGACTAAATCGACCACTCGTCGAGGCCAGCGACGGAGCTTCAGGCCAGTTTTTACCGTTAAAATCCCGGCGAAAAATCGTTGGTTACAAGCTGTTTCTGGGGCGGTGAGATCACAGACTAGCAGCCAGCACAAATTGTGCTTCTTGCTTAGTAAAAATATTTCAAACTATTTCTAGTATTTTAGGAGAGTGTTGTTTTTGTCCGATTTTGGTACAGATCGCTGCGTGATCGAGGCAAATACGAAGTTAATTTCTGTATCAAAAATGTGTCACTTTTTGTTTCTCAGCGACAAAAGTGAGTGTTGCTCAGGCCGTGTCGGCTCTTTAGAAGGCGGATATCAGCTTTTGGAATATTGATGGTTGGTGCGTTTGAGTGGCTGGGTCGGCCGCGGCTAATGTCACGAACGCTGTCGCGCTTGATCAGCCGCCATGGGAGTACGACGTTTACTTTGATCTCGTGCCACATTGCGACTTTGGCGACAGATAAGGCGGGTGCGCACGCACGGGGTAGCAGAGCTGAGTGGAAAGTAATGTGGGACTTTTCTTTATATATATAAGAAATATCCTAACAACCGCAGTCGACTAAAACGCATGACGCAGAGAGCGGCCAAAGTGTTTATGGCGCCTTGTTCGCCGTGATCAATCTCAGCCCGGATGCTGAGTCGTGTGGCCGCCGATGGCCTCAGTGCGCCTGGACTTTCTGGCCTGGCTGTTTGCAGGCACTGCGTCATCAGCTTGGCGGCTTGATGCAGCGCCTACAACGCAACGTTTCTTCGGACGAAATAGGAAGAGTTCGGCGCTGACAGTCACTCATCGGTTCAACCGCCTCTCGATCAATCCTTCGACCACACTCGAATCCGCTAGCGTCGAAATATCCCCAAGGCTGTCTAGCTCGTTGCAGGCGATCTTGCGCAATATGCGGCGCATGATCTTGCCCGAGCGGGTTTTTGGCAGTGCGGGCGCCCATTGAATGAGTTCCGGTTTGGCAAAACTGCCGATCTCCTTGCTGACGTGCGCGAGCAGTTCTTGTTTCAATGCCTCGCTCGGCTCGACGCCGTCCATCACCGTGACGAACGCATAAATGCCGATGCCCTTGATGTCATGCGGATAACCCACCACTGCCGCCTCGGCAATGCTGTCGTGCAGCACCAGCGCACTTTCCACCTCGGCGGTGCCGATCCGGTGACCAGACACATTGATTACGTCGTCCACGCGCCCGGTGATCCAGTAATGGCCGTCTTCATCGCGCCGTGCGCCGTCCCCCGTAAAGTAATAACCGGGATAGGGCTTGAAGTAGGTTTCGAGCATGCGCTTCTGGTCGCCATACACGGCGCGGATCTGGCCCGGCCAACTGGCCTTGATCGCCAACAGTCCGCGAGCAGGACCTTCGAGTTCTTTGCCTTTTTCGTCCAGCAACACCGGTTGCACGCCAAACATCGGTTGAGTTGCGCAGCCGGGTTTCAGCGGATGGGTGCTGATCAGAGGGGTCAGCATGATGCCGCCGGTTTCGGTCTGCCACCACGTATCGACGATGGGGCAACGCTCTTTGCCTACCTGGTGGAAATACCATTCCCACGCTTCAGGGTTAATCGGTTCACCAACGGTGCCGAGTAAACGCAGACTTTCCCTCGATGTGCTCTGCAGCGGTTTTGGTCCTTCGCGCATTAGCGCGCGTAACGCAGTCGGTGCGGTATAGAAAATGTTGACGTGGTGCTTGTCGATCACCTGCCAGAAGCGCGAACTGTTCGGATAATTTGGCACGCCTTCGAAAATCAGTGTGGTCGCGCCGTTCGCCAGCGGGCCGTAAACGATGTAACTGTGGCCTGTGACCCAACCCACATCGGCCGTACACCAGAAAATCTCGCCGTCGCGATAATCGAACACGTATTTGTGAGTCATGGCCGCTTGCAGCAAGTAACCGCCAGTGGTGTGTAATACGCCTTTGGGTTTACCAGTGCTGCCGGAGGTGTAGAGGATAAACAGTGGGTCCTCGGCATCCATCGGCTCCGGCGGGCAGTCACTGCTGATGCCATGCAGGGCTTCGTGATACCAGATGTCCCGATCCTCCACCCAATTGACCTCGCCCTCGGTGCGTTGCACCACCAAAACAGTGCTTACGTCCGGGCAGCTTTGTAGCGCCTTGTCGACGTTCTGTTTGAGCGGTACATACTTGCCGCCGCGCACACCCTCGTCGGCCGTAATAACGGTATGGCAGTCGGCGTCGAGAATCCGGTCACGCAAGGCATCCGGCGAGAACCCGCCAAATACCACCGAATGCACTGCACCGATACGCGTACAGGCCAGCATCGCGTACGCCGCCTCGGGCACCATTGGCATGTAGATGCAGACGCGATCGCCTTTCTTCACGCCCCGGCTCTTCAGTACGTTGGCGAGGCGCGAGACGTTGTGATGGAGTTTTTTGTAGGTGATCTCAGCAGACTCGGAAGGATGGTCTCCCTCCCAGATAATCGCCACTTGCTCGCCGCGATCCTTCAAATGGCGGTCGATGCAGTTGTAACTGACGTTGAGCTTACCGCCCTTGAACCACTGAGCTTCACCGGTCTTGATGTTGGACTGCTGAACCTGATCCCAGGGCGAGAACCAATCGAGAAACGTGTTGGCTTGTTCGGCCCAGAACACGTCAGGTTGCTCAACCGATTGCCGGTACAGGCGAGTGTAATCGTCAGCGTTCAGTTGAGCCGCCTTGCTCACGGCATCGGCTTGTGGGAAATCGCTGAGATTGAACATGGCGTCTCCTTATTCTTTTGAGCACAACATCCCATCAGAGTAGTAGGAAACTGCAGGGTTCAGATGCCAATCCTCCGGGGCAGATAACTTTGCGCAATGTATGACAAAAGATGACGACAGCTCCCACAGGATTTCGAGATTCGGCTGATAGCCGCGGCATGGAGTGGCTTGAATAATCGCCTTCCATTTTTGCCGTCCGAGGCCAATAGGAGACCGCTTTTGTCCACCGAAAATCATGGCACGCAAAACGGCGATAACAGCCTCAACGTCGGTGTCGGCGATTTCAGAGGCGCCAGCCTAAACATCAGTCACAACCAACGGCCGACATTTACGCCCGAACAGATGAACATTCAGCGGCATCCGTCATTGGGTGGGCGCGGCCTGAAAAGCGAGCGCGTCTCGGCATTTGGCGTTATCACCGGGCTCGCCAGTCTGGTCGGACTTTATTTCACCCTTTTTCCGCTTTCAGGCAAATCTGGCTCCTGGCCGCCTTTGTTTATGTTCTCTTTCATTATCGCGATGATCGCGGTCGTGACGGTGGCAGTTTTGCGCAGGCGCAAGTTTGAGCATTTTTTGGGGGCCGGGTACTACCTGGAAATGGGTGATCAAGGCGGGTTGTATGTCAGCCGTTTCATGGCGGTATGCCCCTGGTGTGGCTCAAACATGCAGTTGCGCCATGTCGGCCCGAAGGAAGGCCCGCGCGATGATCGTTTCATCTGTGAGCGAAACCCCAGCCAGCACACAATCGACCTTGATCCCACTGTGCTGCCTGAGATCGAAGAGTAAATTACCCTGCGCTGCGGGTAACGTCGCAAGTCCTTTGGAGTGAGCGAACCCCACCACAAATTGCGCCCGACAATAAAGTCGAGTGCTGCCCAAGACCGGCAGTGAAGCAATTGCCATAGACCCATCGCGCAAAACCCGCAGCCTCTTGCGAGACCGCGGGTTTCGAGGAGATTGCTTGAGGCTGGATCAGCCGCGGTGACGACCACGGAAGTAGTTGATCAGACCTTGAGTCGACGGATCTTCCGCTGGCTCTTCGTTGCCACCGGTGAGGCGTGAGTACACGCCTTTGCCCAGCTCCTTACCCAGCTCCACGCCCCACTGATCGAAGGCGTTGGTGCCCCAGATCACGCTTTGCACAAAGACCTTGTGTTCGTACATCGCTACCAGTGCGCCAAGGCGACGCGGGCTGATGCGCTCGACCACAAGGGTATTGCTCGGGCGGTTGCCTGGGATGACTTTATGGGGCGCAATACGCTGCACTTCTTCCTCGGGAATGCCCTTGTCACGCAGCTCGGCTTCAGCCTCCGCGCGGGTCTTGCCCAACATCAGCGCCTGGCTTTGTGACAGGCAGTTGGCGTACAACCACTGGTGATGGTCGGCAACCGGGTTAAAGCTGACAATTGGCACGATGAAGTCGGCCGGGATCAGTTGAGTGCCTTGGTGCAGCAGTTGATGGTACGCGTGCTGCCCGTTGCAGCCGACGCCCCCCCAGATGACCGGGCCGGTGTCAGTGTTGACCGGCGTACCGTCCTGGCGAACGCTCTTGCCGTTGGATTCCATGTCCAACTGCTGCAAGTGTTTGGTGATGTTGCGCAGGTAGTGGTCGTACGGCAGGATCGCGTGGCTTTGCGCTCCCCAGAAGTTGCCGTACCAGACGCCAAGCAACGCCAGCAGCACCGGCATGTTTTGCTCGAACGAGGCGCTCTGGAAATGCTGGTCCATGGTGTAGGCGCCGGACAACAGCTCCTTGAAGTTGGACATGCCGATTGCCAGGGCGATGGGCAAACCGATAGCCGACCACAGCGAGTAACGACCGCCGACCCAATCCCACATTGGGAAGATGTTTTCTTCGCGAATGCCAAATGCTACCGCCGCCGCGTTATTGCTCGATACGGCGATGAAATGACGATACAGCTCAGCTTCCGAGCCACCCTGCGCCAGATACCATGCGCGTGCAGCCTGGGCATTCTTGAGGGTTTCGAGGGTGTTGAAGGATTTGGACGAGACGATGAACAGCGTCGTCTCGGCGCGCAGCTTCATGGTTAGCTCATGGAACTCACTGCCGTCGATGTTCGCCAGGTAGTGACAGCGAACGCCTTTCTGCGCGTAGGACAACAGCGCTTCAGACACCAGCTCAGGGCCGAGAAACGAACCGCCGATACCGATGTTGACCACGTCGGTGATCGGCTTTTCGGTGTAACCGCGCCACAGGCCGTCGTGAATGCGCCCAACCAAATCAGTAATCTGATTGAGCACTTTGTGTACTTCCGGCATCACGTTGGTGCCGTTGACCAGCAGCTTGTCGCCGACTGGGCGGCGCAGCGCGGTATGCAGCGCCGGGCGACCTTCCGATGCGTTCACCAGTTCGCCGTCATACTGCGCTTTGATCGCGTCCTTCAAGCCCACTTCGTTGGCCAGATTGACCAGCAATGTGCGAGTTTCAGGGGTAATCAGGTTTTTCGAATAATCGAGGAACAAGCCGCAACTGCTGAGGGTAAATTCGCTAAAACGTTGCGGATCTGCATTGAACGCCTCGCGCATGCTGAAATTTTGCATGGCTTTGCGGTGTTGATTCAGTGCCTGCCAGGCGGGCAGGGTCGTGACGTCGTGAGGAGTGCGGTAGTACGCCATCGCTGCGGTTTTCCTTGTACTTGAACTGCCTTTTGGACACAAAAGCCAGGTTTGAACACAGACTCGAATCTTCGTAACGGATACTAAGCTTCGGACAGCGCCGCTGTCTGCGCCTTGTTTTAACTTGGCTCGGTACTTTTTCTAACAGGGTACCGTTGTATTTCAGGCGAACTGTACCGGTATGGCATTGCTGGTGTGGCTAAGTTCATTGCCCGGCGCCATATACAACATGCGCGGTTTGAAGTTGACCAGCTCGGCTTCGGAGTAGTGAGCATAGGCACAGATGATCACCCGATCACCGACTTTCGCCTTGTGCGCTGCTGCGCCGTTCACCGAAATCATGCGAGAGCCTTCTTCTCCGCGAATAGCATAGGTGGTGAATCGCTCGCCGTTGTCAACGTTATAGATTTGAATCTGCTCATACTCGCGGATGCCCGACAGGTCCAGCCATTCGCCGTCGATTGCGCAGGAGCCTTCGTAGTCCAGCACTGCATGCGTTACTTGGGCGCGGTGCAGCTTGGCTTTTAGCATGATGGCGTGCATTAGGGGCTTATTCCTTGATCAGGTGCAGATTGTCGATGAGACGGGTGGTGCCGAGCCAGGCAGCACCGAGAATCACCAGATCGTGATCTTCTGGGGTGGATGGTCGCAGGGTGACGGCGTGACGGATTTCCAGATAGTCCGGGCGAAAACCCGCTGCGTGTAGATCACGCTTACCCTTGACCAGTAACTGCTCAAGGTCTTTTTCACCGTTGCCGATGGCCTCGGCGATCACCTTGATGACCTGATACAGCGCCGGGGCAGCGGCGCGTTGGGCTTCGCTCAGATAACCATTGCGCGACGACAGCGCCAGACCCTCAGCATCGCGCACAGTCGGCTCGCCGATGATCTGGATCGGCATGTTCAGATCACGGACCAGCGCGCTGATCACCGCTAGCTGCTGGAAGTCTTTTTGGCCGAATATCGCGATGTCAGGCTGAACCATATTGAACAGCTTGCTGACCACCGTCGAAACGCCATCGAAATGCCCAGGGCGACTGCCGCCACAAAGCCCTTCGGACACCACCGGCACGCGCACGATAGTCTGATCAGCCATGCCGTGCGGGTACATCTCCTCGACGGTTGGCGTGAATAACAGGTGGCAACCGGCCTGCAGGAGTTTCTCCTGATCGGCGGCCAAGGTGCGCGGATAGCTGGCCAGGTCTTCATTGGGGCCGAATTGCAGCGGGTTGACGAAAATGCTTGCGACCACGAAGTCGGCACGCTGAGCGGCCTTTGTCACCAGTGCGACGTGACCGCTGTGCAGGTTGCCCATGGTAGGCACCAGGGCGATACGTTTACCTTCACTGCGAGCCAGTGCGATAGCAGCGCGCAGTTCGCGGACGGTTTTTACTGTGTTCATGCCGAGAATCCGTGTTCGGTGGCCGGGAAGCTGACGTCTTTGACTGCGGCGACGTAGGCCAGCAGCGCAGACTGAATGTCAGGTTGGCCCACCATGAAGTTCTTCACGAACTTGGGCACGCGGCCTGTGATCGACAGGCCGAGCATGTCGTGCAGCACAAGGACCTGACCATCGGTGCCGCTGCCCGCACCAATGCCGATGACTGGAATCTTCACGGCGTGGGTGATTTCGACGGCCAGTTCACTCGGCACGCACTCCAGCAGAATCATCGCCGCGCCAGCCTGCTCCAGGGTAATTGCGTCGGCACGCATTTGCCGCGCTTGAGTTTCGAGGCGGCCTTGCACCTTATAACCTCCGAGGACATTGACCGATTGCGGCGTCAGGCCCATGTGAACGCACACCGGAATCCCACGCTCTGCCAGCAGGCGAATGGACTCCGCCAGCCATGCCGCACCCTCGAGCTTGACCATGTGCGCACCGGCTTGCATCAACGCTGCGCTGTTGGCGAAGGTCTGCTCGGTGGTGGCGTAGGCCATGAAGGGAAGGTCGGCGAGGATCAACGCGCCTTGATTGCCGCGTTTGACGGCGGCAACGTGGTAAGCCATGTCAGCGGTAGTAACCGGAAGGGTGCTGTCGTGACCCTGCAGGACCATGCCCAGCGAGTCGCCGACCAGCAGCACTTCTACGCCAGCTTGGCTGGCGGCATGGGCAAAGGTCGCGTCGTAGCAGGTGAGCATGGTGATTTTTTCACCTTTGTGCTTTAAAGCCTGCAGCGACGTAACGGTGATATCTGGCATCAAAAAGTCCTCATTCAGGCGCTGTGAATACTGCGGCGAGCAACGCGTGATTCATTCTGAAAACGCAGGCACATCGTCGTTTTGCGATGTTTGCAAAGGCCTGTTTCGCGCCTTTTGGCCGGTACTCCGGCTTTGGGACGCTTATCTTCGTGAGGAGGGGGCGGGAAGTCAATTCCGGGTGTTGCCGGTTTTGTGTGGATGTTACCGATGGGGTGTCAGTGTGTGATACATGCCGATCATCGAACGAGTACCGTGTATCAGGCGCTGTTGACGTTGGATGAACGGGCCTCATCTCGGGCATGCGTGTGCCCCAGGCGGGAGCGTCACGATCAGCCAGGCAGGCGTTCCAGCCCTTCAAACGGGCATCCTTTGAGTAACTGATCAAGGGTTCGGCCGTCCGCGAGTACCAGCCCTGGAGCCAGTTCGGCTAGCGGATACAGCACAAACGCCCGCGCCTGCATGTGGTAATGCGGGACTTTCAACCGAGGCTCGTCGATGACGCAATCACCGAACAGCAGGATGTCGAGGTCCAGTGTGCGTGGCCCCCAGCGTTCATGGCGCTCACGACCCTGATCGATTTCGACGGCCTGCAACGCATCCAGCAGCGCCAGCGGTTGCAGTGAAGTGTCAATGGCTGCCACGGCATTGGTGTAGCGCGGCTGACCTGGAAGCAGCGAGTCGCTGACGTAAAAAGAAGACACATCCGACAGGCTGGTCTGAGGCAGTTGCGCGAGAGATTTGATCGCTTCGCGCAGTTGCTGGGCTGGATCGGCCAGATTGCTGCCCAAACCGATGTACACACGCTGCATGATTGATCGCCTCTGGATCATTCGCCCGAGGCGCTGGATGCGTCGGTGCCCGCACGTTTACGTTTGCCGGGACTGCTGCGACGACGCTTACGCGGGCCCTGACCGGTTTCGGATTTGCTGCCCAGGTCGCGAATCATGTCGCGACGGCCGCTGTCGTTGGCTTCTTGGTACTCGGTCCACCATTCGCCGAGGCCATCGGTCTCTTCGCCGGCCGATTCACGCAGCAGCAAGAAGTCATAACCGGCACGAAAGCGTGGGTTGTCCAGCAGCAGATCGGCGCGCTTGCCGGAGCGGCGTGGCAGTCGCTCCTGCATATCCCAAATCTCGCGGATCGGCAGGGTAAAGCGTTTTGGGATCGCAATGCGCTGGCATTGTTCGGTGATCAGTTCGTGCGCCCCCTCCTGCATGGCCGGAATCGGCGGCATGCCGCGTTCCTGCAGGCGCAGTACATGAGCGGGTAGGGCCGGCCACAACAACGCGGCGAACAGGAACGCAGGCGTTACCGGTTTGTTCTGTTTGACCCGTAGATCGGTATTGGCGAGCGCATCGCTGATCAACGTGTGGGTATAGGTCGGGTTGTATTCCAGCGCCTTGTTACTGGCCGGGAACAACGGTTCGAACAACTCCAGGTCCACCAGCATTTCAAAAGTCGGCTCGGCATACCCGGACAGAAACAGTTTGAGTACTTCTTCGAACAGACGCGCAGACGGTATATCGCGCAGCATCGGTGCCAGCGGACGAATCGGCGTGGCGCTGTGTTTCTCGATGCCGAAATCAAGCTTGGCGGCGAAGCGCACGGCACGCAACATGCGCACGGGGTCTTCTTTATATCGCTGCTGCGGATCGCCGATCAGACGGATCAGGCGATTGCGGATGTCGTGTACGCCGTTAGCGAAGTCCAATACGCGCTCGGTGACCGGATCGTAATACAGCGCGTTGATGGTGAAGTCGCGACGTTGTGCGTCCTCCTCCAAGGTGCCGTAAACGTTGTCACGCAGGATGCGGCCGCTCTCGTTGCGCGAAGACTGGTTGCTGTCTTCTTCCTCGTCAGCCTGAGGATGATTGGCGCGGAAGGTGGCGACTTCGATGATTTCACGACCAAAGTGGATGTGAACCAGTTTGAAACGGCGACCGATGATGCGGGCGTTACGGAATTCGGCGCGAACCTGTTCTGGCGTTGCACTGGTGGCAACGTCGAAATCCTTGGGTTCGATGTTCAGCATCAGGTCACGCACACAGCCGCCGACCAGATAGGCTTGATAGCCCGCGTTCTGCAAACGCTCGACGATGTTCACGGCGTAGCGACTGAATTGATTGCGTTGCAACGAATGCTGGCTGCTGCTGAGCACTTCAGGCGTGGTACGCGTGTGTTGCTGCGGCTTGCGCAGAGGGGAACGGAATGACTGGAACAGCTTTTTCAGCATGGGATGCACTGTTTGAAGGGATATTCGGCCAATTTCAAAGAATGACCGCATGATGGGCGGGGATTCTAGCATTTAGTCGAGGGATGGTGTAGGACGCTGCACAAAGCAGCCTGCCAGGCGGGGGAAACAAGAGGGTGCAACGTTTTGTTCCAGAAGCTACTGGGGGAGCCGAAGCTCCCCCAAAGTGCATGCTCTTATTTTTATTGTTTGTTGGGCTTTTTGTTTTTGTTGAGTGCCCAATTCACGGCTTTCGCCTGTGAAACCTCCCAATCGGGAGTCAAGAGCAAACGGATTGCTTTGATCGCTTTGCTGCAGTGATCTATCGATCCAACCAGTTCTGGCTCTACCTAAGGGTAGTTTTTGTTGTTCTCGGCCTGGTTGCGGGACAAGCCCACATGCAACGCTTCTCCAAAAGAATCAGTTAGCTGCGCCTCCGCCGTGTTGTTTTTATTGTGCGTGAGTCGATACGTCTTGTTTTTATTATGTTGCTTTGCGGGTGACTGATTTTTGTTGTTCTTGTACGGATAGATATAGCAGGACCTGTGCCAACTTTTGTAAAACGCCCTGCGGCCCTTTAGAATCGGGCGCTGGCTAAACGCTGCCAGGTTTTCAGGCGCAAAAAAAGCCGGGGATTCGTTACCGTAATCCCCGGCTTTTGTTACGTGCTTCTATCGAGGTAACAGTTTTTTATATCATTCTGTAGGCCATGTACCAGAGCTTCGCACATGGGCATCCTCAGGTTTCGCTGGCGACACCCGTCTTACGGCGCGGAATACCCAGGCGCTGACGACGTTCCCATAGGCATTTGCGGCTGACACCGAGTTTGCGCGCCAGCTCGGTCTCGGTCATATGGTCCTGATGCTCAAGGACGAAGTGCTGGAAGTAGTCTTCAAGCGACAAGTCTTCAGTAGGTTCATGGGCGGTGGAACTGGCAGATGCCTGCTGCGGCGCCAGGCCGATGAACTCCTCCACGTCGATGTCGCTCAGCTCAATGTCGATACCCAGCAGGTCAGCAGAGATTTCCGGGCTTTCGCACAGAATCACCGCGCGCTCAACTGCGTTTTCCAGCTCCCGAACGTTGCCCGGCCAAGAATAGTGACGAATCGCCTGCTCAGCGTCGGGCGCAAATTTCAGATCGGTACGACCGACTTTGGCGCTTTGTCTGGCAAGGAATGCGTGGGCAATTTCGTTGACGTCCGGCCCGCGTTCTCGCAAGGCTGGCAGCTTCAGCGCAATGACATGCAGGCGATAGTAAAGGTCTTCCCGGAACTGGCCGATTTTGGCCAGGCTTTTAAGGTCGCGATGGGTCGCGGCGATCAAGCGCACATCGACTTTTTGCGACTGAACCGAACCGACGCGGCGAATCTCGCCTTCCTGGAGCACCCGCAACAGGCGGGCCTGAGCCTCCAGCGGCAGTTCGCCGATCTCATCGAGGAACAATGTGCCGCCGTCTGCCGCTTCGACCAAGCCTGCACGACCGGCGCTTGCACCGGTGAAAGCACCTTTTTCGTGACCAAACAGCTCGGACTCGATCAGTGTTTCCGGGATCGCAGCACAGTTGACCGAGATCATCGGCGCCTTGGCGCGGCGTGACAGGTTATGCAGGGCGCGGGCGACCAGTTCTTTACCGGTGCCAGACTCGCCCTGAATCAATACGTTGGAGTCGGTCGGTGCCACTTTGCGGATCTTGCTGTACAAATCCTGCATCGGTGGACATGAACCGATAATGCCGATTTCGCCGTTACTGTTGTCAGCCCCCGATTTGTCGCCGCCAGGTGTCTTGGCGATAGCGGCACGCTCAGCCTGGATGCTGACGACTGTCTGTCGATCACGCAGGATTCGCGCCACTGCTTGCAGCATTTCGTCATGGTCGAAGGGTTTGGCGATGTAATCCACCGCGCCCATTTTCATCGAATCCACGGCCGAGCGCAGGCTGGCGTAGCTGGTCATGATCAGCACGGGTTTACCTTGGCCCAGTTTGATCAACTCGGTGCCGGGTGCGCCAGGCAGGCGCAAGTCGCTGACGATCAGGTCGAACGAGGGGATGCTGAACCGCTCCTGTGCTTCTTGCACCGAGCCTGCTTCGCTGACCTGGTATTGGTTGCGTTCCAGCAGGCGACGCAAGGCCGAGCGGATGATGGTTTCGTCTTCGACGATCAGAATGTGAGGCATTGATTCGATTCTCTCGACGGTCTCAGTTCACGGCGGACGTCGCTTCGACATGTCGCGGCAATGTCACCCGGATACGGGTTCCGCGTTGGTGCTCGGCGTCAGCCGGGCTGTCGATGGTGATTTGTCCATAATGCTCTTCAACGATGGAATAGACCAGTGCAAGGCCTAGCCCTGTCCCTTCGCCTGGATCCTTGGTGGTGAAGAACGGTTCAAACAAGCGGTCCATGATTGCTTTCGGAATTCCGGTGCCTTCGTCTTCAACGATCAAATCGACCGTATGCTCGGAGGCCTCGCTCTTAACGCGAATGGCGCTGCCCGCAGGGGAGGCGTCGCGGGCGTTGGAGAGCAGGTTGATCAGCACCTGAGCCAGCCGTTGCGGGTCGCCATCGACCCAGTGCTCGGGATTGCACAGGTTATAAAACTGGACCTCGAAGTTGCGCCGATTCAGCGCGAGCAGACCAATGGCATCCTGGGCGACCTCAGCCAGGCATACCGCTTCGTCAGTGTGCAGATGCCCGCCGGCATGGGCGAAGCTCATCAACGACTGGACGATGCGCGAGACGCGCTTGGTCTGCTCGATGATCTGGCTGCTGATTTCGGTCAGTTCACTGTCTTCTTCGCGTTCTTCGCGCAGATTTTGCGCCAGACAGGCAATCCCAGTGATCGGATTGCCTATCTCATGGGCTACACCCGCCGCCAGCCGCCCAATGCTCGCCAGTCGCTCTGAATGCACCAGCTTGTCTTCGAGCATCTGCGTGTCGGTCAAGTCCTCAACCAACAGCACCAGGCCGCTGTTACCGGGCGCGAGCGGTTCATCAATGGCGGCTTTGTGCAGATTCAGCCAGCGCGTCTGACCATCCAGCCCGAGGCGTTGTTTGTGCAAATGCTCGTCGGGTAGGTTGATGAAGCCCAGCAGCAGTTCTCTCCAGGGATCGGCGATGGTTCCCAGCCGAGATCCGACCACCCGCAGGGCGCCGATCCCGGTGAGTTCTTCCATGGCCTTGTTCCACATCAGGATCTCTTGATCCTTGGCCAGGGAGCACACACCCATCGGTAGCTCTTGCAGCGTCTGACGGTGATAACGGCGCAGGGCATCAAGTTCGGCGGCCAGGCCGGTCAGGCGCGAGTGGTAATCCTCAAGGCGGCTTTCGATGAAGTGAATGTCTTCGGTGACATAGTTTTCGCTACCGGATTTATAGGGCAGAAAGGTCTCGACCATGTCCTGGGCAACGCTTGGGCCCATCAGCCCGGACAGATTCGCCTCGATCCGGTCACGCAAGCGGCGCAAGGCATAGGGCCTACGCTCGTCGAATGGCAGGTACAAATCGCGCAGCGCTTGTTCGACTTCTTTCTGCGCCGCTTTTGCACCCAACGGTTTGGCCAGTTGAGTGGCGAACTCTTGCGGTGAAACGGCATGCAATTCCCGACGTTGCGGGCGACGCACGTTGTCCACCGCGCAGGCCTCTGCAGCGCTGGCTTCTTCGGGACTGGGATTGCTGAATAGAGAGATGAGGGTGAACACCAATACGTTGACGGCCAGAGAGGCAATTGCCGCCATGTGCCAACTGGTATCGTCCAGCACATAAATCATGTTCAACAGCGGGATGTAAAAGCCCTGCAAGTTGCCAATCAGCGGCAACAACATACTGACCATCCATACCGCCATCCCCGCCAGCAGCCCGGCCATGAAACCGCGCCGGTTGGCGGCGGGCCAGTACAGCACCGAGAGCACTCCGGGAAGGAACTGCAAAGTCGCGACGAAGGCGACGATGCCGAGGTCCGCCAGATCCTGCTGTACGCCGAGCAATAAGTAGAAACCGTACCCGGCCATGATGATCGCGACGATCAGCGCACGTCGCGTCCATTTCAGCCAGCGATAGATGTTGCCCTCGGCAGGCGGTTGATACAGCGGTAGCACCAGATGGTTAAGGGCCATGCCGGACAGCGCCAGCGTCGTCACGATAATCAGCCCGCTGGCTGCCGACAGACCGCCGATGTAGGCGAGCAGCGCCAACGCTTTGTTATTGGCGGCGATGCCGATGCCCAGGGTGAAATACTCTGGACTGGTGGTGGCTCCCAATTTGAGGCCGGCCCAGAGGATGAGCGGCACCGCCAGGCTCATCAGCAGCAGAAACAGCGGCAAGCCCCAACTGGCGCTGACCAGCGAGCGTGGGTTGAGGTTTTCGGTGAAGGTCATGTGGTACATGTGCGGCATGACAATGGCCGAGGCGAAGAATACCAACAGCAGCGTGCGCCATGGGCCCTCTTGCAGTGGTGTGTGCAGTGCGGCGAGGGCGCTCTGGTTTTGCAGCAGCCATTGTTCCAGCTGTTGCGGGCCGTCGAACACCCCGTACAACGCATACAAACCGACGCCGCCGACGGCAATCAGCTTGATCACCGATTCGAAGGCAATGGCAAATACCAGGCCTTCGTGTTTCTCCCGGGTGGCGATGTGGCGCGAACCAAAGAAAATGGTGAACAAGGTGATCAGTGCGCAGAATGCCAGCGCCACTCGGTTCTGCACCGGCTCGCGAGTCAGGATACCAATCGAGTCGGCGACGGCCTGGATCTGCAGGGCCAGCAACGGCAGCACACCAATCAGCATGAAAATAGTGGTCAGCGCACCCGCCCAGGTGCTGCGAAAGCGGAAGGCGAAGAGGTCGGCCAGCGATGAAAGCTGATAGGTGCGGGTGATTTTGAGGATCGGATAGAGCAACACCGGCGCCAGCAGGAAAGCGCCGGAAACCCCGAGGTAACTGGAGAGGAAGCCGTAGCCATATTCGTAAGCCAGACCGACCGTGCCATAAAACGCCCAGGCACTGGCATAAACCCCCAGCGACAGCGTGTAGGTCAATGGGTGACGGATAATCCAGCGCGGGATCAGGCCGTGCTCGCTGATCCAGGCGACGCCAAACAGCACCAGCAGGTAGGCGGCACTGATCAGGATCATCTGGGTCAGGCTAAAGCTCATCGGCATCTCGTTGGCTCTGCAGGATAAACGTCACCACGATCAGGATCAGCCACAGCATGTAAGGTCTGTACCAGGCGCCTGTCGCGTCGATCCACCAGTCCATGATGGCCGGGGAAAAGAGATAGATACCTACCACCAGAAGCAGGACCAATCGGTAGATGTACATTTGGCCTCCTAGGGTCTGTTGCCGTTTGATTGTGGCCGCGACGGTAGCCCAAAGGAGCGGCATGGTAACGGATGCCTATCAGGCTGCAAGTGTCGTTTTGACCACCTTTGCAACGCGGTGTGCAGTAACCGCTCTAGATCAGTCTATTCGAGCTTCTTCGAGGCTGCTGACGCGCGGGATAAAATCGGCGTTCCAGTGGGCACTGCCCCAGTTCAGCACTTCTTTGGGCGTTGCAAAGGCCAGTTCATCAGGCGCCGGTTGACCCAGGGCTCGCAGTGCCCGAAGCAACAAGGGTGTCGCCTGGTCGGCTGGCAAGGGTGGGGAGCGATAGGACTTACCCAGCTTGTGACCATCGGGTTGGGTAATCAGTGGCACATGCAGATAACGCGGTTGAGGCAGGCCGAGCAGCTCTTGCAGATAGAGTTGGCGCGGTGTGGAGTCAAGCAAGTCGGCACCGCGCACGATGTCGGTCACACCCTGCCAGCCATCATCGAGCACTACGGCCAGTTGATACGCGTATAGACCATCGCGGCGACGAATCACGAAGTCCCCCACATCGCGGCCCAGATGTTGCCGAAATTCACCCTGAACCCGGTCCGTGAAGCGATATTCCAGTTCAGGCACGCGAATACGGATCGCCGCGTTTTCCGGGGAATGGCCGACATCACGACAGAAGCCTGGGTATATGCCGCCAAAATCTTCCAATTGTTTACGCGAGCACGTGCAGGCGTAGGCCAATCCATGGCTGAACCAGCGATTGATCACGTCTTGGTAGGCGTCGTGGCGGTCGCTTTGTCTGATCAACTCGCCGTCCCACTCAAAGCCGTAGCTTTCCAGGGTATTAAGGATGGCGGCTTGGGCACCGGGGACTTCGCGCGGCGGATCTAGGTCCTCCATGCGCATCAGCCATTTCCCACCGACAGCGCGTGCATCCAGGTAAGACGCAAGGGCAGCGACCAGTGAGCCGAAATGCAGATAACCGCTGGGAGTCGGCGCAAAGCGCCCTATATAGGAAGGGGATTTCATGGAAGGTGATGGTACTGGAATTTGGGAGGGCGACAAGCCTCGCCAACAGATTGCATTCCAGCCGTTAGAACAACAAAAGGCGCCGAAGCGCCCTTTGTTTCAGGCGTAAATCAGATCACTTGCCGACCTGTTTTTCCTTGATCTCAGCCAGCGTCTTGCAGTCGATGCACAGATCAGCTGTTGGGCGGGCTTCCAGGCGGCGAACACCGATTTCGATGCCGCAGGATTCGCACCAGCCATATTCTTCGTCTTCGATCAATTGCAAGGTTTTGTCGATCTTCTTGATCAGCTTGCGCTCGCGATCACGGGCACGCAGTTCAAGGCTGAACTCTTCTTCCTGGCTGGCGCGATCCGCCGGGTCCGGGAAGTTGGCGGCCTCGTCTTGCATGTGAAGCATGGTCCGGTCGACCTCTTGCATCAGTTGCACCTTCCACTTGTGGAGGATGCCAGTGAAATGGGCGCGCATTTTCTCGCCCATGTACTCCTCACCCTTCGTTTCAACGTAGGGTTCGAAACCACTGATCAGTTGACTGCTTTTTTGCTTTTCTTGGGTGGGCATGAAGGGACCGCCTCTCACTCATCTATCCATTGCGCAGGGTTTGGTTCCAGACGATATGAAAACTATTACGGCTGAGTGCCTTCGACGTTACACACGCCTATGTTTTCACGCCGTCTGGTGACATCGCCGACACCTGCCGGCCCTGCGGCTGCAAGCGGGCGAACTTACCAGATCAAATCGGAGCGCGCTACTCCCGGTTGTCGAGCATGGCTCTACAATGGCACTCATGGCTGTGACCAAAGCACAAGCGAATTAGTTTGAAATTACGGTGTGTGCTGAGTCTAGCCCCGTATGGCTTGGGCGTTGGGTTAATTGAAGAGTGCCTCCTTCAGATGGCTATTGCCCTTTTTAAACCTGTTGCGCGGCGATCGGTTGGGTAGAATCGCGACATTGCTCCAGCCCCTCTTAAAGGAAGACCAATGCCTCAGCCTTACAGTGCGCGCAGTCGCGCGATCGAACCTTTTCACGTCATGGCGCTGCTGGCACGGGCCAATGAACTGCAGGCGGCGGGGCACGACGTCATTCATTTGGAAATAGGTGAGCCCGACTTCACGACTGCCGAGCCGATTATCAAGGCCGGTCAAGCTGCACTTGCTGCGGGTAAAACCCGCTATACCGCCGCGCGAGGGTTACCAGAACTGCGTGAAGCCATTTCTGGTTTTTATGCTCAGCGTTACGGTGTCAATGTCGACCCTGGGCGGATTCTGATCACACCGGGCGGCTCGGGTGCTTTGTTGCTGGCGACCAGCCTGTTGGTTGATCCCGGCAAGCACTGGTTGCTAGCCGATCCGGGCTACCCCTGTAATCGCCATTTCTTGCGGTTGGTTGAAGGCGCGGCACAATTGGTGCCGGTAGGGCCGGAGGTTCGCTATCAACTGACGCCCGATCTGGTGGCGCGGCATTGGGATCAGGACAGCGTCGGTGCGTTGGTGGCTTCTCCAGCCAACCCAACTGGCACGCTACTGCATCGCGACGAACTCGCCGCGCTATCGGCATCGCTCAAAGCCCGCAATGGTCATTTGGTGGTGGACGAGATTTATCATGGCCTGACCTATGGCACCGATGCTGCCAGCGTGTTGGAAGTCGACAATGACGCGTTCGTCCTGAATAGTTTTTCAAAGTATTTCGGCATGACCGGCTGGCGCCTGGGCTGGCTGGTCGCGCCGGAAGACGCGATTGGCGATCTTGAGAAGCTGGCGCAAAACCTCTACATCAGTGCGCCAAGCATGGCGCAAAGTGCGGCGCTGGCCTGTTTTGAGCCGCAAACGCTGGAGATTCTGGAAAGTCGTCGTACCGAATTTGGCCGTCGTCGGGACTTTTTGCTGCCGGCGTTGCGTGAGTTGGGCTTCACCATCGCAGTGGAGCCTGAGGGCGCGTTCTACCTGTATGCAGATATCAGCGCCTTTGGCGGCGATGCTTTCGCGTTCTGTCGACACTTTCTGGAGACCGAGCACGTTGCGTTCACCCCCGGTCTGGATTTCGGTCGTTATCAAGCTGGGCATCATGTGCGTTTTGCCTATACCCAGAGCCTGCCGCGGCTTCAGGAGGCAGTTGATCGTATTGGCCGCGGGCTGCGGAGCTGGCAAGGCTGATGCGTTTCTTTCCAGAACTCGAAGAAGGTCGTTTGCTGATTCGTTACAAGCGGTTTCTCGCCGATATCGAAACGGCCAGCGGCGAACGATTGACCATCCATTGCCCCAATACCGGGTCCATGTTCAATTGCATGATGCCGGGCGGGCGCGTGTGGTTCAGCCGCTCCAACGACCCCAAGCGCAAACTGCCGGGCACGTGGGAAATCAGCGAGACACCTCAGGGCCGTTTCGCCTGCATCAATACCGGTCGCGCCAACAAGCTGGTCGAAGAGGCCCTGCTGGCAGGTATTATCACTGAGCTGAACGGCTTCACCGCGCTCAAGCGTGAGGTGGCCTACGGGGTGGAAAACAGCCGTGTGGATTTTCGCCTGGATTACCCCAGCGGCCCTGCGTTTCTTGAAGTTAAAAGTGTGACGCTGGGTTTTGACGATTCAGCCGTCGCGGCATTTCCTGATGCCGTTACCCAACGCGGGGCGCGGCATCTGCGCGAGTTGGCGGCGTTGGCGCGAGACGGCGTGCGCGCTGTGCTGCTGTATTGTGTCAACCTGACGGGGATCGACGCGGTGCGTGCGGCAGAAGAAATAGACGCGGCCTACGCCGTTGCGCTGCGTGATGCTGTCGCTGCTGGCGTTGAAGTGCTGGCTTACGGTGTGCAGTTGACGCCGCAGGAAGTGAGCATCGACCGCCGCCTGGCGGTGCATCTGGCGCATGAGCATGAGTTTAGTCTGCGGGCGGTGGACTGATCCAGACCCCTTGGGCGTCCTCGCGGCAGGCGACGGCAGTCAAAGACTTTCCTTCGCAGGGCCCGGCGATGCATTCGCCATCCTCGATTAAAAACAACGCACCATGCGTTGCGCACTGGATCAGGCTGGCGCTGCTGTCGAGAAACTGATCGGGCAGCCATTCCAACGCTACTCCGCGATGCGGGCAGCGGTTTTTATAAATGAATACCTGCCCATCGCGCCGCACGGCAAGCATGGCTACACCTTCGCATTCAAAGCCGCGACTTTTTCCTTCGAGAATCTCGCTCCCTTCACACAGGTATTTCAGGTCGGTCTCCTTGGCGCTTGACGTACAAATGCAAATAATTATCAAATTGATCGGTCGTATCTGAGCGTGTAGTTTGCCAGCTCTTGACCGGAGCGACAGCCCAGACGCCGATCAGTCGGGATTCAATCGTCGCTCTTGCCTGCCCCTTCAAAGGACTCTTTCTTATGCGCTTCACCGCCAAGCTCGTTGCCGTTCTGGCCGCGTTCCTGTTGTCCCATACTGCAATGGCCGATTCGCTGGGCACTCAGCGTTGGGCCAGCGCTGGTGGCGCGCTGACCGAGTGGATTGTTGCGCTGGGCGGGGAGTCGCGTCTTGTCGGGATCGACACCACCAGCCAGCATCCTGTTTCGCTGAAATCGTTACCGCGCATCGGTTATCAGCGTCAGCTCTCGGCGGAAGGTATCCTCAGCCTGCGTCCGAATATTCTCGCCGGTACCGAAGAAATGGGACCGCCGCTGGTGCTTGAGCAGCTTCGCGCTGCTGGCATACACGTAGAAGTGCTGTCGGCGAAGGCTGAGCTGTCTGATCTCAAGAACAATCTGCAGCGGTTGGGCGCCTTGCTGGGCACGCAGGGTCAGGCCGATCAGTTGTTCACCGGCTATGAACAAGCACTGGAACAGCAACATGGATGGGTCGCTCAGGCCCAACTGCATCAGCCGGTGCCAGGTGTTTTGTTACTGGTCAGCCATGCCGGTGCCAAGCCCATGGTAGCGGGCATCGACACGGTGGGTGACTGGTTGATTAAGCAAGCGGGTGGCCGAAATCTGGCGACTCACAGTGGTTACAAGGTGTTCTCGATGGAATCGATGGCGGGACTGAATCCTGAAGTGCTGGTATTTACTGATCGCGCACAGGCCGGAGCTTCTTCCCAGGGCGCTCTGCTCAAAGAGAACCCGATACTGGCCGCGTCTCGAGCGGCGCGTGAAGGCCGACTGGTCGAAGTCGACCCGACGCTGTTGGTGGGTGGTTTGGGGCCTCGTTTACCTGAGGCGGTCAAAGCGCTCTCCAACGCTTTCTATCCTGCTGATCGCTCGCTTCACGCCAAAGCCTCTCCCGCCCAATGAGGACGCTCGTACAGCCACGAACGTTGTTCATCCTGTTATCGGTTTCCTGCGTCCTGGCATTTTGGTTGTCGCTGGCTCTCGGGCCGGTGAGCCTGCCACTGGGGGATCTGCTGCGTGCCAGTCTGCGCCTGATGGGGTTTCAGGTGGCCGGCGACAACTTGCAGCAGGCCGAGCTCATCCTGGGACAGATTCGCTTGCCGCGAACTTTGCTAGGCCTCGCGGTCGGCGCGGTGCTGGCGTTGGCGGGCGTGGCGATGCAGGGGTTGTTTCGCAACCCGCTCGCGGACCCGGGCCTAGTGGGCGTCTCTAGCGGTGCAGCCCTGGGTGCTGCGGTGGCGATTGTTGGTGGCGCCTCTTTTGGCGGGCTGCCCGAGGCGTTCGCACCTTATCTGCTGTCGGCATCAGCGTTTGCCGGTGGCCTGGGCGTGACGGCCATAGTCTATAGGCTAGGCCGCCGCGACGGGCAGACCAGTGTCGCGATCATGCTCCTTGCGGGGGTGGCGATGACTGCGCTGGCGGGGTCGATCATTGGTCTGTTCACCTATCTGGCCGACGATGCGACATTGCGCACGTTGGCGTTCTGGAACCTCGGCACCCTGAACGGCGCCAGTTACACCCGCTTGTGGCCACTGCTGTTGGTCTGCGTGGTGGTGATTGCCTGGCTGCCGCGGCGGGCCAAAGCGCTGAATGCTTTGTTGTTGGGTGAGTCCGAGGCTCGGCATTTGGGCATCGAAGTCGAGCGCCTCAAGCGTGAACTGATTTTGTGCATCGCTCTGGGCGTCGGTGCAGCAGTGGCGGCGGCGGGGTTGATAGGTTTCGTCGGTTTGATCGTACCGCACCTGGTGCGCCTGCTGGCGGGGCCGGACCATCGTGTGGTGTTGCCAGCTTCGGCATTGGCGGGAGCCACGTTGCTGCTGTGCGCCGACATCTTCGCGCGGTTGGTGTTGGCGCCTGCCGAGTTGCCCATTGGCATTGTTACTGCGTTTCTCGGAGCACCCTTCTTCCTCTTTCTGTTGGTCAGGGGGCGCACCTGATGCTGCGAGCCGAAAACTTGAGCGTTGAGCGAGGCGGCAAGGTGGTGTTGAAAGACATCAATCTGATGCTGAAACCCGGCGAAATGCTCGGCGTGCTAGGGCCCAACGGTGCTGGCAAGAGTACCTTGCTGGGGGCATTGAGCGGGGAATTGAAAACCCAGCAGGTTTGGTTGGACGACACGCTGCTTGCGCAATGGAACGCGGCGCAGCGTGCGAAACGGTTGGCGGTCCTGGCGCAGAGCTCGACGTTAAGCTTCGCGTTCAAAGTGCAGGAAGTGGTCGCAATGGGACGTTTGCCTCATGACAGCGGGCAGCAACGTGATACCGAGATTATTCGGGCAGCGCTTGAGGCTGCAGACGTGATCCATTTACTTGATCGCAGCTATCTGGCGCTTTCCGGTGGAGAGCGACAGAGAGTCCATCTGGCACGGGTTCTTGCGCAGTTATGGCCCGGGGAGGGCGGTCAATCTCTATTGCTGGATGAGCCGACGTCGATGCTCGATCCGCTGCATCAGCACACCACGCTGCACGCTGTGCGCGAATTTGCCAATCGTGGTGCCGCCGTCCTGGTCATCCTGCATGACCTGAATCTGGCCGCCCGCTATTGTGATCGGGTGCTGTTGCTTGAAAGTGGGCGACCTTACGCGTTGGGTACGCCTGAGGCCGTGCTGGTGCCGGAGGCACTGAAGGCAGTGTTTGGTCTGGAGGTGCTGGTACAGGCACACCCGGAGCGCGGTCACCCGTTGATTATTGCGCGCTGAAAGCAGGTTATCGGGGGCGTGCAGGGCGATTATTGCCTTGCGCCCGTCGGCTCGTGTCGTAGGACGTTGCCTAAGGGTATTTCCTGTAATGGTGTCGTCCCCTTCTTTTGTAACCGCCTGTCCGTTCATGCAGGCCTTCACTCGTTTATGGTTGACCCCTCGAAATTCAAAGTGTTGAGAGGGAAGCGATGACAGGGATGACCGTTGGCGATGAGGAACTGGCCCAACAAACGATTGGCTTGCTGGAACTGACGTCGCTCAATGTAGACGACACACCGGAGCGAATCATTGTGCTCTGCCAACGGGCGCTGACCCCCTTCGGACCCGTGGCGGCGGTTTGTGTGGCGCCCCGGTTTGCAGGGCTGGCGAGGCGAACACTGGACAGTTGGCAGGCACGGGACATCAAGGTTGTGGCTGCGATTAATTTTCCCGGCGGTACGGGAAGTGTCCAGTCGGTTGAGTCCGAAACCCAGGCGGCACTGATGGCGGGCGCAGATGAGATTGATCTGGTGTACCCGTTCCGCGCGCAACTGGCTGGCAACAAGTTTGCCGGTGCCGAGATGGTGGCCGCTTGCAAGGAAAAATGCGACGGCCGCGCCGATCTTACTGTGACGCTGGAAACAGGTGTGCTGCGTGATCCTCAGGTTATTCATGACGTCTGCAGGCGTGTCATTCAGGCGGGGCCAGCTTTCATCAAGACCAGTACCGGCAAGGTTGCTGTCAATGCCACCCCCCAAGCTTCGCGCATTATGGTCGAAGCAATTGCCGAGGTAGGTGGGCAGGTCGGTTTCAAGGCGGCGGGCGGTGTGCGCACGCTGGCTGAGGCGCGGATCTATCTGGATCTTGTGCGTGCGCGCTTCGGTCCGCTGTGGCTGGAGCCGGGTCGGTTACGCATTGGGGCGGCGAGCTTGTTGGACGACTTGTTGTTGCGACTGGGGTTGTGCGAGTGAGGTGCGAATGCTGATTTTCAATAGCCAGCTTTTGAGTCAGATGCGTTCCGACAGGCAAAAAAAGACCCGGCAAAAAGCCGGGTCAAAAACCGTGATTAGCCTGATGAGGAGATAATCTGAGAGTCCGAACCAAGGAGCCTTTCAGGTTATCGACCAGTCTCGCGACTGGATGTGATAATCATAGTGATTCTCATTTATATGTCAACAGGTAAAGCAGAACAATTTTCAGATGACTCTTCAAGTGGGCCCAAGGGAGGTGGCGAGTTGGCTTTTGAGCGCTTGTTTACGCTCAACCGAGAGGGTGTTCCAGTGTCGATCCTGGATTGCGCCTTCGATCGCATACAGCAGCGTTTTCGATGCGTTGAAGCCTTTGATCTTTACCGCTCGGTAGGCGTGTACAGCGCCTAGTCGGCGTAAATCGGCACTGTTGTGAATGCCTGCTGCGTGCAACCACTGGGCAGAGGTCTTTCCGAGGTTTTTCATTTGTTGCAGTTCATCGTCCATGTTGCCTCCATGCACCTTAACCGTTCAGCTCCATTGAAATACCAAGACCTGTTTCAAACTGCGCAAGCAAGTCTGGTTTGAGTGTAGTAGTTGCGACGAAATCTCCATGTAAGACGCAGCTGTTAGCCGATCTATGCGCCAGACGGTATGAGGTGAAGATGTAGGAAATATCGCGAGCAGCGGCTACCCGGCATGTCATCGCATGCAAGGCGGGGAGGTTTGAAGCGTATGTAAGTCTGGAATCAGCGTGGACGGTAACGCATCCGAGTACCAAAATTCACCGACATCAGGATTTCATCGGCACTGAGTTCAGGCGGAAAGTAGGTGCCTGATATCTGCGCATGAGCAATGCTGGCACCTTCAAGTGATGCGGTCCGAAAATCAACGCCCCGCAGGTCCGCTGAGCGAAAGTAGGCACCCGTGAAATCAATATCTTCGGCATTCAGTTCGCGCAGGTCCAAGCCTCGGAAGTCACCTCCGGCCATGTCGATGGCCCCGGACGTGGGGCGCTGCTGGTTGAAGGCTGCGATGTCGTCTTTATGCAGTAAGGCGTAAAGCTGGGAATCAAGCTGTCTTGGCTGGTTCATATGGCGCCTCCGTTATTGGAATTCTGGCGCCATTATGATGCCACTATTGTCGGCCGTGAAGGGTTATCTTCATGACTCGACTGTTGGTAGATAGAGTGATTTAAAGCCCTGGAAGACGCTGGCGAATATGCGCAACCAGCCCATCGAGATCAGAGGCGACGTTGGTTTCGATACGTAGGCTGCTTAAAATCTCTTTTGCTGTCAGCTGTTCACGGTTTGCCTGTTGGGATTCGATGACGGCCATCGTAGCGTCGGACGGATCGTCGTTTTTCGCCTGACGCAGTTTGAGCCATCCAGCAATGACGGCTTGCGGGGCCGTGCAGTCCAGGATCAGCAGTGGCGCGCCGGTCGTTTCGGCCACTTTTGCTGCGCCTTCTCGTTGTTCGCGTTTTAGATAGGTTGCATCGATCACCACCGGGAAGCCTGCGCGCAAGACCCCATCTGCCAACTGATGCAGGCGCTCGTAAGTTGCGACGCTGACATCGGCGGCGTAGAGGTCCTGTTTGTCGGCAAACAAGCGCTTGCGCTCTACATCAGAACGCAGACGGATTGCGCCCAACGCTTCTACCAGGCGCATGGCCACGTGGCTTTTACCCACTGCGGACACGCCATGAGTGATCGCCAGGAAGCGCGAAGGAATGGCGCTGTAGCTCTCGGCCAGGTTCGCGTAGTTGCGGTACTGGCGCATAGTGGTGCCGCGTTGCACGGCGTCGGCGTTCGCCGGCAGACTGAACAACGCCACTTTGGCGCGAACCAGAGCGCGATAGGCTTTATAGAAGTTCAGCAGTTCAAGACCCGCGTAGTCACCGGTTATTTCCAGGTATTGGCTGATCAGTCGACGTGAGTGGACTTTCAGGCCGCGGTCTTCCAGGTCCATGGCGAGAAACCCGATGTCGGCGTACACGTCGGTCATGCGGAACGGTTCGTTGAATTCGATGCAGTCGAAAATCACGACTTTGCCATCGATCAATGTGGCATTACCCAAGTGGATGTCGCCGTGACATTCACGGATGAAACCGTCGGTTTTGCGCTGACTCAACAGGGGCTTCAGGCGCTCGAAGCTGGTGTCGGCCCAGGCTTGCAGGGCTTCGAGTTGGATAATGTCGGCTTTTTCAGTCAGAAACGGGCGAATTTGTTCGAAGTTTTGGGTAATAGGGGCCATCACCGCTTCGGGCGTGCCCAGTGGATGGTCGACCGGTACGCGTGGCGCGTTGAGGTGGAATTCAGCGATTTGTCTGGCGAGATCGTCGATCTGTGCGGTGGTCAGTTCGCCGTTGGCTTGAAGCGTGCTGAGCAGGCCGTCCTGGGGGAACTGACGCATCTTCAACACGTACTCAATCGCCTCGCCAGTGCCGCCCAATTGCGGCGACTCGACACTGCCCGTAATGGGTAGCACCTCCAGATACAAATCTTTGGTCAGGCGCTGGTTAAGCCGCAGCTCTTCCTTGCAGAAGTGCTCGCGGGAGGAAAGGCTGGTGAAGTCCAGGAAGCCGAAATTGACCGGTTTTTTAATCTTGTAAACATAGGGGCCAGTGAGGAGCACCCATGAAATATGCGTCTCGATAACTTGAAAGCGTTCGATCGGATGAGGGAACAAAGCAGGGTTCTGCAGAGCGGTGATCAGTGGCTGGCTCACGGGCGATCCTTCAAAGGGCAATAGTCGATAAGAACGGCTAATAAAAAGAGGGCCATTATGGCCGCTCGGCGCATCGCTGCAAACCGCTATGAGAGCGGTCTGCCGAACGCTTGTAAAGTGCGTATAATCCGCCGCCATGACCCGTACCCGCACCCCCAAGAAGTCCAAAAAGCCCGCTAATAGCGGCCTTCGTACCTGGTTAGGTTGGGCGTTGAAGCTCGCTCTTGTCGGCCTGGTAATCCTTGCCTGTTTCGCCGTTTATCTCGATTCAATCGTCCAGGAAAAATTTTCCGGAAAGCGCTGGACCATTCCGGCCAAGGTTTACGCGCGACCGCTCGAGCTGTTCGTCGGACAAAAACTGTCTCGTGATGATTTTCTTGTCGAACTCGATGCCCTGGGTTATCGCCGTGAAAGCGTGGCCAACGGCCCCGGTGCTGCTGCGGTGAGCGGCAATACGGTGGACCTCAACACCCGTGGCTTCCAGTTTTATGAGGGCGCAGACCCTGCTCAGCAGATTCGTGTACGTTTCTCCGGCGACTACGTGGCTGACCTGACGTCGGCCAACGGCGCCAAACTTGCGGTAGCGCGTCTTGAGCCTCTGCTGATCGGCGGCCTGTACCCGAAAAACCTCGAAGACCGCATTCTGATCAAGCTTGATCAAGCACCCCCGTATTTGCTCGATACGTTGGTGACCGTCGAGGACCGGGATTTCTATCACCACTTTGGTGTGTCGCCGAAGTCGATTGCACGGGCCTTTTGGGTCAACGCCTCGGCGGGGCAGATGCGCCAGGGCGGCAGTACCCTGACGCAACAGTTGGTCAAAAACTTCTACTTGAGCAACGAGCGCAGTATCACCCGCAAGTTGACTGAGGCCATGATGGCCTTGCTGCTGGAGATCCATTACAGCAAGCAAGAGATTCTTGAGGCGTACCTCAATGAGGTGTTCGTCGGACAAGACGGCCAGCGAGCGGTTCATGGTTTTGGGTTGGCCAGTCAGTATTTCTTCAGCCAGCCATTGTCGGAGCTTAAGCTGCACCAAGTGGCGTTGCTGGTAGGTCTGGTCAAAGGGCCGTCCTATTACAACCCGCGTCGCAACCCGGAGCGTTCACTTGAGCGGCGCAATCTGGTGCTCGACCTGCTTGAGCAGCAAGGCGTCGCCACACCGCAAGCCGTCGCCGCAGCGAAGAAGATGCCGCTGGGTGTGACCAAGACAGGCTCATTGGCCGACAGCTCATTCCCGGGTTTCCTCGATCTGGTCAAGCGTCAGTTGCGCGAGGACTATCGTGACGAAGACTTGACCGAAGAAGGTCTACGGATATTCACCAGCTTCGACCCGATCCTGCAGATGAAGTCAGAGTCGGCCATGAAGGAAACCTTCAGCCGGCTTGCGGGGCGCAAGGGTTCTGATGAGGTGGAAGGGGCCATGGTCGTGACCAACCCTGAAACGGGCGAGGTCCAGGCATTGATCGGCAGTCGTCAGGCTGGGTTTGCCGGGTTCAATCGGGCGATCGATGCGGTTCGGCCAATCGGCTCTTTGGTCAAACCGGCGATATACCTGACCGCGCTTGAACAGCCGAGCAAGTACACGCTGACCAGCTGGGTGGCGGACGAACCTTTCTCGGTCAAGGGCGCGGACGGACAAATCTGGAAACCGCAGAACTTCGATCACAAGGCCCATGGCAATATTTTCCTGTATCAGGGGCTGGCGCATTCCTACAACTTGTCCAGCGCCAAGCTTGGCCTCGACCTAGGCGTGCCGACGGTGTTCAAAACCCTGAACAAGCTCGGCGTCACGCGCGAGTGGCCGGCTTATCCTTCTATGTTGCTGGGGGCCGGTGCGTTGAGTCCGATGGAAGTCGCGGTCATGTACCAGACCATCGCTAACGGCGGCTTCAACACGCCAATGCGTGGAATCCGCAGCGTGCTGACCGCTGAGGGCGAGCCGCTCAAGCGTTATCCGTTCCAGATTCAGCAGCGTTTCGACCCCGGCTCGATCTATCTGCTGCAAAATGCCATGCAGCGAGTGATGCGCGAGGGCACAGGCAAGTCGGTCTACAACACGCTGCCAAGTAATCTCAATCTGGCGGGTAAGTCGGGCACGACCAACGACTCTCGCGACAGTTGGTTTGCTGGCTTCAGTCAGGATCTGCTGGCAGTTGTCTGGCTGGGGCGCGACGATAACGGCAAGACACCGTTCACCGGAGCCACTGGCGCATTGCAAGTCTGGACCAGCTTCATGAAAAAGGCCGACCCGCTGCCGCTGGACATGGCCTTGCCGGATAATGTGGTTCAGGTTTGGGTCAATGCCAGTACGGGCCAGGGCAGCGATGCCGGATGCCCGAATGCGGTGCAGATGCCGTATATTCGCGGCAGTGAGCCTCAGCCCGGTCCTGCATGCGGTGGAAACTCCGCACCCGCCGAAGTGATGGACTGGGTCAAGGGCTGGTTGAACTAAGCGAAGAGGATGTGACGTGAATAAGTGGTGGATTCCGGCCTTAACGGCTCTGGCTTTGCTCAACGGTTGTGCCAGTCAGACGCGTAGCGCGATTCCGGTGGTTGATTCTGGCTCGCGTGTTTCCAACGGCGAGCGTGTGTCCGCGACCCGGAACAATACCTATCCAGCGGCGGTGCAGAGTCGGGCGCAGCCGCAATCGATTACCGAAGATTCGGGGGTGGTGGTGATGGTGCCTGGCGGTGGTGCTACGGCCAGTGCTGCGCCGATTCAGACTTTTACGCCACCTATCGATACCGCTCCGATCAGTCAGGCAGCGGCGGGTACGACGTATGACATGCCCTCTGCTGCCAATAACACCTACAACATGCCGGCTCCGGTAAATAACACATACAGCGCACCAGCCACGACCGCGCCGAGTGGTATCCCCTCCTCGGGTGCTCTGTCGGCTGACGAGCAACTTGATGGCCCAGTGCTGGCGCTTCTGACCACCGCTCAACAGCAGCAGAGCAGTGGCGACCTCAACGGTGCATCGTCTAGTCTTGAGCGCGCGCAGCGTGTGGCGCCTCGGGAGCCGCAGGTGCTTTATCGTTTGGCGCAGGTTCGGCTGGCTCAGGGTGATGCTGCTCAGGCTGAGCAACTGGCCCGTCGTGGTCTGACGTACGCCAACGGCCGTGCCAGTTTGCAGGCCAGTCTGTGGAATCTGATCGCTCAGTCCCGTGAGAAGCAAGGTGATGCGGCAGGCGCTGCGCTTGCTCGTCAGAAAGCCAAGGTCAACCTCTGATGGATGAACGATTTCCGCAAATCGCTGAGCAGTTGTTGCTGATCGAGCGGGAGTTGCGTGTACTTGGCCTTTGGAGCGAAGTTCCTCCCAGCGAGGAGGAGCTTTCCAGTCTTGAGCCGTTCTGTGTCGACACACTGGACTTCGATCAGTGGCTGCAATGGATTTTCCTGCCGAGGATGAAGATCATCCTCGAACAGGATCTCGCGCTGCCCAGTGCGTCGGGCATTCTGGAAATGGCGCAGATGGTCTACGCAAGTAGGGTGGAGCAGACGCGAACACTGCAGGCGCTACTGGCTCACTTTGACCGTCTGATCACCGCGTCGACCTGACGATCAGAGGCAGTTGTCCGAGATCGATTTCGTCAGGTCCGTGATGCGGGCCTGGCGTTCTTCTTCGGTGAAACGCTTGAATTCACCGTTCACTTCTTCGCGAACGCGGGGATTGTTCTGGAATAACGCCAGATTGGTCCGCGCAGTGGCGCAATATTCGGCGCGCTTGGCTTCCTGGGCAGCCACCTGTTTTTTCACTTTGGCGTCAACTGTTTGCTGTTCGCCTTTCGGGTCGGGCGACGGTTGCGATGCGGGTGGCGGCGCAGGTACTGGTTTTTGAGTGTCAATCTCCTGGACTTGCTGACCCGCCGGCGGTTGTGCGTCGAAATGAGTAACGCCTTGGGCGTCCACCCACTTAAAAATCTGGGCGGCCTGCGTGAGCGGGTTGACAGCTAATGCCAGCGTGGCCGCTAAAATCATCCAGCGCATACGGCTTCCTTAACTTCGATGTCGATAACAGTGCTCAGGCAAGCTATCACAAGCATGGGTTTGCGACTGTCATTTGGTGCTTTTTCATGCGGTTGCAGAGAAGAAAGCTCACGGATGACTTGACTTGAGAGAGTCGAATCACAACAATCCAAAGTTCGCTGTAGAAGGACTGCCAGAAGCAGGCCGTCTCGGTAGATCATGAGGCGCACATCCGCGCCGACCTGTAACACCCGCAACGCGTTACCTCGCGCTGGGTGGGAAAGCCCCGAAACACTTATGGGGGGATCCCAATACTTGCTCAGTCAGTGCTGACGTAGTCGGCGACCACCGTCGCTCATGCTCTGCTTTGCAGTAAACCTATTAAGACCCGTCTCCCCAAGTGTGGACGGTATTCTGGCGTTTTAGAGGTGAACAACGTGGAGCTTTTATCTGGCGCTGAAATGGTCGTCCGCTTTTTGCGTGACGAAGGCGTTGAGCACATCTATGGGTACCCTGGCGGTGCCCTACTGCACATATACGATGCGCTGTTCAAAGAACCGGCTGTGAGCCACATCCTCGTTCGTCACGAACAGGCTGCCACTCACATGGCCGACGGTTATGCGCGTGCCACGGGGCGAGCCGGTGTCGTGCTGGTGACATCTGGCCCGGGGGCGACCAACGCCATCACCGGTATTGCGACCGCTTACATGGACTCCATTCCGATGGTAGTGCTGTCGGGCCAGGTCGCGAGCACGATGGTGGGAACTGACGCGTTCCAGGAAACCGACATGATCGGTATCTCTCGCCCAATCGTGAAGCACAGCTTCATGATCAAGCACCCGTCGGAAATCCCGGAAGTTCTGAAAAAAGCCTTCTATCTAGCGCAGTCCGGTCGTCCTGGTCCTGTTGTGGTCGATATCCCCAAAGACATGACCAATCCGGCTGAAAAGTTCGAATACATATTCCCGAAGAAAGCCAAGCTGCGTTCATACAGCCCGGCCGTTCGTGGGCATTCCGGGCAGATCCGCAAGGCAGTCGAGATGCTGCTGGCGGCCAAGCGTCCGATCATTTACGCCGGTGGCGGCGTGGTCCTGGGCAACGGTTCCGCGCCGTTGACCGAGTTGGCTCAACTGCTGAACGCTCCGGTGACCAACACGCTGATGGGCTTGGGTTGTTATCCGGGCACTGATCGTCAGTTCGTCGGTATGCTCGGCATGCACGGCAGCTACACCGCCAACCTGGCGATGCACCATGCCGACGTGATCCTGGCCGTGGGCGCGCGTTTCGATGACCGAGTGATCAATGGCGCGGCGAAGTTTTGTCCGAACGCCAAAGTTATTCACATCGATATCGACCCAGCTTCGATTTCCAAGACCATCAAGGCCGACGTACCTATCGTAGGTCCGGTTGAAAGTGTGCTGACCGAAATGGTCTCCACGCTGAAGGAGATTGGCGAGACTCCAAACAAAGAGTCTGTGGCCAGTTGGTGGAAGCAGATCGATGAGTGGCGCGGCGATCGCGACCTGTTCCCATACAACCGCGGTGACGGCAGCGTGATCAAGCCGCAGACCGTTATTGAAACGCTGTGTGAAGTGACCAAGGGCGATGCTTATGTCACCTCTGATGTCGGTCAGCATCAGATGTTTGCAGCCCAGTACTACCGCTTCAACAAGCCCAACCGTTGGATCAACTCAGGTGGCCTGGGCACCATGGGTTTTGGTTTTCCGGCGGCAATGGGCGTCAAGCTGAGTTTTCCGGAAGCTAACGTCGCCTGTGTCACGGGCGAAGGCAGTATCCAGATGAACATCCAGGAACTGTCGACCTGCTTGCAATACGGTTTGCCGGTCAAGATCATCCTGCTCAACAACGGGGTGCTCGGGATGGTTCGTCAGTGGCAGGACATGAGCTACAGCGGTCGCCACTCACATTCCTACATGGAGTCGCTGCCTGATTTCGTGAAGCTGGTCGAGGCTTATGGTCACGTCGGTATGCGCATCACCGATCTGAAGGATTTGAAGCCGAAGATGGAAGAGGCTTTTGCCATGACCGATCGACTGGTGTTCCTCGATATTAAGGTCGATGTCTCGGAGCACGTTTACCCGATGCAGATCAAAGACGGCTCTATGCGCGATATGTGGCTGAGCAAGACGGAGCGGACTTAATCATGCGGCATATTATTTCGCTATTGCTGGAAAACGAACCGGGCGCCTTGTCTCGCGTCGTCGGTCTGTTCTCGCAACGCAACTACAACATCGAAAGCCTGACGGTAGCGCCCACCGAAGACCCGACTTTGTCGCGTCTGACGTTGACCACGGTAGGTCATGATGAGGTGATCGAGCAGATCACCAAAAACCTCAACAAGCTGGTGGAAGTCGTCAAGCTGGTCGACTTGTCGGAAAGCGCGCACATCGAGCGTGAGCTGATGCTGATCAAGGTGAAAGCCACAGGCGCACAACGCGCCGAGATCAAGCGCACCACGGATATTTTTCGCGGCCAGATCGTTGACGTATCCAGTAGTGTCTACACCGTGCAACTGACCGGTACGAGCGATAAACTCGACAGCTTTATTCAGGCCATCGGCACTGCCGCGATCCTGGAAACAGTACGCAGCGGCGTTACGGGCATTGCCCGCGGCGACAAAGTGCTGAGCATCTAACTCAAATTAAGCGAATGGCTCGAACGGCCAAGATAACAGGGGAATTTCATGAAAGTTTATTACGACAAAGACTGCGACCTTTCGATCATCCAGGGCAAAAAAGTTGCCATCATCGGTTACGGTTCCCAAGGCCATGCCCAAGCATGCAACCTGAAAGACTCCGGCGTTGATGTCACCGTTGGCCTGCGTAAAGGTTCTGCCACTGTCGCCAAGGCCCAAGCCCACGGCCTGAAAGTGACTGACGTTGCTTCCGCCGTTGCCGCTGCCGACCTGGTCATGATCCTGACCCCGGACGAGTTCCAGTCCGCTCTGTACAAGAACGAAGTCGAGCCGAACCTGAAGCAGGGCGCAACCTTGGCTTTCTCCCACGGCTTCGCGATCCACTACAACCAGGTCGTTCCACGCGCTGATCTCGACGTGATCATGATCGCGCCTAAAGCGCCGGGTCACACCGTGCGTACCGAGTTCGTAAAAGGCGGCGGTATTCCTGACCTGATCGCTATCTACCAGGATGCTTCCGGCAACGCCAAAAACGTTGCGCTGTCGTACGCTTCGGGTGTTGGTGGTGGCCGTACAGGTATCATCGAAACCACGTTCAAAGACGAAACCGAAACCGACCTGTTCGGCGAACAAGCCGTACTGTGCGGCGGTACTGTCGAGCTGGTCAAGGCCGGCTTCGAAACCCTGGTTGAAGCCGGTTACGCGCCAGAAATGGCGTACTTCGAGTGTCTCCACGAACTGAAACTGATCGTAGACCTCATGTACGAAGGCGGTATCGCCAACATGAACTACTCGATCTCCAACAACGCTGAATACGGCGAGTACGTGACCGGCCCTGAAGTCATCAACGCTGAATCGCGTCAGGCTATGCGCAATGCTCTGAAGCGCATCCAGGACGGCGAATACGCGAAAATGTTCATCAGCGAAGGCGCAACTGGCTACCCATCGATGACCGCCAAGCGTCGTAACAACGCAGCTCACGGCATCGAAATCATCGGTGAACAACTGCGCTCGATGATGCCTTGGATCGCGGCGAACAAAATCGTCGACAAAGCCAAGAACTGAGTTCGGCTCTGGTTGAGAGCGTTGTGGCTCTACAAAAAAGCGCGGCCTTCGGGTCGCGCTTTTTCGTTATAGGGGTTCATCTGGTATAAAGCTGCATCGTTTGTCGGCATCGCGCCGCAAGCACCAGTCGAAAATTCACAGCTGCAAGGTATTGTTTATGAGCGAACGTCCCGAAGAGCCGAACAAGGCCTCTGACGCCGAAAGCCTGCTACCGATCGATGAACATATAGAAGAAGGCCACGATGCCGAGGGGCGTAAGGTCCGGCACCGCGGCATCTATCTGCTGCCGAATCTGTTTACCACGGCCAACCTGTTTGCTGGTTTCTACGCCATCATCAGTTCGATGAGTGCGCAGAGTGCAATGAGTGCGGGTGATCCTGCGAGTGCCAGCAAGTATTTTGCGTTTGCGGCTATCGCTATCTTCGTGGCTATGGTGCTCGATGGCCTGGATGGCCGTGTTGCACGTATGACCAACACGCAAAGCGCATTTGGTGCCGAGTACGATTCGTTGTCCGACATGGTGGCATTCGGTGTCGCCCCGGCGTTGCTGGCCTTTGGCTGGGCGCTGGGTGATATGGGCAAAGTGGGCTGGATGGTCGCCTTCATTTATGTGGCTGGCGCGGCATTGCGTCTTGCGCGTTTCAACACTCAGGTTGGCAAGGCCGACAAGCGTTACTTCATTGGCCTGGCCAGTCCGGCGGCCGCGGGTGTCGTTGCAGGCACTGTATGGGCATTCAGCGACTACGGGATCCAGGGCTCGAAGATGTCGTTCCTTGTTGCTTTGTTGGTGGCGGCCGCGGGGATGCTGATGGTCAGCAATATCAAGTACAACAGTTTCAAGGAGCTTGATCTGAAAGGGCGAGTTCCTTTCGTTGCGATTTTGGCCGTGGTGTTGGTGTTTGCTGTGGTATTCAGTGATCCCCCGCGCATTCTGCTGCTGATTTTCCTCGCGTATGCAGCATCGGGTCCGATTCAGTACTTGCTGCGCTTGCGCCGGCAGAAATAGAACCGCCGATTCGATTTCCCGCATACTCCGCAGCTCATAGGGGCATCAGTTTCCCGTAGCTGTGGAGTCATCATGCTGATCAAGTTATCTTCGGCGTCCGACTGCAAAGAGTCGGACGTTACGCCTGAATCGATCTACCTTTCCCGTCGGGCTCTGTTAGGTGCAACCGTCGCTGGGCTTGCCATGAGTGCAGTGCCCCGTTGGGCAAGCGCCGCGAACATTTCTCTATATTCCGATGTTGAACCTGGCGCTGCGCCTCAGTGGTTCAAGGACAAACTGCCTGCGACCAAATGGCAGGCAGTCAACGTCAAGGACGAGGCAATCACACCCTTCAAAGATGCTACGCACTACAACAACTTCTATGAGTTCGGCACCGATAAGGGCGACCCGGCGCAAAATGCGGGCTCGCTTAAAACCGAACCCTGGAGCGTGGTCATCGATGGTGAGGTTGGCAAGCCGGGGCGGTATGCACTGGAGGACTTCATGAAGCCTTATCAGTTGGAGGAGCGAATCTATCGCCTGCGGTGTGTAGAGGCGTGGTCGATGGTGATCCCTTGGATTGGCCTGCCAATCTCCGAGCTGCTCAAACGGGTCGAGCCGACTGCCAACGCTAAATACATCCGTTTCGAAACCCTTCAGGACCCTAAGTCGATGCCCGGACAGCGCTCTGGTTTTGCGCTGATCGACTGGCCCTATGTAGAGGGGCTGCGTCTGGATGAGGCGATGAATCCCTTGGCAATTCTTGCCGTGGGAATGTATGGCCGCGAGCTACCTAATCAGAACGGCGCGCCGCTGCGTCTGGTGGTGCCCTGGAAGTACGGCTTCAAAAGCGTGAAGTCGATCGTGCGTATCAGTTTGGTCAGCGAGCAACCCAAGACTACTTGGCAAAGTATCGCGGCGAACGAGTATGGCTTCTATGCGAACGTGAATCCCACGGTCGACCATCCTCGGTGGACGCAGGCGCGTGAGCGTCGTTTGCCAAGCGGGCTCTTCACTCCAAATATTCGTCAGACAGAGATGTTTAACGGGTATGGGGAGCAGGTTGCTTCTCTTTATGCAGGGCTGGATCTGCGGAAAAATTACTGATGCGTTTTCTGTTTTGGCGTCTGGGTGTTTTTGTGGCGTGCTGCGTAGCGCCGGTATTGTGGGTTTATCAGGCGTGGATCTTTGCGTTGGGGCCTGATCCTGGGAAGGTCCTGGTGGATCGGTTGGGTCTTGGGACGCTGATCCTGTTGCTGATCACCTTGGCCATGACACCCTTGCAGCGCATGACAGGTTGGTCGGGCTGGATTTCGGTTCGGCGTCAGTTGGGCTTATGGTGTTTTGCCTATGTGGTGATGCACTTGACTGGATATGTGTTTTTTATCCTTGGGCTGGATGTGGGGCAATTGGGTGTGGAGCTGGTGAAGCGGCCCTATATCATTGTCGGCAGTCTGGCGTTCTTGTGTCTGTTGGCGCTGGCGGTTACCTCCAATCGCTACAGTCAGCGGCGGTTGGGTAAACGCTGGAAGACGCTGCATCGGCTTATCTATGTGATTTTGGGGCTGGGTTTGCTGCATTACCTGTGGATTGTCCGGGCGGATCTTAAGGAGTGGTCGTTATATGCCTGTATTGGCGGACTGCTGCTTATTCTGCGAATCCCTGTAATTGCTAGTCGAATCCCCCGGTTTAACGCCAGAAAGACAGTGGTCATCAAGAAACTTTGAATTAAGGGTTGACGGGGTGTTGGATGTGTCTATAATTCGCCCCACTTCCGGCGCAGACGAAACGGAAAACTCCTTGGTAATCAAAGAGTTGGACGAAGTAAGCAGGGCCGAAGTGCTTCGATTTGCAGGTTAAATCGACA
>NZ_DASWOT010000156.1:0-13988 GCF_036404235.1 Pseudomonas sp.
GCACTACTAAAAATACCCATCATCGGCCCGCTCTTATACAAATCCGCAGTCGCCCGTTACGCCCGAACCCTCGCCACCACCTTCGCAGCGGGCGTCCCTCTCGTTGAGGCTTTGGACTCCGTAGCGGGCGCGACCGGCAACATCATCTTCAAAAACGCCGTCAACAAAGTCAAACAGGACGTCTCAACCGGTATGCAGTTGAACTTCTCGATGCGTAGCACTGGCGTGTTCCCCATGCTGGCCGTCCAGATGACCGCCATCGGTGAAGAATCCGGCGCACTGGACTCGATGCTCGACAAAGTCGCGACCTACTATGAAGACGAAGTCGACAACATGGTCGACAGCTTGACCAGCCTGATGGAGCCCATGATCATGGCCGTGCTCGGTGTTATCGTCGGCGGTCTGGTTATCGCGATGTACTTGCCCATCTTCAAACTCGGAAGTGTCGTCTAACCCATGCCCGTACTCGACTTGTTGGCCAGCTCCCTGCTGGCCTTTGTTTTATGCACGCTGGTTTTAGGCCTTTTGGTTGGCAGTTTCCTCAACGTTGTCGTCTATCGCTTGCCCATCATGCTGATGCGCGACTGGAAAGTTCAGGCGCGTGAGATGTTGGAGTTGCCGGCAGAGCCAAAAACCGAAACCTTCAACCTGCTGCTGCCTCACTCTCGCTGCCCGCATTGCGCGCACAAGATCCGTGCGTGGGAGAACCTGCCGGTGCTCAGTTATCTGTTGCTCGGCGGCAAATGTTCGGGCTGCAAAGCGCCAATCAGCAGGCGCTATCCGCTGGTGGAGTTGGCCTGCGGGCTATTGTCGGCGTTCATTGCCTGGCATTTCGGTTTTGGTTGGCAGGCTGGTGCGATGCTGGTGTTGAGTTGGGGTTTGTTGGCGATGAGCCTGATCGACGCCGATCATCAGTTGCTGCCGGACGCTATCGTGTTGCCGCTGCTGTGGTTGGGCTTGATCGTCAACGCGTTCGGTCTGTTCACGTCGTTGACCGATGCGCTGTGGGGTGCGGTGGCCGGTTATCTGGTGCTGTGGGTGGTGTTCTGGTTGTTCAAGTTGGTGACCGGCAAGGAAGGCATGGGCTATGGCGACTTCAAGTTGCTGGCGATGCTCGGCGCCTGGGGTGGCTGGCAGATTTTACCGTTGACGATTTTACTGTCATCGCTGGTCGGCGCCGTTCTCGGCCTGATCATGCTGCGCTTGCGCAATGTCGAAACCAGCACGCCCATCCCCTTTGGTCCTTATCTGGCGATTGCGGGGTGGATCGCTTTGCTCTGGGGTGATCAAATAACCACTTCGTATTTGCAGATCGCCGGTTTCAGATGACCCAAACAGCTTCAAAACCCTGGATTCTTGGCCTGACCGGTGGTATCGGCAGTGGCAAGAGCGCAGCCGCGCAGTGCTTCGTCGATCTGGGCGTTCATTTGGTGGACGCCGATCAGGCGGCGCGCTGGGTGGTTGAGCCGGGGCGCCCGGCACTGGCACAGATCGCCGAGCACTTCGGCACTGAGGTGTTGCAAGCGGACGGGACGCTGAATCGCGCCGCGTTGCGTGAGCTGATCTTCAAGGACCCTGAGCAACGCGCGTGGCTTGAACGCTTGTTGCACCCGCTGATTCGCGAGGAAATCAACGCGTATCTGGCCAAAGCCAAGTCGCCGTATGCGATTTTGGTGTCGCCATTGTTGCTGGAAACCACCCAGCACTCGATGGTGAAACGGATTCTGGTGATCGATGTACCAGAAGACATCCAGATTCAACGCACGATCGCCCGCGACAACAGCAACGCTGAACAGGTCAAGGCGATCCTCAAGACGCAGGCCAGCCGTGAATACCGGCTCAGCCACGCCGACGATGTGATCGTCAACGACCGCGACCAAGCCTGGTTGAAAAGCGAAGTCGAGCGACTGCATCATTTTTATCTAACTTTGTGTGGAGGCCCATCATGAGCCAACCAATAACCGTCGATTGCCCAACCTGCGGCGCCCCGGTGGAATGGAAGCCCGAAAACACCTTCCGGCCGTTCTGCTCTGACCGTTGCAAGCTGATCGACCTCGGCGCCTGGGCGTCCGAAGAACATGCGATTCCGGTGGCGCCGGACGCTGAAGACGAACTGTTCTCCGGCGATTTCGACCCTCGCCAGCATTGATCGAACGCGGCGCCTGATGCCTCAATATCAGGCGCCATCGTCCTTCCACGGCGCCGACAAATAGCGTGTGCGGTTGAACGTTTCCAGCCACTGTGGGCAAAACACCACCAGCGCCGAAATCACCATCCCGTTGATGAATGCCTCGGGAAAGACGATCAGCCACAGATAGCCGACAAAATCCCACAGCCATTCGGGCATCGCAAAAATCCCCTCGAACCACAGCAAACCCATCGCCGCCAGCAGGCATATCAGCGCCGACAACGCTGCAGCGAGGAAGCCAGAGCAGAAAATGTAGACGAAGGGATTTTTCGGCTGGGCGCGCTCGACGACGATGGAGCAGGTTTCGGTAATCAGGACAGGCAGCCCGATAAACAGCAGGCCATTGACGCCTAGCGCTACAAGATCCTGACGTCCCAACGCAAGCAAACCCAACTGAGCCACCCAACCACCGACCAGCGCCAAAGGCCAGTCGAGCAACAGCGTGACAGCGGTCATGCCGATGAAGTGATACGAAACGCCCGTGTCGAAATCACGCCGCACCAGCCACAACAGAAACAGCGCGAACACCGTGCCCAACAACAGATGCTGACGGCGGCTGTCCGTGAACAGCTCAACCCACGGCGAACGCCATAACGCCCAGCACAACACCGGGACGTACAGCATCCAAGCGAGGATCATCGTTTGCGGGCTGAGAACGTCGGCGCCGATCATGATGGTGGATTTTTGAGTTCGGGTGCTCAGGAGTCTAGACCGCCGAAAGATCGGCAGCCATTCACCCGTCGCGCAGCGAACGCGGCATTTGTTGGATTTTGCAGTTTGGCCATTAACTATCCGGAGAATGTAAAACCGCCCCGCGAGCAAGCCCGCGAGGCGATTTTTCAGTCACTCGATGATGCCGATCAACCCACCTGACGCTGCGGCGCGCCATGCACCATGGTGTAGGCATAATCGACGCCCATGCCATACGCACCGCTGTGCTCGAGTACCAATTCCATCACCGCTTCGTAAGTCTCTTTGTGAGCCCAGTCGCGCTGGAATTCGAGCAGTACTTGTTGCCAGGTCACCGGCACCGCGCCGGCCTGAATCATGCGCTGTACTGACATGTCGTGCGCTTCTTTGGTGGTGCCGCCCGAAGCGTCGGTGACGATGTACACCTCGTAACCTTCGGCCAGTGCGTCCAGCGTCGGGAAGTTCAGGCAAACCTCAGTCCACAGTGCCGCGATGATCAGCTTCTTGCGGCCGGTGGCCTTGACTGCTTCTACCAGCTTTTTGTCTTCCCAGGAGTTCATCGAGGTGCGTTCGATGGGTTGTTGATCCGGGAACACACCGAGCAATTCCGGCCAGATAAAACCGCTGAAACTCTTGGTTTCAACCGAGGTGAGGACGGTCGGCACGTTGAAGATTTTGGCCGCCTTGGCCAAACCGACGGTGTTGTTCTTCAGGGTTTGACGATCAATCGACTGCACGCCGAAAGCCATTTGCGGCTGGTGGTCGATGAGGATCAGCGCGGAGTTGGTTGGGTTCAGCAGTTCGCGGATAGACATGGGATGGTCCTTTAAATAATGGCTAGGTCATTGGGGGTGGCCGCTTCGCTCGCTTGAGCGCTGCTTGCTGGCTTGGGAGTCAATGTACGGGCTGGCAGATATCGAAACAATTCCCTAAACTTGAGACTCATTGTTTCTATTATGGGGACACCGATGGACCGCATTGAATGCATGCGCACCTTCGTGACGACCGTTAACCAAAACGGGTTTGCCGCAGCCGCCCGTGCGTTGGACGTACCACGCTCGAAAGTCAGCAAACAGATTCAGGCGCTGGAAGAGGCCATCGGCGTGCAGTTGCTACAACGCACTACCCGCAGCCTGCATCTCACAGAAGCTGGGGCCGAATACTACGAAGCCTGTCGTGAAGTGCTGGCCTCGGTGGATGAAGCCGAGCAGCGTGCGCGTACCGGGTTGGGAGAAATTCGTGGTGTGTTGCGGGTCAACGCGCCGATGTCATTCGGCTTGAGCCGTCTGGGCCCGCTGATCCCGAAATTTCATGAGCTGCATCCCGGCGTCGAATTGCAACTGGTGCTCAGCGACCAGCAAGTCGATCCGGTGAAGGGCGGGTTCGACGTAACCATCCGCATCGCCAGCCTGCCGGACTCCTCGATGGTGGCGCGCTCGCTGGCACCCGCACCCAGGATCATGGTGGCGTCGCCTGAATACCTGGCGCGTGAAGGCAAGCCGCAGACGCCACGTGACCTGACGATGCACAAATGCCTGAGTTACGGCTATCTGCAAAGCGGGGTCAGCCTGCAATTGAGCAACGGCAAGGAAACCCAGCGTGTGCAGGTGACCGGGCCGTTGCATGCCAACAACGGTGACATCCTGTGTCAGGCAGCGCAGGCGGGAATGGGCATTGCGCTGCTGCCTGACTTCATCATCGAGAAAGCGTTAGCCGAAGGACGGCTGGTGCCAGTGCTGTGCGATTGGAAGGCCCCCGCGATTACCATCAACGCCGTGTATCCCTCGGCCAGACGCGTGCCGCTGAAGACCCGGGCGTTCATTGATTTTCTGGTGGCAGAGCTGGCGGTGGAAAAGCCAGCCTGAGTCGGCAACGCTACTTTGCTCCAGCATCCAACAATTAAATTACTGCACCGCAGCCGCCGGCCGTTTGCCTGCCAGCCCCTGCGCCAGACTCGCCAGCACCATTTCCCCCATGCGCGTGCGCGTTTGCACCGTGGCGCTGGCGCGGTGCGGTTGCAGGACGACGGTTTCCAGCTCGAACAGCTCGGTGGGCACATTCGGCTCATCAACGAACACGTCCAGTCCTGCGCCTGCAATCGACCCGGCCTTGAGCGCAGCGACCAGATCCGGCTCATTGACCAGACTGCCGCGTGCCACATTGATCAAATAACCTTCTGCGCCTAACGCCGCCAATACCTGGGCATTGATAATGCCTTTGGCCTTGTCGGCTGCCGCTGCCACGATCAACGCATCGCTTTGCCGCGCAAGCTCGGTCAAGTCGGCGACGAAGGTATACGGCACGTCATCCATCGCGCGCAGGTCGGTGTAGCTGATCGGGCAACCGAATGCTGCCGCACGGGTGGCGACAGCGCGTCCTACGCGTCCGAGGCCGACGATTCCGATGCGCATGCCGCTAAATTGCCGTGCAAGGGGAATCGGCGCCAAAGGCGTGGGGCTTTTTGGCCAAGCGCAGCTGCGCACGTAACGGTCAGCAGTGTTCAGGCCGCGACAGGTCGAAATCAACAGACCGACGGCCAAGTCTGCCACATCTTCGGTCAGTGCGCCGATTGTGGCCGTGACATGGATGCCACGATCGCGCGCGTAAGCCAGGTCCACCGCATCAGTACCTACGCCGTTCACTGCGATCACTTCGACCAAGGGCAATTGCTCCATCACCTCGCGGGTGATCCCGGTGTGACCGCCCGTCACGACGCCCCGAATGTTGGCGCCATGCTCACGCAAATACGCCGCTTTGTCGGTTTGCTGGAAGTAAGGACGTACGGTGTACAGCTCGTTCAGCCGGGCGTTGATTTCGGGGATCAGGATTGGGCTGAGTTGCAGAATTTCCGGTTTCATCGTGATTTCGCTCGCTTTGAGATGGCAGATCAGCCGCGGCCAACAAATGGCATGTTGGTGGCCATGACAGTCATGTTCAGCACATTCGCCGAGAGCGGCAGATTGGCGATGTAGCGCACGGCGTCGGCGATGTGCTTGACGTCGATCATCGGCTCCACGGCGATCTCGCCATTGGCCTGGCGTACGCCCTTGGTCATGCGCACAGACAGTTCGGTCAGCGCATTGCCAATATCGATCTGGCTGCACGCAATGTTGAACTCGCGGCCATCGAGCGCGATGCTTTTGGTCAAACCCGATACCGCATGCTTACTGGCGGTGTAGGGCGCGGTGAATGGCCGCGGCGTATGGGCAGAAATCGAACCGTTGTTGATGATGCGACCGCCCTGCGGCGATTGCTTGCGCATCAGACCGAACGCGCCACGGCTGCACAAAAAGACACCCGTGACGTTGGTTTCAATCACACTCAGCCACTTCTCGATGGGCAGTTCGTCCATCGGCACGGCGGGAGCGTTGACGCCTGCGTTGTTGAACACCACATCGACGCGGCCGTACACCTCTTCGATAGTGGCGAACAATGCCTCGACACTGGCCGGATCACGGACATCGGTGGACACCGCCAGTGCTTCGCCGCCCTGCTCAGCCGCCAGCGCAACCAACGCTTGCAGCGGCTCCAGACGCCGACCTGTCACCACGACCTTGTAGCCATCAGCCAGCAGGCCCAAGGCCACCGCACGACCAATACCGCTGCCCGCACCCGTGACCAAAGCGATTTTCGGGAGTGAATTGTCAGTCATTGTTATGTCTCCTTTTTTGGATTTGAGGTGCTGGCTGCGTCAGCTCGCGCGACGATTGCCAACACGTACTTCAAATTGGCCGATACCGGCGATACCGGCGGTGATCACATCGCCCGATTGCAGAGCGTCCACGCCCGCTGGTGTGCCGGTCATGATCAGGTCGCCAGCCATCAGGCGCACGGAACGGGAGAGCCGACTGACGATTTCGCCAACCGACCATATCTGGCTTTCAAGGTCCGAGCGCTGACGCTCGATGCCGTTGACGCTTAACCACAACGCACCCTGAGTCGGATGCCCCAGCAGGCTTGCAGGTTGAATCGGGCTGATCGGTGCCGAACCGTCGAACGCCTTGGCCGCCTCCCAGGGTTGCCCCACAGCTTTGGCAGCCATCTGTAGATCACGGCGGGTGAGGTCCAGTCCGGCGGCGTATCCCCAGACGTGATCCAGCGCATCCTCCTCAGTGATCTCGAAACCGTCTTTGCCGATGGCGACGACCAATTCGATTTCGTGACAGAACTGCTCAGTCAACGGTGGAAAATCCAGCTCACCGCTGGCATCGATCACCGAGGTTGCAGGCTTCATGAAAAACGCAGGCATTTCCCTTGGCTCATTCAATGAGTCGCCCCAGTGATAATTGCGACCGAGACAAAACACTCGGGCCACCGGAAAGCGTGCATCGCTGTTGCTAACTGGCAGGCTACGGACCAGACCCGGCGCAAACACATAATTGATCATTGTGGCTCCTTGAAACGCTCACTCATTGGTAGTCAGCCTACGGGATTGGCAATGACCAAAGTTGGACAAAGCGGTGTTAAAACTGGAGTAAACCGGGCCAATACAGCGCATAAAAAAGGCGTACTTGCGTACACCTTTGCCCACAAGGGCATAACGTCACACACACTCTGTTTGCGTTACTGCGCTTTCAATTCGATGCGATATATCTTGCCCAGTAACAGCGAATAAGACAGCGTCCCCAACAGTGCGACACCCCCAATAAACCAGAAGGCGTAGGCGAACGAGCCGGTAAGGTGAAGGATTTGGCCAATGACAATCGGCGTGACGATCCCGCCAATGTTCGCCGCCAGACTAGTCACCCCGCCTGTCAGGCCGATCAGTTCCTTCGGTGCGATTTCCGACACAGCAGCCCACGAAGATGACGCGATGCCCTGTGCGAAGAAGGCAATGGTCAGCAGCGCAATGCACACCTCGTTGGAGTCAGTGAAGTTGACCAGCATGATCGACATGCCGAGCGCCGATCCGACCACCAACGGCAGCTTGCGAGAGAACGATAGCGAGAATCCACGGCGAATCATGATGTCAGCAATGATCCCGGCCAGAAGCACGCCGACTGTCGCACCAATGAACGGCAACACTGCGAAAATGCCAGCCTTGACCATGGTCAGGTGACGCTCTTCAATCAAGTACGTCGGGAACCAGGTGAGGAAGAAGTACAACGCCGAAGTGCTGGCGAACTTGCCGATGCAAATTGCCCAGATCTGCCGGTACTTCAGCAACTCGGCTATTTGTGCCCACTTGAATCTGTTCTTGTCCTTGCTGCTTTTAACCAGGCCACCACCGTCTTCGATGTATTGCAGTTCTTCCTTACTGACTTTCTTGCAGAACAGCGGATCGCGGTACAGGTAGAGCCAGGCAATACCGAACACAATCCCAACGATGCCGGTGCTGTAGAACACATGACGCCAGTCATAAGTGGTCGCCAGCCATAGCAACGCGCCCGTAAATAACGCGGTGCCCAGGTATTGGCCGCAGACATAAATACTGCTGGCCATCCCGCGTTCTCTGGCAGGGAACCAGACGGTGACCGCGCGGCTGTTGGCCGGGAACGCCGGGGCTTCCATTGCGCCAATTGCCAGACGCAGACCGAACAGCGAGGCAAAACCGCCGACGAACCCTTGGCACACCGTGACGGCAGACCATGAGATCAGCGAGGCGCCATAAGTCAGTCGAGAGCCAAATCGATCAGCGATGAAGCCCGCAGGCACCAACGCAAAGGAGTAGGTCCAGGCGAATGCGGAGAAGATAAGCCCCATCTCGACCTTATCCAGCCCAAGATCCTTGGCCATGAACGGTGCTGCAATGGAGATGTTCACGCGGTCGACGTAGTTGATGATGGTGGCGATCAACAACAGCGACAGCATGAACCAACGACGGCGCGAAGGAAGACGAGCCGGTGCGATGCCAGCGGGTGCGGCGACACGGACGTCGACCGCCTGAATATCAGGGGTGCTCGACATGAGAGTTCCTCATTATTTTTATTGATGTCGGAAAAACAACCCTAAGTTATCGTACAACTGTGCAAACACAAGAATGCGCTTAGATCATTTTTGGATTTAGCCTTCGCGTTGTTAAAATTTATCCAAAAAAAACGCCACCCACTCACCCAGCGAATATCACCAAAAAATGCTCTGGAACTACCTAACTAAAGCCTTTCATTAATTATTTATCGATGTTGCGTTTTTGGACTCTGGCTGATGACTCGTGGAGATAGACTGCCGCACAAAGTCATAGGACATCTGACAATATTCGAGTCACGGCGAGATGAATGAACACATCACTCTCTATGCGTCGAATGGCCAAACAGGGGACACTTCACCTGGCCACGCTTTGGACCCGAGGTACCGATTGATGAATTCAGCGACTCAAGTGCCTACCTACGGCATGCAACAACGCAGCGAACGACCCGACTTCTATATCCGTGACAAGCACGCCCGTAGCGCCGAACCTGGCCCGCACCGGCACGAATACTTTCAGATTCAAATCAACCTGGGTGGCGACACGGTTCAGCACATTGGCGGCGTGGTGCGCCCGTTTCCGCGCCATGCCCTGGCGTTTATTCTTCCGCACAAACTGCACCTGATCCCGCACCCGGACGATGGTAATTTTTTGCTGATCAACTTCGCCCAGACCTTCCTGCTGCCGCAATTACAGTGCGACCCGCTGGACCTCGAAGACGTGCCGATTTCGCTTGCCCCAGAGCTGTCGCCGTTTCGATTTCAGGAGAGCCTCGATTACATCCTCGACGACGCGGATTTCACCGAAGTGCATGCGCTATTGCAACGCATGCGCAGGCTGGACCAACAACGTCAGTTCGGCACCCGTGAAATCCTCAAGGGTTGTCTGCTGCAACTGATCGGCACCGTCTGCGAGCGCTTTGCCGAACCGATCAAGACCCTGGCCGATGACAACGCCGCCGAACGTAGCCGCCGCGATGCGTTGGCGCGGATGTCCGAGTATGTCCGCAAGAACCTCAGCGACCCGGACCTGAGCCTGAAAAAAGCAGCGTCGGCGGCGTTTCTTTCGCCCAATTACCTGACCCACTGGTTACGCAAGGAGATTGGGAAAACGTTCAGTGAACTGGTGCTCGAACGAAGAATGCACCTGGCTCGCACGCTGCTGCTCAACGGCACCAAGCCCGTAGGAGAAATTGCGCGGCTGTGCGGGTTCGCCGACGAAGCTTACTTTTCAAGGCGCTTTCGCAACGCCCACGGCATGCCGCCGGGGCAGTTCAGGAAACAGCGGGATGTGTAGGATTCGTTTTCGACGCAGATGCCGCACGAATCAAACTTTATGCAAAAGGATAGGTTTTTTCTGCGCCGCAGAACGCTAAGCTTGGGCGCATGGATGATTCCGATTACTTACGTCTTCTGACGATCCAAGCCGAACAAGCCAACGCGTTCCTCTCCAATGCGCGCAAGTGGGAGCGTGAGCGCTGGGTTTGTCAGCGCCTGTTGCAAGGCTTGAACATACCCCATCGCAATGAAGACTTTCTGCCGGCTGGGCAAGAGCCGCCGGACGTGTTGTTTCGTGACGCCTGCTTCGAGGTGTTTTTTGTGCTTGATGAAGGGCGGCGCCTGAACGATGAATGGCGCGAAGAATTGCAGCGTCGGCGCAGCGCGTTTTCGCTCAGCCAATTGGTGCGCCGGGAGGCCAAGCCCAAGCGCATTCCTGCCAACGAACTGCTGCGCAGACTGGCACCGACCCTGAAAAAGAAAGCCCATAACTACCAGGAACGCGGCCTGGACCTGAGCGAACTGGACATCATCGCCTTCGCCAGCCTCAAGCGCGAAGTGCTGGACCTCAATAGCCATTTTCCGCCGCCCACTGAATACCTGCGCCAGGGCTGGCGCTCTTTATCGCTGGTCGGCCCGACCTTTGCCCGTGTATTGTTTGCCCACCCCGATGCACCGGACTTTCTGCGAACCAATCTGGGCCGCAGCGTTGTATTCGACGTAGGCATCAGTTTATGAAGAGGCTCTTATGACCAGCCGCCTGAACCCTGACGACCAACGACGTGTCGAACACTACCTTCAAGCCCCTCAGCACCAAGTCGAGCGTCGGCCTTTCCGGCCATGGCTGCTCCTTGTGGTGGTGGTTGCGGTGGTAGTCGGGCTGGGCCTGTTGAGCCGACTACTGAGCTATCTGACGCTATGAGCTGCTTCGCGCTCGCGCCTGCTCATGTAAGCACACAGAATTCCTTAAGCTTTATGAGATACCCCCATGACTCATCGTATTGTGATCGTCGGCGGAGGTGCCGGTGGTTTGGAACTGGCTACCCGTCTGGGTAAAACCCTTGGCAAAAATGGCACCGCCAGTGTGGTGCTGGTCGACGCCAACCTGACGCACATCTGGAAACCACTGCTGCATGAAGTAGCCGCCGGGTCGTTGAACTCCTATGAGGACGAGCTGAACTACGTGGCCCAGGCCAAGTGGAACCACTTCACCTTTCAGCTCGGACGCATGAGCGGCCTGGACCGCGACACTAAACAAATTCATCTGTCGGCAACGCTGGACGAAAACGGCAATGTGCTGGTCCCGGATCGCAGCCTGGATTACGACTCGCTGGTGATTTCCGTTGGCAGCACGACCAATGATTTCGGGACCAAAGGCGCGGCGGAGCATTGTCTGTTTCTTGATACGCGCATCCAGGCGGAGCGCTTTCATCATCAGTTGCTGGATCATTACCTGCGCGCCCACGCCAGCCAAACGGATGCCGTTAAAGAGATCAACATCGCCATTGTTGGCGCAGGGGCCACAGGCGTCGAACTGGCCGCAGAACTGCACAACTCAGCGCACGAGCTGGCCGCTTATGGGCTGGGCCAGATCAAACCGGAAAACCTACGCATCACTATCATCGAAGCAGGCCCACGCGTATTACCGGCTCTGCCTGAACGCATCGGCGGACCGGTACACAAGACCCTGGAAAAACTCGGTGTCACGGTGCTGACCAATTCGGCGGTGAGTGAGGTTACTGCTGACGCGCTGATAACAGCGTCGGGGCAAGTGATCCCTGCGACGTTGAAAGTCTGGGCGGCGGGCATTCGTGCTCCGGCATTTTTGCAGGACATCGCTGGTCTTGAGACTAACCGGATCAACCAGCTGCAGGTGCGTACAACGCTGCAAACCACGCGCGACGACAATATTTTCGCATTCGGTGACTGCGCGTCCTGCCCGATGAAAGGCACCGACCGCAACGTACCGCCACGCGCGCAGGCGGCGCATCAACAGGCGTCGTTGCTGGCGAAGTCGCTGAAGCTAAGGATCGAAGGCCGCACGTTACCCGAATACCAATACAAGGATTATGGCTCGTTGATCTCGCTGTCGAAGTTCTCAGCGGTGGGTAACTTGATGGGCAACCTCACGGGCAGTGTAATGCTCGAAGGCTGGCTGGCGCGGATGTTCTACATCTCGCTGTATCGCATGCATCAAATGGCGCTGTATGGGATGTTCCGCACGGCGATGTTGATGCTGGGCAGCAGGATCGGACGTGGGACCGAGCCGAGAATGAAGCTGCACTGACCGCCGCCAACGCGCCGCGCTGTCGCGCAGCAAACACGACCTGTAATTGGATGGACTCGCCCAAGCCGAGGCGTCAATGCGCCACGGTGGCAGTCTAAGAAGCCAACGACAGCGAGGGCGAGTCCATGAAAAAGAATACGATGATTAATCAGTCTCTGTCTTCTTCCGATCTCTCAGCATGCACAACAGTGGCCGTCGATCTTGCCAAACGCGTCTTCCAGGTCGCAGGGGAAGATGCCCTTGGCCAAGTGCTTTACGAGGAGCGGATCAAGTCGCGTGAAGCGTTTTATACGTTCCTGTGTCAACTGCCGCCAGAGGTGGTGGTGCTCGTGGAAACCGGCCCAGGCGCTCAGGCATGGGCGCGGCAGCTACAAGGTCAGGGCAATCTGGCACGAATTCTTCCCGCCAGATTGGTGGCCAATCATCGCAGCGGTGCCAAGAATGATCGCAACGATGCACTGGCGATATTGCGTGCGGGCCGCGATAGCAACATTGCGGCAGTGCCCATCAAAAGTGCCGCAGCGCTGGCCATGCAGGCATTGCATCGCGCCCGACAGGGTTACATACGGCGACGCACCGCGATCAGTAATCAGATGCGCGGTTTACTCTTGGAGCATGGCGTTACTCTGGCCCAGGGCGATGTGGCTATCAGCCAAACAATACCCCGAGTACTGGAAGATGCTACCCAGCCGTTGCCCGATATGCTGCGCGAACTGATCGACGAATTACTGGGGGAATGGCACCACATGGGTGAGCGAATCAACGTCTTGACCGGCCGCCTGGAGACTGCGGCGAACGACGACAAAACGGCCAAACGGCTAATGACCGTGCGCGGTATCGGTCCGATTATCGCCACGGCGCTGCTGGCCAAGCAGGCTGAACCTGAGCGCTTCTCCAATGCACGCATGTTTGCTGCCTACTTCGGCATGGTGCCTGAGCAGAACAGCAGCGGGGAGCGGGTTCGTCTGGGCAAGATGAGCAAACGAGGTGATGGCTATATACGCAGCTTGATGATCCAGGGCGCCCACTCGGTGTTGCGGCAAGTGCGACCTGATTCGCAGCAGCCAGATGATCTGCGACTGCTGCGCTGGTTAGGGCGTCTGGGACGCAAGGAGTCGGCGGTCCGGTTAGCGAACCGTAACCTGCGCATCGTCTGGGCGCTGCTACAGAATGAACAGACTTATCGCCGCCAACCGGGCAATGGCCAGGTTGCGATAAGCCACTGATCCACCGAGTTCTGCCACCGGGGCGTTAAGCCGCTCCAACCCTTGCTAGAGAACATTGACCCCAGGTCAGACCGTCGTGGATTGATGCCTGCGCTCCTACTGGCCCTAGAGGCCTGAATGTAATTGGCATGCCACGAGCTGAACCAATGTTGGCCAGAAGCCGAAGACGGCTTCCTCGAATAGGCCTTATACATAGATGCAACCGGGTAGCAGTGTTTAAAAGCGGGTTGACCGTGGAGGCGAGTCCATACATAGGAGCGAATTCATTCGCGAGAGGGCGGCTCACCTGACGCGTGGGTTTTGAACCTGACAACACGCTTCGCGAATAGATTCGTTCCTACCGCATGGACTGCACCTGACCTGTAGGAATTCATTCGCGAGAGAGTGGTTCACGTGATGCGCGGGTTTGAACCTG
>NZ_DASWOT010000157.1:0-17267 GCF_036404235.1 Pseudomonas sp.
GGAACTGAGCTTTCCCATGGCGGTGAAACTCTTTATCGACAAGCTGCTGCCCGCCCACGATTGGGTGCTTATCATCGCCGCCGCCGCGGGCCTGCTGGCGATCTATCTGCTCAATACCGGATTGATGGCGATAGTGAACTACTGGGGACATGCGCTAGGGGTGGGCATTGAAACCGATATGCGGCGCGAAGCGTTCAGCCACCTGCAAAAGCTCTCGTTTCGCTACTACGATAATACTCAAACCGGCCATATCATCGCCCATGTCACCAAGGATCTGGAGGAAGTGGGCGAAATTGCCCACCATGGCCCGGAAGACCTGTTTATTGCCCTGATGACCTTTATCGGAGCCTTTATTCTGATGGCCACGGTGCACGTTCCGCTGGCCATGCTGACCATTGTCATTGTGCCCTCCATGACCTGGCTGGTCAGCCGCCAGGGCTCGCAGATGACCGACACCTGGCGCAAGCTGTTCCGGCAGGTCGGTAATTTCAATGCCCGTATCGAGCAGAGCATCGGCGGTATCCGCGTGGTAAAAGCCTTCGCCAATGAGGCGCGGGAAGAGGCGTTATTCGCCCATGACAACCATCAGTACCGCACCACCAAGCTGCGGGCTTATCGGATCATGACCACCAGCATAACGCTAAGTTACCTCAGTACCCGCCTGGTTCAGCTGATCGTGATGATTGCCGGAACCTGGTATGTGATCAACGGCGATCTCAGCTATGGGGGTTTTGTTGGTTTCCTCCTGTTGGTGGAGGTGTTTTTTCGCCCGGTGGCTAAAATCTCGGCGGTATTGGAGAGCTATCCCAAAGGCGTCGCCGGCTTCAAACGTTTCGCCTCGTTAATGGATACCGAGCCCGATATTGTTGACCGTCCAGCGGCCAGGACGGTAGCGGGATTGCTGGGTAACATCCGTTATTACGACGTGCGCTTTGGTTATCGCGCCGACCGGCCGATTTTTGAGCATTTGAATTTGACCATCAACGCCGGCGAAACCGTGGCGTTCGTCGGCCCCTCGGGCGCGGGGAAAACCACACTATGCTCCCTGCTGCCGAGATTTTACGAGGTGGATGCCGGCAGTATCAGCGTGGACGGCATTGATATCCGCGATATGACGCAGTCCTCGCTGCGCAATAATATCGGCATTGTGCAGCAGGACGTATTTTTATTCGGCGGCTCGATCCGGGAAAATATTGCCTATGGCAAACTGGACGCCACCGATGACGAGATCTGGCAAGCGGCGCGGCGGGCAAGACTGGATGAACTGATTGGCGCTCTGCCCGAGGGACTGGACACCGTGGTGGGCGAGCGCGGGGTCAAGCTTTCCGGCGGGCAGAAACAACGGCTGTCCATTGCGCGCATTTTCCTGAAAAATCCGCCCATCCTGATTCTTGACGAGGCCACCTCGGCGCTTGACACCGCCACCGAGCAGGCCATCCAGCAATCCCTGGCGGAGCTATCCGAGGGACGTACCACGCTGGTCATCGCCCACCGGTTGGCGACGATCCAACATGCCGATCGCATCGTGGTGGTGGATAAGGAGGGCATTATCGAACAGGGTAGTCATAAAGAGCTATTGCTGCGCCACGGCATCTACGCCCGCCTGCACCAGGCGCAGTTTGGCGCCGCCTAGCTGGCCATTTCCGGCCGGGGATGCACAATCTGTGAGCAAACAGTTTTTTTAACCGCATCCCCCTTTGACATGGCGTCAAACCATCGTTATGATGCCACCCACTTAGCGATTCCTCTGTAGTTCAGTTGGTAGAACGGCGGACTGTTAATCCGTATGTCACTGGTTCGAGTCCAGTCAGAGGAGCCAATTTCTTGTTTTCATGCCTCCTTACGAATCCCTATGTGATTCAGATTCAATGAGTTAGCGTGAAAAATCTTCCCGATGCGTTTTCAGTTTTCCCTCTGCATCGGGAAAAATTGGTGGTCAGATTTGGGGTCAGGTTGGTTCGATTATGGAGTGACCCCCCTATGTCTCTTAACGACACGAAAATCCGCAATTTAAAACCATCCGTAAAACCCTTTAAAGTTTCCGATTCCCACGGCCTATACCTTTTAGTTAATCTAAGCGGTTCGCGTCTCTGGTATCTCAAATATCGTATCAATAAAAAAGAATCTCGCCTCGGGTTAGGTGCCTATCCTGATGTATCTCTGGCGGATGCTCGTCAACAGCGTGATGGTATCCGTAAATTGCTGGCACAGAATATCAATCCAGCACAACAGCGCTCTGCTGAAAGAGCCATTTCCTCACCAGAAAAAACATTCCGGTGTGTGGCACTGAGCTGGCATAGAAGCAACAGAACATGGTCAGAGGACCATGCTGCCTGTATTAGCCCCCTAATGATCCAGACACTTTGACCCTCTTATTGGAGTCGCCCCAGCAACAGGGGTAACTGTGCAGGAACAAAATCAGGATTCTGGGCCAGGATGGACTCGATCGTTGGAATTTCTACCGTCAGGGTTTTAACTTTGGCTTTTTTTTCAGCCAGTTCCGGCAGGACTTTCGATGGCCAAAATGCGCTCGCGATGACTTTATCCTGTAAACCTAACAGCAGCAGAATTTCGGCGGTGTTCTGACCCAGGGCGACAACACGCTCAGGGGCTTTTGTGAAAGTGAGCTTATAACCACAGTTGTCAATCGTTACCGGGTAGGTAGTCGCGAAAGCGGGGCTGATCGAGGCGCACAGCATTCCTGCCGCGCAGAGGATTCTTTTCATGCAACATATTCCTTTACTGAAATCATTTATTTCTATTATGTGATGGTGGCCACCAGTAATGATAATGAAAATTATTATTGAAGAGATACTTATTTAAGTTTGGCGAAGTTATGACTGTTCGGTAGGGGATAATACCCCAGCATAAAAAATAGTCTTAGCGCAACTGAGGCGTTATCCGTTGAGAACCAGAGACATGTCCGGATATCGGGCGCAAAGGAAATCGACGAATGCGCGAACCTTTGGCGCAGCAAGCCGCCTGGAGGTATGCAATACCCAGAGTGTCCGCTCTGGACCCGACACGATGCCCCACTGAACTAAATCGCCGCGGGCAAGCTGGTTCCAGGCGATGGACTGTGGAATGAGGGCCGCGCCACCACCGGCAATAGCCGCATCCCGGACCATCAGTAGCAAAGAGAAACGCAGCTTTGGGATCGGCTCCAGAATCAGTTGGCCTCCATCCAGAGACCAGTGAGTGGGCTGGAAACTAGACGTTACAATGGCGGGTACTGCCCTGATTGCACCCTGTAGTGGCCTGACTATTTGAGGCGCAGCCACGACAACCAGCCTGTCCTTGGCGAAACAGCGTCCAACTAAATTGCTGTCGGGGCTCGGGTTGATCCGGATCGCGACGTCAAATTGTTCCTCAACGAGATCCACCATGCGATCTTCCGCCACGATTTCAATTTCAATTTCAGGGTAGGCCGCACAGAATTCGGCACCAATGCGCCCCATCCCTTGTACGCCAGGCGGGTAAACGCGAATTTCCCGCAGGGGTTACGGAAGTCGTTGCAGACCTGACCGATGTCGCTTCGATGCGCGCGGCACTGTCATCAGTACGCACGCTATTTTTGATCAATGCGGTCACGCCCGACGAGGTTACACAGGCCTTGATCGCGCTCAACCTGGCTCGCGAGGCGGGCATCGAACGTATCGTGTACCTGTCGGTCATTAATTCTGACAAGTTCACTAACGTGCCGCATTTCACCGGCAAGCATACGGTTGAACGAATGATAGAAAGCCTTGATATTCCTGCAACCATTCTACGTCCGGCTTACTTCATGCAAAACGACCTTATGGTTCAGCAGACAATTCAGAGTTATTCAGTGTATCCAATGCCGATCGGATCGGCAGGCGTCTCAATGATTGATGCACGGGATATCGCGGATATTGCCGTGGCTGAGCTGCTGCGACGCGACAGAGCGACCTCTGCACTGGAAAGTGTAACGCTTGAACTGACCGGGCCACAGCCGCTTACCGGAGCATCCGTTGCGCAAATCTGGAGTTCCGTTCTGGGGCATGAAATCACTTACGGGGGTGATGATGTCGCCGCTTTTGAAGGACAGCTCACTTCATACTCTCCGGGCTGGCTGGCATACGACATGCGTCTGATGATGGCGGGTATCCAGACATTCGGCATGCACTCCTCAGAAGGAACGACCGCGAAGTTAGAATCCATCATAGGACATCCGCTGCGCACCTATGAAGACTTCGTACGCGAATCCGTAGCAGGGAACTAAAACAGCAGGCACAAGGGGCGGTTTACTGCCAGGCAGATATCCGCCCTGAACTGACTGCCTGTTCGTCTTTAACTCGCTCATCACTGCCTTAGGGCGTTGTAGTTGGCTGCTTTGTGCCAGAATCATGTGATTTGATGATTGCCGCTTTGCTTTCGAGCCAGTAAGTGCTCCACGTTCGCTAACGAATACCCAGAGCATGCAGACAAACTGCTGACTATATTTCTTTCGAAGAGCGTGGAATGCATACCAATACCCGGTGAAAAGGAGTTGGTTATGACTGCGATAGATCAGTTTGCTGCTTATGTTGGTCTGGACTGGGCGGATAAAAAGCACGATGTCTGCGTTCAGTTTAAAAACGGTGAGCGTATATTCCATGTGGTTGAACATACTCCGGAAGCGCTTGATATCTGGCTCAGCGAGTTGCGCCAGAAGGTGAAAGGCAGGATCGCTATCGCCCTTGAGCTGAAGAAAGGCCCGGTGGTGTATGCTCTCCAGAAGTACCCATTTGTCACTGGCCCGCTATCGGCAAACCTTCTGGCCCAGCGGCGCGAAGGATGATCCGCAGGATGCTGAGTTAGCGTTAGAGCTAATCCTACGCTATCCCCCAAAAGATAAAAGCCATAGAACCCGACAATGCTGATATCCGGTTACTTCAACAATCAGTGGTGCAGCGTCGACTGCTGGTCGAAGACAAACGCCGCTTTGTGAATCGGCTCATCAACACGCTTAAGCAGTATTATCCTCAGCCTCTGGAATGGTTCTCACATCGGGACAGCTGTAAGCGTCAACTCTGGGCCATGTGCTGGCTAATATAGCGGATCATCCAATCAATAAAATCAAAGAGCTCCTGCCATGGAACCTCGAAATCCCTGCTGAATAACTATCAATACGGCGATGGACGTACGCTTACTTTTAATCCAACAAGTTAGCGTGAAAATATTTCCCGGCGCATGTTCATTTTTCTGACCCTACCCCAGAATCCTGCTCCCCCTTGAACTGGACATCCGGCATGATAAAACCATCTCGTTAACGGCGGTGATACCGATGAAAAAGTCCCGCTATACCGAAGAGCAGATCGCGTTTGCGCTTAAACAGGCCGAACTGGGTACGCCGGTACCGGAGGTCTGCCGCAAACTGGGGATTCGCTGATGCCACGTTTTACACCTGGCGAAAACGATTCGGCGGCCTGTCCCACTCTGAATTGAAGCACCCACGGTAACTGGAAGAAGAAAATACCCGGCTGAAAAAGTTGGTGGCCGACTTAAGCCTCGACAAAGCCATGCTGCCGGATGTGCTGTCAAAAAAAAATCTGACGCTGACGCGGTTACGTGAATGGATCCTCGATTTGCAGACACGCTATGGAGCCTGTCAGCGTCAGGTATGTGGTGCGCTCAAGGCCAGCCGCAGTTCAGTGCGTTATCGTTCGGTCGCACGTGATTCAGGCGCCTTATGCCTGCGCATTCGGGAGCTCGCCGAGACACCCGTCAATTATGGTTATCGGCGGGTACATATCCTGCTCAGGCGCGAGGGCTGGTGTGATAATTATAAAAGGATCTATCGCCTGTACCGGGATCAGAGGCTGTCATTGCGCCTGAAGCGTCCGCACCGGAATAAATCAGCCCGTTGCCGGCAACCGGTACAGCAAGGGCGCCACCCCAATCTCAGCACTGGCGGCGGAAGCCTGACTCGACTGGCGTTGAGGCTGCGATGTCGTAGGTTGGCGCACCATCATAAGCGCCACCGACCGTGACGCTGCCAATCCTGATGTCGACCTGGTCGAGCAGCGGAGCGACCTGCAAAGGATCTCCTTTATCGTTTTCGGTCAGGGTCGATACCATGACCATTCCGGTGTCGGGCATCCACCGTCAGATGCAATGGTCTCCCGGTGCGCCGGGCTTTCACGCCGTGCTTCAAACCGGTCTCGTTCGCCAGGTCCGAATAGCAGGATTGACTACCTGCGGTGGGCCGGGGAGACACCTGCCAGCGGGCGGTTGCTTCATCTGTCACCCACAAAGCCAGGCTACCGCGCCGCCGAAGACCAGCGTCGTACTCCGCCCAATTCGTTACCTAGAATTTCATCTTCGGTATGTGGCGGCGGCGCTTTTCGTTGCGTTTGTTGGGCAGGGGCCGGTACGGATTGTCAAGGGGTACCACTTTACCTGATTGCTCTGGCATCCATGCAACAACGCCCACAGCGTCAAATCACATCTTACAAAATAACCATGGGAATATTCTTAAATAGTGGTGGCAGTGTATCTGCGCAGGTTTTTAGTCCTACACTTGTGTTTAATCAACATGTAATTGATCCATGAAAATAAGTGGGGAAAGATGAAGAGCTTCGCATTCCACGCCCCGCCGACGGCTGCCATCAACACCCGCGTCCCCGCGGTGCCTGATTGGAGCGTGCCCCCACCCAAGAACATAATCCACCAGCTTGGACGCAGGGAGCCGACCACGCTACGCCGGTCCAAGCTGGCCAAGATTGCATCATCCAATGTCTGGCATCGCCCAAAGGCGTCCACGCCATCGCGATGCACGGTACCTTGCGTCGGCGGCAGGCCGCTGGTGTCTGCCACTAAGCTGTTGGAGCAAACCTATCTGTCATGCGTGCTGGCGATCGGGCAAACGTGGCCAGTTGGGGATAATGGCGTGAATCTACCCCTTTCGAAAAGGACTGTCTGATGGCACCGATTCTGACGAAAAATAATCCACGTTACGGACAAGCGGCAGGACAAAACAAGTACAGTCCTCTGAAAGATCTAGAGCTCGACCCGGCCGAAAATTCGGCGACCTGCATCGGCCTGGTAAACGGGCGCATCCGCTTGCTCGCCGCCACCAGTATTTTCCCGGCGAATCTGGCGCTGGTCACCGATGACTGGGACGCCGTCGCCGCGAGGGAATTCACGCCCGGACCCGGAGGCGTTGGCCTCGTGCCCAACTTGGCCCCCATTGTCGTTGTATCGAGCAATCGCTCCAAATATATCAAGGCTGGCGCCGCCGCCGCATTCGCGGCTCTGCCCAACGGCGCAGCGGCCTACAATAATATTGCCGACGTCCGGTCTCTCCTGGCAGCAGCGAACGCAGCACCGTCGCCTCCCGTGTATCTGCCCCTGCGGCTCGGCCTCGCACCGCGACGCAACGTGTATGCCGTTGTGCATGAGAGCGAATATTTAATGTACAAGGTCGCGCTTGGTCTCAGCGGAATCACCGTGATCGGATGGTCCTTCGATCACCCCGACTTGGCGATTCCTCCTATGCTGACCGGTTTTGGTGCTACCCGCTACGCCGCGATCGAGTTCTGCAAGCACCTGAGGACGATCGCCCAAAGGCTCGCGCCCGCACCTGCCCCGCCCGCACCTGGCCTATGGACGAAGGCCTGGATATTCGACGACAACGTTGTCGGCTTCGCCTCAAGCACTGAGGATGCGCCCGCCGCTCTCACGCCAGGATTCCCTGATCTGCTGACGCAGGTGGAAGAGGCCATGACGGCCGCCACCGTCGTCGCCGGATTCAAAGGACTTTCTCTCCCTAAGGGCCGGATCGTTAACCGAGCTTGGGCACAACAGGGAACGCCTGCAGACCAGAGCGGACTCACAAACCGGCCGCTGCCGCCTGTTTTCAACACCGGCCTCGTCCAGCAGGCAGCGCTCTGGAATATCGCCTTGCTCCAAGCCCAAAATATCAACTTCAGCGCAAACTTCATTGCGTCCAAAGAGGACGTCAGCCTCGCCGCCTATTTCGATCTCATGGGCATTGCTTACCAGTGGTACGATCGTATCAAGATCATCAAGGAATTAGTCCCCGTAGAATTGTACGATTCCTTTGCTAGCGTAGCTTCCGGTGCCGCAGCGCAACGGGTCACCACTGCACGCCAGGGATGGGAATCCCAGTTTTCCGGTATTGCAGCCAATCTTTCATTGATCAACCCCGCCGAAGTGACCAACCGGCTAAGCCTTTATGTGCAAACAGTCGTCTTGCCCTTCGCGCATCTGGCGGTGACCCCCGCTAATGAGGCCCGTGCTGCGTGCTGCGCGATCGAACAGATCGTCACCAGGGCTATCCGTAACACCGGTGGTGCAGGTCTATTGGGCGAATCCCAGCTCAATAGCATGTTCAAGATCGTCGCTACTTCGCCGCAGACCATTACTGCGACCGACCAATAAGGGGCCATCATGTCGCTCACGACTTTAGCCGGCACCCTGATCGCCCACGCCAATGCGGGCTCGACCATCATCCTGGACGACAGCGTGCTGGGGGCTGACGCTGTTAGCGCCCTCCGGACGGCTTTCGCGCTGGGCGCTAGCGAGAACCTGACTATCGTCGGTGTGCGCGGCGCCAATGTCGTCGGTCCCAGCAATGGCACCCTTACCATCAATGCAGGGACGGTTTCGCTATTCAAGAAAACCGCCCTCGCCATCACGGTCGAGTTCACCGAGCCTGGCGATGCCACTGAAGCCCTCATTTACGTGACGATGGGTTCGGCCTGGACCTTCCATGAGAGCTTCCCTAGCCTGGATAACTTCCCATTCAACCTGATCGATTTCAGTGGGCCGGGCATTGCGGTCCCACAATTTGTCTACACGACAGCGGTACGCAATGTCTTCCAGTGGCCGGGCTATACCAATGCACAGCCCATCACGCTGAGCCCTGGGCTGTGGTTTTTCTCCCAAATCGGACTTGGCAGCTTACCCATCCTCGGTGAGCTGCTGGGCACCCTATTGCCGAGCGCACCGGTGGACTTCTACGGACCGTTTGCGGCAGTGGCCGGTCAGAGCCTCCCGGTAGGAACCATTACGGCCTCATTGAGCGCTGGCACATTCACCATCGGTTCCGCCCCCAACACCCTGGCGCTTAGCGCCCCGGCCATCGCTTTCCGCATTACCCCGGCGGTCCCGCCGCTCGTGCTGCAGCGCCTGCAACTGCTTATCACCTCAGAATTCAACCAGGTTCTCGACATTTCCATCGCCATACCTGCAGGCGGCACGCCCTTCACGCTCAGCGCCGGGCCGCCGCAAGACAAGAGCACGCCCATCCTGGCACTCATCGAATCCCTACCTGGCGGCAGCGACTTCAGTCAATACATTCCGGCCGAACTCGACACGATATTCGCCACGATCGGGCTGGCATCATTTTCGATGGTCACCGATACGACGCCGTCCGTACAAAGCATCGGCTTCGCCGTCACGACGCAAGAGCCGTGGACGCTAATTCCCGATGACGTGCTGGTGCTGGACAACCTGAGCCTGAAGGTCTCCATCATCGAGGCGCTGACGCCGACCCTGGTGCAAGCATGGATATCCGCCACGGCCACGTTCCTTCCGAAAATATTCCCGGGCGATTTCGACTTCACCGTCGGCCTGAATGGACCGCCCTATACCATCGCCAGCGTCAGCGGCAACTATGCCGGTTTCGTCGCATTGCCGGATCTCATTAATGAGGTCATGGGCGAGACCAACGACCTGCCGTCGGCATTGGCGGGCATCAGCTTCTCCGATTTCGGCGTCACCGCCACCCGCACGGCGGTCGGCTCCCCTTGGAACTACAGCTTTTCGGGCAGCGCGGAAACCTCATTTCCCGTGCTCGGCACCGCCTTGAGCGCCTTGCTGTATGTGAACGTGACCCACACACCGGCCACAAAAAGCGCGGCGGTCGGCAATGGGATTCAATTGGCTGGCGGCCTGGTGATTGGCGAACAGTCCTTCGCGCTCACCCTCGATATGGCAAGCGCGGACGCCAATCTCAGCGCCAGTTGGGCAAACGGCGCTGAACCGCTCGGTTTCGACACGCTGGCCGCGAGCCTGGGCTTCGCAAGTCCGCCAATTCCCCCCAATCTCGACCTTGACCTCAAGAGTGCTGTCCTCATCATCGATTTCAGTCCCGAGACGCTGACCTTTACGGCCGATTCGGCCAACTATGGACAGGCGGCGCTGGTGGCGGCAAACGACGGTATGGGGTCCTGGGGTTATATCTTCGGCATCGACGTGGGCCTCGATGTCGATTTCAACCTCACCGGCATACCCGTCGTGGGCCAATTGGTGCCCGCAGGCGAGCATATGCTTGGCCTGAAAAATCTGCGCATCGTCGCAGCCACCGCCAACCTGCCCGTCTATACCAGCACGTCCGTGCTGAGCGCCATCATGGGCGCCGTGGTCAGCAGCGGGCTAGCGCTCACGGTGGACCTGCAGTTGGGCGCCTCGGAGACCAAGTCCTTCTCGCTGTGTTTCGGCGCTGCTGGCCCCATGGACGCCGACTCGGCATCGACGTCAGCCGGCCTGTCCGCTCCCGCCGGGCCGCCGGTCGCACCGAGCACCGGCGTGCCTACAACGGCAGCGCCGGCGCAGCAGGTGTCCTGGGTCGACATCCAGCGCGCCTTCGGCCCCATGCAAATCAACCGGATCGGCTTCACTGTCGTTGGCGACGACAACGTCGCCATTTTCCTCGATGGCGGCATATCCCTGGGGGGCCTGAGCATCGGGCTGACCGGACTTGAAGTCGAGATGGCGATCCAAACTCCGGTTTCCCTCCCGACCTTCAGCTTGGCGGGCTTGCAGGTTCAATATACTGCGGCGACGTTCAGCATCGGCGGCGGGTTGGAGAAAGTACCTGCAAGTTCACCGGTGGAATACTCCGGTGAACTCGCGCTCACATTGGGTAACTTCGGTGCTACGGCATCAGGATCTTATACCACGGTGAATGGGCAACCGTCCCTATTCGCCTTCGTCTTCATCAACTATCCGTTGGGAGGCCCCGCATACTTCTTCGTCACAGGGCTGGCGGGCGGCTTCGGCTATAACCGTTCGCTACGGCTACCCACCATCGCCAATGTGGCCCAGTACCCGCTGGTGCAAGCGGCTATGGGTACACTAAACGTCGCCGATACAAAGGCACAGCTCGAATCTTATATCCAGCCGCAACAGAACGAAACCTGGTTCGCCGCGGGGGTGCGCTTTACCTCGTTCGAGATGGTGAAGAGCTTCGCGCTGCTCACGGTCTCCTTCGGGACGAACGTGGAAATCTCGCTGATGGGCGAGAGCACGCTCACTATCCCGGTATCCACCGTGGACAAACCGCAGGATCCGGTTGCCGAAGCCGACTTGCTGGTAGTGGTGGATGTACAGGTTAGCAACGGTGTAGTAGCCGTCAATGCCCAGCTCTCACCTTCTTCGTATGTCTTTAGCCACGCGGCGCAGCTCACCGGCGGGTTCGCCTTCTACCTCTGGTTTGGTTCCAGCCCGTATGCGGGCGATTATGTGGTCACGCTGGGCGGCTACAATCCCTACTTCATTGCGCCACTTTATTATCCGCAGGTGCCGCAGTTGGGCCTGAACTGGCAGGTGTCGAGCGATCTGACGATAAAAGGTGGCCTGTATTTCGCGCTTACCCCATCGGTGATCATGGCGGGTGGTTCTCTCAGTGCCACCTGGCAGAGCGGAGGGATCAAAGCCTGGTTTGATGCGCAGGCCGACTTCCTCATCCGCTACAAGCCGTTCACTTACCTGATTCATGTTTCCATCAGCATCGGTGTATCGGTGAAGGTGGATCTATGGATCACTTCGTTCACCATCACCCTGTATTTGGGGGTGGATTTGACGCTCTGGGGCCCCTCGTTTAGCGGCGTGGCGAATGTTTCTCTGTATATCGTTTCGTTCACTCTCGGATTCGGGCCTCGTTCGTCGCCGGGCGGCGGCAACATCGAGTGGCCAGAATTTCGCGACTCGTTCTTGCTACCGGTGAAGGCCCGTGTGGGCGCGCAGCAGGCACCGCCAGCCGCATCTAACGTATTGACGATGGCTGGCGCGGCACCCACACAAACCAACTCGCTCATCACCATCGCCGCACCGACGGGGATCCTTAGCACTTTTACCCAGAATGGCGCTACCGTCTGGTCAGTGAGCGCGGGCAAGCTGCAATTTGCGATAGCCACGATGGTGCCATCAACGGCAGTGACGGTTGCACCTGCAACTACCGTTCAGACCGGCACCGCATGGACTACCGCTCTTGGCGTGGGGCCAATGGGCGCAGTTGCGGGATCGCTGGTATCCACACTGACCATCACTTTTGACCGAGATACTGCGTTGGATGACGATGACTGGGCAGCCACCGCTGTGCTCGGTAGCGTTCCCGCTGGCATGTGGATCAACACCGGCAATGAGATGCAAACCAATGGGACAGTGGCCAATGCGCTGGTGGGGATTTCGCTGATCCCTGCCCCTCCGACCGGCGAGAGTACGCTGCCGGTGACGATTCAGGAGTTGCTGGCCGACGATCCTCCACTATGCCGCTATGCGTGGTCCGGTGCCACAGTGCCCCATGGCGACAGCTTTGACCAGACAACCGCCATGTCGCAATTGCAGAACTCCTTGGTCGATACCACCGTCGCTAGCGTGCGCATCAATATCCTGAGCGCACTACAGAAACAGGGGCTGAGCACGGCCAGCGGGGTGAGCGTATCCAGTTTCGCCAAAAACGCCCCCGACTTGCTATATGCCCCGCCCACCCTACGCAATCTGGGCGAGGTTCCTTCTACGTGAAATATTTGAACCGGGGTTTTTGGCAATGAGCGACAACCATGCGAACAACATCAATGCGGGTGACTCCTCTGCCGATATGGCATTTCTGCAGTATGCCCTGCCACCGCTTAAGAGTGGCAATTTCACTGTCACCGTGACGCAGCAGGTATCGGTGAGTGGCACGGTGGTCGACACTTTTCAGGCCAGCCAGGCTTTTTATGTGGCTGGAGAGCGCTACTCGCTAGGTGCAACAGACGTGAACAGCGTTTTCCCCCCGATGGGAAACCAAGGAGAATTCTCCAATAATCTCGCCCATGTGGTGTTCAATACGCCGACTCTCCCCTGGCAGCGCTCGCCCAATCCGACTGACACCGCGCCAGTTGCGGGGCAACCCGTGGCAACTTGGCTTGGGGTGCTGCTGTTCGACCAAAACGATCCGCCGCCCAAGCCGAAAACCGTGACGCTGGCAGACCTTAGTCAGCCACCGGCAGGGATATTTTTTCCGCAGCGCATGGTCGAGGACGGTGAGGACTCGACCGATCCGGTCAGGGTGATCGATATCCCCATCGCGCTGTTCAACGCGATAGCGCCATCGCTGGCTGACTTGAATTGGACTGCCCATGTCCGGGCCGTTGACCCTACTGCCAAAGCTGGTGACACAGTACCTGCAGTGGATTATTCCATGGTGTTTGGCAACCGTTTGCCGGTTCCCGGCAACATCGCCACCGCGCATCTGGTATCGTTCGAGGACTTCGGCCTTTATCTCCCAGCCGACGATGGCTCGCCGAATACGGCAATCCCAGACACGACTGCTGCTGTGCGGGTGGTGACATTGCAGAACTGGACATTTTCGGCACTCGACTTGAAACAAACTTTCGCCGGGCTGCTCACACAAGTAAGTCTGGATCCCCCCGCGCTCCAGCTCCCCTATAACAGCGCGAACGCGACCGGGGACGCTGCGGCAGACAGCGCCGTGCAGAACGCGTTCGGGATGGGCTATACGGCGATGAATCATGAGCTGCGTGACGGAAGTTCCACGGTTTCCTGGTATCGTGGCCCACTTTTGCCGCTCACCGCCCCGGTCACCAGTAGTCCACCCTGGGCCGATGCCGACCAATTGCAACGCTACGACCCGACCAAGGGCATGTTCGACGTGAGCTATTCATCCGCATGGCAGCTCGGAAGGCTGCTGACACTGCACGACGGTGCCTTCGCCGCCGCGCTCTACCGCTGGAAACTTACCCAAACACAGGCGCAGGTCGCCGCCCTGGAACAACAGGTGATTGATCAGGAACTTCCGCCTATTGCGTCATCTGACACGGCCTCTGGCGGGGCGGACACATCATCTACGGCGAATCTGCGGCATGCGCGAATCAGGGCGGTCATCAAAGGGCTGGCCGGCCCGGCGGCGACGATCCTGCGCGCTACCGGCACCAAGGAGTAATTGAGATGGCAAGACAATTCAATGGACGCATTACCCGAGAGGCACTACGCGCACAACTGGTTGGCGAAGGGGTGTCGACCGGATCGGTATTGAACGTCGTTTCAAGTCCCGCTGCCTGGCCTGCTGCACTTGCCGCGCAGTTGACAGATACCATTGCTACGCAACAGCCGGGCACCGACGCAGAACAGGTAACGGATTGGCTCACGCGGCTTTACCTGCTGAAAGGGGTGCCCTTTAACTATCTGGTACCCGACATCGCCATGCTCCCGACCGAGTCTATCCGCTTCTTCCAGATAGATAATAACTGGATCGAGGCTTTGCTCGACGGCGCATACAGTATCGGGTTCGCGGGCGCATCACAGTCCACTTCGGCGCAAGCGCGCTCTACTTTCTTGAGCAGTGCTGCGATGCGGGCGCGGAGCGGGCTTTCACGGCAGTCGTTGCTGGCACAGGTGAAATCACGCACATCTTTCGTGCCGTCTTCGGTCGCCGCCATGCAGGCCGTAGGACCCCCGGAAACGCCCGAGGTGCTGTCCGGTTTCCTGCTACGCTCCGCTGTGGTTGCAGGATGGCCAGGCCTGGAGGCGCACGGTTTTTCCGATATTTCGGGTACCAACCCTTTGCAAATCGTTAGGATGGAGACGGTGGCTCCCTCACTCCTGCTGTGCATCTTCGCAGGAGTGGTGGCGCGGGTGGATCTTCAGGAACCGAGTGAAGCTGTGCATTTTGGCGTTGACGGTACATCCCCTGCTTGGCAGAAAGACCTGCGTTACGCCAACGGCAATGCAACGATGATTGTCGGCAGTTACATCGATAATATGAACGTCCAGGTGACGCTTCGCGGCACAGGTACGCCAGCCATTATTCCGATCGATACCCTCGCACAGTCGATGGCGAACCGCGTGTGGACTACACCGCCGCCCGCCGATACCCGCTTCACCGCCGCGCAATTCGCGCTGGAAATGGTCGAAGGTGTGCAAGCTGTCTCTTTCCAACTCGCCTTATGAAGGTACTGCAACAATGACCGATACCTACCTGATCGTTCCCATCAATGTTGCCGTGCTCGCAGTGGGGTTTCCTGACACGCAAAACAGCGCTGAAAACTTGGCGCCGTTGGCCGACTTCTCCCGATTGCCTTGGGTGGCTAATAGTCAAGTGCATAATCCCGGGCCGTATACCAGTGCTGCCGCCCTGGAGAACGCGGTTCCTTTTGAAGGACAGATACCGCTGCAGCAGGGTATTCATGTGCATTGGGCGCTCCCGGACGGTCTTACCGCCGGGAATGCTGAGGCTGCCGGGTTTTCTTTTCCCAGTGCGCCCAATCGTTGGCTGGTTACGCGCATCGTCTTGTCATCGCCAAGCGGCGCGGCGGCTGTCACCACCCTAAAAAGTTGGGTAGTGGAAAGCGACCGCCAGAGCGACACCCCCACCGCGCCGACAGGACTCAATCAACCGAACATGGCGTTGCAGCTTCAACCTACTGGCGGGCAGAATTTCACGTATCTGGGTCAGGCGTTCGACCTTGCGACCTGGAGCGAGGTGGGGAATACGGTATCCCGACTCACCCCTTTTACCGTGCTGGGATATGGTCAGCTCACCTTTGCCGCATTCTATCCTAACTGCAGCACGGTATTTGGTTACTACGATACGTTGTCTGATCTCACCGATTACGATCCGTCTTGCAGCACCATCAGCTACCATGTTTCCGGCTGGTACAGCAACGCAGCCGACGACCCGCTGGCAAAGCCCAACGCGACACCGGCAACTTACAGCTGGAGTGTGCCTGGCGAGACTGCGCCGACTTCCACTATATGCGCAGGAATAATGGACGCGGTTCCCTGGAATCCTGCCACCGCCTATCTGGACGAAACGACCGGCGCAATGACGGTGGCCATCGGTGCCAGTACGCGGGAAGCGGTCTCCACGCTGATGGCAAACATCCTTCAGAAGGGTAATCCTGGCCAGTACGATACGGCCGAGCAGGTGTTGAACGCATTGCAGTTCGGCTTACTGTCGGGAAGTTCCAATCAGGTGGACTCATTAGCCGCGTTCGAGGAAGACGTGCACGCCGCTGGTTTCGCGACCCTCTCCGCCGGGCCTATGTGGACGGTCACGACAGCAAGCAGCGTCAGCGGCGACTCATCCGACGGCGAAGAGGTCACGAAAGCAAGCAGCGTCAGCGGCGACTCGTCCAGCGGCGGAGAGATCACGCTCCCCGATGCATTGGCCGAACAACTGAACCAGCTGAACGTGACACAGTTGCAGTTGAATGACGCGACCTTCCAACTCCAGTCGCTCCAGTTTCAATTGTTCACGGATTGGTACAAGTACCAGATGATCGAACATGCCTCATCGCTGGTTCCTGCAACATTGCAAGGGAAAAGCTATAACGTACAGCAGTTCCTGACTGGCGAGGTGGCGGCGATTGGCACCGCGCAGACGCAAATCACCAATTTGCAAACGCAGGTGGGCACATTGTCTGCCACGTTGAGCGCAGCACTGCCTACCACCCTGACACTCTCCAACAATATCGGCGCACCGCGTTACTATCAACCTGCCGATCCTGTTTTCATCCTGTCCGGGCCGGATGTGACACCCACCGACCGCTATGGTTTTGATACAGCAGACTCGGCGGATGGAACCCTGGCTTGTCGCACCGATGGCGATGTTGTGACATCCGTCACGCTGGCGGCAGGATTGGTATCGGGCAGCGCCAGCACGACGCTTGCCGCAAGCGCGCTCCCTCAACTTGCCGCACAGCCATCCTGCGCACCGGCGGCACTCTTGCAGGCGCTGGTCGCCGAGGCTTTTTTTATCTCTGTCGGTCTGCAACCGTCCGTCGCCGTGGCGGTCGCCGCACAGGGCGGAGCCACCAATCCGGCAACGCTGAATCTTGCAGGAACCATCACCGCACTCGGCGCTGCCGGTACGGCCTTCCTGGCGGGAGCGACACCGGTGAATGTCAGTTTCGCCGGAACCGCCCCGGCGGCGCGGTACTATGAAGCCTGGAATGGGACACCTTGGCTCCCTATCCTTATGCAGTACAGCGTGCAGTTCGCGCCGGTGCAAT
>NZ_DASWOT010000158.1:0-25639 GCF_036404235.1 Pseudomonas sp.
ATGCTGACGCTGGCGTGCGCATCTATGACGATGCCACCGCAAGATGTCCGGTCATCTCTACGGATGAAATATCCTATGGCCATTGAGTCTCTACTCCCTGTTTATTTAACGTGCGGGTCCGTGCTATTGCCGGTTGCTGAAACGATTGTTATCGGTGATCCCCGTGGGTCTCTGCCCAGACGAAGTTGGCGATTTGCTCATCTGTGGACGTTGGTTTATCCAGACTGCAGAGCCATTGGGGAAGCATCACCATGGTGACGTTGAGTGGACCTCTCAGTCGGCTGGGCATGCACAACGATAGAGAGCGTGAGGCAGCCATGATGAATGAGGGGGTGAGGCGTCGGTGGCGCAAATGGCGGTTTGCGCTGTAGGAGGTGTCCGAAAAGTGCAGGGGTTTGTTCCCGCTGCGGAGGGTATCGCTGTCGGGTGTGGCTTAAGCTGGATGCAGGTGCGGTCAGCGACTGAAATGTGTTGCCTGACTTCATGCCTCTTTTATCAACCGCTCCAACGCCGCCTTGCGCTCATCCTTGGGCAAACCGCCCAGCGTCTCAACCGCCTGATAGAAGGCGACCCAATCCCCATTCACCTGTTTGAACAGCGCCGCAAACGCCGGCACCCACTGATCGTAAAGACCAAATGGCAGCAACCTGGCGTTGTTCATCGGTGCGTTGACCCAAGCGTCATAACGCTTGTCCCCCGCCCATTGGGTGTCGCGCATCTGCCGATAATCGCGTCGCAAACGCTCGAACTCAGCTGCCTTGCGTTCACGCATCACCTCGGCGGACAAAGGCTGTGCGTAGAGTTGTTTCAGACGCTCTCGAGCGTCGAGGACTAACTGCGTGAACTGATCCCGGCGTTGCGATTCAGAGAACGTTTGCGGCGGCAAACCCCGTGCAGTTCGCCATTGCCGTGTGCCCTCCTGTTCGACGAAGTTGGCGTAGGATTCGTTGAATTCACTGTCATCCTTTACGTAGAACCGCTGATGCGCCAGCTCATGAAAAATAAGCGTCATCAGCCGTTCACTGCCCCAATTCATCATTGAGCTGAGGATCGGATCGTTGAACCAACCCAGCGTTGAATAGGCCTCAACGCCACTGACGTATACGTCCATACCTGCGAGTTTCTGTAACGCTGCTTCGCCCCGCGCCGAGCCTTGGTCGTAGTAACCGCGATAGGCCACGCAGCCCGCAATGGGAAAGCAATGGGTGACCGGGTCCAGCGAAAACTCTCCGGTCGCGAACACGTTCCACACCACGTAAGGGCGGCCGATATCGACATACAGCCGGTAACTTTGGTTGTCAGGCAAATGCAGGTGTTCGCTGGCGAAGGTGCGGGCTCTCTGCGCCTGTGCAAGTTGCTCGCGCAGTTTCGGATCGCGGCTGGGGTCATCGATCACTTTAGTGACCGGCTCTCGGGCTTCGAGCAGACGCAACTGACCAGTCGCCAGTTGGCTGTAATACGACACACTGGAACAACCGCTCAAAAACAAGATGACTACCGGCAAGCAACGCCGCCACAGGCAAAGATTGAATGAAGTCATGCAGCGGCCTTAAAGTCGAAAGCGTGAAGGTCCCAAACCACAAGCGTTATGCCGGACAGCCGGACATCAACGCAACTATCATCGCCTCTTTACCACATGGAGCCAGTAATGCGCGTGCCTCTGACGTTTGCCACCTTGAGCCTGCTTGCGGGTTGCGCGAGCCCGCTGCCCGCCGTTGATCCGCAACAAGCCTGGGTCGACATGCACACCTTCACCGGCAAGGTGCTGATGGCCGATAAGCTCGACGGAACCCGTACCGAAGACGGCCGTTACTTTCAGGTAACCCCGGGTAGGCATGAGCTGCAAGTGCGTTACGACTATGAATATGCGGCGGGCGGTCTTGGTCTGTCGATGGACATTTACAACGAGATAACCTGCTACGTCACCCTCAACTACGACAACTTTGAAGCGGGTCATCGCTACCGACTTGAAGTGCGCGACATCGCCAACAGCATCGATGCGCAGCTCAAGGATGAGCAACGCAAGGTACTCGCAGAAGAAAGTCAGGTGTCTTGTCTGCCTTGACGAACCACGAACCTAGCGGTCATTTTTCTGATAGATGATCTTCTTCGTGCCGTTTTCACAGGTGCCCACGACCATGTTCTGATCCTGAACCTCATCATTTCGCACGATTTCGAGTGTGTAGGAGCTCACGTTTTGAGCCTGGATTTTCGCTTCGATTTCGGCCTTTAGTTCTTCACAAGGCCTGGGGGCGGCGAATGCGCTGGTGGACAGCGCAGTGGCGATGAGGGTTAACGCTATGCGATTCATGCTCGACTCCTTCGACGCCGCGCGAGAAGCGGCGGCTTAACTACGACACCCTACGCCCGAGCCAGTTCTCGTCTCCTGAAACGAAAACGACCCGCCCAGCGTGCAGCCAGGACAGGTCGTTCGCACAGCGCTGTTGGCGATTAGCTCAGCAGCGTCGCGTCCAGGGTGATTTTTGCGTTGAGCACTTTGGACACCGGGCAACCCTCTTTGGCCTGGGCAGTCAGTTTGTCGAACTGCTCCTGGGTGGCGCCCGGAACTTTGGCCTTGAGCGTCAGGTGTACGGCAGTGATCGAAAAGCCGCCATCGACTTGATCAAGGGTCACGTCAGCAGTGGTATCGATGCTGTCAGCCTTGAGGTTTTCACCGCCGAGAATCATCGACAGTGCCATGGAGAAACAGCCTGCGTGGGCTGCGCCGATCAACTCTTCAGGGTTAGTGCCTTTACCGCCTTCGAAGCGTGCCTTGAAGCCATAAGGGGCTTCACGAAGTACGCCGGTTTCAGTGGAGATACTGCCGATACCGGTTTTCAGGTCACCTTCCCAGTGGGCGGATGCTTTTTTGACGATGCTCATGATGTCTCCTATGAAGGGCGCACGAATAATCGCGCTGGAACAAGGAATCTGAGGATAGACCGTTTGGTAAAGTTCAACGGCGATAGGAATCTGATTTTTGCTCCGAACAAATCCGACAGAAACCGTAGGAAATTTCAACCTGCCCATTGAAACCTCGCCACATGCCCTTATCCTATAGCCTTAACGCAAATTTTTAGGCTTAAGGTCGGCTTCGTTGCGCTCCACCGATCAAATCGAGAGCGCCACACCCCCAAAGAGGATACCAGCGACCCATGAAACGATTAGCTGATGTGAAGATTTCCACGCTTGATCTGGTTCCCGTTCGCGAAGACAAAGGGCCAGCAGATTCTCTGCGCAATTCGCTGGACCTGGCGCAGCATGTCGAAAAATGGGGCTACGAGCGCTTCTGGGTCGCTGAACACCACAACATGGATGGCATTGCCAGCTCGGCGACTGCGGTTTTGCTGGCGTATCTGGCGGGCGGCACTTCTACCATTCGTGTCGGCGCCGGTGGTGTAATGCTGCCCAACCATGCGCCACTGGTGATTGCCGAGCAGTTCGGCACTCTGGCCTGCTTGTATCCAGGCCGTATCGATTTGGGTCTGGGCCGCGCGCCAGGGTCCGATCAGATGACTGCTCGGGCGTTGCGCCGGGAGCGTTCCGGGAGCGCCGATGATTTCCCCGATGATGTGGCCGAGCTAATGAGCTATCTCGGCCCGCGCCAACCGCATCAGCGGGTGATCGCCGTGCCAGGCAGTAACACCAACGTACCGGTCTGGTTGCTCGGTTCCAGCCTGTTCAGCGCGCAACTGGCGGGGGAGCGAGGCTTGCCTTATGCGTTCGCATCGCACTTTGCGCCGCGCTTCATGCATGAGGCTATTCGCGTCTATCGCAACCACTTCAAGCCGTCGGCGACGCTGGACAAGCCTTATGTAATGCTCGGCGTGCCACTGGCCGCCGCTGACACCGACGAACGCGCCGAATATCTGGTGACGTCGGTGTACCAACGGATTCTCGCACTGATGCGTGGCCAGACACTGATGCAACGTCCACCCGTAGAAACCATGAACGGCCTGTGGCTGCCTCATGAGCGTGAAGCCGTGATGGATTTCCTCGGCCTTGCAATGGTCGGCGGCCCTGAGAAGATCCACGCCAAATTGGACGTTCTGCTGGAGCAGACAGATGCAGATGAGCTGATCTTCACCTGTGACATGTACGAGCACGCCGATCGCTTGCGCTCGTATGAGATTTTGGCTCAGGTCGCAAAAGGCTGAGTCTCGGCGACTGACATCCAACAGGATTTGCCTCCCTCTCATAGATGACCCGCGCCCATAAAAAACCGACGTCAAACGCGTCGGTTTTTTATATAAGCAAGCCAATGCCATCAGCCGCGCTTGTACACGATTTCCTTGGTGCCGCCTTCGCAGGTGCCAACGACTTTACCGTCTGCCGCTGCGCCTTTATCGACAGCTTCGAGGGTGTACGAGGTTGCGCCGTTTGCTTTGATCTTGGCGTCGATCTCGGCCTTTACGTCGTCGCAAGCCTTGCCAGCGGCCATGGTGGTACCAGCGATACTCAATAACCCTACCGCCAAAAGAATCTTCTTCATCGCGTCACACTCCCTCGTCAAGCCTTACTACAGGCAAAAAAGGCCGCTTGAAAAGGAGCGGCCAGACTACATTGAACACGCCTCGATTTAACGAACAGCGGGCTAGGTATAGCGAAGGTTGTGGCAATCAGCCAGCTCAAAAGTTCAGCGCATCAGCTCTTATCGATACGAAAGCCGACTTTGATCGTGACCTGAAAGTGAGCCACTTTGTTGTCTTTGATATGGCCGCGGGTTTCCAGCACTTCGAACCACTCCAAATGACGCACGCTCTGACCGGCCTCAGCCAGTGCATTGTTGATGGCGTCTTCAATGGTGCTGCTCGATGAGCCAACCAGCTCCAGTAGTTTGTACGTGTGGTGATCAGACATGACAGTTCTCCTAAGAAGGTCTTCGATGCAAGCGTAGCAGCGAATCAGCCCCCTACCTCTGTGACGAAAACCCAGGAAAAAGTTCAGAAGAAACGGTAGTTCGACACATGTACTGCACTTTCTGGTAAGCCTGTAGTCGGAGACAACACACGCCACTCATCATTGCAGGAGAGTCACATCATGGCATTCACGTCATCCCGGAAAGCGTCATTGCAAAGCATGGAAGCCGAGATCGAAAGTCTGCTCAAGTCTCTGGAGAGCTTGAAGTCGGATGCTTCGGACGAATCGCACAAAACCCTGAAAAGCCTCAAAGCCAACGCCGAGAGTGCGCTGAGCCACTCACGCAGCTTGTTGAACGATGTCTACGAAGACGTCAAAGTCAAAACCCGCGAAACCGGCGTCGCCACCCGCGACTACGCGCAAGAACACCCTTGGACCACAGCCGGTGTGGCCATAGGCGCAGTCGGCCTGCTTGCTGCTTATTTGCTGTGCAAACGCGGTAACTGATTACGCCCGACCTGAACGCTGCAGCTCACTTTTCAGCCACTGTGCCAATTGTTGAGCTCGTCCATCTGCAGCACGTTTAGGCACCCATAACGCCAGTTGCGCCGGGGTTTCACTGAAGCCCCATGGCGCAGCTAGGCGCCCCGCCTTCAAGTCATCGGCCACTAGCGGTTCAGGCGCGATGGCAATCCCAAGCCCCGCGACTGCCGCCTCCAACAAATAGTACAAATGTTCAAACCCCTGTCCGAAGCGTAACGCTTCAGGATCGATGCCGTTTTGTCTGGCCCAGCTTGGCCATGCCTGCGGGCGTGAGGTGGTTTGCAGCAACGACTCCTCAATCAACGCTTGTACGGGTGCATGTTGCAGTTGCTCAAAACGAGCAAAACGCGGGCTTAAGACTGGTCCAATCCGCTCTCGGGCCAGCTCGAAGACGTGCATGTCCGCTGGCCAAGGCGGCTCGGCGAAGACCAGCAAGGCGTCGAGCCCAGGACGTCGCGGATCGAGATCGCCTTCACCTGCCGACAGATGCAGGCGCAAGTCGGGAAGATCAGCATTCAGCCGCCCCAGCCGGGGGATAAACCAACGCGCCAACAGGCTCCCCGAGCAGCCCAATACAAACGGCGCATCGGCGCTGCCCTTGCTCAGCTCGGCACACACGCTGCGCAATCGGTCGAAGGCTTCAGCGCTGGCGTCGCGCAGTTGAATTCCAGCATCTGTGAGTTTAAGGCCGCGACCCTCTTTGCTGAACAGGCTCACGCCGAGATGCTCTTCGAGCACTTTCAGCTGCCGGCTGACAGCGCCGTGGGTGACGTGCAGTTGCTCCGCCGCCTGACTGACGCTGTTCAGACGAGCGGTGGCTTCAAAGGCGCGCAAGGCGTTAAGCGGGGGAAGATCTCGGCTCATGGTATCTGTGAGTTTTCCTGACAGGTTGCGCCGATCTTATCGGTTTTCATCAGCCTTGGCGCTGGTTAAAGTGTGCCCACTGCCAGAAAGGCAAAACACATTCGTTACCCCGGAGGTTCCATGAGCCAGACCCAGACTCAATTTCGCAACGGCCCCGACGCCAAAGGCATGTTCGGTTCCTTCGGCGGTCGTTATGTCGCCGAAACCCTGATGCCGCTCATCCTTGATCTGAACCGCGAATACGAAGCGGCCAAGATCGATCCTTCGTTCCTCAATGATTTGGCCTACTTTCAGCGCGACTACGTAGGGCGTCCAAGCCCGCTGTATTACGCCGAGCGACTGACCGAACACTGCGGCGGCGCCAAGATCTACCTCAAGCGTGAAGAGCTGAACCACACCGGCGCGCACAAGATCAACAACTGCATTGGCCAGATTCTGTTGGCGCGGCGCATGGGTAAAAAACGCATCATCGCCGAGACTGGCGCGGGTATGCACGGCGTGGCGACCGCCACCGTGGCCGCGCGTTTCGGCCTGCAATGCGTGATCTACATGGGCACCACTGACATTGAGCGCCAGCAAGCCAACGTGTTCCGCATGAAGCTGCTGGGCGCTGAAGTGATTCCGGTCGTGGCCGGTACCGGCACCCTGAAAGACGCGATGAACGAAGCGCTGCGTGACTGGGTGACCAACGTCGACAGCACCTTCTACCTGATCGGCACCGTCGCGGGTCCACACCCTTATCCAGCCATGGTGCGTGATTTCCAGTCCGTCATTGGCAAGGAAACCCGCCAACAACTGCAAGCGCAGGAAGGCCGTCTGCCGGACTCTCTGGTGGCCTGCATCGGTGGCGGTTCCAACGCCATGGGCCTGTTCCACCCGTTCCTCGATGACACCAGCGTCGAAATCATTGGCGTTGAAGCGGCCGGTCACGGCATCGAAACCGGCATGCACGCAGCCAGCCTGAACGGCGGCGTGCCCGGTGTGTTGCATGGCAACCGCACCTTCCTGCTGCAAGATGACGACGGCCAGATCACCGACGCGCACTCAATTTCCGCAGGCCTGGACTACCCAGGCATCGGCCCTGAACACGCGTGGTTGCATGACCTCGGTCGCGTTCAATACACCTCGGTCACTGACCATGAGGCGCTGGCCGCATTCCACCAATGCTGCCTTCTGGAAGGCATCATCCCGGCGCTGGAAAGCGCTCATGCCCTGGCCGAAGTCTTCAAGCGCGCACCCGGCCTACCCAAAGATCACCTGATGGTGGTCAACCTGTCTGGCCGTGGCGACAAGGATATGCAAACCGTGATGCACCACATGGATCTGTCCCAGCAGGAGAAACACTGATGAGCCGTCTGCAAACACGTTTTGCCGAGCTGAAACAACAAAACCGTGCGGCGCTGGTGACCTTCATCACGGGCGGCGATCCGGACTACGACACCTCGCTGGCGATCCTCAAGGGTTTGCCAAAAGCAGGTGCCGACGTGATCGAGTTGGGCATGCCGTTCACCGACCCAATGGCCGACGGCCCGGCAATCCAGTTGGCCAACATCCGAGCGCTGAACGCCAAGCAGAACCTAGCAAAAACCCTGCAGATGGTCAGCGAGTTCCGTGTTGAAAACAACACCACGCCAGTGGTCCTGATGGGCTATTACAACCCGATTCACGCCTACGGTATCGAGCGTTTCATTGCCGCTGCCAATGAGGCGGGCGTCGATGGCTTGATCGTGGTCGACCTGCCGCCTGAGCACAACGATGAGCTGTGCGACCCGGCACAAGCAGCCGGCCTTGACTTCATTCGTCTGACCACGCCAACCACTGACGATGTGCGTCTACCGACCGTACTCAACGGCAGCTCGGGCTTTGTGTATTACGTCTCCGTTGCCGGCGTGACCGGCGCTGGCGCTGCCACCACTGAGCATGTCAAGGGAGCAATCGAACGTCTGCGTCGCCATACGGATTTGCCGATCAGCGTGGGCTTCGGTATTCGTACCCCGGAACAAGCGGCCGCCATCGCGCGTCTGGCTGATGGCGTGGTCGTGGGCTCGGCGCTGATTGATCACATCGCCAGCGCGAAAACGCCCGACGAAGCGATCACGGGTGTGCTGACACTCTGCTCGGCACTGTCTGAGGGCGTGCGTAAAGCCCGCCTGGGTTGAAGGTAAAGTTTTTGATACAGAGGAATTCGATCCTCTGTATAAAGACTAAGCAGTACAGCAAAGGGGTTCGGGACTGGGTTCTGAACCCCTTTTTGCTGATCCGTATGGTTCAGGAGCGCGCTAGATGAAAGTGTCAAATCGTTTGATTGCCGGGCTGGGCATCTTGATGATCAGCGCCACCACATGGGTGCAGGCAGCCGGGCCTGATGAGCGAGGGGGCCAGGATAATCGTGGTCCGGAGAATCATCAGGATCAGGGACACGGCAACGAGCAGGGCAAAAACCAACAGGGCGGCAATCAACCGGGCAACAATCAGCCAGGCCGGGGCGGGCAGGGTAACAGTCAGGCGCGTAACGACAATCGCGGTGGCGGCCGCCCACCTGAGAATTTCGACGACGTACGTCGCCAGGTGTATGAGCACCGCGAAGTAATCGGTCGCGGGCAGCCATTGCCGCCCAATGTTCAGATCGTGCGCGGACACCCTTTGCCGCGTGGCTATGGTCGTCGTCTGGATCAGCGTTCGTTGCAATATCTGCCGCGCTACGACGGCTACGAATGGCGCCGCCTGGGGCCTGATGTCGTGTTGATCGCGATTGGCAGCGGGATTGTTTATGAAATCCTCGAAGGTGTTTTGAACTGAGCCCTACCCGGTACTTTCTGTAGGAGCCAACTTGTTGGCGAGGCGGTTAACGCGGCGTGACAGTCATGCCGCCTCGCGGACATGTTCACGCCTACAGCGGGCTGCGTTGCTCCCCTGCAATCTCCTGCACTGATCGATGTGAGCGAACGGCATCACCGCTTGAACATCCCCACATTTAACTCGCGAATCCCGCCCATCCAGATCGCATGCTCCGTGTGATCGGCCAAATCATCCCCGGTCAGCGGATGCGTGAATATCACCAACCCGTTGCGATTCAATGCCAGCCACAGCATCACGTCGGCAAACGTCGAATGATCGAATGCCAACTGGCAGCTCCAGTCGGGATGTGGCCCGACCAAACGCTCATGAACACGCCCCATCTTCACATCAAATGTGGCTGCAACGGTCTCGCACAAAGCGCGAGCTTGATCGATGGTTTGGGCATCGAAATAAACGTGGGCGTGATAACCCTCGACAGGTGACATAGCCGGTCCTCCACAAGTGTTGAACAGCCGTGTGCGCGGCCACTCTCAAGAAGGGGGAAGTTATCCATAGTTAGGGACCGATTGCCATCGTTGTGGCCGCAACCAAAGGGCAACAGACCTAGATAGCAATCGAAGGCAACGGCTTCCCCACCAGCGAATCCCCGCTCAGCGCCTGTTCACTTTTCAACCAATCAACGAACTGCTGGACGATTTGCACCCGGCGTTTACGTTGCGGCAGCACGATGTAATAGCCGTACGCCGAAATCGCCGTTGCTTCGATGGGCCGACACAACAACCCTTGCTCTAGCAGCTCATCCACCAGATGCCGCCAGCCAATCGCCACGCCCTGCCCGCCAATCGCGGCCTGAATCAAGAGTGTGTAATTGTCGAACCTGAGCTGGCCGGGAGCGGGCGCTTGTGGGATGTTCAATGCGCGGAACACACCGCCCCAATCGAACCAATCATTACTGCCTTCGCCGCGCAAATGCAGCAGTGGAAGCTCCTTGAGCACGTCGATCGACAGGGGCAACGCACGCCCCGCGACGAGCTGTGGGCTGCACACGGGATAGACCTGTTCGTTGAACAGCCAATGACTTTCGCCTTGCTTGAAACGCCCATCACCGAACAGCACGGCCACATCGATATCAGCGCGCAGCATGCTGTAGCTACGTTCGCTGGTGACCAGGCTTACATCGACGTCGGGATGGTTTTTATGAAAGCGATGCAGGCGCGGCATCAGCCAATACGCGGCGAACGCGAAGTCGGTAGCGACCTGCAACACCTCATGCTGATGTTGCTCGGTAATCTCGATCAGCCCGGCATCCATCGACTGCAAACCGGCCTGCACATGGCTGAACAGGATCTCTCCGGCCTCGGTCAGCTCGATGCCGCGATAAATCCGGTTGAATAGGCGGGTTGCCAGTTGTTCTTCCAGCCGTTTGATCTGCTGGCTAATGGCTGGCTGTGTGGTGCCCAGCTCGATAGCGGCAGCCGTAAAGCTGCGCAACCGGGCGGCGGCTTCAAAACCACGCAGCAGATCCAGCGATATGTCACCGAGCGTATCAAACATAAGCTGAACTTATCCTAGGCATTATCTTGCATGGGTTTTACAGCAGAACTATAGGGTCTCATCCTCGACCGGAGCAATTTCGCATAAATATTCACTATGGAATGCCGCGAATACATGAAGCGCAAAAATATTCTTTTTATCATGGCCGATCAGATGGCCGCGCCAATGTTGCCGTTTTACGCCTCATCGCCAATCAAAATGCCGAATTTGAGCCGCCTCGCCGCTGAGGGCGTGGTGTTTGACGCTGCCTATTGCAACAGCCCGTTGTGCGCACCGTCGCGTTTCACCTTGGTCAGCGGCCAGTTGCCGAGCAAGATCGGCGCCTACGACAACGCGGCTGATTTCCCTGCCGATATCCCGACGTACGCCCATTACCTGCGTCGCCTCGGTTACCGCACCGCGCTGTCCGGCAAAATGCATTTCTGCGGCCCGGATCAGTTGCACGGTTACGAAGAACGCCTCACCAGCGACATTTATCCCGCCGACTACGGCTGGTCAGTCAATTGGGATGAACCGGACGTGCGTCCGAGCTGGTATCACAATATGTCGTCGGTGCTGCAAGCCGGTCCGTGTGTGCGTACCAACCAGCTCGATTTCGACGAAGAAGTGGTGTTCAAGGCCCAGCAGTATCTGTTCGATCATGTCCGCGAAGAGGGCGACCAACCGTTCTGCCTGACGGTTTCCATGACTCACCCGCACGACCCGTACACCATCCCTAAAAACTTCTGGAATCTGTACAGCGACGACGACATTCCAATGCCTGCGCAACCTTTGGCTCAGACAGATCAGGACCCGCATTCCCAGCGGCTGCTCAAGGTCTACGACCTGTGGGACAAACCTCTACCGGAAAACAAGATTCGCGACGCACGCCGCGCCTACTTCGGCGCCTGCAGCTATATCGATGACAACGTCGGCAAACTGCTGAAGACACTGGAGGAGACGGGCTTGGCAGATAACACCATCATCGTGTTCTCGGGCGATCACGGCGACATGCTCGGCGAGCGCGGGCTCTGGTACAAAATGCACTGGTTCGAGATGTCCGCACGTGTACCGTTGCTGGTCTACGCTCCGGGGCAATTCAAGGCCGGTCGCGTGCAGGCTGCGGTCTCCACTGCTGACCTGCTGCCGACCTTCGTGGAAATGGCTGACGGTGAACTGGACGCAAGCCTGCCACTCGATGGCCGCTCGTTGGTGCCGCACCTGCAAGGACGTGCAGGCCATGATGAAGTGTTCGGCGAGTACATGGCCGAAGGCACGACCTCTCCACTGATGATGATTCGCCGCGGGGCCTACAAATTCATCTATTCGGAGCAGGACCCATGTCTGCTGTACGACCTGCATAACGATCCGAAGGAGCAGGAAGAGCTGAGCCAATCCGAGGCGCACCGGGACCTGTTTTCAGCATTTCTGGCCGAAGCTCGGGCCAAATGGGATATACCGGCGATACACCACCAGGTGCTCGCCAGCCAGCGTCGCAGGCGATTTGTCGCCCAATCGCTGGCACTCGGCAAGCTGAAGAGTTGGGATCACCAGCCGCTGGTAGACGCCAGTCAGCAGTACATGCGCAACCATATCGATCTGGACGATCTGGAGCGCAAGGCCCGTTATCCACAACCTTGAACCCTGCCAACATCCAGAAAATCAAAAGGGACATACGATGAATAAGTTATCCACAGCACTGGCGGTTGGGGCATTGAGTTTGGGCTGTGTTGGCGCATACGCCGCTGACTCGGCAAGTTGCAGCACGGTAAAAATGGCCGATCCGGGTTGGAGCGACATTGCCGCAACCAACGCCATCACCAGTTTTTTACTTGATGGCATGGGTTACAAGGCAAAGGTCGATACGCTGGCGGTGCCGATTGCCTATGGGGGTCTCAAAGACGGCAAGCTGGATGTTTTCCTGGGCAACTGGATGCCCGCTCAGCAGGGCTTCTATGACAAGTTCATCGGCGCCGGTGATGTGACGCAGTACAAGAAAAACCTTGAAGGCACCGAGTTCACGCTCGCCGTCCCGGACTATGTCTATGACACCGGCGTGCATGACTTTGCCGATCTGAACAAATTCGCCGATAAGTTCCACAAGAAAATTTACGGCATCGGTTCAGGAGCTCCGGCCAACGTATCGCTGCAGGAAATCATCAAGAAGAATGAGTTCGGCCTCGGCGATTGGAAGCTGATCGAGTCCAGCGAACAGGCGATGCTGGCTGAAGTGCAGCGTAATGTGAAGAAGAACGAGTTCGTGGTCTTCCTCGGCTGGACCCCGCACCCGATGAACGTGCAGATCAAAGGGATGCACTACCTCAAAGGCGGCGAAAAATACTTCGGTGACACCGGCAGCGTCTACACCGTGACCCGCAAAGGTTACGCCGAGGCGTGCCCGAACGTGGGCAAGTTGCTCTCCAACCTGACGTTCACTCAGGACATGGAAAACACCATCATGAAGACCGTGGTGGATACGAAGGTCAGCAACGCCGATGCCGTGAAAGCCTGGATCAAAGCCAACCCGGCGGTACTGGATACATGGCTGGAAGGCGTGAAGACGCTTGATGACCAGGACGCGCTGCCCGCGGTGAAAGCCAAGCTTTAGGGCAATCGGGTCAGCCTTGTGGCGGGTGACCTTGTCCCGCGACCGGCGGGGAACCCGTCGTAAAACTTGCGCACGCGGTGTGACAGGCAGACCGCGCACACCGGGTTTACTGCCGCTGCGCGCCAGGACGCGGGGCAAGCCGCGCTCCTACACAATGAACTGCGCCTACGGAATCGTCATCGCAAATGCTTTATACCTTCACGGCCAACGACCGCCGCAACTCGGCTAACACAGGTGCCGACTCCGGGCGCACGCCGCGCCACTGGAAGAACGCTTCCGCCGCTTGCTCCACCAGCATCCCCAAACCATCCACCGCGTAACCTGCCTTATGTTCGGTAGCCCAACGGCAGAACGCCGTTGGCTCGCTGCTGTACATCATGTCGTAGCAGAACGTTTCACCTGGCTGAATAAGGCTTGGCAGAATCGGCGGCAGCTCACCTGCCAGGCTGGCAGAGGTGGCGTTGATGATGATGTCCACTGGCTCTTCCAGCCAATCGAAGCCACTCGGGAATACCGGCCCCAACTCGGAAAACTCCTTCGCCAACTGTTCAGCTTTCTCGACCGTGCGGTTAGCGATAACGATGACTTCCGGCTGTTCAGCGAGCAATGGTTGCAGAGCGCCCCGTACAGCGCCACCTGCGCCCAGGATCAAGATGCGTTTGCCCTTCAGGATCACGCCATGGTTGACCGTCAGATCACGCACCAGCCCCGCGCCATCGGTGTTATCGCCCAGAATGCTGCCGTCGGCCTGCTTGATCAGGGTGTTCACGGCACCCGCTCGTTGAGCGCGCGCTGTCAGGCTGTCGGCCAGCCGATAGGCTTGCTCCTTGAACGGCACCGTGACATTGGCGCCACAGCCGTGTTGGAAGAAGGCTTTGGCGAATGCGGTGAAATCGTCCAACGGCGCCAGAGAAGCGCTGTATTCCAGCGCCTGGCCCGTTTGCTCGGCGAACAGACGATGAATCAGCGGCGATTTGCTGTGGCCGATGGGGTTACCGAAGACGACATAGCGATCGATCATTTGCTTTGCGCCTCACCCAACCAATCCCGATCCTGCAAAAAGTATTCGGTCAGGCGCGACTCCTCGCTACCTGGCGCGGCTTTCCAGTCATAACCCCAGCGCACTTGCGGTGGCAATGACATGAGGATCGACTCGGTACGCCCACCCGATTGCAGACCAAACAGCGTGCCACGGTCGTAGACGAGGTTGAACTCAACGTAACGGCCACGGCGGAACTCCTGGAACTCACGCTGCGAAGCGGTATACGGCGTGGCCTTGCGGCGCTGAACGATCGGCAGATACGCATCGACATATGCATCACCAATGGCGCGCAGGAACGCAAAGCTGGTGTCGAAGTCCCACTCATTCAAATCGTCAAAAAACAGACCACCCACGCCACGCGGCTCGTCGCGGTGCTTGATGTGGAAATAACTGTCGCACCACGCTTTGTAACGCGGGTAGACATCGGCCCCGAACGGCGCACAGGCACGTTCAGCGACGCGGTGCCAATGCACGCAGTCCTCTTCTACGCCGTAATAAGGCGTCAGGTCGAAACCGCCGCCAAACCACCAGACCGGTTCTTCGCCTTCTTTTTCGGCAATGAAGAAACGCACGTTGGCGTGAGAGGTCGGAACATGAGGGTTGTGAGGATGTATCACCAGCGAAACGCCAAGCGCCTCAAAGCCACGCCCGGCCAGCTCAGGGCGATGAGCGCTGGCCGAAGGTGGCAAACCTGTGCCGAAAACGTGAGAGAAATTGACTCCGCCTTTTTCGATCACGTCGCCGTTCTCGATCACTCGTGTGCGTCCGCCGCCACCCGCTGGACGCGTCCAGGCCTCTTCGAGAAAACGCGCGCGACCGTCTTCCTGCTCCAGGGCAGCGCAGATCCTGTCTTGCAGGTCGAGCAGGTAGGCTTTGACAGCGTCGGTGCGGGTAGACATGGCAATACCTTCATATCAGGCGCTTGAAACTGAAGCATCAGGTAACGGACTTGAATATCGGCGTCATGAAACACCGAGTCTTTATGTTCGCAGCCCTTGTAAACAGCAGCGCAGCGGTAAAATTGGCGCGTAGCATACCACCGGCTGACCGGGGGTCGCAGTTGACGAAGATCAAGCGAAGGAGTCCGATAGAGCCCTTTCGCACTTACTGTTTCGATCCATGACGGAGAAAGCAAATGGCAAAGCGTATCCAGTTCCGCACCCACGGCGGCCCTGAAGTCCTTGAGTACGTCGACTTCGAACCGGCAGCACCAGGTCCGACACAAGTGCTTGTGCGCAACAAAGCGATTGGCGTCAACTTCATCGAAACCTATTTCCGCACCGGGCTTTACCCGGCGCCGTCCATGCCTTCAGGCCTGGGCAATGAAGGTGCGGGCGTGGTCGAGGCCGTCGGCAGCGAAGTGACTCACATCAAGGTTGGCGACCGTGTGGCCTACGGCACCGGCCCATTGGGCAGCTACGCCGACGTGCATCTGATTCCTGCGGCGAATCTGGTGAAGCTGCCAGATGACATCAGCTTCGAACAGGCCGCTGCGGTGATACTCAAGGGGCTAACGGTGCAGTACCTGTTTCGCCAGACCTACGAAATCCGTCCGGAAGAAACCATTCTGTTCCACGCCGCCGCAGGAGGTGTTGGCTCCATCGCGTGCCAATGGGCCAACGCGCTAGGGGTGAAGCTGATCGGTACGGTCAGCTCGGCGGAAAAAGCCGCACATGCCAAAGCCTTGGGCGCGTGGGAAATCATCGACTACAGCAAGGAGGACGTAGCCAAGCGCGTGCTGGAACTGACCAATGGCAAGAAAGTCTCTGTGGTGTATGACGGCGTTGGCAAAGACACGTGGGAAACATCCCTCAATTGCCTGGAATTACGCGGATTGTTGGTCAGTTTCGGCAATGCGTCCGGTCCGGTTGAAGGCGTGAACCTAGGAATACTCGCGCAAAAAGGCTCGTTGTATGTCACACGTCCAACGCTGGGCTCTTACGCCAACAGCCCGCAGACGCTGCAGGCCATGGCCGACGAAGTGTTCGAAATGGTCGCCAGTGGCAAGGTCAAAGTCGACGACATTCAACGGTACGCGTTGAAAGACGCAGGCAAAGCGCAGACCGAACTGTCGGCGCGGCGCACGACCGGGTCAATGATTCTTATCCCTTGATGCACTGTAGGAGTGAACTTGTTCGCGATGCGGTGTGCCTGACACACCTCATCGAACGCTTCGCCAACAAGTTGGCTCCTACAGAAAGTCAATTCCGTCACCCCTGCCGCACCACATTGGCCGTCACCAGATCCCGAATCACGCTCGGATGCTTGCGCCCCCCCAAACTGCCGCCGAGCACCATATCCAGCTGGTTATGGAAATACTGCTCCACTCGCAAGCGACTGCGCGCCGCAGGCCGTCCGGTGGGGTTGGCCGAGGTCGACACCAATGGCCCGACCAGTGCGCACAACTCACGCACCTGCGGGTGATCGCTGACACGCAGCGCTACCGTTTCATGTTCACCCGTGATCCAGTCCGGCAACAGATTCTGATGCGGCACCAGCCAGGTATTGGGCCCGGGCCAGGTACTGGCCATACGATCGAGCCAAAGCTCCGGGAAATCCTCGAACAGAAAGTCGAACTGACGGATGTTGTCCGCGACCAGAATCAGCCCTTTCTCCACCGGCCGAGCCTTGATCGCCAGCAGGCGATACACAGCCTCTGGGTCCCAGGGATCGCAGCCCAATCCCCACACCGCCTCGGTTGGATAGGCAATCACCGCTCCGGCCCTGATTTCTCGTGCGGCTTGTTGCACACGCCAACTGCTGACCATCGTGTTCTCTCCGAATAAAGCTGACGGGCAGTTTAACCTCAGGTCGCCCGGCCAAACCATCGTCCGGCCTCGCAGGCAATGCGACCGTCCAGCTCAAGCTCGGTCAGCGCTGCCAGCACTTTGGGTAAAGGCCAGCCGCTGGACACTGCCAGCGCCTCGCTGGTCTGCGGCGCCGCATGCAGTAAAGCGAGCAATGGGTGCGCAACCGGCGCGGGCTCAGGCTCGACGGCGTCGCTCGACGGAGGTAGAACCTGCCAGCCGCGCAACCCTTCCATGATGTGATCAATCGTTTCCACCAGCGTTGCCCCCTCGCGAATCAACTGATGACAACCGCGCGCACCAGGGTGATGAATGGAACCTGGAATCGCATACACCTCACGCCCCTGTTCGGCGGCCAGACGCGCGGTGATCAACGATCCGCTGGCAACACTGGCCTCCACGACCAGTACGCCCAAGGACAATCCGCTGATGATCCTGTTGCGTCTCGGAAAGTTGCTGGCATGAGGACCGGCGTCCAGCGGTAACTCGGAAATCACGGCGCTACCTTGGGCAACCATGGCCGCCGCCAGTTGCTTGTGGCGCTGTGGATAAAGTTTTTCAATGCCCGTTCCCAGCACCCCGATTGTGGCCCCGCCGACATCCAACGCACCTTGATGCGCGGCGCCGTCAATACCCAACGCCAAGCCACTGGTGATGACAAAACCTGCTCCCGCCAGGCTGCGGGCAAAAGCTGCGGCGGTGTCCAGGCCGGGTTTGGAAGCGCGCCGACTACCGACCATTCCCAACTGCGGACGGTCAAGCAGGCTGCGGTTACCGGCGATGAACAACAGGGGCGGCGGGTCTGGAATTTCGGCGAGCAAGGCGGGGTAGCCGGGGTCGTCCCACATCAGCAAATGCTGAGCCGGACGCTCTAGCCAAGCCATTGCAGCACTGGCGCCGTCACGCACATCCGGGTTGCGACGGGCCTCTGCACACGCCGTCGGAAGGCCCAATGCACGCCACGCCGAGGCTGGCGCGCTGAGCGCCGCAGATGCCCCGCCGAACGCGGCGATGAGTTTATGAAAACGTTTCGGACCGATTTCAGGAAGCCTATGCAGGCGCAGACGGGCTTCCAGTTCGGCGGGCGAATGGTCGGCTTTTCCAAACAACGGCATAAGATCTTCCTTGATCTTGGGCTCACTCAAAGTGAGTAAGCAACCTGTGGATAACTCTGTTGACAACAATTAGATAAGTGAAGCATGCCAGTGCAAAAAAAGCGTGTCATACCTGAGACATAGCGTTACGGATTACGCACCTTGTCCATCACCGCCAGAGATCTGGAGGCGTGCAACACCAACGCGTAGCTGAGCCGCTCGTAGGTACGAAACACCATCAGCACACCGGCGCGCTCATCGGGAATCTTCACTTCTTCGCCCGTGATCCGATCGCGCACATGTTCCCCAGTCTTGTAGATCGCCAACACGTTGCCCTCCGCCAGGCCATCGCGCTTGCCACGGTCGAGGGTAACAACGTCAAATTCACCGATCTGCGTCACACCGCGTGGCACATCAATGATCAGGCCGTCGACCGGCGTGGTCGGTGCGCTGGGCATGAAGGTTGAATTGATCGCATGCTCTTCACTGACGAACAGCCTGTCGCCAAGGCGCACTTCCTGGGTCGAACGCTGCAACTGCAGGGTCGAAATATCGCCTTCGCTGGCAACGATATCGCCACCGCCAATGTCGTCGGCGTTAATTCCCAGCACCTCTTGGGTATCTGGATCGGTGTAGGTCTTGCCCTGACGGAAAATGCCGTAGCTGGTGTGCTGAGGATCGAATGTGCCACGGGCATAAATACGGTCCCCGATGCCGCTGAGTACGCGTTCCGCGTTACCCGCGACAATGTAAGGGGCGGTGTCGAACTGCTCGGGTTTGTCCATGATCCGGTTTTTCAGGAGGAACGCATTGATCGCGCCCAGTGGAATGCTCGGGATGGCTTCGGCGACCGGGCTACTGCGAACCCTGGGTGACAATTTGATGGTGCCGCGCGAGGCACCGCGGTTAAGCACAATTTGTGGCTGACCGTTCACATACGTCAGCGTCAAAATATCCCCTGGGTAGATCAGATCGGGATCGTGAACCTGTGGATTGGCGTGCCAAATCTCTGGCCATTTCCATGGCTGACTGAGAAATTTGCCAGAAATGTCCCAAAGTGTGTCACCGGCGACAACGGTGTAACGCTCTGGATGACCTTCCTTTAACTGTACTTGCGCCTGGACAAGGCCTGTCGCGGCCAACAGCAGCAGGGCGAGTAGTGATTTCCTCATGCGGTGAATCCCTTTATCATGTTGGCTTCGCGTGAATCATGGAGTTTTGCGAGACTTCTGTTTTACAAGGGCTGCCCGCTTGTGACGTCCCAAGCCTAGCAGTCGATTTTGAATTTACCCTACAAGTGCAGCGCTTACGTATATGGCCATTTTAAACATTCTCGAATTTCCCGATTCGCGCCTGCGCACCATCGCTAAACCGGTGCCCGTGGTCGACGACGGTGTTCGCCAGTTGATCGACGACATGTTTGAAACCATGTATGAAGCGCCTGGTATCGGTCTTGCGGCAACGCAGGTTAACGTACACAAGCGCATCGTGGTCATGGATCTGAGTGAGGATCGCAGCGAACCTCGGGTGTTCATCAACCCCGAGTTCGAAACCCTGACCGACGAGATGGAACAATATCAGGAAGGCTGCCTTTCTGTGCCGGGCTTCTATGAGAACGTAGATCGACCGCAGAAGGTGAAAGTCAAGGCGCTGGATCGTGATGGCAAGCCCTACGAGCTCATCGCCGAAGGCCTGCTCGCCGTGTGCATCCAGCATGAATGCGATCACCTGAACGGCAAACTGTTCGTCGATTACCTGTCCAGTCTCAAGCGCGACCGAATCAAGAAAAAGCTCGAAAAACTGCACAAGCAGAACGCATAAGCCCTCTCTCATGCAGGAGCTGCCCACGGCTGCGACAAGCTCGGAACAACCGTCATTGATACTGGCCCAAGCGACCGGTTCCCGGTTGATCGTAACGTGCGCCAGCGCCTGCATTTCAAATTGCATACTCCTACGAGAAGCCCATGACTGAGCCATTGCGCATCGTCTTTGCCGGCACCCCCGAATTTGCCGCCGAGCACTTGAAAGCCCTGCTCGACAGCCCTTACCAAGTGATCGCGGTCTACACCCAGCCGGATCGTCCGGCGGGCCGTGGACAAAAACTGATGCCCAGCCCGGTCAAACAACTCGCCCTGCAACATGACATCCCGGTGCTACAGCCGCCGACCCTGCGCGATGCCGCAGCTCAAGCCGAACTCGCAGCGCTCAAGCCGGATTTACTGGTGGTCGTCGCCTACGGGCTGATCCTGCCGCAAGTGGTGCTGGACATCCCCCGCCTGGGTTGCATTAACAGCCACGCCTCACTGCTGCCACGCTGGCGCGGTGCGGCGCCGATTCAGCGCGCAGTGGAGGCGGGCGACGCCGAAAGTGGCGTGACCGTCATGCGCATGGAGGCAGGTCTTGATACTGGCCCGATGCTGCTCAAAGTCACCACACCGATCACCGCCGAAGACACCGGTGGCACACTGCATGACCGCTTGGCCGAACTTGGCCCGCCGGCCGTGGTGCAGGCTATCGCAGGTCTGGCTGCAGGCACGTTGGTCGGGCAAGCGCAGGACAACAGCCTCGCCACCTATGCCCACAAGCTGAACAAGGACGAAGCGCGCATCGACTGGGCTCGCCCGGCTATTGAGCTTGAGCGTCTGGTTCGGGCGTTCAATCCGTGGCCAATCTGCCACAGCACCCTGAACGGCGAAGCGCTCAAGGTGCTCGCGGCTCAGGTGGCCGAAGGGCAGGGCGCACCAGGAACAATCCTCAGCGCCAGCAAAGACGGCTTGATCGTCGCCTGTGGACAAAACGCCTTGCGCCTGACCCGCCTGCAATTGCCGGGCGGCAAACCACTGAACTTCACTGATTTGTTCAACAGCCGTCGTGAGAAATTCGCCAGCGGCATCGTGCTCGGTCAATCGGTAGATGCGCCATGAACCCGCGTCTGGCTGCCGCCAAAGCCCTTGCTGCCGTGCTCAGTGGCAAGGCGTCACTGAACAGCTCCTTGCCGACCCAACTGGACAAGGTCGATGACCGTGATCGCGGGCTGACCCAAGACCTTGCGTTCGGCACCGCGCGTTGGGAGCCGAGGCTCTCGGCGCTGGCGGCCAAACTGTTGCAAAAGCCGTTCAAGGCCGCCGACAACGATGTTCAAGCATTGCTACTGGTGGGTTTGTATCAGCTTTTTTATTCGCGCATTCCCGCCCACGCCGCCATTGGCGAAACCGTCGGTTGCGCCGACAAACTGAAAAAACCGTGGGCCAAAGCATTGCTCAACGCGGTTTTACGTCGGGCACAGCGCGAAGGCGAGGCGCTGCTGATCGAGCTGGAACACGATCCGGTGGTGCGTACCGCGCACCCGCGCTGGCTGCAAAAAGCGCTGAAAGCCGCCTGGCCTGAGCACTGGGAAGCCATCTGCGCCGCCAACAATGCGCATCCGCCGATGATTCTGCGGGTCAATCGTCGTCATAAAACCCGCGATCAATACCTTCAGTTGCTGCTGGATAGCGGTGTTGCGGCCACGGCCTGCAGTTTCAGTCAGGACGGCATTGTGTTGGGCGAACCGTGCGATGTGCGTGGGTTGCCGGGTTTCGCCGAGGGCTGGATCAGCGTTCAGGACGAAGCCGCGCAATTGGCGGCTGATTTGCTGGAACTGGCGCCAGGTCAACGAGTGCTGGACGCCTGCTGCGCACCGGGCGGCAAAACCTGCCATTTGCTGGAAGTACAGTCTGATCTGGCGGGCGTGGTTGCTGTGGACCTGGAAGCCAAGCGCATGGTGCGGGTGAAAGAGAATCTGGATCGCCTGGGCCTGAGCGCTGAACTGATCGCCGCCGACGCCCGCGCCACCGATCAATGGTGGGACGGCAAGCCCTTTCAGCGCATTCTGCTGGACGCGCCGTGCTCGGCAACGGGGGTCATCCGTCGTCATCCGGACATCAAGCTGACGCGTCAGGCAGACGACATCCCGGCACTCGCGACACTGCAAGGCGAGTTGCTCGATGCCTTGTGGCCCACGCTGCAAGTGGGTGGCATTTTGCTGTACGCCACCTGCTCGACACTGCCGACCGAAAACACCGAAGTGATCGAGGCGTTTCTAGCGCGCACTTCAGGTGCTCGAGAATTGGATATCGCCGGCCAGAACGGCCATCCACCGCCCGGCCTGAAACAGCCCCATGGTCGCCAGTTGCTGGCACAGGAAGGTGGGCACGATGGCTTTTATTACGCCAAGCTGATCAAAATCGCAGCTTCGCAACATTGATCCTTCTGTAGGAGCGAACGTGTTCGCGAGGCGCCCTAATTGACACAACCGATCCAGCGCCTTCGCCAACAAGTTGGCTCCTACAAGGTATCAAAGCACCGAATGTTTCAAGGAGTGAACGGTTGAAAATCATCATTCTCGGCGCAGGGCAGGTCGGCGGTACGTTGGCCGAGCATCTGGCCAGCGAAGCAAACGACATCACAGTGGTCGACACCGACGGGGATCGGTTGCGCGATCTGGGCGATCGTCTGGACATCCGCACCGTGCAGGGTCGCGGCTCGTTTCCTAACGTGCTGCGCCAGGCGGGCGCCGACGATGCCGACATGCTGGTTGCCGTCACCAACAGCGACGAAACCAATATGGTCGCCTGCCAGGTCGCGTACACGCTGTTCCACACCCCCACCAAGATCGCCCGCATCCGCGAAACGGCGTATCTGACACGCGCTGGCCTGTTCGAAAACGATGCCATTCCGGTGGACGTATTGATCAGCCCGGAACAGGTCGTGACCAACCACATCAAGCGCCTGATCGAATACCCAAGCGCGTTGCAGGTGATCGACTTCGCCGAAGGCAAGGTGCAACTGGTGGCCGTCAAGGCGTACTACGGCGGCCCTTTGATCGGCCAGCACCTGCGCCAGTTACGCCAACACATGCCGAATGTCGACACCCGCGTTGCGGCTATTTTCCGCCGGGACCGGCCGATCATGCCCCAGGGCGACACCGTCATTGAAGCCGACGACGAAGTCTTCTTCATCGCCGCGAAAGTGAACATTCGCGCAGTGATGGGAGAGATGCGCCGGCTTGACGAAAGCTACAAACGGATTGTCATCGCTGGGGGTGGGCATATTGGTGAGCGACTTGCCGAAGCCATCGAAAACCGCTATCAGGTCAAGATCATCGAAATGAATCCAGCGCGCTGCCGCTACCTGTCGGACCATCTGAACAACACGGTCATCCTGCAAGGCAGCGCCTCGGACCGGGATTTGTTGATGGAAGAGAACATCGACAACGCCGATCTGTTCCTGGCCCTGACCAACGATGATGAAGCCAACATCATGTCATCGTTGCTGGCCAAGCGATTGGGCGCGAAAAAGGTGATGACCATCATTAACAACCCGGCCTATGTCGACCTGGTTCAGGGCGGGGAGATCGACATCGCCGTCAGCCCACAACTGGCAACCATCGGCACACTGCTGGCGCACGTTCGCCGGGGCGATATCGTCAGCGTGCATTCGTTGCGCCGTGGCGCGGCGGAAGCGATTGAAGTCGTGGCGCACGGCGACGCCAAATCGAGCAAAGTGATCGGCCGTGCCATCCGAGACATCGATTTGCCTTCAGGCACGACCATTGGCGCGATCACCCGTGGCGAAGAGGTACTCATCGCCCACGACGCCACGGTGATCGAGTCCGGCGACCACGTGATCATGTTTCTTGTGGATAAAAAGTACATCCGCGACGTGGAACGGTTGTTTCAGGTCGGGTTGAGTTTTTTCTAAATGGCTAATTCATGGCCTGTAGGAGCTGCCGAAGGCTGCGAGTAAGGTCCAAAGGACCTTCACGGGGCCATCCGAAACACTGGGCGCGCTACGCACACCATCGCAGCCTTTGGCAGCTCGTACAGGTAGATCGTGTTTCTCAACCCGCAATCAATACCAGCGAGCCTCGCCTGGCGGGCGTTTCTTGAAGCGCTTCATGGTCCACATGTACTGGCTCGGGTAAGCCCGCACGTATTTTTCGACCACCTTGCTCATCGCTGCCGCCGAGGTTTGTGTGTCGGTGCTGTACATGTCTTCGGGCGCCGCTTCCAGAACAACTTTATAGCCCGAACCGTCCTCCAGACGCATGGCATGCAAGAACACCCCCACTGCCTTGCCGCCCGCCAGCATGTTCGGCACAAACTTGCTGGTCAGCGCAACCGTCCCACAAAACGGTACGAAAATGCCTGCTGACTCTGCTGGCTCCGGGTCCGCCGGAATCCCGACCGAACCACCTTTGCGCACTTCCTTGATGACGCTAAGGATGCCTTCCTTGGTCGACGCCGCTACCCGGTTGCCCAACTGCACGCGCTGCTTACGCAACAGATCATCCACCGCCTTGAGCTTGGGCGGACGATAGAAAATGATCGGTTTGCACTGACTGCAATAAAAGTGGTTGAGCACTTCCCAGTTACCCAGATGGCTGGTGATACCGACCACGCCCTTGCCTGACGCCAGTGCCTGGGTCAGCACCTCCAGACCTTCTACTTCACGCACCAGATTGATGGATTTCTGCGCAGGCCAGATCCAGGCGCAAGCGCTCTCGGTCAAGGTCTTGCCAATGTCCATCAGGCTGCGCCCAACCAGCGCTTCAAGCTCCTGAGGATTCAACTCAGGGAAGCACTTGGACAAATTGATCCGCGCGACTTCACGCGAACGGTTGGGCAGCTTCCACATCAACCAGCCGATGGCGGTGCCGACCGCTTGCACGGCACGCCACGGCAATAGGGCAAACAACCGCAACGCCCCGACCATCATGGCGCCTTTGAACTTATCCACAGATCACTCCTGAACACATGAGGCGGGCATTGTAACCGTCAGCGGGCCAGCGCTGCGTATTGATCACAATCGATGGTGTGATCCATGACCATGCCGGTGGCCTGCATGTGGGGATATTGGCCAGCCATCTACCACCACCTATCAGTCGACTTCATCCGCTGATTGCTCATGTATCCATCGGAAACCGAGCGCGACTGCGACACCCTCGGCAGCGGGAACAAACCCCTGCACTTTTCGGACACCTCCTACAGCGCAAACCGCCATTTGCGCCACCGACGCCTCACCCCCTCATTCATCATGGCTACCTCACGCTCTCTATCGCTGTGCATGCCCAGCCGACTGGGAGGTCCACTCAACGTCACCATGGTGATACTTCCCCAATGGCTCTGCAGTCTGGATAAGCCAACGTCCACAGATGAGCAAATCGCCAACTTCGTTTGGGCAGAGACCCACAGGGATCACCGATAACAATCGCTTCAGCAACCGGCAATAGCACGGACCCGCACGTTAAATAAACAGGGAGTAGAGACTCAATGGCCATAGGATATTTCATCCGTAGAGATGACCTGACATCTTGCGGTGGCATCGTCATAGATGCGCACGCCAGCGTCAGCATGGAAAACATAGGTCACTCTCTTGAGGGAGACACTGTGACCTGCGGAGTAGATGGCAAGGCGTATCGGATCGTGGGAGGGATCTCCTACATCAT
>NZ_DASWOT010000159.1:0-27852 GCF_036404235.1 Pseudomonas sp.
GAACTCGCGACCCCGACCTTGGCAAGGTCGTGCTCTACCAACTGAGCTATTCCCGCAAATGGCGTCCCCTAGGGGACTCGAACCCCTGTTACCGCCGTGAAAGGGCGGTGTCCTAGGCCACTAGACGAAGGGGACGCAAACCCTTCTATGCCTGATCGAAGCTGGTTTCGATCATGGCACTGCGCTTCAAGGCAGTGTTGCAACGCCTGGAAACTGAAATTTGGTGGAGCTAAGCGGGATCGAACCGCTGACCTCCTGCATGCCATGCAGGCGCTCTCCCAGCTGAGCTATAGCCCCACAATTAACAAACACATAACACTTCGTTACCGTCGTGTTTTTGTGTTGCCGTGTGGACGGGGCGCATATTAAGTGCGACCCACATAGCTGTCAAATTCTTTTTAAACAAACTTCAAAAGAATTTTCCGGGATAACAATCACTTACCACCCTCCCCCGGAAAACCGAGGGGTTGTCGGCCGCTGCATTGTCCCAATGGGGATGGACAACGACCAACCCACACTCAGGCGATGGCGCCCAGCAGCTTTTCCCACTCTTTGTTTTCTTTCTTCGACACACCGCCCAGCAGATCCAGCGCCTGGCGCAGACGGAAACGCGTCAAGTCCGGGCCGAGGATTTCCATCGCATCGGTCACCGACACCGAATTGGCCTGACCGGTGATCGCAGCGAACATCAGCGGCATGGCGTCGCGCAGTTTGAGCTCAAGGTACTCGACGACCGCCTGAATGCAACCGGTGATGTTGTCCTTCTCCCACTGACGCAGGGATTCCAGCTTCCACAGGATCAACTGCATCACCTGACGTACCTGATCCGGCGACAGCTTCTTATGCTCGAACAGCTTCACGTCTGGAGTCACGCCGCCGGCGAAAAAGAAGCCGCCCAGCGGTGCGATCTGACCGAAGGTTTCGACACGCCCTTGAACGTGCGGCGCGATTTTCATCATGTAATCGCTGTTGAACGCCCACTTCTGCACACGCTTGGCGAACTCTTCCACTGGTAAATCCCGCAGCCATTGGCCGTTGAGCCACGACAGCTTCTCGATGTCGAAGATTGGCCCTCCGAGCGAAACGCGGGTCAGATCGAAGTGTTCAACCATTTCGTCCAGCGAGAATTTCTCGCGCTCATCCGGCATCGACCAGCCCATGCGACCCAGGTAATTGAGCATCGCTTCGGGCATGAACCCCATGCGCTCGTAGAAGGTCACCGAGGTCGGGTTCTTGCGCTTGGACAACTTGCTCTTGTCCGGATTACGCAGCAACGGCATGTAGCACAGTGCTGGTTTTTCCCAACCGAAGTATTCGTAGAGCAGGATCAGTTTCGGTGCCGAAGGCAGCCATTCTTCGCCGCGCAAGACGTGGGTGATGCCCATCAGGTGGTCGTCGACGACGTTGGCCAGGAAATAGGTCGGCAGGCCATCGGTCTTCATCAGCACCTGCATGTCCATGCGGTCCCACGGGATTTCGACCTCGCCGCGCAGGATGTCCGGCACCACGCAGACGCCTTCGCTCGGCACCTTCATACGGATCACATGAGGCTCGCCAGCGGCCAGACGACGCGCCACTTCTTCCTTGGAGAGCAACAGCGCACGACCGTCATACCGTGGGGTTTCACCACGCGCCATCTGCTCGGCACGCATCTGGTCCAACTCTTCGGCGGTGCAGAAACACGGGAAGGCGTGACCCGCATCAACCAACTGTTGCGTGTACTTTTTGTAGATATCGCCACGTTCGCTCTGACGATACGGGCCATGTGGACCACCTACGTCCGGACCTTCGCTCCACTCGATGCCCAGCCAACGCAGCGCGTCGAAAATCTGCTGTTCGGACTCGCGGGTCGAGCGCAGCTGATCGGTGTCTTCAATACGCAGGATGAACTCGCCGCCATGTTGCTTGGCAAAGCAATAGTTGAAGAGTGCGATGTAAGCCGTGCCAACGTGGGGGTCGCCGGTGGGCGATGGCGCGATGCGGGTGCGAACGGTGGTCATGGAAAATCCCGAATAGGTCGAACAAGCCGCGAATCTTAACAGGCGCGGACCTCGCGGCTCCAGCACCGGGCACAAAGCACAGCAGGAAAACCAACATAGCCAGACACTCGACATGCATCAGCAATGAATGTCGGCACATCAGTTCCAGTCATTATTCCAACGATGGCTAGGTGCCAGACTCGAAACACGATAAATTTGCTTACATTTTAATAATCCAGAACGACCATGCCTGCCCAACTCAAACGCCGCCTGCTCATCTTTATCGCGGTGATCCTGTTGATCGCCCTTGCGTTCTTTGCTCAGTGGTACTTAAAAGGACGTTTTTACGAAACCACCGACAACGCCTATGTTCAGGGTGAAATAACCCGCATCTCCAGCCAGCTCGGCGCCAGGGTCAACGAGGTACTGGTGCAGGACAACCAGCACGTGGAAAAAGGCCAGTTACTGGTACGCCTCGAACCGGATGATTTCAGCCTTGCGGTGGATCGAGCCAAAGCCACACTGGCGACTCGCGAGGCCGAACGCGTTCAAGCCCAAAGCAAGCTGACCCAGCAATCGAGCCTGATTGCCGCGGGTGAGGCCCAAGTGGCAGCCAGCCAGGCAACGCTTGGTCGCACGCAACTGGACCTTTCGCGCGTCGAAAAACTGCGCACGCCGGGCTTTGTCTCGGAAGAGCGAGTCACTACCCTCTCCGCCGACAGCCATATCGCCCGTTCGCAAGTGACCAAGGCCCAGGCTGACGTGCAGGGCCAGCGCCAGCAAGTGATCGCCCTGTCTGCCGAGCTCAAGCGTCTGGACGCACAGATCGCCACGGCCCACGCTGATTTGTCCCAGGCCGAAATCAACGTGCAACGCACACAAATCCATTCCCCCATCAGCGGGTTGATAGGCCAGCGGGCGGCGCGTAACGGCCAATATGTACAGGCCGGCGCTTATATGCTGTCGATCGTGCCCGACGAAGACATCTGGGTGCAGGCCAACTTCAAGGAAACCCAGATCGGCCACATGCAGATCGGGCAACCAGCCGAACTGAAGTTCGACAGCTTCTCGGACACACCGATTCAGGGTCGGGTCGACAGTCTGTTCGCCGCTTCCGGCGCGCAATTCAGTCTGTTGCCGCCGGACAATGCCACCGGCAACTTCACCAAAGTCGTACAACGGATTCCGGTAAAACTGACCTTCGCCCCGGACAATCCGCTCAAGGGCAAGATTCGGCCGGGCATGTCAGTGACCGTATCGGTCAACATCAAGCCTGACCGCGACGCTGACCGTGGCCAGTGACGAACTGATTCGCCCGGTCGGTGAACCGACCCGGCGCGACTGGATTGCCGTGATGAGCGTGATGCTCGGCGCCTTCATGGCAGTGCTCGACATTCAGATCACCAACTCATCGCTCAAGGACATCCAAGGCGCGCTGTCAGCCACCCTGGAAGAAGGCTCGTGGATTTCCACCTCTTATCTGGTGGCGGAAATCATCATGATTCCGCTCACCGCCTGGCTGGTGCAGTTGTTGTCGGCGCGTCGGCTGGCGGTCTGGGTATCGCTGGGGTTTCTCGCGTCGTCGCTGCTTTGCTCGATGGCCTGGAGCCTGGAAAGCATGATCGTGTTCCGCGCCATGCAGGGCTTCACGGGGGGTGCGCTGATCCCGTTGGCGTTCACCCTGACCCTGATCAAGCTGCCGGAACATCATCGCGCCAAAGGCATGGCGCTGTTTGCCATGACCGCCACCTTTGCACCCTCAATCGGCCCGACGCTGGGAGGTTGGCTGACGGAAAACTTCGGCTGGGAATACATCTTTTATATCAACGTGCCACCAGGGTTGGTGATGATCGCAGGCTTGCTCTATGGCCTGGAAAAGAAGGCGCCGCATTGGGAACTGCTCAAGAGCACCGATTACGCCGGAATTGTCACCCTCGGTGCGGGGCTTGGGTGTTTGCAAGTGTTTCTTGAAGAAGGCCATCGCAAGGACTGGCTGGAATCGAACCTCATTGTCACGCTAGGCAGTATCGCGCTGTCGAGCCTGATCCTGTTCGTGATCATTCAAGTGTCCAAACCCCGGCCGCTGATCAATCTCGGTATTTTGCGCAACCGCAACTTCGGTTTGTCGAGCATTTCCAGCCTCGGCATGGGAGTCGGACTGTACGGATCGATTTATTTACTGCCACTGTATCTGGCGCAGATCCAAGGCTACAACGCGCAGCAGATCGGCGAAGTGATCATGTGGATGGGCGTCCCGCAGCTGTTTCTGATTCCGCTGGTGCCGCAGTTGATGAAGATCATTTCACCAAAACTGCTGTGTACCCTGGGGTTTGCGCTGTTTGGCTTTTCCAGTTTCGCCTCGGGAGTACTCAATCCTGACTTCGCCGGGCCGCAGTTCAACCACATCCAGATTATTCGGGCACTGGGGCAACCGCTGATCATGGTGACCATTTCGCTGATCGCCACGGCGTTTATTCAACCACAGGATGCAGGCTCGGCGTCGAGCCTGTTCAACATCCTGCGTAACCTCGGCGGTGCCATTGGTATTGCCCTGTTGGCGACCTTGCTGGATGCCCGCACCAAGACCTACTTCGATTATCTGCGTGAATCCATCGTGCCCGGCAACCCGCAGGTGGCCGAGCGCATGGCGATACTGACCGACCGGCTGGGCAATGAAACGGCAGCACTGGGCAAGCTCAGCGAGATTGCCCACCAGCAGGCGGCGATCATGGCTTACAACGATGCGTTTCACTTCGTCGGCATTGCGCTGGGCGTCAGCATGTTGGCAGTGATGTTGACCAAACGGCTGCCGTCTGGGATCAAGGGTGGGGCTGCGCATTAGACGGCTTTGCACAGGTATTACTGAGACTTTCCCACTCGCAGAGTAGGACAAGCAGAGGACTCAGCGTAGTCCCATTCTGAAAACTGCATAGCCCGCCATTTTTGTGTTTCAGCGCTCAGACAGCGACATTTCAGATCTTTACATTCCGGCGCTTTCTTAGCGCGAAGCACACGGAATGTCAGACTCCCTCCCCTACCGACTCAACGAGTGCCAGTTCGACCTGCCCCACGAGGACGTTCTGGATACGTCGATCAACATTCTCAAATTTGCGGAACTGGGCACATCGCTGATCGTCAGCCGTGGCGTTCTGGCGAAGGATGAAACCTTGCGCAGCAATTTTGACGCGCAACTCAATCGCCTTGAACAACAGGTGCAGGGTTTGCAATGTGAACCGGTCCAGGTCCTGCATATCGGCGCGCAACAGCACATCCAGGCGCTGGAATTGCACAGCCAGTTCAGCAACGGCACGGAGCATGTTTTCCAGTACCAACTGGCACTGACGCTACCCGGCACGCGCAAGATGCTGGCGTTGAGTTACGTCAAGGCTGAGCCATTGGGCGATGCCGACGCAGCGCATTGGGCGGCGATCAAGACGTCGCTACAGTTCGAGCCCATTGCGTGACGTATGCAGTGATGTGCCCGAGTAGCGCAGATGTCTGACGGGCTTTGGGCCGCCCGCCAGGGTGACGCCCTTTCTCATACCTCTGTCATGGCCGACCTCCTCGGCGGCATGCTTGAAGTCGCAGCTTATGCGGCCATTGGCGCGCTGGCGACGGCGGCTGTCGTGGCGGCGACCGGGTTGACGGTCGCGACTGGCGGCCTGGGCGCCTGTGTGCTCGGCGCGGTAGTGGGCGTGGTGGTTGGCGTCGCCATGAGTCAGTCCGGCGCCGACAAGAGCCTCAACCGTTTGTGCGAAGGACTCGGCAACGCGTTGTTTCCACCTGTGCCTGCCGCCACCATCCTCACCGGCTCTTGCTAAAACCAAAAATATTAACTATCGCACTTTAAACTCAATTGACGAGTTAAAACCATGGTAAAGGTCATATCTTATCCCGGCAGCCCAATGGGAATCATCGGCATAAAAATATCCCTGCGCAGCACCTACCGCGCAGGCCCCCACTCTCAAACCACCAACAACCGCTCCCGCAATTTGCCAATCTCATCGCGCATCTGCGCAGCCGCCTCAAACTCCAGATCCCGTGCCAGTTGATACATTTTCTCTTCCAACTGACGAATGCGTTTGGTGATTTCGCTGGGCGAGCGCAGTTCGGCTTCGTATTTGGCGTTCTCTTCGGCGGCCTTGGCCATGCCTTTGCGCTTTTTGCTGCGCGAACCTGGCACGGTGGCGCCTTCCATGATGTCCGCGACGTCTTTGAACACGCCTTTGGGCGTGATGCCATGTTCAAGGTTGAAGGCGATCTGCTTGTCGCGACGGCGGTCCGTCTCGCCAATCGCTCGCTCCATGGAGCCGGTAATCCGGTCAGCGTACAAAATCGCCCGGCCGTTGAGGTTACGTGCCGCTCGGCCAATGGTCTGGATCAGTGACCGCTCGGAGCGCAGAAAGCCTTCTTTGTCCGCATCCAGAATCGCCACCAGTGACACTTCGGGCATGTCCAGACCTTCACGCAGCAGGTTAATCCCCACCAGTACATCGAAGGTTCCAAGACGCAGGTCGCGGATGATCTCTACTCGCTCAACGGTGTCGATGTCCGAGTGCAGATAACGTACCCGCACGCCGTGATCGGCCAGGTAATCGGTCAAGTCTTCGGACATGCGCTTGGTCAGCGTGGTCACCAGCACCCGCTCTTCCAGCGCCACACGCTTGGCGATTTCCGAGAGCAGATCATCGACCTGCGTCAGTGCCGGCCGTACTTCGATCTGCGGGTCGACCAGACCGGTTGGGCGCACCACCTGCTCGATCACGCGACCGGCATGTTCGGCCTCGTAGTTGCCTGGTGTCGCCGAAACGAAAATGGTTTGCGGGCTGACGCTTTCCCACTCATCAAAACGCATGGGTCGGTTGTCGAGCGCCGACGGCAGGCGGAAGCCGTATTCCACCAGCGTCTCTTTGCGTGAGCGGTCGCCCTTATACATGGCGCCAACCTGCGGCACGCTGACATGGGATTCGTCGATCACCAGCAGCGCGTCATCTGGCAGATAGTCGTACAGCGTTGGCGGCGGCGCGCCGGAAGGTCGGCCCGATAGGTAGCGCGAGTAGTTCTCGATGCCGTTGCAGTAGCCCAGTTCCAGAATCATTTCCAGATCGAAACGCGTGCGCTGCTCCAGGCGCTGGGCTTCGACCAGTTTGTTGGCGCCGCGCAGGTATTCCAGGCGCTCCTGCAACTCGACTTTGATCCCTTCCATCGCGTCCAGCAGCGTTTCGCGAGGCGTCACGTAGTGGCTCTTTGGATAGAAGGTAAAGCGTGGCAGCTTGCGAATCACTTCGCCGGTCAGCGGGTCAAACGCCGAAATGTTCTCCACTTCGTCGTCGAACAGTTCGATGCGGATCGCTTCCAGGTCGGATTCCGCCGGGAAAACGTCAATCACGTCGCCCCTGACCCTGAAGGTCGCTCGCGCAAAATCCATGTCGTTGCGGGTGTACTGCAGGTCGGCCAAACGGCGTAGCAATGCGCGCTGATCGAGTTTGTCGCCGCGGTCTACGTGCAACACCATGCGCAGGTAGGTTTCCGGACTGCCCAAACCATAAATGCACGACACGGTGGTGACAATGATCGCGTCCTTGCGCTCCAGCAGGGCTTTGGTGGCCGATAGGCGCATCTGCTCGATGTGGTCGTTGATCGACGCATCTTTCTCGATGAAGGTGTCGGACGATGGCACGTATGCTTCGGGCTGGTAGTAGTCGTAGTAAGAAACGAAATACTCCACCGCGTTGTTCGGGAAGAATGCCTTGAACTCCCCGTACAACTGTGCGGCCAGGGTCTTGTTCGGTGCCAGCACCAGGGTCGGGCGCTGGACCTGGGCGATGACGTTGGCGATGCTGAAGGTCTTGCCTGACCCGGTCACCCCTAGCAGCGTCTGGTGCGACAGCCCGGCTTCAATCCCTTCGACCATCTGACGAATCGCCTCCGGCTGATCCCCGGCTGGCTCAAAACGGGTTACGAGTTGAAACTCGGACATAAATAACCTCTGATTGGCGCTGGATGCAAGACGACAACGGAAACGAAATGAGCGCAGACGACTGATCCCGTCAAGGAAAAAGACGCACGTGAAATGAAGTGATGGGACTACAGATGGAGTCGCCAACCTAACCTTTCAAGCCGCCCGTGACAGATTGCTGATCGCAACATGACTAATGGTCGTCAAATTACCCGAAATATCTTGAAAAAACCTGCCTTCAACTGTCGCCCCCAGCGTCGATGGTCTCTATACTGACTCCCCGTTTGCGCACCGCTCTAGTGCATACGGCCGGAGCGTTGTGACCTCTCCAACTCCCACTCAGAGCCGCCGCAAAAATGAGCCTGTTCTCCGCTGTCGAAATGGCACCACGCGATCCAATCCTGGGCCTCAACGAAGCATTCAACGCCGATACCCGTACGACCAAGGTTAACCTGGGTGTAGGCGTCTACAGTAATGAAGAAGGGAAGATCCCACTTCTACGTGCCGTTGCCGAAGCCGAGTCCATCCGCGTTGCTCAGCATGCCCCCCGTGGCTACTTGCCAATCGACGGCATCGCCGCCTATGACAAAGCCGTGCAAACCTTGCTGTTTGGCGTCGACTCGCCGTTACTGGTCTCGGGCCGCGTACTGACTGTTCAGGCAGTGGGCGGTACCGGTGCTCTGAAAATCGGTGCCGACTTCCTCAAGCAACTGTCGCCCAACGCCGTGGTCGCCATCAGTGATCCAAGCTGGGAAAACCACCGTGCGCTGTTCGAGGCTGCTGGTTTCCCGGTGCACAATTACCGTTACTACGACGCCACAACCCATGGCGTAAACCGCGCAGGCATGCTTGAAGACCTGCAAAACCTGCCGTCAGGCTCCATCGTCGTGCTGCATGCGTGCTGCCATAACCCGACCGGCGTCGACCTGACCCTGGACGACTGGAAAAAAGTCCTCGACGTCTTGAAAACCAAAGGCCACGTGCCGTTCCTCGACATGGCCTATCAAGGCTTTGGCGATGGCATCGATGAAGACGCCGCAGCGGTGCGTCTGTTCGCTGACTCCGGTTTGACCTTCTTTGCTTCCAGCTCGTTCTCTAAATCTTTCTCGCTGTACGGCGAACGCGTCGGCGCGCTGTCGATTGTCACCGATTCAAAAGAAGAAACCGCGCGCGTCCTGTCCCAGGTCAAACGCGTGATCCGCACCAACTACTCCAACCCACCGACCCATGGTGCAAGCATCGTCGCGGCCGTCCTTAACAACCCGGAGCTGCGCCAGCAGTGGGAAGTGGAGTTGGCTGAAATGCGTTTGCGGATTCGTGGCATGCGCGAAGAGATGACTCGCCGTCTAGCCGACAACTCAAAGGGTCAGGACTTCAGCTTCGTCGCACGCCAGCGTGGGATGTTCTCCTACTCCGGCCTGACCGTTGAACAATGCCAGCGCCTGCGCAACGAGTTCGGGATCTATGCACTGGACACCGGCCGGATCTGTGTGGCGGCGTTGAACAAAAGCAATATCGATGCGGTGACCAAGGCGATTCTGGCAGTCATTTGACGCCGTATGCGTAGGAGCTGACGCACTTCAGAACGCAGCTCAATCTGTAGGAACCCATTTGTTGGCGAGGCGAACAATGAAGTGCGCCTGAGACTTCGCCTCGCGAACAAGTTCGCTCCTACAACTGATCAACCGCCACATTGAAGACCTCCGCCAATGGCTCGCCGCGACGGATGAGCAGCGGCGGACACCCACGATCTGTAGGAACCAACTTGTTGGCGAGTCGACCAGCGCGGTGCGCCTGAGACACCGCTTCGCGAACAAGTTCGCTCCTACAACTGATCAACCGCCACATTGAAGACCTCCGCCAATGGCTCGCCGCGACGGGCACCCACGATCTGTAGGAGCCAACTTGTTGGCGAGTCGACCAGCGCGGTGCGCCTGAGACACCGCTTCGCGAACAGGTTCGCTCCTGCAGGCATCGGCCGCTGATTTGTAAGGGGCTTGCGAGCCGAAGCGAATCGACGCGAGATCTACTGCGCGTTCTTGCGATATGCCATCGAATCGTCAATGCGCTTGAGGATGTAATCCCCCGCCGCCACCGCTGGATACCGGCTCGCCGACGCATCGATTCCCAGATCACAGGGATCGACCACGGCGCTGTAGGTCGGGTCATAAAATGTGGCGATGGAATAGCGCTCGTGTCCGGAGGTGTTGATCACCCGGTGCAAGGTCGAGCGAAAACGGTCGTTGGACCAACGCGCCAGTAGATCTCCGACGTTGACCACCAGGCTGCCCTCTATTGGCGTAGCGTCGATCCAACGGTTGGACGCCAGTTCACGCACCTGCAACCCGCCGCTGTTGTCCTGGTACAACAACGTGACGCAGCCATAATCGGTGTGCGGTGCAACGCCGAACTGGTCAGTTTCAGCCATTGGCGGATGCGGTGGGTAGTACACCATTTGCGTGCGCTGCAACGGTTTGCCGTATTTCGGTGCGAAAAAGTCCTGGTCAATGCCAAGCCCGACCGCAACCCCTTTCAAGAGATCAGCTGCGGCCCGGCCAATCGCCGCGTAGTAGTCATCCAGCGCCGTGCGCAGTTGCGGCATGAAGTCAGGCCACTGATTTGGGCCGCGCAACGCTTCCCCCGCCAGCACGCAAGGATCGTCTTCGGGTAACTCAAGACCGATGCTGAAAAACTCCTTGAAATCCGGTTTGGTTGCCTCATACATCAACGCCCCGCCCAACGCGTGCCAGCCGCGATGGCGCTTATTCACGGCAACCTGACGTTTCACTTGCGGCGGATAGGCAAAAAACGTTTTGGCGGCCGCCATGGCGTGGTCGATCACCGCCTGCGGCACACCGTGATTGATGATGTAGAAAAAACCAGTCTCGCTACAGGCCCGACGAATCGCATCGCCGACACGCCGAATGCTCGCCGGATCGCCCTCGCGAACACCGGCCATATCAATCAGGGGAAGGTTGGCAGTGGCAGTCATGCGGGCTCCTGTCGATGAATAAAGAAATGAAATCGCGGACAAGCTGTATAGACAGGGTCAAGCATTTACTGTGCCGCGTTCTTTGTCGTCACAGCCCTTGACGCTGGGACGCGACGGCAACTGAGTAAATGCTGAATTGATGGGAGACAGATTGCTCACCAAAACAGGCTCTCAGCCGACAAGGATGTGTCGGGTTTTCCGCTCTCATTGAGCAAGCTCGCCCCTTCGCGCGCTATCAAGCGCGCAAATTTGGGTTTCGACACGCCCCAACTGTGGGCAGCCGGGCGCATTCGGTGCAACCTTCGGTGACAGTTTCTTACGCCAGCCAAAACTATGTCCTACGTCGTCCAGCCAAAAATGGCGTGTTGCGCGGCGCAGCGAACTGGCCTGCATCTTGCGTCAGCTGTCTATACAGCCGGATCAAGGATTTTCATGCGTCGCTACCACTCAGGCCCAGATTTTCGTCGCGCCCACAGCATTGCCGAACTGGCGCAAATGGCCCATCGTCGTTTGCCGCATTTTGCCTGGGAATACCTGGAAGGCGGCGCCGAGGAAGAACTGACCCTCGCCCGCAATCGCCAGGCGTTCGCCGACATCAATTTGCTGCCACACACACTGGTGCCCTGTCACGGCACTGAAACCCGCCGCACAATGTTCAATCACGAATGGCCGCTGCCCATGGCCATCGGCCCCACCGGCTACAACGGCATGCTCTACCACGACGCCGATATCCACCTGGCTCGCGCCGCCACCGAGCGCGGTTTGCCCTTCACCCTCAGCACTGTTTCAACCAGCTCGCTTGAGCAAATCGTCGCTGCCGTGCCCGAGGTCAATCTGTGGTTTCAGTTGTACTGCATGAGCGATCCACAGGTGCAGGACGACTTGCTGCAACGGGCCAACGCGGTCGGTTGCCAAACGCTGCTGCTGACCAGCGACGCGGTGCTGCTGGGCAATCGTGAGTGGGACAAACGCAACTTCGCCCGACCGCGCCAACTCAGCCTGCGCAATAAGTTCGACGTGCTGTGCCACCCACGCTGGATTCGCCAAGCCGTGTGGCCGCAGGGTATGCCGAGCATGGCCAACCTTGACCGCTACTTGCCTGCCGATCAGCGTAACGCCGCAGGCGCCGCGCACTTCATCGGCGCACAGATGGAAAAGACACTCGACTGGGATTACCTCGCCCGTCTGCGTGATCGCTGGCCGCAACGCCTGTTGCTCAAAGGCGTGCTGCATCCAGCCGACGCCGAAAAGGCGGTTGCCCTGGGGCTCGACGGTATCGTCGTGAGCAACCACGGCGGGCGTCAACTGGACGGTGTGCCGGCCAGTATCGACTGCCTGCCAGCCATCGCTGCTGTGGCCAAAGGCAAGCTTGCGATCCTGCTGGACAGCGGCATTCGCCGTGGCACCGACATCCTCAAGGCCTGTGCGCTGGGCGCCGATGCGGTGTTGCTCGGCCGAGCGACGTTGTATGGCGTAGCGGTGGCCGGTCAGGCCGGCGCAGCCCACGCACTTGACCTGCTGACCAACGAATTGCATCTGGCCCTGACGTTGCTCGGTCAACCCGACATGAGTCGGCTGACAGCGACAGCGGCTAACACCCACTCTCCTTTATTCACCGTGAGCTGAACCGATGACCGATGTGCATCAAACCATCGTGCAACAAACCATTGCCACGCTGCGCGAAGCCTTGGGCGACGCGCAGGTATTGACCGGCCAGGCCATCAGCCAACGCCACTACAGCGATTGGACTCGCCATGCCCCCGCCTGCCCGGCTGCGTTGATTCTGCCGCGTGACACCCAGGATGTGTCGACCGCCTTGCGCATTTGCAATGCAGCCAAACAGCCCGTCGTGCCTCAAGGCGGGATGACCGGGTTGGCGGGAGGCGCGGTTCCTACCTCCGGCGATATTGCCTTGTCCCTTGATCGTCTGCGTGGCATCGAAGAAATCGACGTCGCGGCAGCCACAGTCAGCGTGTGGGCCGGCACTACGCTGCAGGAGATTCAGCAGGCCGTGGCCGACGCCGGTTACCTGTTCCCGCTGGACCTGGGTGCGCGCGGCTCGTGTCAGATCGGCGGAAATATCGCCACTAACGCCGGTGGCAACGCAGTGATCCGCTACGGCATGACTCGTGAGCTGGTGCTCGGGCTGGAGGTGGTGCTGGCCGACGGTCGGGTGCTGAACCTGATGAACAAGATGATCAAGAACAACTGCGGCTACGACCTAAAACAGTGCTTCATTGGCAGCGAAGGCACCCTTGGGGTGATTACCCGCGCTGTTTTGAAGCTCGCGCCGCAACCCGGCGAAACCACTACCTTGCTCTGCGCCCTTCCCAACTACCCAAGTGCGGTGGCGTTGCTGCGAAGGATTCAGCGCGAGGCCGGTACACCCCAAGCCTACGAACTGATGTGGCAAGACTTCTTTCGCATGGGCGTGTCCTGGCTGGAAAACCCAGTGCCGCCAATGTCCGATCAGCATCCGCTTTACGTGCTGCTGGAATCATCGGCGCGCCGTGATGTGCTGGAGCAAGTGCTCGATGATGCTGTCGGCGCTGGCGAAGTGGTGGACGCAGTCCTCGCAAGCTCCCATGCGCAGGCCCGCAGCCTGTGGAAAATCCGCGAGGCGACGGGTGAGTTCCCGACACGTCTTGCGCCGCTGAACTTCGACATCAGCCTGCCCATTGGCCAGATCGGTGACTTCGCCCAATTGTGTCGCGCGCGCCTGGAACAACGCTGGCCGGGCAATCGCAGCGTGTATTTCGGCCACATCGGTGACAGCAATCTGCACCTGACCGTCGATTGCCATTCGTTGCCACAGCCCGCCCCCGTTCTAGAGATCGAAGAGCTGGTCTACAGCGCAGTCGGAGAGCTGGGCGGCGCCGTGTCGGCCGAGCATGGCATCGGCCTGCTCAAACGCGACTTTCTGCATCACTCGGTCAGCGATGAAGCGCTGGCCGTCATGCATCAATTGAAAAGCTGCTTCGATCCCAATGGCATACTCAACCCTGGGAAGGTCCTTGGCTGAGCATAAATCGCAGTTGTATATACCGGTATGGCACGCTAACTGCAGCCTTACAGAGAGTGCTTCATACCACCCGCTCACTGCTTTATCCGCTGTCCCGAAAGCCAACGATAACGACGACACAACACTGCATCTGATGAACCCGCATCTCATTAAGGAGCGAACCCATGCAACTCGATTCTCTGTTCAGTAAGACGTTTAAAAGCCTGAGCATCACGGCTGCATTGGCGTTGTTGCCATTGATGGCCCACGCCGACCAATTGGACGACGTGAAGAAAGCCGGCGAACTGGTGGTGGGTACCGAGCTGCAATTTGCGCCGTTCGACTTCACCGAAGCGGGTAAACAAAAAGGGTTGAACGCAGAACTGTTTGAACAGCTGGGTAAGGAGCTGGGGGTCAAGATCAAGTTCCTCGACCTGCCGTGGCCGAGCGTGTTGCCAGGTCTTGAAGCGAAGAAGTTTGACGTGGTGGCGGGCCCGATCATTGTCACCAAGGCGCGCAAAGAGCGTTATCACTTCGTCTATCCAATTGCCGAGGCAACCGTGGCGCTGATGGTCGGCGCCAAGGACGACAGCATCAGTAAGCCAGAAGATATCGCGGGCAAGACTGTCGGCGCGGGCAAAGGCTCGGCGCAATTGGAAGAGTTGAAAGCCTTTGCGGCCACCCTGCCGCAGAAAGTCACGATTCGTGAGTACGTCGACAACAATCAGGCCTACGCGGATCTGGCGGCCAAGCGCATCGTCGCGGTGGCTAACTCGTTGCCGAACATTTCCTACGTCGCCGCTGAGCGCAGCAATCTGTACAAGGTCGTGCAGCCGCCGTTCGGCAAGAAATCCTACTTCGCCTACCTGGGTCGCAAGGATGCTGACGCCGACAGCCTGATTGCCGCGCTCGATGCCGCCATCCTGAAAATGCACGACGACGGTCGTCTGGCGGCACTGCAGAAAAAATGGCTGGGTGCGGAAATGGACGTGCCAAAGGCTGATTTTGAGCCAACCTGGTAATGACTGAACAACCTCTGTAGGAGCGAACTTGTTCGCGAGAGGCTGTGCCTGACACGCAGCGGTGTCTGTCTCGCCAACAAGTTCGCGCCTACCGGGCTGCGGTTAAAAAGCTGGAGTCACACGATGTTCGATTGGCCCTTGCTGCAACAAAACGCCCCGCTCTTGCTCGACGCCCTGTGGGTGACGCTGCAAGTGTCCATTGCTGCCCTGGCGATCGGTTTTGTTATCGGCATTTTGGTGGGCAGCCTGCGGCTGTCGCCTGTTTCACTGCTCCGGCGTCTTGGCGGTGCCTATATTTTTGTGTTCCGTGGCATTCCGCTGCTGGTGCAACTGCTATTCATTTATTACTTTCTGCCGCGTATCGGTCTGCCCAACGTCTCACCGACCGTCGCGGCGATCATTGGCCTGTCGTTGGCGGCCGGTGCTTACACCGCAGAAATCATGCGCGGCGGCTTCCTCGCGATTCCCGGCGGGCAACTGGAAGCCGCTGGCTTGCTAGGGCTCAGCTCCGGCCAAATGCTAATGCGCATCCGCGTGCCGCAAGCGGTGCGCCTGACCCTGCCCGCACTGGTCAATGAAATGATCCTGCTGATCAAAGCCTCGTCGCTGGTCTCGGTGGTGGGTTTGGCTGACCTGACGCGCACCGCGCAGAACCTCGCCGCCAGTGACTACATGTTCGTTCAGGACTACCTGATGCTGGCGGGCTTCTATTGCTTGATCAACATCCCGCTGGCGTTTTTCGGCGGGGTGCTGGAGCGTCGATTGAAGGAGCAAAACGCATGATCTTCGATCCGAAAATCGTCACCGATCACCTCGGCGACATCGGCTTGGGTTTCCTGGTCACGCTGGGCACCTGGAGCAGCGGCGTGGTGCTGGGGCTGGCACTGGGCATGCTAATCGCCGTGGCGCAGGTGTTCGGTAACAATTTCATCCGCGCGCCGCTGCGGGTGTTCATCGAGCTGATTCGCAGCACGCCCTTTCTGGTGCAGCTGTTCCTGGTGTATTACGGCGGCCCGGCGTTCGGCTTGAGCCTGGACCCGATTCCTGCCGGCATCATTGGCCTGGGGGTGTATGGCAGCGTGTATTTCGCCGAGATTTTCCGCACAGGTTTCGAATCGGTTGCTCCCGGTCAACTGGAGGCCGCCGATTGCCTGGGCATTACCCGAATGCAGTGCATCCTGCGCATTCAAGTGCCACAAATGCTGGTGATCATCCTGCCCGCGCTGATCAACATGATCACCGTGTTGTGCAAGGAAACCGCCGTGCTGTCGATCATCACCATCCCCGAACTGACCATGGTCCTGACGGGTATCGGCTCGGAAACCTTCGCTTTCGTCGAAACGCTGCTAATGCTGTGCATCGGTTATCTGATTCTGGTGGAGTGCTGCTCGCGGGTGGGCATGCTGCTGGAAGTGCGCGTAGGCCGCTTCATGAATAAGCAACCACGATGAGCAGTTTCCCGATCCCGTTCGCAGTTTTCCCTACTCGCTGCGGCGCTTGTCCGACACCACACGCCAGAAACAAGGTAAAACGATGAAAACTTTCGCAGGACTGCCCGGCGCCGAAACGCCCATCCTCGCGCTGAACAAGGTCGGTAAAAGCTTCGGCGCCATGCGCGTTCTCAAGGGCATCGACCTGACCGTACGACGCTGCGAAGTGATGTGTCTGATTGGGCCGTCCGGGTCCGGCAAGAGCACCCTGCTGCGCAGCATGGCGTTTCTTGAGGAGTATGACGAAGGCGAGGTCCGCATCGAAGGCCAACTGCTTGGCTGGGTCGACACCGACAAAGGCCGCAAACGCGCACCGCAGTCGCAGATCAATCAAGTCCGACGCAACGTCGGCATGGTCTTTCAGCAGTTCAACCTGTGGCCGCACATGACGGCCCTGGGCAACGTCTGCGAAGCGCTGCGGCGGGTGCGTAAATTGTCGGCCGATGAGGCCAAAAAGCGTGGCATGGCGATGCTCGACAAGGTTGGCCTGGCGCACAAGGCCGACGCGTATCCGGCGCAGTTGTCTGGCGGCCAGCAACAACGGGTGGCGATTGCTCGTGCGCTGGCGATGGAACCACACATCATGCTGTTTGACGAACCTACGTCAGCCCTGGACCCGGAATTGGTGGGCGAAGTGCTGCAAGTGATGAAAACCCTGGCGAAGGAAGGCATGACCATGGTGGTGGTCACCCACGAAATGGGCTTTGCCGCGCAAGTGGCTGATTCGGTGATTTTTCTCGATCAGGGTGAAATCGTCGCCCGTGGCACGCCACAGCAGATTTTCCACAATGCCCAACAGCCACGTTTACAGCAGTTCTTGCAGAACTACCTGGACCGCAACGCCTTCTGGCAGGACAGCAAACAAGCGAGCCAGGTATGAATACCTTAGAACCCTGGCGCGGGAGGCGCTGATGGAACGGTCAGCACCGCAAGCCCTGTATCGCCAGGCAAAGGATTACGTACACGGCAAACTCAATTCCGGCGAATGGAAACCCGGCGATCTGATCCCCTCGGAAAACCGCCTGGTGCTGGAACTGGGCATGTCGCGCATGACGGTCAATCGGGCCCTGCGTGAGCTGACCGAAGAAGGCCGATTGCTGCGGGTGTCGGGGGTCGGCACCTACGTTGCCCAGAGCAAACCGCAATCCAACCTGCTGCGCATCACCAACATTGCCGACGAAATCATTGGTCGCGGCCACCGCTACCACTGCAAGGTTTTGCACATCGGGCGAGAGGCAGCCTCAATGCCGATTGCTTCGGCAATGTCCCTGGTCACGGGTGCCTCGGTGTTTCATCTGTTGTGCGTGCATTACGAGGAAGGGGTCGCGGTGCAACTGGAAGACCGTTACGTCAATCCGCACATGGCACCTGATTTTCTGCAGCAGCCCTTCGGCGATGAGCTGCAATCGGCCAGTTACCTGCTGAACATCATCCGCCCCGATGAAATGGAACACATTGTCGAGGCCAGCCACCCCAACGGCGAAGAACGCCGCCATTTGCAGATCGACGCCGACGAGCCGTGCCTAGTGCTGATGCGCCGCACCTGGAACAGCGGCAAGATCGTCACCTTTGTGCGGCTGGTTCATCCCTCCTCTCGCTACCGTTTGGGCAGCCGCATGCCGGTCAGTGGCGCCCATAACGCCGTTTGATCAGACTAAAAAGCGCGCCCTCGAATGTGAGCAACCCATTCAAGCAACGCCGCGACCGTCCAATAACGTATCCAGCAACCACGCCCCTGCTGGCCCCAGGCTTTTTTGCCGCGACCAGATCACGTCCACCGCCGAGCTGCGCGGCCAGCCGGGGACTTGCAGCTCTTTTAAGCGCCCTTGCCCATAACCCGACACCAACCAACGCGGCAAGGCAGACCAGCCGAAACCAAAGATCGCCATGTCCATCAGCAATAGATAGTTGGGGGCGGACCAACTGCGCAGGCCGCCGGTGGGAAGGTCGTCGGTGGGGATGCTTTCATCGACGATGGTGTTGAGTCGTAGCGCTCGATGTTTTGCAAGCGTCTGGTAATCGACGGTGCTTTGCGCTGCCAGCGGATGTTTGTGCGAGACAAACAGGCCAAAGTCCGCACGTTCGGCAATAGTTGCGTGGCCCACGTGCGGCGGATAACTCGCCTGCGCCGAGAGCAACCCCAACGACGCCCTGCCCGTTTGAATCAAATTGATCGCGTCGCCATGTTCGGCAAACACGCATTCCAGCTCCAGGTCAGGAAAGCGCTGATCCAGCTCGGCCATGCGAACTTCGAATTCAGCGAACTGATTGGCATCCGACAACACCAGCGTCAATCTCGGCTCCATACCCTCGGCCAAGCGTCCTGCGGCACGACGCAACTTGTCGGACGCCGCGAGCACTTCTTCGATGCGGCCATGCAGTGCTCTGCCCGCGTCAGTGAGCGTGGGTTGCTTGGAGGTGCGATCGAACAGCTCGACGCCCAAGTCTATTTCCAGACGGGAAATCGCCTCACTGACGGTTGACTGACTTTTGCCAAGGCGCCGGGCTGCGGCACTGAATGAGCCCAGGGCGATGGTTTGAGCGAATGCTTCCAGGGCATGTGGTGAATAGCTCATGCTGATACTCGCGCAGTTATTCCATCGGTTTTTCCGATGGTAGCAATTTTTACTTTAGTGCATCGCACACGGACAATGCCCACCTGCCCTGCAATAAAGTGAAGACGGTTATGAAGCTGAGTCACGCCAATGGCACTTCGGTGCCCGCCAAATCCCTGAAAGAGCGCGCAATGCACGCGCTGTTGTTCGAAATGATCGGCGTCTTGCTGTTTGCCCCCGGCCTTGCCTGGGTGCTCGGCCAGTCCTTGGGGAAAATGGGTGCGATGACCGTGATGATTTCCACCGTCGCGATGCTCTGGAACATGCTGTTCAACGCAGGATTCGATCGCCTGCGCGCCCGCTATGGGTTTGCGATGTCATTGACTGTGCGGGCACTGCACGCAGTGGCGTTCGAAGCCGGATTGATTGTCGTGGTGGTGCCGCTGGCCGCGTGGTGGCTGTCGATCAGCCTGCTTGAAGCGTTCTGGTTGGATATCGCTTTGCTGCTGTTATTCCTGCCGTACACGATGGCTTTCAACTGGACGTACGACAAGATTCGGGCGCGGATCACGCAGCAGCGTCAGACCTTGATCGTCTGACGCGATACCACCTGGTTCACGCCACGTGAAAAAGCCGCGCTGGCCTGGGTTCAAAGCCTGACCTTGTTATCGATTCATCGTGCGCCGCAAGATCAATACGAAACACTGCTCGAACACTTCACTGAAACAGAAGCGGCCAACCTGACCCTGGCGATTGCAACCATCAATGCCTGGAACCGCTTTGGGGTGGGGTTTGAGAGGGTGCCCGCGTAACCCGTGCGCAACGGCGCCCAACCTGCATAGATCATCCTTTAAGGAAACGTCCGCTCACGGCCACACCCAGCAGCATCACCGCGAGGATCATGAATGCCAGGCCCAGGCTACTGGCATGGGCCACGAAGCCGATGCCAGCAGGCCCGATCAAAATGCCGCCGTAGCCAAGTGTAGTGATCGCCGGAACCGCGACGCTTTGCGCCATGGTTTTCTGCCGCCCGACAGCGCTGTAACACACGGGCACGATGTTGGAACAACCGACTCCGACCAGCGCATAACCGGCGAGCGCGGCTTGCCAGGTGGGCACCAGTGTTGCGAGGGCAAGGCCTGCCGAAGCGCACAACCCGCCGATCAGGATAATCCGCGGGCCGCCAAGGCGCCGGACAATGGGGTCGCCAAACAAACGGCCAACGGTCATGGTGGTCGCAAACACCGCATAACCAAGTCCGGCATACGAGGTTTCAACGCCACGCTGCGCGCTGAGAAACACCGCGCTCCAATCGAGCATCGCGCCTTCGGTGAGAAACACCGTAAAGCACAGCAGCCCAATGAACAGCACAATGCCATGCGGAACCGCGAAGACCGGCCCCCGGGTTTCACTGCCGTAGGTGAGTAAATGTGGCGCGGCCTTGAGCAAAGCAATGACACAGAACACCGCCACCGCCAGTATGGCGATCAGCGGCGAAATACCGAGGCTGAGCATTCCGGCCACACTCGCGGCGCCGACAACCCCGCCAACACTGAACAACCCGTGAAAGCCAGACATCATGGTTTTACCACTGGCACGTTCGACGATGATCGCCTGAATGTTCACCGTGCAATCCAACGCGCCCATGCTCGCGCCAAAAATGAACAACGTTGCGACCATCAACGGCAGGCTGGAAAGCGTTGCCAACAACGGCAGACACAAACAGACCAGCACGGTCGAGGCCACCAAGACGCGCCTGCAACCAAAGCGTGAGGCCAACGCACCGGCCAGCGGCATGGCAATGATCGAGCCGACACCCAGGCACAACAGCAACAGGCCGAGCGTGCCCTCGTCCAGACCTATACGCGCCTTGGCGTAAGGCACCAGCGGTGCCCAGGCAGCAATCGTGAATCCGGCGATGAAAAAAGCGACTCGGGTGGAAAACTGTTCCAGTCGCCCAGGCACAAAAAGCGCCGCAGTGCTGATGGAGGTCATTGAGGCTCCCTGGCAGGCCGTCAGCGCTTCAGGTGCTGACAAAAGCGCAAGCCTAACAAAGGCCACGGTTTATCCAAATGTTTCATGTCGGATCGCGGGACGTCAGGAAGACCTCAGGGGATGCGCGATGGTGATCCCGCTCCAACAAACGTGATCAGGCAAACATCAAGCCTTCCACGGCGAGTTGCGGATTATTTCGACAAAATTCAGCGGTTTGAAGGTCGGGTTGTCATCCACCAGCACGTCGGCGTTGACGGTACCGAAGGTGGTATCAGGCTTGTCGCGAAAGCCATTGGCAAAGGCGCACAGGATGCATTCTTTGAACGCTTCGCCACGCGGGTGAGCATGGGTCACGAGGTCACGTTGCTCGTCGCCAAATAGGTCGTAATTAATGCCCAGCACGTCCATTTCCACTCCCGCCGTCACCAGCGCAACGTTGGGACGCAGATGCTCAGGCACGCCTGGCGTCGTGTGTAGCGCAATGGACAACCACACCTGTTCGAGGTCGTCTTGCGACAAACCGTAAGGCTTGGCAAATGCGCGGGCGGCATTGGCGCTGTCGACTTCAAAACGGTGGGTCTCGCTGCGATGACCTTCAACCAACCCCAAGTCATGGAACATGGCACCGACGTAAAGCTGCTCGGCGTCATATTTCAAACCCTTGCGCTCGCCAGTCAATGCGGCCCAGAAGAAAACCCGACTTGAGTGGTTGAACAGCAGATCATCTTCTTGCTCGCGGATGTATTGAGTGGTCGCGCGGGCCAGGGCGCTGTCAGGAATTTTGATGCCGGCAATGCTGTTAGTCATGGAGGTCTTGCCCAAGTGATCACGCCGGTATGGCGCGTTGAAGGCAAGTGTCTGCCGGTAGCGAGCGCCCCTCAATCGGCAGGGTGTCTCGTTCTCTGCCAAACGTGCGTTAAATCCTGCCAATCACATCCAGCCCGCTAAATACGGTGGGTTCAGATAGACTGTGCGCCGTTTCTGATGATCACGCGCTAAGCGTCTGATCGCGCAAACACTCAAACAACAAGCAAGTTGAGGCACCTGTGTACAAAGGCGTTGCGTTGTCGGTCCTGGCCTCCTCCCTGTTCGCGGTCATGTACTTTTTTACGTCCCTGTTAAAACCTCTGACCGGCGAGGAAATATTCGGTTGGCGGATGTTGTTGACGCTGCCTTGCGTCACTTTGTTTCTGCTGTACAGCGGCGACTGGAATCTGGTCAGGACGCTCACCGCTCGCGTGCGAAAAAAGCCCGCCATGCTCGGCGCGATGCTGTTATCGGCGGCACTGATGAGTGTGCAACTGTGGCTGTTCATGTGGGCGCCGCTGCATGGGCGTAGCCTTGAGGTGTCGCTGGGTTATTTTCTGTTGCCGCTGACCATGATCCTCACCGGACGTATCGTCTTTGGTGAACACCTTTCGCATCTGCAGAAAATCGCGGGGCTTTGCGCGCTGATCGGCGTGTGCAATGAGCTGCTGCGCCTGGGCAGTTTCTCGTGGGAAACGCTGGTGGTTGCGCTGGGTTATCCGGTGTATTTCATCCTGCGACGCAAGCTTAAGACCGACAACCTTGGCGGCTTGTGGTGGGACATGCTGCTGATGTTGCCGTTAGCGCTGGTGTTCATCTGGCGCGGCAACCCTTCGGCGCTGGAGGCGTTTCCACGGCTGTACGTGCTGATTCCGGTTTTGGGCGCAATCAGTGCCTCAGCGTTGGTCAGCTACATCCTCGCCAGCCGCTTGCTGGCATTCAGCGTGTTTGGACTGTTGAGTTATGTCGAGCCGGTGCTGCTGGTGGGCGTGGCGCTGTTGCTGGGCGAATCTATCCAGCCAGATGAATGGATCACCTACTTGTCGATCTGGGGGGCAGTCATGGTGTTGGTGTTTGAAGGTGCCAAACATGTCATGGCACAACGTCGACGTACTAGCGTCTGAAAACACACATCCCCTTTGAGCTGCCGTGCAGTGGTTTCAACCGAACCGCTCCAACTGCATTTCCTGGAGCCGACTCAACGTGCGACGAAACGCGAACGCCAGATAGCCCTCGGTGTACAGCTCGACCATCGGCAGCGCAGCTTCCACGTACAGCGGCACCTTGCGGTCGTAGCACTCGTCCACCAGAGCAATGAAGCGCCGCACGCCGTTGTCATACGGTGACAGCTGCGGCAGTTCGCGGTCGCCCGCCACCACCTGCCCCACGCCATCTTCCGTACCGCGCGCAATTCGCCCTTCGCGCTGCGGCGCGCTCAACGCAGGCACCTCGCTCAGCAGCACCGCTTGGTAGCGATCACACAGTTCGATGAAATCCATCGCCGCCAGCGGTTGCTCACACAGATCGGCATAGCGACACCAGACCACGTTTTTACTGCTGCCAATCACCGTCAGATGCCGATGCCCCAACGGCACAGGCTGGGTCGACACCGGCTGGCCGCCGCGCAAACGCTCGAAGACCTCCTGCAACGCACTGGCGCCCTGCCCCGTTTTAACCCAGTAACGCTGATGCGCCTGGCCAGGATGCAGCCGGTGATCTTCGCCACCATCCACCGAGACCACGCTCATGTAGTGATTAATCGCCGCAATGGCCGGCACGAACCGCTCACGATTATGCCCACTGGCATACAGCTGTTCCGGCAATTGGTTGGAGGTGCATACCAGCACCACACCTTCTTCAAACATCGCGCGCAACAACCCGCCGAGGATCACCGCATCACCGATATCGTTGACGAACAGTTCGTCGAAGCACAGCACGCGTACGTCCTGGGCCAACTCGTGAGCCAGCACTTGCAAGGGCTGGGCAGTACCGGTCAGTTGAAACAGGCGCTGATGCACCCAGCGCATGAAATGGTGGAAGTGCTGACGTCGAGCGGGGATCTGCAAACTCTCGTAGAAGCGGTCCATCAACCAGGTTTTACCGCGCCCCACCGGCCCCCACAGATAAACGCCCCTGGCAGGCGGGCTCCCCTTGCCTGCATTCAGGGCCAAATAGCATTCCTGCAGCTTTTGCGCGGCATTGCGCTGGGCTTCGTCGGGTTGAAAATCCTGGCTATCGACCGCCTGCTGCCAGGCGTCAAGGGGAGGCAAAACACTCATCTGACGAGATCACCGCTTATGGAAAGACTGATCATGACGTTTGGACCGGGGCGCACCCCTGCGCTAGAAGCAGCTACCCGCCACAAATAAACGCCGCCAGCATACAGAACATGAAGAGCGTTGGCTGCGAGGCGGGGGTATCAAGCCACGCAGGGTTACACAATGGCGGTCGTCGTCGCTGAGATTCCCCCGCCCAGAAGCCATGCGACTCGACGCCTGACCGTTACCGGCTTTTGGCTGGCCCGCACGCTTCATATTCCGTAACATCCTCCCTTTTTCGCATTGCATGCAGCCACAACCAAACGGCAACAGACCCTAGGTGAACCATGAAAACCGCTCGTCTACGCGCCGATATCCTCGCAGGACTGACCACCTCCTTTGCCTTGGTGCCCGAGTGCATCGCCTTCGCCCTGGTCGCCCACCTCAACCCGTTGATGGGGCTTTACGGTGCGTTCATCATCTGCACGCTGACCGCGCTGTTTGGCGGTCGCCCGGGCATGATCTCCGGCGCCGCCGGGTCAATGGCGGTGGTGATCGTGGCGCTGGTGGTGCAACAAGGCGTGCAATACCTGCTTGCGACGGTGCTGCTGGGCGGTTTGCTGATGATTGTTTTCGGCCTGTTGCGCCTGGGCAAGCTGGTGCGCATGGTGCCTTATCCGGTGATGCTCGGCTTCGTCAACGGCCTGGCGATTGTCATTGCCATGGCGCAATTGGAGCACTTCAAGGTGGGCGATGCCTGGCTCAGGGGCCTGCCTCTGTACTTGATGGTAGGCCTTGTGGCACTGACCATGACCATCGTCTACCTGCTGCCGCGCCTGACACGGGCAGTGCCGCCAGCATTGATCGCGATTCTCGGCGTTGGCGCGCTGGTTTATCTGCTTGATCTGCCAACCCGCACGTTAGGCGATATGGCGCACATCGCGGGCGGTCTTCCCTCCCTGACCCTGCCGCAGGTGCCATGGACCCTGGACACCCTGCGCATCATCGCCCCGTATGCGGTACTGATGGCATTGGTGGGATTGCTGGAAACCCTGCTGACCCTCAACCTGACCGACGAAATCACTGAAAGCCGTGGTTACCCGGACCGCGAATGCGTGGCCTTGGGTGTTGCCAATGTGGCCTCCGGACTCTGCGGCGGCATGGGCGGTTGCGCGATGATCGGGCAAACCGTCATCAACCTCAGCTCAGGCGGTCGCGGTCGACTGTCCGGCATCGTCGCCGGGGTGATGATCCTGATGTTTGTGTTGTTCCTGTCGCCGTTGATCGAACGTATTCCATTGGCCGCGCTGGTCGGCGTGATGTTCGTGGTGGCGCAGCAGACCTTCGCCTGGGCCTCCTTGCGCGTACTGCACAAAGTACCGTTGAACGACATGTTGGCGATCATCGCCGTGACCGTGGTAACGGTCCTCACTGACCTGGCCATTGCCGTGCTGTTCGGCATCCTCATCGCGGCCATCAACTTCGCTTGGCAGCAGGCCCGCGAACTGTACGCCGACACTCACCTGGAATCTGACGGCAGTAAGGTGTACAGCCTTCATGGCACGCTGTTCTTTGCCTCCACCACCTATTTTCTCAACCATTTCAGCACTGCTGATGACCCTGCACACGTCACCCTTGACTGCCGTCACCTGAGTTTCGTCGACTACTCAGCGATTGCCGCGCTTAAGACCCTGCGTGAGCGCTATGACAAAGCCGGGAAACATCTACGTGTGATTCACCTGTCCGAGCGCTGCAAGCAGTTGCTCAAACGTGCGGGCGTGCAGCACAACTGAGGCGGCTGGGTTTGAACCATGCCCATGAGGAAAATCCTTCAGATCGCTAGTCGACACGCAATCGGGGGCGGATACTGAGCCCCATCAACGCCTCCTTAACCTGCTCTGGAGATCGACATGGCTCACCCAACCCACCTCATCGGCAAAGTAGCACTCGTTCAAGGCGGCTCCCGCGGTATCGGCGCAGCCATCGTTAAGCGCCTTGCCGAACAAGGCGCCGCCGTTGCCTTTACCTATATCAGCTCCGAAGCCAAGGCCCGCGAGCTGCAAGACAGCATCACCGCAGCCGGCGGCAAAGCGTTGGCGATCAAGGCCGACAGCGCCAGCGCCGATGACATTCGCCACGCCGTAAACACCACCGTGCAAACCTTCAAGAGCCTGGACATCCTGGTCAATAACGCGGGTGTGCTGGTCATCGCGCCGCTCGAAGAGTTCAGCCTGGAAGACTTCGACAGGACCTTGGCTATCAATGTACGCAGCGTGTTCATCGCGACCCAGGAAGCGGCACGCCATATGAAGGAAGGCAGCCGCATCATCAACATCGGCAGCACCAACGCCGACCGTGTACCCTTCGGCGGAGCGGGCCCCTACTCCATGAGTAAATCGGCCCTCGTCGGCCTGACCAAAGGCCTGGCCCGCGATCTCGGCCCGCGCGGCATTACCATCAATAACGTCCAGCCCGGCCCGGTCGACACCGACATGAACCCGGCCGACAGCGACTTCGCTGAGTCTTTGATGGGTTTTATGGCAATCGCGCGCTACGGCAAGGCAGAAGAAATCGCGGGCTTCGTCGCCTATCTCGTTGGCCCGGAAGCTGGCTACATCACAGGCGCCAGTCTGACCATCGACGGCGGCTTCGGCGCCTGATCACAAGCGCGGCAACACCACGCCCGCCCCTGACTTCCTCGCGAAGCCGGGGGCAATAGATTTTCTGCTTAACCGCATGAAAATTCTGAAAAAAAGTTTTGCCTTCACCAGAGGTTTCGACTACATTAGCGCGCCTCGACAGACGGAACATGTTTGAAGAGATACGGTGAGGTGTCCGAGTGGCTTAAGGAGCACGCCTGGAAAGTGTGTATACAAGAAATTGTATCGAGGGTTCGAATCCCTCCTTCACCGCCATATTCGATGCAAGCTAGACCCCTGATATTCCTAGAGAATTCAGGGGTTTTTCATTTGTGGGCTTTATAAAGTCAGGGCATTTCCAGGGCAAAAAAGGCGATGCTGACGCCGCTTTAAACCGCAATACTCATATCCCCTCGGCGTCCTGCCGACGATCTCCCTCCTCTTTATTGCCTATCAGATCCCCTTCCATTGAGCGCGCAGATCTTCGCTGTGTACCCGCATTTTGGCTATGAGATCCACGACATCAACAGACAGCCGATCTCGCCAGAAATAGAAAACCCCGCACGTGGCGGGGTCGGTTTGCATCAGGGATACAGAGGCTGTGCAATTGCACCGGGCTCGTCCTCCGGCTTGCTCCATGGGCGCCTGAACAAAACCCGCCATGAGCAGGTTTCGTTGGTGCTCAGTTTTAGCTATCAGCGCAACCGTTACCCATGACGTTGTACTGCATGATGTGTTCCTGGCCTTGATGGTCAAGGTAGGTCATCTGGACAGGGGCCACACCACAAACGCTAGGGGCCGCGTCCTGGTGAATCACTTTGGCGATGTCAAGGTGCGAGCTGTAATTGTATTGCTCAACCGCAGGTTGATCAGCAAAAGCCATTTGACTGCCCATCATTACAAAAGAAGCAGCAATCAATGTTTGAAACAGTTTCATTTTCTATGTCCCAACGATGCAAACGATTTACGTCTTCAGTCGGATTGAATAAGGCCGAAGGCTCTACGAAACGTGTGAGGGTGGTTTGCTTGGACCCTGCTGAGTTGGCGTTTCGTGGCTTTGTTTGGAAGCTGGGCCTATTTTATGCCGATGGCGGTTTTGATAAATCCCAAAGACTGGAATGCATTGTTGGTAAAACCGTAATAATCCGTGATCGC
>NZ_DASWOT010000160.1:0-3141 GCF_036404235.1 Pseudomonas sp.
TGATTCTCCGCGGATGTCGGCTTCGCGACACGTTGTAGTGTTTGCTACATAGAAAACCCGGATAGGGACTCCTGTTCGGTCGCTATTACTGTAGGAAAGGCTTTGATATAGGCGCAACCATAGCGCCTTCATCATTGGCACGTTTATCGCTATGTATCTCCATATACAGATGGAGCCAATATGACCAATACCCCGCAACGCTTCATCGGTCACTTGTCGCTTGAAGGCGCGGTTGGCGTTTCACTCTCCGAAATACGTATTCGTCTGCTCGAACAGATCGGCGTGTGTGGTTCTATCAGCCAGGCGGCCAAAGCGGTGCCGCTGTCCTACAAGGCGGCATGGGATGCGATAGATGCAATGAACAACATGGCGGCGCAACCCTTGGTGGTCCGGGTTACGGGTGGCAGGCAGGGCGGCGGCACTCAGCTTACCGACTACGGACGCAGCATTGCTGCCATGTACCGGGCGTTGGAACTCGAATATCAGGTTGCGCTTGACCGGCTCAGCGTACGTCTGGGAGACGTGGGAGGGGCCGATATTCATGACTTTCAAAGCCTTATGCACCGACTTTCGATGAAGACCAGCGCACGCAACCAATTCTCTGGGCCTATTGCCGGCCTACGCGACGGGGGCGTGGACTACGAAGTGCGCCTGCGTCTAGATGCGCAGAGCGAGCTGATTTCAGTCATCACTAAAGCCAGTGCGGAGAATCTCGCGCTGGCCATTGGCAAGGAGGTTTTCGCTTTCGTCAAATCCTCATCGGTGCTGCTCTGCACTGACCGCGACTTGCGTCTTACCGCACGCAACCAGTTATGGGGCGAGATCGTCGAGATTCAACAAGGCTCGGTGAACGATCAAGTCAGCCTGCTGCTGCCGTCCGGGCGCAGTGTTACCGCGGTTATCACTCACGACAGCTGCGACATCATGGGCTTGGCAGTGGGGCAGCAGGCGTGCGCTCTGTTCAAGGCTTCCAGCGTTATCCTCGCCGTATACGATTGATCACGACTCAAGGAGTTTTACATATGAAAGTCCGTTCCAGTCTGCTTGTCTGCATTGGCTTTGTGTTGATCTCGACCCAGGTGCAGGCCGAGCAAGTGCAGGTGGCCGTGGCTGCCAACTTCACCGAGCCGATGCGCAAGATTGCCGAGCAATTCGAGAAAGACACCGGCAACCAGGCGGTTTTGATCTTTGGCGCTACCGGCAAGTTCTATACCCAGATCACAGAGGGTGCGCCTTTTGAGGTGTTTCTTGCCGCTGATGACACCACTCCCGCCAGGCTGGAAAGCGAGAAGGCGGGCGTCCAGGGCACTCGATTCACCTATGCCATCGGCAAGCTGGTGCTGTGGTCGGCCACGCCCGGCTATGTTGACGCCAAGGGGGAGGTGCTGAAGAAAGGCGACTTCAAGCATTTGTCCATTGCCAACCCAAAAGCCGCGCCCTACGGCGCCGCTGCCATGCAAACACTGGATAAGCTTGGCCTGACCCAGCAAGTCGAAAGCAAGATCGTCACCGGTGAAAGTATCTCCCAGGCCTACCAGTTCATTGCTACCGGGAACGCCGAGCTTGGTTTCGTTGCGCTGTCCCAGGTAACCGAGAACGGCAAGCTGGTCAGCGGTTCGGACTGGCTGGTGCCGAACGATCTCTATAAACCCATCCGCCAGGACGCGCAAATCCTGACCAAGGGCCAGAGCAACCCGGCAGCCAAGGCATTGATCGACTACCTCAAGGGGCCCAAGGCTACAGCGATCATTCGCTCGTATGGCTACACGCTCTAGTGTTCGGGTGTCCTGGTCTTTAAGGAGCTTCTATTGCTCTCTGCATTCGATCTTGACGCAGTCTGGTTGACCATCAAACTGGCCAGTCTCACCACGCTTATCCTGCTGGTTATTGGCACGCCGATCGCTTGGTGGTTGGCCATGACTCGTTCGCGCCTGCGCGCAGTGATAGGTGCCATGGTTGCGTTACCGTTGGTGCTGCCGCCCTCGGTGCTTGGCTTTTACTTGTTGATCGGTCTCGGCCCGCACGGCCCGCTGGGCGCGCTGACTCAAACACTCGGTTTGGGCCTGTTGCCTTTTACCTTCGCTGGGTTGGTATTTGGTTCGACCTTGTATTCCATGCCTTTCGTCGTTCAACCGTTGCAACAAGCGTTCGAGGCTATTGGCAAGCGCTCGCTGGAGGTCGCCGCGACGCTACGTGCATCGCCTCTGGATACGTTTTTCACCGTGGTCGTGCCGCTGGCGCGCCCTGGCTTTATCACAGCAGCGACCCTCGGTTTCGCCCACACCGTTGGCGAGTTCGGTGTGGTGCTGATGATCGGTGGCAATATCCCACAGCGTACACGTGTGGTGTCGGTACAGATCTACGATCACGTCGAAGCGATGGAATATGCCCAGGCGCATTGGTTGGCAGGGGGCATGCTGGTTTTTGCCTTTCTTGTGTTGTTTGCCCTTTATACCTTTAACGCCCGCCTGCGGATGATGTGAATATGACCGATCTTGCACTTTCGCCCTGCGGCATTGATCTGCGTTTGGATCACGGTTGGGGTGATTTCCATCTGCAGGTCAAAGTACGTCTGTCCGCCAGTGGGGTCACGGCGATCTTCGGTCAATCCGGGTCGGGCAAGACCACCTTGCTGCGCTGTATTGCTGGACTGGAGCGGGCCAAGAACGGCTATGTCGAAGTCGCTGGTGAATGCTGGCAGGATGAGGCGCGCAGGTTCTTTCTGCCACCGGATCGACGGCCGTTGGGTTACGTGTTTCAGGAGGCTAGCCTGTTTGCGCATCTGGATGTGCGCCAGAATCTGGAATACGGCCAGCGGCGTATAGCGCCTAATCAACGACGCGTCTCACTGGAGCAGGCAGTGGAGTTGCTCGGCATTGGCCACCTGCTCAAACGCTCGACACAACACCTGTCCGGTGGTGAACGTCAGCGGGTAGCGATTGCCCGCGCGCTGGCTACCAGCCCGCGCCTGCTATTGCTCGATGAGCCGTTGGCAGCCCTGGATCAAGGGCGCAAACAGGAAGTGCTGCCTTACCTGGGACGGTTGCACAGTGAGCTCGGTATCCCAATGCTTTACGTGAGTCACTCGTTGGCGGAAGTCAGCCGCCTGGCCGATCACATGCTTTACCTGGAAAATGGCCA
>NZ_DASWOT010000161.1:0-20634 GCF_036404235.1 Pseudomonas sp.
GTCAGCATCACTTGCGTATCGAAGCGCTGATAGCCGTAGCGATAGGCGATGTCGCCCAGCCCGCCAGCACCAATGGCGCCGGCCATGGCCGAGGAGTTGATCATGGTCACCAGGGTGATCGTGAAACCGCCGACGATACCCGGCAGCGACTCGGGCAGCAGTACGTGCCAGACAATATGCCAGCGCCGACACCCCATGGCCTGCGCCGCTTCGATCAGGCCATGGTCCACCTCGCGCAGGCTGACTTCGGCAATGCGTGCGAAGAACGGGGTCGCGGCAATCGTCAGCGGGACGACGGCGGCCCAGACGCCATACGTGGTGCCGACGATCAGTCGGGTGAAGGGAATGAGCGCGACCATCAAAATCAGAAACGGTACTGAGCGGAACACGTTAACGAACGCGCCGAGCACGCGGTTGACGTTAGGCGCCTGATAAATCCCGCCTTTGCCGCTGGTGACCAGGATCACTGCCAGCGGGATACCGAGAATCAGCGCGATCAGCGAGGACACGCCGACCATCAGGAAAGTGTCGATGACGCCTTGCAGCAAACGATCAAACCACATAACCCAGCACCTTTGCGTGTTGCGCCTGTTTGCGGGCGCGCGCGAGCAACTCTTCCAGCGAAAGCGGCGAGTGGGCAATCGACAACAGCAAATGTCCGAGCGCATGCCCTTGAATGCGTTCGACGCCGCCATGCAGCAAACTGACTTTGCCGCCAAAGGCGCCAAACAACGCCGACAGGTCAGGCTCGCTGTTACCCGCGCCACTGAACTGAAGATCCAGCACCACGGCCGCGTCAGGATTTTGCGGATGAGCCTGAAGGCGCGCTTGAAGATCTTCCGGCAAACCGTGCTGCAACGGAGCGAGCAAGGTTTTACTGACCTGGTGTTGAGGGTCGCCAAACACCTGCCACACCGGCCCTTGCTCCACGACGCGGCCCTGTTCGAGCACCACGACGCGGTCGCAGATTTCCCGTATCACCGCCATTTCGTGGGTGATCAGAATGATCGTCAGGCCAAGACGCTGATTGATCTCGCGCAGCAAGCCGAGGATCGATTGTGTAGTCTCTGGGTCGAGCGCCGAAGTCGCTTCGTCACAGAGCAATATCGCCGGGTCGTGAACCAGCGCCCGAGCGATGCCGACGCGTTGTTTCTGCCCGCCCGACAGTTGCGCGGGATACGCCTTGTGTTTGTCCTGCAGGCCTACCAATTCCAGAAGCTCGGCAACTTTGCGTTGGCGCTGCTCCTTGGGCACGCCCGCGACTTTCAGTGGCAACTCGACGTTCTGCCATACGGTTTTGGCCGACATCAGGTTGAAGTGCTGGAAAATCATGCCGATGCGCCGACGCAGCTTCACCAGCGCATCCTCATCGTACTCACCGATATCCAGCTGATCGATCAGCACTCGACCGCTGCTGGGTTGTTCAAGACGGTTGATGGTACGGATCAGTGACGATTTGCCTGCGCCGCTGCGCCCAATGATGCCGAACACTTCGCCGCGCTGGATATCGAGGTCGATGTTTTGCAGCGCGGCGACGGGTCCTTGCTGCCCCTCATAGGTCTTGCCCAGATTGATGAAGCGTACGTGAGCGTGGTTCTTTTCCGGGCGCAGTTGCGCCTGTGCGGCTTGATGAGGGTTGTCGGTGGGCCCCAGCGGGAGCTGTCGTTGTACCGTCGCGTTCATGTTCAGTCCTTCCAGCCAACCTGGTACAGAGTGCCGTTAACCTTGTCCAGCGAGGCGCGGACCACGGGCGAGTGCTGGTAGATGTCGATGAACTTCGCCAGGCGCGGATCGTCTTTGCTCTCTGGCTTGATGACGAACTGGATCACGTATTCAGGGTGATCGAGGCCGTCAAACAGGATCGCGGAACCGGCATCGAAGGTTTTCGCCAGGCGTATGTAGGCCGGATAGCCCTGCACCAGATCGGCGTCGTCATAGGCGCGGACCAATTGCACGGCCTCAACCTGGATCAGTTTGATTTTTTTCGGGTTGGCGGTGATGTCGTCTTCGGTGGCTTTATAGCCAACGCCGGGCTTGAGGGTAATCAAACCGGCCTTGGCCAACAGTTGCAAGCCTCGGCCGCTGTTGATCGGGTCGTTGGCAATAGCCACCGAGGCGCCACTTGGCAGCTCATCGAAGCTTTTGTACTTCTTCGAATACAGGCCAACGTTGTTGATGATGCCGGGGGCATAAGGCACCAGATTGAATCCGGCAGCGGCCTTGGCGTTTTCCAGAAACGGGATGTGCTGGAAGTAGTTCACGTCGATATCACCGGCAGCAAGGCTGACGTTGGGCGCGATCCAGTCGGTGAACTCGACCAGATCGACCTTCAAGCCTTGCTTGTCGGCTTCGGCGACAGCCGTTTCCAACGGGATGGCGAACGCGGCGGTGGTGCCGACTTTGAGCGGTTTGTCGGCCGCGTGGACGGCCAGGGTCAGCACACTGAGGGCAAGCGCAAGGAAGATTTTTGTCATTTTAGGTAGTCCGGTAGTTGAATCTGTGATTGCACGTCGGGATTGAATACGGTCAATTGGCTATTTGGCCTGCGTCCTGAATCCTGCCCCCCTGTGCCGTTCAGGCAACCGCGCGCCGCCTTCGGGAAACAACTTTTCACGCAATGTGCCGTTGTCGTACGCGGTCTTGTATGAGCCGCGCCGTTGCAGCTCCGGGATCACCAGATCGATGAAGTCCTCGTAGCTTTGCGGGGTGACGATGCGCGTGAGGTTGAAGCCATCAAGACCGGTCTCGGCGATCCACGATTCCAGCTCGTCGGCCACCTGCGTTGGCGAGCCGATCAGCGTGATGTAACGTCCGCCCAAGGCGTGCTGGTCGAGCAGCTTTCGCTTCGTCCAATCATTGTTTTTAAGGATTTTGGTCGCCGACTGAATGGCATTGCCTTTTACGTGCTGGATCGGCTCGTCCAGTTCGTACTCGGCGAAGTCGATCCCTGTCGAAGCTGCAAAGTGCGCAAGACCGGCCTCTGCGCTGGCATATCCCAGGTACTCGGCATGCTTGGCCCGTGCAGCTTCTTCGGTTGCACCAACGATCACATTCAGGCCCATGAACACCTTGATGTCGTCTGGATTTCGCCCGGCGGCCCGGGCGGCAGCGCGGACCTTGTCCACCTGTTCGCGGGTCGCCGCTTTGTTCTGTCCGCTAATGAATACGCATTCGGCATTTGCCCCGGCGAACTGCAAGCCACGCTCGGAACTGCCTGCCTGAAACAACAACGGCGTGCGCTGTGGCGAGGGCTCACACAGGTGATAACCCTCGACCTGATAGAACTCGCCCTCGTGCCGAACCTTATGCACTTTGTCTGGTTGGGCGTAGATACGCGCCTGACGATCTTCGATCACGGCGTCGTCTTCCCAACTGCCTTCCCAAAGCTTGTAAAGCACTTCCAGATATTCATCGGCCTGGTCGTAACGACGGTCATGTTCGATCTGCTCTTTGAGGCCCATCGCCTTCGCCGCGCTGTCCAGATAGCCGGTGACGATGTTCCAACCCACACGCCCCCGGGTCAGGTGATCGAGCGTGGACATGCGACGAGCGAACAAGTACGGCGCTTCGTAAGTGAGGTTGGCGGTCAGCCCAAAGCCCAGGTTTTGGGTCACGGCGGCCATGGCCGAAACCAGCAACAACGGGTCATTGACCGGCAACTGAATCGACTCTTTGAGCGTCACGTCCACCGAGTGTTGATAGATGTCGTACACACCCACGATGTCGGCGATAAACAGGCCATCGAACAACCCGCGCTCCAGCAATTTGGCCAGGTCAGTCCAGTACTCAAGCGTCTTGTACTGGGTTGAGGTATCACGCGGATGCGTCCAGAAACCGTGATTGATGTGGCCGATGCAGTTCATGTTGAACGCATTGAGCAGAATCTTTTTCTTGCTCATCAGATCGTTCCCCGGCGCGGCGGATTGACACCATTCAGGTAGAAATTACCGATGGCGTGATACTTCCAGCGCACGGGATCGTGCAGTGTGTGGACGCGTGCGTTGCGCCAGTGACGATCCAGATTGTGCTCAGCCAGCGTCGCTTGTGATCCGGCCAATTCGAACAGCGTGCTACCTGCGGCTAACGCAACCTCAGTGCTGATAGCGCGCGCCTCTGCAACTGCAATTGACGCGGCTGCGACGTTGTCCGCGCTGCTATCCGCCTGGGCGCGGTCGAGAAACTCCCCCGAGCGCTCCAGCAATGCTTCGGCTGCGTGCAAACGAATGCCGAGCTTGCCAAAGCTGTGCAATGTCAGCGGGTCATCCACGGCTTTTTCGATGCCTGAGTCAATCCAGGGCCGAGTGCGGGTGCGTACGAAATGCAGGGCGTCTTCATAGGCTGCGCGAGCAATGCCGGTGTCGATGGCCGCGTGGAGAATCTGTGCCAGCGGGCCTACGGTGGTCGGGCGTTCGAACGCGGTTTGGAAAGGCACCACATCTTCAGCGCTGACATACACGTAGTCGAACACCACCGAACCACTGCCTGTGGTGCGCTGGCCAAAGCCACTCCAATCGTCGATAACCGTAAGACCGGGTGCATCAGCGGGTACGAACGCTAATTGCTGGACGCCGTCATCGTCGATGACCGAGGTTGGAATACGTTGCGCGTACAGCGCGCCGGTGGAATAAAACTTACGCCCATTGATACGAAATCCATCGCCATCACGGCTCAGGCGCGTTGTGCGGTCATGGGCGTTCGTGGTGCCCAGCTCGGCCAGTGCATTACCCAGGCGCTGACCTGCGAGGACCTCGGCGTACAACAGCTGCTGTTGCTCCACGCGGCCATTCACCCGTAGCACTTCGAGGGCGTAAAAATGGTTTTGCGGGATTTGCCCCAGCGAGCTGTCGGCTTGCGAAATGATACGGGTGACCTCGGCCAGCGTGACGTAGGAAACGCCCGCACCGCCGAACGTCTTGGGCACACTGATGCCCCACAGGCCGGAGCGTGAGAACTGCTCCAGCTCTTGATGAGGCAAGCGGCGTTCGCGATCGCGCACGCTGCTGTCTTGCTTGAATTGTGAGGCCAGGTCGTGGGCGATTTGCAGGGCCTGGGCGTCGTCGGTAATGACCACGACCGATGTTGCCGCCTGCTGTTCAGACAGCGAAAGATTAATGCTCATAAAAGTGATTCCAGTGGTCTGGTCAGATCCAGGAGTGGCGAGCAGGCAAGGCGCCATTGAGGTTGTAAGCGCCGACGGCGTGGACCTTCCAGCGCACAGGGTCGTGCAGGGTATGGACCCGCGCGTTGCGCCAGTGTCGATCAAGGTTGAACTCGGCGAGCGTGGCGCGGCTGCCAGCCAGCTCGAACAACTTTTCGCTGGCTTGCAGGGCGATTTCAGTGGTCAGTACTTTGGCCTCTGCCACCACAATCGACGCCCTGGCAGCGGATTGCTCCGTGATCGGGTTCGCGGCAATCTCATCCAGCACGCGTCCAGCTTTGCGCAGCAGCGCTTCGGCGGCATGCAGTTCGAGTTTCAATTTGCCGATGTCGGCGATGACGTAAAGATCGTCGCCGGCACGCTCGACGTTGGCTTCGATCCAGGGACGAGAGCGTTCACGAACGAAGCGGATGCTGTCGTCAATGGCTTCACGCGCGATGCCAGCGTCGATGGCGGCCTGAATCAGTTGAGACACCGCGCCCTGAATATTGGGCGACAACGCCAGCTTCCAGTTCTCAATGACGAACTCACCGCTGACCCTTACGTTCTCCAGCAGCACCGTGCCACTGGCGGTGGTGCGTTGGCCAAAGCCGGACCAATCGTCGACGATGTGCAGGCCTGGCGTGCCACGCTCAACGAACACCAGCACTTGTTTACCGCTCTCGTTCAGCGCCTTGACCGCGACCCAATGAGCAAACAGCGCGCCGGTGGAGTAAAACTTCTCGCCGTTGAGCAGGAATTGATCGCCATCGGCTGTCAGACGCGCTCGTACATCAAGGGTGTTTTTGGTACCGCGTTCAGGGCCACCGTTGCCGATCCGCCAGCCATGCAGAACGCCCTCGAACAAGGCTTTTTTCTGTGATTCGCTGGCGCTACCGATCAGTGAGTTGAGGATGCCGAAGTGGTTTTGTGGGATTTGCCCAACCGCAGGGTCCGCTGCCGACAGAATCCGGAATACCTCAGCCACAGTAACGAACGAAACCTGAGGACCGCCATAAGCGCGGGGCACGGAGATGCTGCCCAGGCCGCTACGGGTGAACTGTTCGATTTCTGACCAGGGCAACTGGCGTTCGCGATCACGTTGGGCGGCGTTCACGCGCACCGCGCTGGCTAACTCAAGGGCTGCCGCAATGGCTTGGGCATCGTTGCGCAATACGGTGGTCGGTAACAGGGGGGGAGCAACGTCCAGGGTGTGCTGGACGCCAATGGCGCTTAGATCAGTCATGGTGGCGACCTCTGCAAACGCGCAATGCCCTGGCGTTATGCACTGGGGTAATTGTGAAGATGACCATTCAAACCTCGTGATAGCCGCGATGGCGGCTGAAAGTGCTGACGATGGTCCGGTAGCCCGGTGCATATACCCTAAGCGTGTATAAAAACTAAATAAACTCGAATTTTGGAATAAGCATAGAAGGTGAAAGCGCGCAGCTCTTGAGCAGCACGTCACACTGGCCGGCGGCCAATCAGGTGACTTGGGTGTAAGTCAGACAGGAACTCAATATCAACATGAGTAGCAAGTATTTGACGATTTGTCTGCTGTTCATAAGCGCGCATCTCATGAAGGATTCAACGAAGGCTAGCAGCGTCTTATTCATCAGATGTTGAAGTAGATGTAGGTCGAAATTGAAAAATCCGTAGGATGTTTCCTGTGTGTTAGTTGAATGTGAGCGGGTTCACATCTATTTGCAGTGTTTGAATAGTGTGCTTGGCGCAGTCGGGAGCCTTCGGTTAAACCTGACTGCGCCCAAGCACATGCGTGATGTCGTCGGCCAGCCTCACGCGTGACAATAATCGTTGACCATAACTTTTATCGAGCGAGGCGGTGCCCACATCGAATTATTCCCCACGCGGTCTATGACGCAATACGTCACTTCATGCTCCTCATCTATGCCGGCGTCGTTAATAAACGTACCTGGCAGGTGAAACCTGATGGCCTTGCCGACTTGCTCACTGGTAACGATAGGCAGATCGATACGTGAATCCCCCCAGCGCAAGGTGATTTCATCGTATGCATCCATGTTCGGATAGGCTTCGATAGCCAGTTCGATACCCTCGTTTAAGTGCTTGCGGCTTATCCCTCTGTGCAGCACCGCGGGGGAAAACGACAACGCCGCCAGTCCCTGGTTTTCTCCCAGCACCGTGTTAATCAAGTGGCCACCAGGAGGCTCCAACTTGACCCAAAGCTTGCTGGATGGGGACTGCACCGGAGTGCCTCCGATCTTCCTGACGCTGTAGTAAATCCTGGCCTTTCCGGTTTGCAGGAAGCTTTCTGGTACGCGTAGCACTGACGTGTAACCAATATCAGATGCTGTTAACAGCTTGGACGCGACATAACTCTCCCCCCAAAACAATTCGATCAAGTCGCCAATATCCATGTCCGGATAGGGATCAATATTGACGGCAAGATTCGCCGCCGCCAGCACGCCGATTCCATGCTTGTTGGCTTGCGGCAGATAGGGAGGGAACAGCTTAAAGTGTACGAGTTTGCTAGAGGCATAGGTCATAGCGGATTACTCTTTAGAGGGTGATAACCATGTTTACCTTGAATAATTACTTGCGCGTCCTTGTAAGCATATTGATGGCGCAAGATGCTGAACGATGATTAGTACACGCTGAGTACGAACTTATGGCAACTGTTACAGCCGGTCTCATATCGCGAGTTGAAAGTTCTGTTAATGCCTTGATCGTTACCATCGAGGTAATTGTGTTATTGGATCGCTGTCAACGAAAATAAGTGATTATGACTAAATATTCATAATAAAAAGATCTTTCCTACTCGATTATGGTGATCGGCAAATCGCGGTGGAGGTGTATTCCTACTTACTTGCAGAAGCTTCTCGTATTTACGTAGGAAATGACTCTATTTTTTCTAAACTGATCACCGTTTGTGTCGTGTCCTACTCTCGCGCCCAATAATGACTGAATTAATTTGTAAGATCGGTGACGAGAAATCCGATGAATTGATACCCACTAGCTTAGGCAACTGGACAGCTCTTTAGATTAAATAAAAGTTATTGAAATGTAAGAGCGTAGGAAAAGGCGCCTAACAGCGTAATTTTTGTAGTTATAGCTGTAGGATTATGTCCTGCTTCGTTCGAGGAATTGTCGGGTGCGCTCTTCCTTCGGATGAGCAAACAGCGCCTTGGCCTCCCCTTGCTCGACGATAACGCCCTTGTCGATGAACACCACGCGATTGGCGACATCCCGTGCGAAATTCATCTCGTGCGTGACGATCACCATTGTGCGCTTTTCCTCGGCCAACGCCCGAATCGTGGTCAGCACTTCACCCACCAATTCCGGGTCAAGCGCGGAGGTCGGCTCATCAAACAGAATGACCTCCGGTTCCATCGCCAACGCCCGGGCAATCGCCACGCGCTGTTGTTGTCCGCCCGACAGGCGACGCGGGTAGGCATCTTCCTTACCGGCGAGTCCCACTTTGGCCAACAACTTGCGGCCTAGTTCGACAGCCTTCGCCTTGTGCATCTTCTTGACCACAATCGGGCCTTCGATGACGTTTTCCAGCGCCGTACGGTGGGGGAACAGGTTGAAGTTCTGAAACACGAAACCCACGTGCTGGCGCAATTGACGAATCAACCCTTGTTGTTGGCTGAGAGGCCGGCTGCCATCTATTTTGATATCGCCGACGACGATGGTGCCGCTGGTGGGTTCTTCGAGGAAATTCAGGCAGCGCAACAACGTCGTTTTTCCCGAGCCGCTGGGACCAATGATCGCCACGACTTCGCCAGCTTCGACACGCAGGTCGATGCCCTTGAGGATTTGGTTGCCATTGAATTCTTTGGTCAGCTTTTCAACCACGATCATGCGTCAGGACTCCAGGTCATATCGGTTGACCTGCGTTTCCAGACGGTTTTGCAGGTGTGCAAGGACGCTGCACAGCACCCAATAGATCACGGCGACCGTGAAGTACATCGTGAATATTTCCAGCGTTCTGGAGGAAATCAACTGCGCTTGGCGGAACACCTCCGGCACCTGGATGGTGGCGGCCATGGCAGTGTCTTTGACCAGCGAAATAAAACTGTTGCCCAACGGCGGCAAAGCGGTACGCGCAGCCTGCGGCAGGATCGCCCGGCGCATGGTCTGGGCGCGGGTCATGCCGATACTGGCCGCCGCCTCCCACTGGCCCTTGTCTACGGCGCCAATGGCCGAGCGCAGGATTTCACAGGCATAAGCTGCCATGTTCAGTGACAGGCCGATCAGCGCTGCGCTGATGGCATCCAGTTCGATTCCGAAGTCCGGCAGGCCGTAATAGATCATGAACAGCTGGACCAACAACGGCGTGCCTCGGAAGAACGACACGTAAACCCTGGCAATACCGCTGATCAACTTGATCTTCGAGAGCCGCATCAGCGCCAGGCCGAAGCCCAGCACCAATCCGAAAAACATCCCGCCGAGGCTAAGGCCTACGGTGTAGTACGCGCCCTTGAGCAGAAAGGGTGCGGAGTCCAACGCGAGCTGTAGGCTCTCTGCAATCATTTGGTCACGTCAGCCTGGAAGTACTTCTGCGACAGTTTGGCGAGGGTACCGTCGGCACGCAGTTTGTCGATGGCCTTGTTGATCGCGTCCAGCAGCTCAGGCTCGCCTTTGCGCAGGGCAATGCCAGCTTCCTGACGGGAGAACGGTTCGCCGGAAACAGCCAAGGCGTCTTTGGTCTTGCTGACCAGTTCCAATGCTGCCAGACGGTCTACCAGAATCGCGTCGATACGGCCTACGCGCAGGTCCTGGTATTTAGTCGGATCATCGTCGTAGGTTTTAACCACCGCACCAGGCACGTTTTCTTTCAGCCACTGCTCGTAGTTGGTGCCCAGGCCGACACCGACTTTGTGGCCGGACAGGTCGTTGGCGGTCTTGAATTTGTCTGCATCTTTTTTCTGCACCAGCGCTTGAATGCCGGAAACGGTGTAAGGCGTGGAGAAGTCATACTTCTTCTTGCGCTCGTCGGAGATGGTCACCTGGTTGATGACGACGTCCAGGCGCTTGGACTCCAGCGCTGCGAGGATGCCGGCCCACGGGGTGGGTTGCAGTTGGACTTTCACGCCCAATTCTTTGCCCAGCGCTTCGGAAAAATCGACCTCGAACCCTGTGAGCTTGCCGTCCTTGTCCACGAAGCTGAACGGTGGGTAAGTGCCTTCAAGGCCAACCTTGAGCGTACCGTTCTTTTTGATGGTGTCGAGTTGATCGCCAGCGATGGCTTGGCCCACCAAACCGGTGCCAAGTACCAGGCTGAACGCCGACAGCAAGAAAGTGCGGCGCAGTGCAGACATATTCATGTGAGTCCCCTGTTTTATTGGAATATCAGGCAAGAATCAGACCTGACGAAAGCTACTGTGACCCTGAAAGTTTATCCAGCTTTTTCCAGCAGTCAGCCTTATAGCGTTTGCGGTGCTGGCGGCGATCATAAGAGGTGCAATTTAGGAAGAAAAATAATTAAAAGCGCCACGCTTATTTGTTTTTTGAATAAGAAGGTTATCCCTTTCATCCCTGTAAATACTGTGTTTCCGGTCAAGCTGTCGGTCGGTGTTTTTTGCTCAAAAGCGTGGTCGTATCAGATGCTTCACCGCTGCGCATGGCGTATGTCTTCAATGTGACGGTTCAATCAGCTGTAGGAGCGCGGCTTGTCCCGCGATCTGGCGCGCAGCGGCAGTAAACCCGCTGCATGCGGCCTGCCCTGTCACACCGCGTGCGCAGGTTTTACGACGGGTTCCCCGCCGGTCGCGGGACAAGCCACGCTCCTATGTATGTACAGCGGCAGTCGATGGGCGATTGTACGGGTGCAATTCAAAGGGACGACTCCTGCCGGAAACGCATCATCCGCTAACTGGAGAACACGTCTGGATACGCAAATAGCGCTGGCGCTCCGCCGGTATGCAAAAAGATGATCGGCCCGTTCTTGAAACGCTGTCTACCGATGCCATCGAGTAGCCCGGCCATGGCTTTGCCAGTGTAGACCGGGTCGAGCAACAGACCTTCGTGGTTAGCCACCAACTTGATCGCCGACAAGGTCCCGGCGTTTGGCTCGCCATAACGCGGCCCAAAGTACTCATCCCATAGCTCGACCTTGAACGCAGAAGGCAGCGGCACGCCCAACAGTGCAGCCGTACGCTCGGCCAGGCCTTGCACTTTTGGCGCTTGGGCTTCTTCAGCACGGGACACCGTCACACCAATCACCGGCAACTGTGGCAAGGCTTCAGCCAACGCCAACGCCAGACCGCTGTGCGTGCCGGCGCTGCCCGAAGCGAGAACGACGGCGGCAAATTGGAGGCCGGTTTGCTGAATCTGCTCGGCCAATTCAAATCCCGCGCGCACATAACCCAGGGCGCCCAGCGCATTGGAACCGCCGATTGGCACCCGATACGGCTTCTTGCCGCTGGCGCTAAGGCTATCGGCCAGCGCCTGCAGTTGTTGGTCGGCGTTGTCCAGATTGTCCACCAGCTCAACCTTGGCATCGAACAAGTCCAGCAGCAGGCGATTGCCGTTGCGCAGGTAATTGATGTCATCGGTGGCGATGGGATTTTCCAGCAGAGCCACGCAGCCTAGCCCCAGCCTGGCAGCCAGCGCTGCGGTCTGACGTACATGGTTGGACTGGATCGCACCGGCGGTGATCAGCGTGTCTGCGCCCTGTGCCAATGCATCGGCGGCAAGGTACTCAAGCTTGCGCAATTTGTTGCCACCCAGCGCAAGCGGCGTAACGTCGTCACGTTTGACGTAGAGGTCGCGCCCTGCCCAGATTGACAGACGTTCAAGCTTTTCCAGCGCAGTAGGGGCATTCAGCAATTGCAGACGATTAAAGTGGGAAAGTTGTTGTTTCATCATGATGGCGGTCAATCTTCAGTGAGTCGCAGGACTATAGGCAGACTGTTCTTACAGGGCAACCAAACGATTACTGACGGTAGATTCTCTAAAGCCCTACTAAAATTGGTATTTTTTCGACACAAAAGTTTACCGTAGAGTGACCCAACCGTGAGCCGCGTCTTGGCTGAGAAGTCATTGAACGAAACCATCGTCAAACTGAGGAGAAATCTGCGTGAGCACTATTCCCGAACCGTCTTCAGATGCATGTGACGAGGGTGTAACGGGTCATTGGCAACTGCATCGGATCGTTAGTGAATTGCGCGCTGCGCGTGATGAGTGGCGCACTCGAAACGGTCGCGTCAGTGGCGAGAAAGGCGGTCGCGAGCTGCCATCCCGAGAAGCGCTGCGTGACATCCTCGAGGCCTTGAGTGGTGCCTTGTTCCCTATGCGCCTGGGGCCTGTGGATCTACGAGAGGAAAGCGAAGACTTCTACGTCGGACACACGCTGGATGTCGCGCTTAATTCGTTGTTGGAGCAAGCGCGGCTGGAGCTGCGCTATGTCGCGCGCCAACGCGGCGAAGATGCCAGTTGTGCGGACGTGCATGCCGAGCGTCTGATCCAGGACTTCGCCAGTGCATTGCCAGCGATACGCAAGATTCTCGACACCGACGTGCTCGCGGCCTATCACGGCGACCCGGCTGCGCGCAGCGTCGACGAGGTGTTGTTGTGCTATCCGGGGATTCTGGCGGTGATCCATCACCGGCTGGCGCATCATTTGTATCGCAATGGCCTGCCGCTGCTGGCCAGGATCAGTTCGGAACTCGCGCACTCGGCCACCGGAATCGACATTCACCCTGGCGCGCAGATCGGCCCGAGCTTCTTCATCGATCACGGGACGGGTGTGGTCATTGGTGAAACGGCAATCATTGGCGAGCGGGTGCGTATTTACCAGGCTGTGACGCTGGGCGCCAAACGCTTCCCGGCAGACGAAGACGGTCAGTTGCAGAAGGGTCATGCGCGTCATCCAATCGTTGAGGACGACGTGGTGATTTATGCCGGCGCGACGATTCTGGGACGTATCACCATCGGCAAGGGCTCGACCATTGGCGGCAACGTCTGGCTGACCCGTGGCGTGCCGCCGGGCAGCAACGTGAATCAGGCGAGTCTGCAGCATGATGACGGGAGCCAGAAGTAGGCCGCCGAAATCTTAGCCAGTTCAGACCAAAAGAGAGGATTCGATGACCTACATAGCTGCTGAAAACCGTTACGACGTTATCCCTTATCGTCGCGTTGGGCGTAGCGGGTTAGTTTTACCCGCGCTGTCACTGGGCCTGTGGCACAACTTCGGCGACAGCACGCCAATCGACACCCAACGCGCCATGCTGCGCACCGCGTTCGATCACGGCATTAACCATTTCGACCTCGCCAACAACTACGGCCCACCGTATGGCAGTGCAGAGGTCAACTTCGGGCACCTGCTCAAGGAAGACTTTGCGCAGTATCGCGATGAGTTGATCATCTCCACTAAAGCCGGTTGGGACATGTGGCCAGGGCCGTATGGTCAGGGCGGCGGTTCACGCAAATACGTGCTCGCAAGCCTTGATCAAAGCCTGCAGCGCCTGGGGCTCGATTACGTCGATATTTTTTATTCCCATCGCTTCGACCCGGACACCCCGCTGGAAGAAACCGCCAGTGCGCTGGCTACGGCCGTGCAGCAGGGCAAGGCGTTGTATATCGGTATCTCGTCTTATTCAGGCTCTAAAACCCGAGAAATGGCCGCCCTGTTGAAAGAGTGGAAAGTCCCGCTGCTGATCCACCAACCGGCCTACAACATGCTCAATCGTTGGGTCGAGAAGGACCTGTTGGATGCAACCGACGAGCTCGGCGCAGGGGTGATTGCCTTTACCGCACTGGCCCAAGGCCTGCTGTCAGACAAATACCTGAACGGCATCCCAAAGGATGCGCGGGTCAATCGTCCGGGAGGTGGCTCGTTGCAGGCATCGCACCTGTCCGAGCAGAACATTGCCCATGTGCGCGCCTTGAACGAGATCGCCAAACGTCGTGGCCAGAGCCTGGCGCAAATGGCCTTGGCCTGGACCCTGCGCGATCCCCGGGTAACGTCTTCGTTGATTGGCGCGAGCCATCCGGAGCAGATCGTCGAAAACGTCGGCGCACTGAAAAACCTCGAATTCAGCGCAGAAGAACTGGCCGAAATCGACCGCTTTGCAGTGGAAGGCGGGATCAACCTGTGGGAGAAGCCCTCCACGGCTGAGTGACGCTCGACCTATAGACGCTAATCCCTGTGAAGCTGCCGAAGGTTGCGAAGTGGTTTCGATCTGCTGAAAACCGTTTCGGTCTTATCGCCGCCTTCGACAGCTGCACAAGGGAGTTTCAGGGTGTTCAGGCGATATAGCTGATCCGCCCATCCACAAACGTGTACTTCACCGCACTCGGCAGGCAATGCCCAAGGAACGGACAGTTTTCGCCCTTGGACAGCCATTGCTCACCGGCAACGGTGGAGGCTGTGGGGTCGAACAGCAGCAGATCCGCTGGCGACCCGGCAGCCAATTGCCCAGCAGGCAAACGCAACGCCGCAGCAGGCCCTGCGCTCAGGCGCGCCAGTAGCGTCGGTAAATCAAGCAAGCCATCGGCAACCAGCGTCATCGCCAGGGGCAGCAACAGTTCGACGCTGCTGATGCCCGGCTCAGTTGCGCCGAATGGCGCCAGCTTAGCATCACGCTCATGGGGCTGGTGATGGCTCGAAATCGCCTGAATCACGCCTGACTTCACGCCTTCGCGCAGTGCATCGCGGTCTGCGCGGGTGCGTAGCGGCGGCTGCACGTGATAAACGCTGGAGAAGTCGATCAGTGCTTCGTCAGTCAAAATCAGCTGATACAGCGCGACGTCCGCTGTTACCGGCAGACCACGCGCCTGCGCCTGGGCAATCAGCTCGACGCCGCGTGCGCTGGTCAGTTGGGCGAAGTGCGCTCGCACGCCGCTTTGCTCGACCAGCAACAAATCGCGCGCCAATGCCACGGTTTCAGCCGTTTCCGGGATGCCTGGCAAGCCGAGGAAGGCCGCAGTCGGACCGTCATGGGCCAAGCCGCCTTCGGCCAAATCGTAATCCTGCGAATTGAAGATCACCGTCAGGTCGAACGTCGCGGCGTACTCCAGTGCGCGACACAAGGTACGGTTGCTGCGAAAACTCACCAGACCGTTGGTGAACGCCACACAACCCGCGTCACGCAGCGCGATCAGTTCGGCCAGTTGCTCGCCTTCCAGACCTTTGCTCAGCGCGCCAATCGGGAACACCTTGCTGTGTCCGGCCTCACGGGCGCGGTCGAGAATCAGCTCGGCAACAGCGGAGGTATCCAGAACGGGTTTAGTCCGTGGCGGGCAGCACAGGCTGGTCACGCCACCGGCGGCGGCGGCGCGGGTTTCGCTGGCGATGCTGCCTTTGCGGCTGTAGCCCGGCTCGCGCAGAGAGACGTTGAGATCGACCAGCCCCGGCGCGGCAATCAGGCCAGTGGCGTCGATGGTTTGTGAGGCGACGAACCCCGCTGGCGCTGCACCAACGGCGAGTACTTTGCCGGCTTCCAGATGCAGGTCGGTGACTTGATCCAGACCGCTGCTAGGGTCGATGACGCGAGCGCCGAGGATGCTGAACTTCACTGCGCGTTCTCCTGCTCGAACTGGCGTTGTGCGGTCTGGCCGCTCATGGCCATGGACAACACGGCCATGCGCACGGCGATGCCGTAGGTGACTTGATTGAGAATGACCGAGTGCGCGCCATCGGCCACGGCTGATTCGATTTCCACACCACGGTTGATCGGGCCGGGGTGCATGACGATGGCATCCGGCTTGGCACCGGCCAGGCGCGCGGTGGTCAGGCCAAACAGGCGGTAGAACTCGCCTTCGCTTGGCAGCAGGCCGCCCGACATGCGTTCGCGTTGCAGGCGCAGCATGATCACCACGTCAACGTCCTTCAGGCCTTCAGCCAGATCGGTGTAAACCTTCACACCATATTGCTCGACGCCGACCGGCAGCAGGGTCTTGGGGGCGATCACGCGGATATCCGGGCAGCCCAGCGCCTTGAGCGCGATCATGTTCGAGCGCGCGACGCGTGAATGCAGGATATCGCCGACGATGGCTACCGAAAGGTTCTCAAAGCTGCCTTTGTGGCGGCGAATGGTCAGCATGTCGAGCATGCCTTGGGTCGGGTGCGCGTGACGACCGTCGCCGCCGTTGATGATCGCAACCTGCGGGCAGACGTGCTCAGCGATGAAGTGCGCTGCGCCCGAGTCGCCGTGGCGCACGACGAACATGTCGGCGGCCATGGCTTCCAGGTTGCGCAGGGTGTCGAACAGCGTTTCGCCCTTGCTGGTCGAGGAGGTCGACACGTTCAGGGTGATGACGTCCGCCGACAGCCGCTGGGCCGCCAATTCAAAGGTGGTGCGGGTGCGCGTCGAGTTCTCGAAGAACACGTTGCACACGGTCTTGCCGCGCAACAGCGGGACCTTCTTCACGGCCCGCGCACCGACTTCCAGAAACGAATCAGCGGTGTCGAGGATTTCGGTGAGCAGCTCGCGGGGCAAGCCGTCGAGCGAGAGGAAATGTTGCAGCTGACCCTGATGGTTGAGCTGCAGCGGGCGCTTGGCGTCGAGAGGCGTCATCGCAAAGGACTCTTTGTTAGAGGGCGGCTAGAGGGCTGTGGAATCGGTGGAAAGGTCTTGCAGCTCAAGCGTCAGCGGCGTCGGGCCGGACAGCTTCACGCGTTCGTTAGGCGCCAGCGACAGTGTCGCGCCGACCACGTTGGGGCGAATCGGCAACTCACCAGCGTCCAGATCGAGCAACGAGACCAGGGTCACGCTGGCCGGGCGGCCATAGTCGAACAGTTCGTTGAGCGCTGCGCGAATCGTGCGGCCACTCATTAATACGTCATCGATCAGGATCAAATGCTGGCCTTCTATCTCGAACGGCAGCTCGGAAGGACGCACTTGTGGGTGCAGGCCGTTCTGGCTGAAGTCGTCGCGATAGAAGGAGACGTCCAGCGTGCCAAGTGCCGAATCATTGCCCAACTCTTGCAACAGAGCTTGTGCGACCCACACGCCACCGGTGCGGATGCCAATGAAACGTGGCTCGCTGATCCCACGTTTTTTCAAATGCGCTTTCAGATCGATCGCCATCTGGCTGATCAAATCGGCGGGGCTGGGCAGGCTCATGATTGCTCCTTCAGGTGCCCGAGGACGCTCGCGTGAGCGCTCGGGCTAAAACACGAATTCGGTATAGCGCAAAGCGTCAGGCATTGAATAACGCGGTGTTGGCTTCCAACCAGCCTTGCAGCAGTAATGCAGCCGCAATGGCGTCCACCGGGTTATCCCGATAACTGCCGCGTTGACCGCCACGAGCCATACGCTCACCCTTGGCTTCAAAGGTGGTCAGGCGTTCATCGTGGGTGTAAACCGGCAGGTTGAAGCGACCGTTGAGCTTGCGCGAGAACTTTTCAGCGCGGGCGCTCATCTCGCTCGGCGTGCCGTCCATGTTCAACGGCAGGCCGACCACGATTGCGTCGGGCTTCCATTCGGTGATCAAGGCCTGGACCTTGTCCCAATCCGGGACGCCATTTTGCGCTTTCAAGGTACACAACTCGCGGGCCTGGCCGGTAATCACCTGGCCGACCGCAACGCCGATCTGTTTGGTGCCGTAGTCGAAACCCAGTAGCAGGCGCAAGCCAGCCATCAGGCGTGACCTGCTTGGCTGGTCAGTAAATTCAGGTTGATGCCGAGCTTGGCGGCGGCGGCATCAAGGCGCAGCTCGCTGTCGACTTCAAACAGGATGGCCGGGTCAAACGCGCAATTCAGCCAGGCGTTGGCGGCGAATTCTGCTTCCAACTGGCCTGCATCCCAGCCAGCGTAGCCGAGGGTGATCAGGTTTTGATCAGGGCCGTAGCCGTCGGCAATCGAAAACAGCACATCTTGAGAGGTCGACAGCGAGACGCCGCCCAGATCGACCGTAGCCTGGAAGATCTGCCCAGGGGGGTGCAGCACGAAACCTCGGTCGGTCTGAACCGGACCACCCATATGAATGGGGATATGCTGGCAGCGCACGGGCGGAACCATTTCCGGTCGCAACTGCTCAAGAATGTCAGCCAGTGACAGGTTCTGCGGGCGGTTAATCACCAGCCCCATGGCGCCACTGGCGTTATGCTCGACGATATAGGTCAAGGTCTGCGCGAAATTCTGGTCATGCATATGGGGCATGGCGATCAGAAACTGATGCTTGAGGTATGACGGGGAGACGTTTTTCATGAGCCCTAGTGTGGCGCTGCGGGCCAGTGCTGACAACTGGCAGATCTAACAGGTTTTGTATATTTAAGACGTGGTTCTGGTTTACTCGGTAGCGCGCAATACTTGTAGGAGCGTGTAGGAGCGTGGATTGTCCCGCGATCTGGCGCGAAGCGGCAGTAAAAACCAGTGCATGCGGTGTACCCGGAATGCCGAAATGGCAGGTTTACGACCGGTCCCCGGCCGCTCACGGGACAAGCCCCGCGCCTACCCATGCGTATTCAATTGCTGGAAAGCTTGTCTCCGCGCGCAAATTTCCAGGTACGGATGATTTCCAGGCGGTCGATGTCTGCCAGATCGCCGGTAAACGGCGCAAATGGCGCCGCCAGACGTACAATCTTTTGCGCCGCCTGATCCAGCAACGGCTGACCGGATGACTCCAGAATCAATACTTCGTACAGGGAGCCATCCCGGTTGATCGACACCATCATCCGCAGGTTGCCGTAGATCTGTTGGCGTCGGGCCTCTTCGGGGTAATTCAAATTACCGATGCGCTCGATCTTCTTGCGCCAGTCTTCCTTGTACCAGGCGCCCTTGTCACGCATGGTCGATGCCGCGCTCAGGCGGTGGATCTTCGGACGCTTGGCGTAGGCTTGCTGCTCGTTCGACAGCTCAGCTTCCAGGCTGGCGATTTCGTCGTTCAACTGGCTGCTGTCAAAGGTCGGGGCAGCTTTCCTGGCTTCTTCGGGCTTGACCTCTTCGCGTTTGGCGACGGTCTTTTGCTTGGCCGGCGCCTTGGTAGCGACAGCAGTCTTCGGTGCTTCTTGCTTTACCACCTGTTTGGCGGAAGGAGGCGGCGTGACTTTATTGATCTGGGTGTCTTGGTAAGGCGCGATTTCAGTGATCTTGGGCACCGCTTTCTCGTCCAGGGTGCCGCTGCCTTGTTGATTCTCCTGGGCAAGGAAATCCGCGTCCTTGGGTTTGATGTCGCTTTTGAACGGGGCGAGGGTGATTTCCAGGGTCTGGCTGATTTTTTCCGGTTTGGCGAAGGTGAAGCCCACGCCAAGGATCAACGCCAAATGCACAAGCGCTGCAACAAGCAAGGTAAAACCCAGGCGATCGGCAGGGCGCACACCCGTGCGAACACGCTCCATGGAAAGATCTGTATTGACCGCCGCGTTCATCGACGATCCGGGATCACAAAAGCCAACATTGCAAAACCAACCTAAGGCGTAATTCAGGCCGCGCATGATAACGCAATGTCGGTTTGTGCTTGGGCTTTGATGTTTGCGGGCCGATTAATGGCCAGAACAAGTACCGCAGTTGATGAGCGCAAGCTTGCTGGTGATTCGCATTTGAATTCGCCGAGAATAGTCGGGCGAGCTAACCATTCCCTCTCCCGCTGACAGGTGTAGAATCACCGCTATTCATCGCCAGTCATCCCCCGGCGGGTTTATGAGCTCAGGCCGAGCGCGCGGCGATCCTGCGACGCTATCGGTTATTCGCTGCATCCGGTCACTGCCATTTGCAAACGACGTCACTAGAAGCTCACTCCCTTCCTCGATTAGCCGATTAGCCGGAGTGCCCAAATGCCAGATTACCGTTCGAAAACGTCTACCCATGGCCGCAATATGGCCGGAGCGCGTGCCTTGTGGCGCGCCACCGGAATGAAGGACGAAGATTTCAAGAAGCCCATCATTGCCATTGCCAACTCGTTCACCCAATTCGTACCGGGGCACGTACACCTAAAGGATCTGGGTCAACTGGTCGCCCGTGAAATCGAACGCGCAGGCGGTGTGGCTAAGGAATTCAACACCATTGCCGTGGATGACGGCATCGCCATGGGCCACGACGGCATGCTGTATTCGCTGCCCAGCCGCGAGATCATTGCCGACTCGGTCGAATACATGGTCAACGCCCACTGCGCCGACGCCATCGTCTGCATCTCCAACTGCGACAAGATCACCCCTGGCATGTTGATGGCTGCCTTGCGCCTGAACATTCCGGTGATCTTCGTGTCCGGTGGCCCGATGGAAGCTGGCAAGACCAAGCTCGCCAGCCACGGCCTGGATCTGGTTGATGCAATGGTCATCGCCGCCGATTCCAGTGCCAGCGACGAGAAAGTCGCCGAGTACGAGCGCAGCGCCTGCCCGACCTGCGGATCGTGCTCCGGCATGTTCACCGCCAACTCGATGAACTGCCTGACCGAAGCGCTGGGCCTCGCGTTGCCGGGCAACGGCTCGACACTCGCGACCCACAGCGACCGCGAAGAGCTGTTCCTGCAAGCTGGCCGCACCATCGTCGAGCTGTGCAAAACCTACTATCGCGACAACGATGATTCGGTGCTGCCACGCAACATCGCCAACTTCAAAGCGTTCGAAA
>NZ_DASWOT010000162.1:0-43084 GCF_036404235.1 Pseudomonas sp.
ATAGCTGTTCATTCGTTGTTGCTGTATTCGGCCGTCTTCCAATGCCTTGAGCAGCGCGCATCCGGGCTCGCGGTCATGCTTGCAGTCGCGGAAGCGGCAGGTGCCGATCAGGTCGTTGAACTCGATGAAGCCGGCTTCCACATCGGCGCGGCTGACATGGCCCAGACCGAATTCACGAATGCCGGGAGAGTCAATCAGGTCGCCGCCACGCGGGAAGTGGAACAGCCGGGCAGTAGTCGTGGTGTGCGTGCCTTGACCGGACAGTTCCGACAGCGGGCCGACCCGTGTGCCGACTTCAGGCAGCAGGCTGTTGACCAGCGATGATTTCCCCACGCCCGATTGCCCGACGAACACACTGATGTGTCCATCCAACTGCGCTTGTAGCTGTTGCATGCCATCACCGTGATGCGCGGAGACTTCCAGCACCGGATAACCCAACTGCCGATACACCGCCAGCAAAGCGTTGAGCGCCGGGGCGTTCTGCTCATCGATCAGATCGAATTTGTTCAGCAATAGCAGCGGGCGAATCCCCGCATGCTCGGCCGCTACCAGATAGCGGTCGATCAGGTTGGCGTGTGGCTCTGGCATTGGTGCGAACACGATCACGATCAAGTCGACGTTGGCCGCCACTGGCTTGAGCTGGCCGCGGCTGTCCGGGCGGCAAAGTTCGGTACCACGTGGCAATTGCGCAACGATCACGCCAATGCCCTGATTGCCAGCGCGCCAGACGACACGATCACCCGTGACTAGCGCTGGCAGGTTGGCGCGCAAGTGGCAGCGGAACACCTGACCGCTCAGTTCACCTTCCTGCGCCTCGACTTCCACCTGCACACCGAAGTGCGCAATGACCAAGCCTGTTTGCTCGGGACCAAGGTCGCCGCCTTCTAGTGATTCCAGTGTCTGGGATTCACGCTTGGCGGCACGGGCTGCGCGCTCGCCTTGAATCTTTTCGATGCGCCAGTTTTGACGACGATTGAGTTGGCGTTTGGCCATGGATGTTCCGTTTTATGTTGCGTAATGCGACTGGTAGGTTGAGACGCGGCGAGTCTAGCACGCCCGGCTAGGCTAAACTGCGCGCCTACGTTGAGGAGCCAATATATGCAGAGCAAGCAAAACCTGATCTGGATCGACCTGGAAATGACCGGTCTGGACCCCGATAACGACGTCATCATCGAGATGGCCACCATCATCACCGACAGCGAATTGAACACGCTGGCCGAAGGTCCGGTGATTGCCGTGCATCAGAGCGACGAGCTGTTGGCAGGCATGGACGAGTGGAACACCCGTCAGCACGGGGGCTCTGGCCTGACGCAAAGGGTTCGCGAAAGCACGATCTCCAACGACGAAGCCGAGGCCATGACGCTGGAGTTCATCAAGCAATGGGTGCCGGAGCGCAGTTCGCCGATTTGCGGCAACAGTATCTGTCAGGACCGTCGCTTTCTTTATAAGCGCATGCCGACGCTGGAACATTATTTCCATTACCGCAACCTGGATGTGTCGACGCTTAAGGAGCTGGCTGCGCGCTGGTCGCCGGAGCTGAAATTCAACAAGGGCAGCACACACTTGGCGCTGGACGATATTCGCGAATCCATTGCCGAGCTGCGGTTCTATCGCGAGCACTTCATCAAGGTCTGATTTTCTGCCGTGAACTGCCCAGGTTTGTCTACGCAAATGGACATTGACGAAGACATTCTGCTCAAGCGGGGCTGGCTCGCGAACACGGCAGGCCCCGTTAATCGATGCATTGCCTGCGCAAACTGTTCGCAGGCTCTCGCGGGTCAGTGACGCTGCTGATGCTGGTTGAGCGCCCACTCCACATGCTCGCGAACCATCTCTGATGGGTGCGCTTGCCGTGCGCGCAGCGCTTCAAGCACGGGAATCGTCGACGGTGCATTGCCAAGCCCCACCGCCAGATTCCTTAACCAGCGCTCATATCCCGCTCGCCGCAATGGCGAACCCTCGGTATTGCTCAGGAACGTCTGCTCGTCCCACAAAAACAGCTCGGCCAATCCGGCGTTGTCGAGGTTATGTCGTGGTTTGAAGTCGTTTTGGTCGGTTGGCCGAGCAAAGCGGTTCCACGGGCAGACAATCTGACAGTCGTCACAGCCGAACACCCGATTGCCGATCATCGAGCGCAGCTCTTCGGGTATGGAGGTTTTCAGTTCGATGGTCAGGTAAGAAATACAACGCCGCGCATCCAGCACGTAGGGGCCGACGAATGCATTTGTCGGGCAAATATCCAGACAGGCTGTGCAGCGTCCGCAATGTTCGGTCGTATGCGGCGGATCGACCGGCAGCGGCAGGTCAACGAACAATTCGCTCAGGAAAAAGTAACTGCCGGCCTTGCGGTTGAGCACCAAGGTGTTTTTGCCGATCCAGCCAAGCCCGGCCTGCTCGGCAATGGCCTTTTCCAGTACGGGTGCGCTGTCGACGAATGCCCTGAAGCCGAATGGGCCGATGGCCTGTTGAATGCGTTCGGCCAGTTGCTGCACGCGCTTGCGGATCAATTTGTGATAGTCGCGTCCCAGTGCATAGCGCGAAACGTAGGCTTTCTCTGGCTCGGTAAGCCTGTGCGCCATTTCGGTATCGCCCGGCAGATAGTCCATGCGCAGGGAAACCACTCGCAACGTACCCGGCACCAGTTCGTCGGGATGCGAACGTTTGCTGCCGTGGGCTGCCATATAGTCCATCTCGCCGTGATAACCGGCGTCGAGCCAGCGCTGCAGATGTTGCTCATGTTCCGCCAGGTCCAGCCCTGAGATACCGACCTGCTGAAAACCCAGCTCACGGCCCCACACCTTGATCGATTGGGCAAGGTCGTTCAGTTCAGTGCTCGTCAACAATGTCGAGGATGAGGATGGATCAACAGTGATAGCGGTCATGCGAAGAGGACACCGGGGCGCAGGTGCGTATAATTCTGCCAGACATCGGAGCGCATAAACGTATGTTGTACAGCAAACCCCCATTACCCGACGCACTGTACAGTGCCGCGCAAGCGCGCGACCTCGATTCTCGCTTGATCGCAGCTGGCACGCCAGGCTTCGAACTGATGCAGCGCGCCGCTCATGCGGCATGGCGCGCGGTGCGTCGTCGCTGGCCGGATGCCGCTCACATGACAGTATTGGCCGGGCGCGGTAATAACGCAGGCGATGGTTATCTGGTTGCCGCGCTGGCGCAGCGTGCAGGCTGGCAGGTCAAGGTATTGGCCGTCGGTGACACTTCGGCCCTGACCGGCGATGCCAAGGATGCTTATAAAGAAGCGCTCGGCACGGGAGTTGGCATTGCGCCATGGACGCAACAATCTCTGGAAGGCGTCGTGCTGGATGCCTTGCTCGGAACGGGCCTCAATGGCGATGTTCGCGAGCCTTATGCCTGCGCTATCCAGGCCATTAACGACAGCGGTCTGCTAGTCGCTGCCGTCGATATTCCTTCGGGTTTGAGCGCTGATACCGGGCGCACCCTTGGTGTGGCCGTGCGTGCGGACCTGACCGTCACGTTCATCGGCCTCAAAGTGGGATTGTTCACCGCAGATGCGGCAGATCTAGTGGGCGAGTTGGTCTTTGACGATCTTCAGGCCGATCCTGCGATCGTTGCGCACGTACCTGTGAGCGTTAAACGTCTCGATACATTTAATTTGCCGAAGCTGGCGCCGCGTCCTCGCACGGCTCATAAGGGCATGTTTGGGCGGGTATTGGTCATTGGCGGTGATCATGGCTTTGCCGGCGCGGCGTTGCTGTCCACCGAAAGCACCCTACGCAGCGGTGCGGGAATGGTCACGCTGGCGACCCGCCCCGAGCATGTCTCGGCTGCATTGACCAGGTTTCCCGAAGTCATGAGTACGGGTATCAGTTCGGCCAATCAGCTCATGGCGTTGATCGAGCCTGCAACTGTGTTGGTGGTCGGTCCCGGCCTGGGGCAGCACAGTTGGGGGCGCAGCTTGTTATCGGCCGCCGCTAACGCGGACCGGCCGCAAGTATGGGACGCCGATGCGCTTAATCAATTGGCTGAAGGGCGAGTGCAGTTGCCCAAGGATTGCGTGATTACGCCGCATCCTGGCGAGGCGGCGCGGTTGTTGGGCGTCAGCACCCAGGAGATCCAAGCCGACCGTCCAGCAGCGGCGCGCGCTCTGGCGCAGAAATTCAACGCCGTGTGTGTGCTCAAAGGTATGGGCAGCCTGATTGCTAACCCGAAGGGCGATCTCGCTTTGTGCGATCACGGCCATCCCGCGATGGCGACGGGAGGGTTGGGTGATGTACTGGCGGGTGTTATCGGGGCATTCATAGCGCAAAAAATGTCGGCGTTCGACGCTGCCTGTCTGGCGGTCTGGTTGCACGCCAAAGCAGGCGAGCAAGTGGGTCAGTTGGGTCGAGGACTGGCTGCCGCTGATCTGATTCCTGTAATCCGTGCGCTGCTGGAGGAGCAACAACCGTGTCTGAGCTAACCCTGCACGTGGTCGGTGAAGAAGCCATGACGGATTTTGGCGCACAAATAGCCCAAGTGACTGAATCTAATGGGATTATTTTTCTTGAGGGCGACCTTGGCGCAGGCAAGACCACGCTTTCGCGCGGAATCATTCGTGGACTGGGCCATGTGGGCGCAGTAAAAAGCCCGACTTTTACCCTGGTCGAACCTTACGAAATTGGGAGATATCGCGCGTATCACTTTGATCTTTACCGACTTGTTGATCCAGAAGAGCTAGAATTCCTGGGCATCCGCGATTATTTTGAAGGGCAAGCGCTCTGCCTGATTGAGTGGCCTCGTCTAGGGGCAGGCTTTTTGCCAAAGCCTGACCTGACCATTACCATTAGGCCGCATGATGAAGGTCGAACGCTGACTCTAAGCCCGGAAGGCTCGCGTGGCGAGGCGTGGTGTGCCGCTTTGGCGTTGAAATTCAAATAGATATGGGGTTAGGTATGCGCATGCGCGCGCTGGTTACTGTGATGGGATTGTTGCTGACGACATTGGCTCTCGATGCGTTGGCTGCTTCACAGGTACGAAGTGTCCGCTTATGGCGCGCACCGGATAACACACGGCTGGTTTTCGACCTCTCTGGTCCGGTTCAGGCCAGCGTATTCACCCTGGAATCGCCTGATCGCCTGGTCATCGACATCAATGGCGCGACGTTGGGTGGTTCGCTGAACGTTTCCAGCGCTAACACCCCGATCACCAGCATGCGTTCGGCTCAACGCACGCCGGACAGTTTGCGCGTGGTCATCGATCTGAAAAAGGCCGTGATCCCGAAAAGCTTCACCCTGGCGCCGAACCAGCAGTACGGCAACCGCTTGGTCGTTGACCTGTTCGATAGCGCGGCGGCCGCCAATCCGACGCCTATCTCGACCATCCCGGACACCGCTGCCAACACCGCACCTGCTGTGCCTGTAAGCCCTTCCAAGCCTGAAATCAAGCTGATGCCTGTGCCGAACGGTAAGCGCGACATCGTTGTCGTCATCGACGCCGGTCATGGCGGCGAAGACCCTGGTGCTTCTGGCGGGCAAGGGCAGAAAGAGAAAAACGTGGTGCTGTCGATCGCCAAGGAACTGCAGCGCCAGATCAGCGCCGAGAAAGGCTATCGCGCCGAACTGACACGCACCGGCGACTACTTCATTCCGCTGCGCAAGCGCACCGAGATTGCTCGGGCCAAGGGCGCCGATTTGTTTGTCTCTATTCATGCCGACGCCGCGCCTTCGTCTGCGGCATTCGGCGCGTCGGTGTTTGCGCTATCCGAACGCGGGGCGACCTCTGAAACCGCTCGCTGGTTGGCAGACAGTGAAAACCGTTCCGACTTGATTGGTGGCGCGGGCGCTGTGAGCCTGGACGATAAAGACCGGATGCTTGCAGGTGTGTTGCTTGACCTGTCGATGACCGCGTCCTTGACCTCCAGCCTTAATGTCGGTCAAAAGGTCTTGAGCAACATCGGTCGAGTAACCTCGCTGCACAAGTCCCGCGTCGAGCAAGCCGGATTCATGGTGCTGAAATCGCCGGACATCCCGTCTATCCTGGTCGAAACCGGATTCATCTCTAATGCCGCCGAGGCCAATAAGCTGCAAGGCGCCAGCCACCAGCAAGCGTTGGCCCGTTCGATCACTGCCGGTGTGAGGCAGTTCTTCCAGCAGAATCCGCCGCAAGGCACTTACATCGCCTGGCTTCGCGATACTGGCAAACTCGCGATGGGCGCGCGTAACCACGTGGTGCGCCCGGGCGAAACCTTGGCCATGTTGGCGGCGCGCTACGACATGAGTGCGGGGGCCCTGCGCAATGCCAACGAGCTTAAGTCCGATGAGCTGAAAGTCGGCCAGGACCTGAAGATTCCGAGCACGGACCTGGCGGGTGAGCCGTGACCGATTTGTTGTTGGATGAATCTGGATTCGAAGCTGCGGTCATGCAACCAGACAATCCCGAGGCCAAAACCGCACGCATTGAACTGCTCAGCCCACGTCTGGCAAACCAGATCGCTGCGGGCGAGGTGGTTGAGCGTCCCGCGTCAGTGATCAAGGAGTTGCTGGAAAACAGCCTGGACTCCGGCGCACGGCGCATCGATATCGACGTCGAGCAAGCCGGCATCAAGTTGCTGCGTGTGCGCGACGACGGTGGCGGTATCTCTTCGGATGATCTGCCGCTGGCGCTGGCGCGACACGCCACCAGCAAGATTCGCGACCTGGAAGACCTTGAGCGCGTGATGAGTCTTGGTTTTCGAGGGGAGGCACTGGCGTCGATCAGCTCGGTCGCACGCCTGACGTTGACGTCTCGCACGCGTAATGCCGATCAGGCCTGGCAGGTGGAGACCGAAGGCCGGGACATGGCATCCCGGGTACAGCCCGCCGCGCATCCGGTCGGGACTTCGGTGGAAGTACGCGATCTGTTTTTCAACACGCCGGCACGCCGCAAGTTTTTGAAGGCCGAAAAAACCGAATTTGACCACCTGCAGGAAGTCATCAAGCGCATGGCGTTGGCGCGTTTCGATGTGGCATTTCATCTGCGGCACAACGGTAAAACCATTCTCAGCCTGCACGAAGCGCATGATGACGTCGCCCGTGCCCGGCGTGTTTCGACTATCTGTGGGTCGGGCTTTCTGGAGCAGGCGCTGCCGATCCAGGTTGAGCGCAATGGCCTGAAACTATGGGGTTGGGTCGGGTTGCCGACCTTCTCGCGCAGTCAAGCCGACTTGCAGTATTTCTTCGTTAACGGCCGGGCTGTTCGCGACAAGCTGGTCGCCCATGCCGTGCGCCAGGCTTATCGCGATGTGCTGTTCAACGGCCGCCATCCAACGTTTGTGCTGTTCTTTGAAGTTGATCCGGCAGTGGTCGACGTCAATGTTCACCCGACCAAACACGAAGTGCGCTTTCGTGACGGGCGTACGGTTCACGACTTCCTTTACGGCACGCTGCACCGTGCGCTCGGTGATGTGCGTCCAGAAGATCAACTGGCGGGTACGACATCTGTAACTGCGCTGGTGCGCCCGACCGGCCCGCAAGCGGGTGAGTTCGGCCCCCAGGGCGAAATGGGGCTGGCCAATAGTCTGCTGGAGCAACCACAAGGTGATGCTTCAAGCCGACCTGCGGGGTCGGGCAGCGGTGCCGGTTATCAATATCAGTACACGCCGCGTCCTGGGGCAGTATTGCCCGCCGCCGAGGCGCAGGCTGCTTATCGAGAGTTTTTCGCGCCGCTGCCGAGTGCAGTGCAGGTTGATGGTGCTGTTCCTGTTACGTTGCCCGAGTCCAATGGCGACGTGCCTGCGCTCGGTTATGCGTTGGCTCAGCTCAAGGGTATCTACATTCTTGCCGAGAACGCCCATGGCCTGGTGCTGGTGGACATGCACGCCGCTCATGAGCGGATCATGTACGAACGCCTGAAGGTCGCCATGGCCAGCGAAGGCCTGAGCGGCCAGCCACTGTTGGTGCCTGAATCGTTGGCGGTGAGTCAACGTGAAGCCGATTGCGCCGAAGAGCACCTCGCAACCTTCCAGAAATTGGGTTTTGAACTGCAGCGTCTTGGTCCAGAAACCCTGGCGATCCGGCAGATCCCTGCGTTGCTCAAGCAGGCCGAGGCTAATCGTTTGGTCCAGGACGTGCTGGCTGACTTGATGGAATACGGCACCAGTGACCGAGTGCAGGCCCACATGAACGAACTGCTCGGTACCATGGCTTGCCACGGCGCGATCCGAGCTAATCGGCGCTTGGCAATCCCGGAAATGAACGGCCTGTTGCGCGACATGGAAAACACCGAACGTAGCGGTCAATGCAACCACGGCAGACCGACCTGGACCCAGCTAGGCCTGGATGATCTGGACAAACTATTCTTGCGCGGTCGCTGATGAGTGCTTTGCCTCCGGCCATTTTTTTGATGGGGCCGACCGCCGCGGGTAAAACCGATCTGGCCATCGAGCTGACCAAAGTCCTGCCTTGCGAGCTGATCAGCGTTGACTCGGCGTTGGTTTATCGGGGTATGGACATCGGCACCGCCAAGCCGTCGAAAGCGATTCTGGCCGAGTTTCCGCACCGTTTGATCGACATTATCGACCCCTCGCAAAGCTATTCGGCTGCTGATTTTCGCAGCGATGCCTTGAGCGCCATGGCGGATATCACCGCGCGCGGAAAAATTCCGCTGTTGGTGGGTGGCACGATGTTGTATTTCAAGGCTCTATTGGAGGGCTTGGCGGACATGCCAGCGGCGGACCCAGAGGTTCGTGCTCAATTGGAGGCGGAGGCTGCAAGCAAGGGGTGGCAGGCGCTACATGATGAATTGGCAGCCATCGACCCGGTGTCGGCGGCACGTATTCATCCTAACGATCCGCAACGATTGTCTCGTGCGCTGGAAGTGTATCGGGTGAGCGGATTGAGCATGACGACACATCGTGAGCAACAAAGTGCGCAAAGTACTGAAGCAGCCGCTTCGGGCCGTCATCAATTGCCCTATACTGTCGCAAATCTGGCGATCGCTCCGGTGGATCGCAAGGTATTGCATGACCGCATCGCGCAACGTTTCACGCAAATGCTTGACCAAGGATTCGTAGAAGAAGTTGTAGCGTTACGTTCGAGGGGTGACTTGCATTCGAACTTACCGTCTATAAGAGCTGTAGGGTACCGCCAGGTCTGGGACCATCTGGATGGCAAGCTGACCCGCGACGAGATGCAGGAACGAGGCATCATCGCCACTCGACAGTTAGCCAAACGGCAGTTCACCTGGTTGCGAAGCTGGGAAGATTTACACTGGTTGGACAGCCTGGCTTGCGACAATCTGCCACGCACCTTGAAATACCTGGGATCGGTCTCCATATTGAGCTGAGTCCTTGCAATAGCCGTCTATCCTTGGGGGGTAACGGCCCAAGCTAAATTTTCGAATTATTCTATTGATCCTTAAAGGAGTGCGGCACATGTCAAAAGGGCATTCGCTACAAGACCCTTACCTGAACACTTTACGTAAAGAAAAAGTGGGGGTTTCGATCTATCTGGTAAACGGTATCAAGCTGCAAGGCACGATCGAGTCTTTTGACCAGTTCGTCATTTTGCTGAAAAACACTGTCAGCCAAATGGTTTATAAGCACGCCATCTCTACTGTTGTACCGGTTCGTCCAATTCGTCTGCCTAGCGCAACCGAATCCGAAGCGGGCGATGGTGAGCCAGGTAACGCCTGATAGGAGTCTGCTTTGTTCTTTGAGCGCCACGGAGGTGGTGAGCGGGCTATCCTCGTTCACTTGGATGGTCAGGACCCTGAGGCGCGCGAAGATCCGCAGGAGTTCCAGGAACTTGCTTCATCGGCAGGCGCCGATACCGTCGCGTTTATCAACGTGCCACGGCATCGGCCAACGGCCAAGTATCTGATCGGCAGCGGCAAGGTCGAGGAGTTACGCGATCTGGTCAAAGTCGAAAAGGCCGATATCGTCATCTTCAATCACGTCCTTACACCCAGTCAGGAGCGCAACCTCGAACGCGTTTTCGAGTGTCGCGTGCTTGATCGCACGGGGTTGATTCTGGATATCTTCGCGCAACGTGCGCGTACTCATGAAGGCAAATTGCAGGTCGAGCTGGCACAGCTTGACCACATGAGTACGCGTCTGGTTCGCGGCTGGACTCACCTTGAGCGCCAGGGTGGCGGTATCGGCATGCGCGGTCCCGGTGAAACCCAACTGGAAACCGACCGTCGCCTGTTGCGGGTGCGCGTGCGCCAGATCAAAAGTCGTCTCGAGAAGGTCCGCAGCCAGCGTGACCAGGCCCGTCGCGGCCGTTCACGCGCTGACATCCCTACGGTTTCACTGGTGGGCTATACCAACGCCGGTAAATCGACGCTGTTCAATGCGGTTACCGACTCTGACGTCTACGCGGCTGATCAACTGTTCGCTACCCTTGATCCGACCTTGCGTCGTCTGGAACTCAATGACCTCGGGCCAATCGTGCTGGCTGATACGGTGGGATTCATTCGCCATCTGCCACACAAACTGGTCGAGGCCTTTCGGGCGACGCTTGAAGAGTCAAGCAACTCGGACCTTCTGCTGCACGTGATTGACGCTCATGCGCCTGAACGCATGGAGCAGATCGAGCAGGTGATGGCGGTGTTGGGTGAGATCGGGGCCCAGGACTTGCCGATACTAGAGGTCTATAACAAACTCGATCTGCTTGAAGGGGTCGAGCCTCAGATTCAGCGCGATCCTGATGGAAAGCCGCAGAGGGTCTGGGTATCAGCCCGTGATGGTCGCGGTCTTGATTTGCTCAAGCAAGCCATTTCCGAACTGTTGGGTGACGATTTGTTCATCGGCACCTTGCGCTTGTCTCAGCGTTTTGCTCGACTGCGGGCTCAGTTTTTTCAACTGGGTGCCGTGCAGAGTGAAGAGCATGACGAAGACGGCACAAGCCTGTTAGCAGTACGTTTACCGCGAGTTGAATTCAATCGCCTGGTGAGTCGCGAAGGACTGCAGCCGCTGGAATTCATCGAGCAACACACTTTGCAATAAAAGCCTGGGAAAGCGCTTGTATCGCTTTCGCAGGCATTCTGTAGCATTGGTCGGCGCGCCGCGGGCGCGTCTTTGCTTTATCAGATGGAGAGCGCTATGGCTTGGAATGAGCCGGGTGGCAACTCGAATAATCAGGATCCTTGGGGTGGTAAGCGCAAGGGCGGCGACCGTAAGGGGCCACCGGATCTCGACGAGGCCTTCCGAAAGCTGCAGGAAAGCCTGAATGGGTTGTTCGGTGGTGGTAAGAAACGCAGTGGCGATGGCGGCGGCGGTGGTGGTTCCCGAAAAGGCGGCGGCATGGGGCTGCTCGGTATCGGCCTTGTCGTGCTTCTCGCGATCTGGCTCTACAACGCCATTTATGTGGTCGATGAGCAAGAGCAGGCTGTCGTGCTGCGCTTTGGCAAGTATTACGAAACAGTCGGTTCGGGTTTGAATATCTATTTCCCGCCGTTTGATCGCAAGTACCTCGAAAACGTGACGCGTGAACGTGCGTACAGCAAGCAAGGGCAGATGCTCACCGAAGACGAAAACATCGTTGAAGTGCCACTGACCGTGCAATACAAAATCACCAACCTGCAGGACTTCGTGCTGAACGTCGATCAGCCGGAAGTGAGCCTGCAACATGCGACTGAAAGCGCATTGCGTCATGTCGTTGGCTCGACCGCGATGGATCAGGTGCTTACCGAGGGTCGTGAACTGATGGCCAGCGAGATCAAGGAGCGTCTGCAACGCTTCCTCGATACCTATCGCACCGGCATCACAGTGACCCAAGTGAACGTGCAAAGCGCTGCTGCGCCTCGTGAGGTTCAGGAAGCGTTCGATGACGTGATCCGCGCCCGTGAAGACGAGCAACGTTCGCGCAATCAGGCTGAAACCTACGCCAACGGCGTAATCCCGGAAGCCCGTGGTCAAGCTCAGCGCATTGTCGAAGATGCCAACGGCTACCGCGACGAAGTCGTGTCTCGCGCCAAGGGTGAAGCCGACCGCTTTACCAAACTGGTTGCCGAGTATCGCAAGGCGCCAGAAGTCACGCGTGAGCGTCTGTACCTGGACACCATGCAGGAAGTCTTCAGCAATACCAGCAAGGTGCTCGTGACTGGCGACAAAGGTCAGAACAACCTTCTTTACTTGCCGTTGGACAAAATGATCGAAAGCAGTCGTAACGGTACCGGTGCTGCACCCGGCGCAGCCGCCACGGCAGTTGACCCAGGCTCCAGGGCAGCGGACATGCAACAGCAACGTGACACGCGTACTAGGGAGACTCGCTGATGAGCAATAAATCTCTGGTTGCATTGATCGTCTGTGTGGTGCTGGCCATTGTCGCGTGGAACAGCTTTTACATCGTCTCTCAGACTGAGCGCGCGGTATTGCTGCAATTCGGTCGTGTGGTTCAGTCCGATGTTCCACCGGGTCTGCATGTGAAGGTTCCTTATGTGAACCAGGTGCGTAAATTCGACGGTCGTCTGCTGACCCTCGATGCGCCTACCCAGCGTTTCCTGACGCTGGAAAAGAAAGCCGTCATGGTCGATGCCTACGCCAAATGGCGCGTGAAGGACGCTGAGCGTTTCTACACCGCGACATCCGGTCTCAAGCAAATCGCCGATGAACGTCTGTCGCGTCGCCTGGAGTCCGGCCTGCGTGATCAGTTCGGCAAGCGCACTCTGCACGAAGTTGTGTCGGGTGAGCGTGATGCGTTGATGGCGGATATCACTGCTTCGTTGAATACGATGGCCGCGAAAGAGTTGGGCATCGAAGTCATCGATGTTCGGGTCAAGGCGATCGATCTGCCCAAAGAAGTGAACCGCAGCGTGTTCGAGCGCATGAGCACCGAGCGTGAACGTGAAGCACGTGAGCACCGCGCCAAGGGTAACGAACTGGCCGAGGGTATTCGTGCCGACGCTGATCGCCAGCGTCGTGTGCTGCTGGCCGAGGCCTATCGTGAGTCTGAAGAGGCCCGTGGTGATGGTGATGCACAAGCCTCGGCGATCTATTCCAAGGCCTACGGTCAGGATCAGGAGTTCTACGCGTTCTACCGTAGCCTGCGCGCCTACCGTGAAAGCTTTGCGAACAAGAGTGACGTGTTGGTGCTAGATCCGAGCAGCGATTTCTTCCGCTATCTGGAGAAGGCCAAGCCGTAATCGCTGACGGTGATTAATAGCCGCCGCCGGGCGGCAAAACCGTCCGGCGGGGTGATCGCGCGGTAAAACGTGTGTATGATGCGGCAGCCGGGAAATTCCCGGCTTTTTTGCGTCTACACGATTGATTGGCCGTGGCGTATTCCGTGCGCGGCAGTTTTTTCGAGGACAGTGGGCTTCGTAGGCCGCTGTCTGCTTCACTCAAGGCTCGCCCAAGGGTTGTGGCCGCCCGGATCATAGGGGAAGGCGTAATGGCAACGGTTGACCGCTGGCTGCTGCCGGATGGCATCGAAGAAGTATTGCCGCCGGAAGCTGCGCGCATTGAAGTCGCGCGTCGTCAGGTGTTGGATCTGTTTCAAAGCTGGGGCTATGAGTTCGTCGTCACCCCGCATATCGAATACCTGGAATCACTGCTCACAGGCGCTGGTCAGGATCTGGATCTGCGCACTTTCAAAGTCATCGATCCGCAATCGGGTCGGCAGATGGGCTTTCGTGCGGACATCACGCCACAGGTTGCGCGTATCGATGCGCACACCCTGCGCCGCGAAGGTCCGAGCCGTTTGTGCTATGCCGGCAGTGTGCTGCATGCCCAACCGCGGGCTTTGTCCTCTTCGCGCAGCCCGATCCAACTGGGCGCCGAGTTGTATGGCGACGCCAGCCCGACCAGTGATGTCGAAGTCATCAGCCTGATGCTGGCGATGCTGAAACTGGCCGACGTGCCTGACATCCATATGGACCTGGGGCATGTGGGTATCTACCGTGGTCTGGCGCGTGCTGCCGGGCTGTCGGGAGAGGTGGAACAGCAATTGTTCGATGCGCTGCAGCGCAAGGCAATTGATGAGGTGATCGCATTGACGGCCAAGCTGCCTGACGATCTGGCCGCGATGTTGCGCGCACTTGTCGATCTGTGTGGTGGGCGTGAAGTGTTGGTGGCTGCTCGTGATCGGCTGGCGCAAGCGCCGGCGCCGGTGATTGACGCGCTGGATGATCTGCTGGAAATCGCCGAGCGTCTGTCAGCACGCTTTCCGGACATGCCGTTGTACTTCGATCTCGGCGAGTTGCGTGGCTACCACTACCATACAGGTGTGGTGTTTGCGGTATTCGTGCCCGGTGTTGGTCAGTCCATCGCCCAGGGCGGTCGTTATGACGACATCGGCGCAGACTTCGGCAGGGCACGTCCGGCGACGGGCTTCTCCACCGATTTGAAAACCCTGGTCACATTGGGGCAGGCGCAGATCGAACTACCGTCTGGCGGTATCTGGATGCCTGATAGCACTGATGCGGCACTCTGGCAGACAGTTTGTCAGCTGCGTAGCGAAGGTCAGCGAGTGGTTCAGGCGTTGCCAGGCCAGCAGGTCTCGGCCGCATACGAGGCCGATTGCGACCGGCAATTGATTCAGCATGGCGAGCGTTGGCAGGTAATGCCGCTGGCCTCTTGAGTTTCCCTGCCGGCCGCTGCCGGCACCAAGTTTGCGTGAATGAGGACAAGTGTTATGGGTAAGAATGTCGTAGTCCTGGGCACCCAATGGGGTGATGAGGGCAAAGGCAAGATCGTTGATCTGCTGACCGAACATGCTACCGCGGTAGTGCGCTATCAGGGCGGCCACAACGCCGGTCACACGCTGGTGATCGATGGCGAAAAAACCGTTCTGCACCTGATTCCATCCGGTGTTTTGCGCGAAGGTGTTCAGTGCCTGATCGGCAATGGCGTTGTGGTTGCGCCCGATGCGCTGATGCGTGAAATCACCAAGCTGGAAGAAAAAGGCATTCCGGTGCGCGAGCGTCTGCGCATCAGCCCTTCATGCCCGCTGATCCTGTCCTACCACGTGGCGCTGGATCAGGCGCGTGAGAAGGCCCGTGGCGAGCACAAGATCGGCACTACCGGTCGCGGTATCGGCCCTGCCTACGAAGACAAGGTTGCGCGTCGCGGCTTGCGCATTGGCGACCTGTTCCATCGTGAGCGCTTCGCGGCCAAGCTGGGTGAGCTGCTGGACTACCACAACTTTGTGCTGGTCAATTACTACAAAGAGCCGGCAATCGACTTCCAGAAAACACTCGATGAGTGCATGGAATACGCCGAGTTGCTCAAACCGATGATGCTGGATGTTACCGCTGCGCTGCACGACATGCGCCGTGCTGGCAAAGACATCATGTTCGAAGGTGCTCAAGGTTCGTTGCTGGACATCGACCACGGCACCTACCCGTACGTCACCAGCTCCAACACCACCGCTGGCGGCATCGCTACCGGTTCGGGCATGGGGCCTATGTACCTGGATTACATCCTGGGCATCACCAAGGCCTACACCACGCGCGTCGGTTCGGGTCCATTCCCGACTGAGCTGTTCGATGACATTGGGGCTTTTCTCGCCAAGCGCGGTCACGAGTTCGGTGCGACCACGGGTCGTGCTCGTCGTTGCGGTTGGTTCGATGCCGTGATCCTGCGTCGCGCTATCGAAATCAACAGCATCTCGGGCATATGCCTGACCAAGCTGGACGTGCTCGACGGTCTTGAAACCATCAACATTTGTGTGGGTTACAAGAACGAAAATGGTGCAGTGATCGACGCACCCACCGACGCCGACAGCTATATCGGTCTGGAGCCCGTGTACGAACAAGTGCCAGGCTGGACTGAATCGACGCTGGGCGCCAAGACCCTGGAAGAGCTGCCTGCCAACGCCCGTGCTTACATCAAGCGTCTTGAAGAGTTGGTCGGCGCGCCGATCGACATTATTTCGACAGGCCCGGATCGCAACGAAACCATCGTTCTGCGTCATCCGTTCGCTTGATAAGTTATTGAAATACAAACAAAGGGTCGCTTAGGCGGCCCTTTGTTTTATCTGCTTTAAACAGCTTGCAGTAACGGCACGGCACTTGCTGTAAATTCCGTTAGAAAAAATGCCACCATTTTAATGGCGTTTGTTGTGAGGGAATTGCCGTGTCAGCCATCCTATCGCTTTTACGCAGCCGTTTGCTGCGGCCCGTCTTTATTGCTCTGGGTATCGCTCTTTTGGTGCAGGTGCTTGTGGCGGTTGCCCTGACCCGGAGCACGGTAACGGCGTTGGAAGCTGATTTGGCGACCCGCCTGGGTGTGGATTCGCAGCATTTGTCGTCCGAGTTGGAGCAGGCAAGTAGCGAGGTCACTGCGAGCTTGGACAGTCTTTCGCAAAACACGCGTCAGCGCCTGAGTATCGGATTATCTGCCCGCTTGAAGGACGAGCAGAAACAATTGCGTGGGACGCTTGAGAAAGACCTCAAAGACTCGGCGACTGACATGGCCGAGTTGCTGGCGGCGGTTGCACCCCGTGCAATGTGGGATGGCGACACCCCGACACTTTCCGAATTCGCGCGTCGTGCCCAGCGCAATCCCAATGTGTTGTTCGTGGTGTATGACGATGCTCAGGGTGAGCATCTGACCCGTTACCTCAACCGGGAAAACGAATCGATCAAGGCATTGCTCGCCAAAGGCGAGGGTGATCGCGCCATGGACAAAGTGCTGAACGCTGCGAAGAACGATCCATCCGTGTATTACGTGGAGGCGTCAATCAGCCCGAATGGCGTAGAGATCGGCAAGGTCCGCATGGGGGTTTCCACTGCTACGGTTGAAGCAAACCTGGCGGCGCTGGACACGCGCTTCACTGCCTTGATTGGCAATGGCGAACAATTGGTCTCTGACAGTCTGGCAGGCGCCGCAGCGGAGAGTTCTGCCGCGTTACGCACTCGTCTGCAATCGGCGCAGACCGCCGCGTCGGCGATGGCTAGCAATACCACGGCGACGGTTCAAGAGGCGGCCGAGACATTGCGTTGGAGAATCGGTGTGGGGCTGGTGCTGGTTGGCTTGGGCGTGTTGCTGGCCCTGGCCGTTGTATTGGGGTATCGAGTGGTTAACAAGCTTCATCTGCTTATCAGTGCGCTGAACGACCTGGCGGCAGGTGAGGGCGACCTGACCAAGCGAGTAAAACTCAACAGCAATGATGAGATCGGCGACATGGCCTCGGCCGTGAACCGTTTTGTCGACAAGCTTCAACCCATTGTGCGCGAAGCGGGTGATGTGGCTCAGCAGACTGGCGTGGAGATTGGCGCGCTCAGCAAGCGCAATGCCAGTGCCAATGTGGCGGCTGAGTTGCAGCGTGATGAGGTGGCTGCCAGTTTGAAAGCGTTGGCGCAAATGGCGGACGCAGCGCAGTCGGAAAGCGACGCGATGCAAGCAGCGCTCAGGCAGGTGATAGATATTCGTCAGGCTACAGACGAAACCACGCGCACCTCGAACCAGGTGGGTGGTCTTATCGAAGCATTGGCGGGCCAGGTCGAAACCGGCTCGAAAGTGATCGAGCGCCTGGCACAGCAAAGCGAACAGATTGAAGTGGTACTGGAAGTGATTCACGGTATTGCTGAGCAGACCAATTTATTGGCACTCAACGCTGCTATCGAGGCTGCGCGTGCCGGCGAAACCGGCCGTGGGTTTGCCGTCGTGGCGGACGAGGTGCGGGCGCTTGCGAGCAAAACGCAAAGTTCGACGGGTGATATTCAGGCGCACATCGGTGCGTTGCAGTCCGGTGCCAAGGAAGCTGTTGCTGCGATTGGGCTGGCGGGGCGTCAGGCCAAAGAAGGGTTGGCTGTGCTGCGTGACAGTGCGCGTCTTCAAAAGACGGTGCAGGCGTCGGTGGAGCAGGTTCACGCGGCAATTGGGCTGGCGACGCAGGCTGCGGCGCATCAGGCTGAGGGTGCGCATGCGGTGAGGGGGCGCGTGGAGGTGATCCATGCTCAAGCTGAGCGTGCGGCGCAGGCGGTAGTCGAGACGACGGCAAGCGGCAAGACGCTGGATAAGCTGGCTGCGCAGCTAAAGGCCAGTTTGGGCCAGTTCCGCGCTTGATGTTCTGGAGCCTGTCTGTCAGAAACACAAAACCGAGCACTTGGCTCGGTTTTGTTTGTTTGGTGCCCAGAAGAAGACTCGAACTTCCACGACCTTGCGGTCACCAGCACCTGAAGCTGGCGTGTCTACCAATTTCACCATCTGGGCAATGCGCTGATTTAATTAGATTTATCTGGGGATTGCAACAGAAATTTAGTGGCGGACTGGCGGGGGCGGGCGGCGATGCTCTATTGGGCGTGCCTTTGAGCTGCGATTATTTTTTAAGGCGTCAAAGATGTGATGAGCGTAGTTGTATCTCGCGGGTAAGCGTGTTGCCAGACGTGGCATTGAGAAGGCAGGCGAGTGGGCGAGGACGACAGACTGATCTATGCTCAGCTCTGTTTCATTCAGTTGAATGTTTTTCAAGTCTCAGAAAGCACAAAACCGAGCCTGGGCTCGGTTTTGTTGAATTGGTGCCCAGAAGAAGACTCGAACTTCCACGACCTTGCGGTCACCAGCACCTGAAGCTGGCGTGTCTACCAATTTCACCATCTGGGCAACTCGTTGATTTCAATTGAAAAATCATTTGAATTCAACTACAACGTGGCGCTGCCGTCGTTGTGGGGCGCATCTTACGGAGGAGATTGGGGGCTGTAAACCCCCCAACTGTGAATTTTTTTGAAATAGCGAAAATACCCAACAAATGGTGTCTTCGCGTTTCAATCGGGTATATGCCAAACTAAATGCATACAGATAAGGTGAACTCATTCTAATGGCCGATTGGCAGTCCCTCGATCCCGAGGCCGCTCGTGAAGCGGAAAAATACGAAAACCCTATTCCCAGCCGTGAGCTGATTCTGCAGCATCTCTGCGAACGTGGGTCCCCCGCGAGTCGCGAGCAGTTGGTCGAAGAGTTCGGCCTGACGACAGAAGATCAGTTCGAAGCGCTGCGTCGTCGACTCCGTGCAATGGAGCGCGATGCGCAGTTGATCTATACCCGTCGCGGGACCTACGCGCCGGTAGACAAGCTCGACCTGATCCTGGGCCGCATCAGTGGTCACCGCGACGGCTTTGGTTTCCTCATTCCTGATGATGGCTCTGACGACTTGTTCATGAGTCCGGCGCAAATGCGCCTGGTGTTCGACGGCGACCGTGCGTTGGCGCGCGTTTCCGGTCTTGACCGTCGTGGTCGCCGCGAAGGCGTGATCGTCGAGGTGATTTCCCGCGCGCATGAAACCGTTGTGGGTCGTTACTTCGAAGAAAGCGGCATTGGCTTCGTTATCCCGGACAATCCGAAGATCCAGCAGGAAGTGCTGGTGACCCCGGGCCGCAACAGCAACGCGAAGATCGGCCAGTTCGTTGAGGTTAAAATCACTCACTGGCCAACTCCGCGCTTCCAGCCGCAAGGTGATGTGGTTGAAGTGGTGGGCAACTACATGGCGCCCGGCATGGAAATCGATGTCGCGTTGCGCACCTACGACATTCCTCACGTCTGGCCCGAAGCTGTGCTCAAAGAAGCCGCCAAGCTCAAGCCGGAAGTCGAAGACAAAGACAAAGAACACCGCGTCGACCTGCGCCATTTGCCGTTTGTCACCATCGACGGTGAAGATGCCCGGGACTTCGATGATGCGGTTTATTGCGAAGCCAAGCCCGGTAAACTGCGTTTGTTCTCGGGTGGCTGGAAGCTTTATGTCGCGATCGCCGACGTTTCCAGCTACGTGAAACTTGGTTCGGCGCTGGACACTGAATCGCAAGTGCGCGGTAACTCGGTGTATTTCCCCGAGCGTGTGGTTCCGATGTTGCCAGAGCAACTGTCCAATGGCCTTTGCTCGCTGAACCCGCATGTTGACCGTCTGGCCATGGTCTGTGAGATGACCATCTCCAAGACCGGCGAAATGACCGACTATGTGTTTTACGAAGCGGTGATTCATTCACACGCGCGCCTGACCTACAACAAGGTCAGCACCATTCTTGAGCATTCGAAGACTGCCGAAGCCAAGCAGTTGCGTGGTGAATACGGCGACGTGGTGCCGGACCTCAAGCAGCTTTATGCGTTGTACAAAGTGCTGCTCGGCGCACGTCATACCCGCGGCGCTATCGATTTTGAAACGCAGGAAACCCGGATCATCTTCGGTACTGAGCGCAAAATCGCGGAAATTCGCCCGACGACCCGCAACGATGCTCACAAGCTGATCGAAGAGTGCATGCTGGCGGCGAACGTCGCCACGGCTGAATTCCTCAAAAAGCATGAGATTCCGGCGCTGTATCGCGTCCACGACGGCCCACCGCCGGAGCGTCTGGAAAAACTGCGCGCCTTCCTCGGTGAGCTGGGCTTGTCGCTGCACAAAGGCAAAGATGGCCCGTCGCCCAAGGATTACCAGGCGCTACTGGAGACCATCAAGGACCGCCCGGATTACCATCCGATTCAGACCGTGATGCTGCGCTCCCTCAGTCAAGCGGTTTACAGCTCGGATAACCACGGCCACTTCGGTCTGAATTACGAGGCGTATACCCACTTCACTTCGCCGATCCGTCGTTATCCTGACTTGCTCACGCACCGTGCGATCCGCAGCGTGATTCGCTCCAAGCAAGATACGCCGCACGTTCGTCGTGCCGGAGCTGCAACAATTCCGAAAGCGCGGATCTACCCGTACGATGAGGCTGCGCTGGAGCAATTGGGCGAGCAGTGCTCGATGAGCGAGCGCCGCGCCGACGAAGCCACGCGTGACGTGGTCAATTGGCTCAAGTGCGAGTTCATGAAGGACCGCGTTGGCGAGTCTTTCCCAGGCGTGATCACCGCAGTGACTGGATTTGGTCTGTTCGTTGAATTGACCGACATTTACGTGGAAGGCCTGGTGCATGTGACTGCGTTGCCGGGCGATTACTACCATTTCGATCCGGTTCATCACCGTCTGGCGGGCGAGCGCACAGGGCGCAGCTTCCGGTTGGGCGACACCGTTGAAGTGCGGGTCATGCGCGTCGATCTCGACGAACGCAAAATTGACTTCGAAATGTCGGAAAAAACCACCAGTGCTCCGATTGGCCGTAAGCGTCGTACTTCCGAGCCGACCGCTGCGCCTGAGGAAAAAGGGAAAGCCCCAGCGCCTGACAAGTCCGGCCGTCGCGGTTCTTCATCCAAAACCAAGGCGCCTGCGGCAGTCGAAGCCTACCGGCCGAGCGACGCTGCGGCGAAAAACGCAGAAGTTCGCAAAAGCCGCGAGCTGAAGAAGGCTTTGTTGGCAGAAGCGAAGGGCGGTAGCAAGGCGCCGTCGGGAAAGTCGAGTAAGGCGGGCGCCACACCTGTGGCTTCCGGCAAACCGAGCAAACATCGTAAGGGCCCGCCAAAGTCGGGCTCGGCTCCGGCTGCCAGTGGCAGCGGGGTGCGTAAACCTAAGGCCAAGTCATGAGTCAGCTGGAAAAAATCTACGGTGTGCATGCCGTAGAAGCGTTGTTGCGTCATCACCCGAAACGGGTCAAGCAGATCTGGTTGGCCGAGGGTCGTAGCGATCCTCGTGTTCAGGTACTCATTGAGCTGGCCGCGCAGAATAAGGTCTCTGTCGGTCAGGCCGAGCGCCGTGAGCTGGATGCCTGGGTTGAAGGCGTTCACCAGGGCGTGGTTGCCGATGTCAGTCCGAGCCAGGTATGGGGCGAGGCGATGCTCGACGAGCTGCTGGATCGAACCGAAGGCGCGCCGTTGATTCTCGTGCTCGACGGCGTAACCGATCCGCATAACCTTGGCGCGTGTCTGCGCACCGCTGATGCGGCGGGTGCGCTGGCTGTCGTTGTCCCCAAGGACAAGTCCGCTACGCTGACCCCGACCGTGCGTAAAGTGGCGTGCGGGGCGGCGGAAGTGATTCCGCTGGTGGCCGTGACCAACCTGGCACGCACGCTTGAAAAGCTTCAGCAGCGCGGGCTTTGGGTGGTCGGTACGGCTGGCGAAGCTGAACAAGAGTTGTATCAGCAGGACCTGACCGGCCCGACCATCCTGATCATGGGCGCCGAAGGCAAAGGCATGCGCCGCCTGACCCGTGAACACTGTGATTATTTGGTGCGTCTGCCAATGGCAGGTAGCGTCAGCAGCTTGAACGTGTCCGTTGCTACTGGCGTGTGCCTGTTCGAGGCGTTGCGCCAGCGCAGCGTCAAGGCTGCCGCATTGCGCAAGTGATAAGCAGCAAGCTGCAAGCGATCCATCCCTAGCTTGCAGCCTGCTAGCTGCCGTTGCTCAAATAATCACCAATTGCCTTGCGCCTCTCACGACCCTTCTCTACAATTGCGCCCCTTGCTGTGGCGGCAGGCGCTCATGTGCCTGTCCCTGTGCAAGACAAACCAGTGTTATTCACTCCTTGTCTGACCGCTTTTGGCGGCAGGCTACAACCCGTAAGGAGCATTCATGCGTCATTACGAAATCATCTTTCTGGTTCACCCGGACCAGAGCGAGCAAGTCGGCGGCATGGTTGAGCGTTATACCAAGCTGATCGAAGAAGACGGCGGCAAGATCCACCGTCTGGAAGATTGGGGCCGTCGTCAACTGGCCTATGCAATCAACAATGTTCACAAGGCTCACTACGTGATGCTGAACGTTGAATGCACTGGCAAGGCTCTGGCCGAGCTGGAAGACAACTTCCGTTACAACGACGCCGTGATCCGTAACCTTGTCATCCGTCGCGACGAAGCCGTTACCGGTCAGTCCGAAATGCTCAAGGCTGAAGAAAACCGCAGCGAGCGCCGTGAGCGTCGCGACCGTCCTGAGCACTCCGACAGCGCCGATGGCGATGACGGCGACAACAGCGACAACAGCGATAACGCTGACGAGTAATCCACGGACCTTTTGAGGAGCCTATTACATGGCACGTTTCTTCCGTCGTCGTAAATTCTGCCGCTTCACAGCTGAAAACGTGAAGGAGATCGATTACAAAGATCTCAACACTCTGAAAGCTTATGTATCTGAAACCGGCAAGATCGTTCCAAGCCGTATTACCGGTACCAAAGCTCGTTATCAGCGTCAGCTGGCTACCGCTATCAAGCGCGCCCGCTTCCTGGCCCTGCTGGCCTACACCGACAGCCACGGCCGCTGAGACCAGGTAGTCGACAAAGCAGTAAGGGATAGATCGCATGCGCGCGTTGGCTGACTTAATCATGCGCGGCCGCATGCAAGCCATCCTTGTGGTGGTTGGATGTGCGGCGTTGCCGCTGTTGTTCTGGGTGAGTGCTGCCGCAGGTTGCCTTGTGCTCCTGCGACGCGGGTTGAGTGATGCCGTTGGTGTCCTCGCCTGGGCTCTGCTACCGGCTTTGGTCTGGTGGTATTTCGGTGAACCTCGCACGCTAATGGTGTTGCTCGGTTCGTTGGGGTTGGCTGCGGTTTTACGCGCCAGCGAGTCTTGGGTCCGTGTGCTGCTGGTCAGCGTAGCGGTTGGATTGTTGTATGCAGTGGTTCTGGGAGCGGTTTTCCGCGAGCCCATCGAAGCCATGGCGCTGGAGTTACAAAAACTCCTGCCCCACGTCTTCGGTGAGATCTACCAACAAATGTCGGTAGAAGAGCGAGCGCGTCTTGGAGCACTGATTGCACCGGTCCTCAATGGCCTGATAGCGGCGTTGTTGCAAATCGTCAGCGTGTTGTGCCTGATTCTTGGGCGTTACTGGCAGGCGTTGTTGTACAACCCTGGTGGTTTCGGGCGCGAATTTCGCAGTCTGAAGCTCCCGCGGGTGCCAATGCTGGTGCTGTTGGTGTGCATGCTGGTGGGCCCGAATTTCGGTCCGCAACTGGCGATGTTGACACCGTTGTGCAGTGTACCGCTGGTATTCGCAGGCCTGGCCTTGATTCACGGAATGGTCGCTGCAAAGCGATTGACCCGGTTCTGGCTGGTGGGGTTGTACGTAACGCTGTTGCTGTTCATGCAGCTGATCTATCCGTTGCTGGTGGTGTTTGCCATTGTCGACAGCCTGATTGATTTTCGCGGCCGGTTGGCGTCGAAAGATGCCGATAACGGTTCTGCGAACGGTGAAGGTTAAAGTTAAGAGGTTATTACCAAATGGAACTGATCCTGCTGGAAAAAATCGCCAACCTGGGCAACCTGGGCGACAAAGTAAACGTTAAGGCTGGCTACGGTCGTAACTACCTGCTGCCTTTCGGCAAAGCCACCGCTGCGACTGCTGCCAACCTGGCTGCTTTCGAAGAGCGTCGCGCTGAGCTTGAAAAAGCCGCTGCAGACAAGAAAGCTTCTGCCGAAACTCGCGCTGCCCAACTGGCTGAGCTGGAAGTGACTATCACTGCCACTGCCGGTGACGAAGGCAAGCTGTTCGGCTCGATCGGTACGCACGACATCGCTGATGCACTGACCGCCTCTGGCGTCGAAGTTGCAAAAAGCGAAGTTCGTCTGCCGAACGGCACTATCCGTAACGTCGGCGAATTCGATGTTGCTGTGCACCTGCACAGCGATGTTGAAGCTACCGTTCGCGTTGTTGTGGTGGCTGCTTAAGCAGTTTGATTCCCGCACGCTTGTGTGGGAGTCCAATCGTCTGGCGACTTGTGCGTCAGCCGGTTAACATCGGGCACGATCCTGTTTTCAGGTCGTGCCTTTTGTCTTTCTGCTTGTCCTGATTTCAAACCCCTGATTCTGTGTGGCCATGAACGATATTTCCGCCCCTGAGCAATATGATCTGCAAACCGCTGCCCTGAAGGTGCCGCCGCACTCCATCGAGGCCGAACAGGCTGTGCTCGGTGGTTTGATGCTGGACAACAACGCCTGGGAGCGGGTGCTGGATCAGGTATCGGATGGCGATTTCTATCGGCATGACCACCGCTTGATCTTCCGCGCTATCGCCAAGTTGGCCGATCAGAACAGCCCTATCGACGTGGTGACGCTGGCTGAGCAGTTGGACAAAGAGGGCCAGACTTCTCAAGTGGGTGGCCTCGGTTACCTCAGTGAGCTGGCGAGAAACATTCCGTCGGTCGCCAATATCAAGGCCTATGCGCAGATTGTTCGCGAGCGCGCGACCCTGCGACAGCTGATCGGTATCAGCACCCAAATTGCCGACAGTGCGTTCAACCCTGAAGGTCGTTCCGGCGCTGAAATCCTTGATGAGGCCGAACGACAGATCTTCCAGATCGCCGAAGCACGGCCCAAGACCGGCGGTCCGGTTAGCGTGAACGATCTGCTGACCAAAGCCATTGATCGCATCGACACCCTGTTCAATACCGATAATGCGATCACGGGCTTGTCCACCGGTTACACCGACCTGGATGGCATGACCAGCGGCCTGCAGCCATCCGACCTGATCATCGTCGCCGGTCGTCCATCGATGGGTAAGACCACGTTCGCCATGAACCTTGTGGAAAATGCGGTCCTGCGTAGCGACAAGGCGGTTTTGGTCTACTCGCTGGAGATGCCAGGCGAATCGCTGATCATGCGTATGCTTTCCTCCCTGGGGCGCATCGACCAGACCAAGGTCCGTGCGGGCCGCCTGGAAGACGATGATTGGCCTCGGCTGACCTCTGCGGTCAACCTGCTCAACGACCGCAAGCTGTTTATCGATGACACCGCAGGTATCAGCCCGTCGGAAATGCGTGCGCGGACTCGACGTCTAGTACGTGAGCACGGCGATATTGCGCTGATCATGATCGACTACCTGCAACTGATGCAGATCCCTGGTTCAGGCGGCGATAACCGGACCAACGAAATTTCCGAGATTTCCCGCTCGCTCAAAGCGCTGGCCAAGGAATTTAACTGCCCGGTTGTTGCCTTGTCGCAGCTCAACCGCTCCCTGGAACAACGTCCGAACAAACGCCCGATCAACTCCGACTTGCGCGAATCCGGAGCGATCGAGCAAGATGCCGACGTCATCATGTTTGTGTACCGGGACGAGGTGTATCATCCGGAAACCGAGCACAAAGGCATCGCCGAGATCATCATCGGCAAACAGCGTAACGGGCCTATCGGTACGGCACGGTTGGCGTTTATCGGTAAGTACACCCGTTTTGAAAACCTGGCGCCGGGTAGTTATAACTTTGACGATGAGTAATGCGTTTATGAGGAATGCTCTGGTTTTTATCAGTCCCTAGTGGGTATCTCCAATTCGACTCGGGCTCCAAAGTTGTCCCTTCTTGGCTTTTGTAAGCAATAACCGTATTCCGCCTCTGCCTGTGCCTCCACCTACGCCGAGGAGGTCGAGAGAGATTTCTTCTTTGCCTACCTTGTGTAATGACTTATCGTGTTTTCCCCGAGTATTGAGTCGCTCAACCGCTTTTATGACAGCTGCCCGCAAGTCGTCATTGGGGTAGTGGGCTTCAGCGAGTTTGAATTGACGAGAGCTGAAAAAGTCACCTATCGTTGCGATGGGCGAGATCGAGGTGCGAGGCGATGAATGGGTTGATAAAGGGGCTTGCGGGACTTTATCAATCGAGACCCTTTTGTTCGGATTTCCTACAGAGCTTTTTCTGTAAGTAGCCCTTTCTAAGGCTGAAGTAAGGCTTGGTGCTGAATAAGGGGTGAAATCTAGACTTCTTGCTGCCGGGCTCTTTATTTGATGGGGTGTGGCGAGTACGGCCTGCTTACCTCGCAAGTCAACGTAGGGAATCCCCTTATTGTTCGCTATCGTCAAATGTGTCGACGGGCTACCGCTTCCCTCGAAGGCCTTGTGATGTTCGGGAGCTCCAAGATAATAAGCATGAATCTGGCCTGAGCTGCCTTGGCTGAATTCGAAATGCTCCTCTTCGAATGCAGGCCATTTTGTTATAAAAACGCTTAATTTCTTGAGTTCGGGATCTGTTAGTTTGTACTGATACTGTTTGCCCGCAAGAAATGCGGACTGAGCTTCAATCGTCTCACGGTGGGTTTTGTATCGTTTTGCACCGAGTGCGAACAGTGCGCTGGCGATAATGACCCCGATGGTAATCAGGCCAGAAGTAACATCAGTGCCCTCCAGACCCAGCACATCTACTCGATTCATGGGTCCGTTTTCAACCATTCGATACCCGTTAAAGGCACTGCCAGCAGGATCCGGATTAATCCACCGTAATAACCACGGCGCGTAATAACGCAACCCATAGTAATAAAGCCCGCTCGTATCACGCTCCTTGCCGGAATAACGGATAACTTTGTATTTCGCCTCAACGACTGAGCGCGCAGCCCACCAGGCCGTTCCGCCGAAGGGGTAATAACCTTCGTGACTGATTAACCTCGCTTCGTTGTCCAGCTCCAGAGCGCTTGAGCTCAGGTGATCGTCCACGCTGTAACGCAGTTGATTATTGGCAATTGCGTCGGGTTTGCCTTCGACCCAGTGCAAGTGGCGCACATTTGTACGTCCGGCTTGGAGGGAAATCACTTCGAGCCGCTCGCCAGTAGCACTGTCGGTGCGGATCTCTAGGCCCGGCAAGTAGCGTACTTCGCGGGTGTGCTGCACGGTTTTCGCTTGCGCCGTGGCGGTTTTGCGCAGGCGCATGCCAGTGGCGTCGTAGGCATAGCGTTCGCTGTCATCGGCGCCGACTGTGCGGGTCATTGCCTTGACCTCAAGCAGTTGGTTGCGCACATCCCAGCGCAGCGGTTGTCCGGCGGTCAACGTCTGGAGGTTGCCATTGGCGTCGAATTGCGTCGAGAAGTCCGGTGGTGCTTCGCCTTCACTCCAGGTCAAGGTGCGGTTGCTGTTGGTGTCGACGACCATGCTGCGGGTGTAGGGTTGCGCGCCTTCATGCCTGAGTTCGGTCAGGTTGCCCGCCTCGTCGTACTGGTAGTGCTGGGTGTAGTTAAGCAACTGGCTGGTATCCAGCGGCAGTAGTGCAAGCTCGGGCAGTTCGGGACGAATCGTTGCACCTGCAATTTCCTGCCCCGTCGCGCTGATGAGCTGATAAAGGCTGTCATGTTCGTAGCGGCTGACCAGCTCGATACGCTGGTTGCGAAAGTGTCGGGTCGGCTGTGTTTGATCTTCAATCTGGATCACATTACCTGTCGGGTCGTAACTGTAGAGCAGGTGTTGCAGCCGCTCGGTGTTTTTGCGGGTGGCGATTAACTCCAAGAGGCGTCCGTCCGCTGGATCGAACAGGGCGCGACTCGCTACGCCATTGCCGGCTGTCTGTGATTCGATTTGAGCAAAAGCGTTGTATTTCAGCTCATGCAGCAACAATTGTTCGGCTTCGCCCTTGGGTATCAGGCTTATTTTCGCCAGGCGTCCCGATATGCCATAGGTAAATACCTGTCTGTTACCCATTGCATCGGTCTGGGTGAGCGTCTCGCCTGTTGGACCATAAGTGAAACTCGTCGCTGCTCCGCCACCGGGCTCCAGCAGGTCCTCCCGAAGCGTCAGGTCTTCAGGCCAGTCCGGCAGTTCCAGGTTATTCAGAAAGCGTCGGCTCTCCTGCAAGGGTTGCCCGGTAATGCTGCAGGCTTGTACCTGTTGGCAACCTGCTCCATCGTCGCAACGCACCTGTTGACCGCACAGGTTGTCAGCCGCAGCTTGCCCAGAGCTGTCGGCATATAGAAAGCGTTCGCAGGTGCGCCAGGATTGCCCGCTGGCCTGTTCGCGAGTGGCCAACGGCCGCAGGAATTCGTCGTACTCACTGAGCCAATGGCTATCGCGTGCATCCCAGCTTTCGACAATCTGCCCAGCCTCGCCCAGCAGCGTCACACGCCAGCCGGCGTCGGCACTCTCAACCGATAGCGGCGCATCAGAAAGGCTGAATATGTTGGCAAGGTTGGGGTGAGTTGCCGGATCGTCATCAAGTCGGGCAGACAAACGCGGATCCCAGGTCGCAGTCAGTCTTGCGGCCGGATCATATTGTCGTCGCTCAACCCGCGCCTGCGCGCGCTCGCCGACCAGGGTCCGGTGATAGTTGGTGTGACGCACCGCCAGCCCTCGACTGTCGATAACCTGTAGCGAAGGCGTATGCGCATGCATCGTGCTTGGCATGGGCAGTGTCTCCTGGTGAATGGTTCTTGAAGCAGCCCGTGCTCAGATTAGTCTTTTGCCCTGTGTGCCGGTACTGTCATAAATGACAGTGAGCGCTGTGCTAGCAACTGGTCTGGTAAAACCGACCACCACCGTCGGACTTGATCAAAATTTATGCTATATTCCGCGCCCGCGATTTTCCAACGTGCAAACACGTAGGTCCTGACATGCAAGCAGCCAAGCCGTTATTTGACTATCCGAAGTACTGGGCCGAGTGTTTCGGGCCAGCACCTTTCCTGCCAATGAGCCGGGAAGAAATGGACCAACTTGGCTGGGACTCCTGCGACATCATCATCGTCACCGGCGATGCGTACGTCGATCATCCATCGTTTGGCATGGCGATCATTGGCCGGCTGCTGGAGTCGCAAGGCTTCCGCGTCGGGATCATCGCCCAGCCGAACTGGCAATCCAAAGACGACTTCATGAAGCTCGGCGAGCCGAATCTGTTTTTTGGTGTTGCAGCGGGCAACATGGACTCGATGATCAACCGCTACACCGCAGACAAGAAAATCCGCTCCGACGACGCCTATACCCCAGGTGGCATGGCTGGCAAGCGTCCGGACCGCGCAAGCCTGGTTTATAGCCAACGCTGCAAAGAGGCCTACAAGCATGTGCCAATCGTGCTTGGCGGCATCGAGGCTTCGTTGCGCCGGATCGCGCATTACGACTACTGGCAGGACAAGGTGCGCAACTCGATCCTGATCGACGCCTGCGCTGATATCCTGCTGTACGGCAACGCCGAGCGCGCGATTGTCGAGGTTGCGCAGCGTCTGTCCTACGGCCATAAGATTGAAGACATCACTGATGTGCGTGGCACAGCGTTCATCCGTCGCGATACGCCGCAGGGCTGGTACGAAGTCGACTCCACGCGCATCGACCGTCCGGGCAAGGTCGACAAGATCATCAACCCGTACGTCAACACCCAGGACACCGAAGCCTGCGCCATCGAGCAAGACAAGGGGCCGGTAGAAGACCCTAACGAAGCCAAAGTCGTTCAGATCCTTGCCAGCCCGCGCATGACCCGTGACAAGACGGTGATTCGTCTGCCGTCCATGGAAAAGGTGCGCAACGACTCGGTCCTGTATGCCCACGCCAACCGCGTATTGCATCTGGAAACCAACCCCGGTAATGCGCGTGCGCTGGTGCAGAAGCACGGCGAAGTCGACGTCTGGTTCAATCCGCCGCCGATTCCCATGACCACCGAAGAAATGGACTACGTGTTCGGTATGCCATACGCGCGCGTCCCGCACCCTGCATACGGCAAGGAAAAAATCCCGGCCTACGACATGATCCGTTTCTCTGTGAACATCATGCGTGGTTGCTTTGGCGGCTGTACCTTCTGCTCGATCACCGAGCACGAAGGCCGGATTATCCAGAACCGCTCCGAAGAGTCGATCATTCGCGAGATCGAAGAGATCCGTGACAAGGTGCCAGGCTTCACCGGCGTCATTTCCGACCTCGGCGGCCCTACCGCGAACATGTACCGCATCGCTTGCAAGAGCCCGGAAATTGAATCCGCGTGCCGCAAGCCGTCCTGCGTATTCCCAGGCATTTGCCCAAACCTGAACACCGACCACTCATCGCTGATTCAGCTGTACCGCAGCGCCCGTGCATTACCGGGTGTGAAGAAGATTCTGATTGCTTCCGGTCTGCGTTACGACCTGGCCGTCGAGTCGCCGGAATACGTCAAGGAACTGGTGACGCACCACGTCGGCGGTTACCTGAAGATCGCCCCGGAACACACCGAGGAAGGTCCGCTCAACCAGATGATGAAGCCGGGCATCGGCAGCTATGACAAGTTCAAGCGCATGTTCGAGAAGTACTCCAAGGAAGCAGGCAAAGAGCAGTACCTGATTCCCTACTTCATTGCGGCTCACCCCGGCACTACCGATGAAGACATGATGAACCTCGCTCTGTGGCTCAAGGGCAACGGTTTTCGTGCCGATCAGGTACAGGCGTTTTACCCATCCCCGATGGCCACCGCCACCGCCATGTACCACTCGGGCAAAAACCCGCTGCGCAAAGTCACCTACAAGAGCGATGCGGTCACTATCGTTAAAAGCGAGGAGCAACGCCGCCTGCACAAGGCCTTCTTGCGTTATCACGATCCGAAGGGCTGGCCGATGCTGCGCGAAGCACTTGAGCGCATGGGCCGCTCCGACTTGATCGGGTCAGGCAAGAACCAGCTGATTCCGCTGTATCAGCCGGAAACTGACGCCTACCAGAGCGCCCGTCGCAAAAACTCAACGCCGTCCGGCAGCCACAAGGTCGGCAAGACCACGCTGATTCAAACCCAGCACACCGGCCTGCCGCCGCGCGCCAGCGATGGCAGCAAACCGTGGGATAAACGCGAAGAAGCCAAAGCTGCAGCCATGGCCCGGAACAAGCAAGCGGCCAAAGAACGAATGGACGCGGCCAAGGGCGGCAAGGCTAGCGGTAAAGGTAAGCCTGCGCGTAAGCCGGTATTCCCGCGTTAGGCGCTGTCTTGTTCGGTCAAGCAAACGCCGGCTTTCGAGCTGGCGTTTTGCGTTTCAGATTTTGATGTTTTCGCGGATGTTCTAACCATGCTTGATCGGCCTGCCGTTTTTATTGCCGTGGGCTTTTTGAGGCTGGTAACTGACTTTGATCTGACCGTAGAAGACTGATCACACAGAGGAAGAAAACTACTCCGATAGCAGTAGGGGGCTTTCTCCATTTTTGCAGTGTCATATGGCACATGGTTGAGTGGTTAAATAGATGGCTTGACCTCCAAATAATAGAAGCAAGCATAATTAAATGTGAATAGTGCTTCGAATAATATAAGAGAGTGGTTGTGCATATTTTAAAGCTGATCCGAAGAAAGACAGCAAAAAAACTTTCTTCGGTAGGTGTCATTCCACTAATGTTACTGGCAGATCAATAGCTATGGGAGAAGGTTAATGACGGCAGACAAAGAGTTGATGAGTGTGCCTAACTGCTCAATAGTATCTGCAGTTTTCTCAATATCTAGCAACGATTGATTGATGGAGTTTTTTGTTTTCTTGATTTCTTTATTGGCAGTTTTTATTTCCTCAACGCCCTTTTCAAAATACACCTTAACAATTTGAGTTGCTTGCTCCAAAAGCCTATCGCCTTTTGTCAGAAACTCTGCCCTCTGATCACTTGTGTATTGTCCGTCCCTGTTCATAAGGTAGGTTGCGTCAATTACCTTAAATAATTCAGGAATATCTATCTTTTGGTTGGAGTCAAGACCGCTAGTGTCGAACGTGTCGTCAACGATTATTTTTCCCATTTCAGTTGCTCCTTAACTGATTTAAAGCCTGTGCGATAGGTGCGATTCGGCTATTGAAAGTGTCAAGTTCAGAGGTAAGTGTCACTATGCGATTTTTGTCTTTCGGGTTTTCAGCATAAGTTAAAAGTGCTGCGTTAGCTTCGCGCATGGCGATCACTACATCGGTGGGCTGCGTGATAGTCAATATTTGATATGTCTTGGCTAGAGAGGAAATTTCATCAAGCCTTGCAGATCTTTCAGGGAAAGAAATATTAAGCCGATTTTTATTGTAGTAGGTCGTGGCCGCTGATAGTTGAGCGCTAGCATTTGACTTGGCTAAAGAGTACATAATGGGTATATCGGCTTCAAGTAGCAAAAGTATGGTATCTACCGGGCCATGGCCTGCTTTAACTGCATCAGCGAGAAGACGATCCCTATTGTCGTCCTCGTATTTAGCGAGAAGAACGCCAACGATAGAGCTAACGGGTTGGATATATTTCACACTTGTATCATTATTGCCAAGCTTCGCGGCATCACTGAAATTGTTCGCGAGGCCAGTGTAGGCGGTACCAATGTTGACCACTCCTTTATTGATTCGCTCCGGAGAGTTAGTGCCTGCCAATTGGGCGAGTTTGGAGCCATATTGATTGATTAAACTGACTGCGTCCAGCCTGGCCTTTATGGCTTCAGGGGGGAATACTGACACTAAACCTGTTCTTTGTGATCCGACTTGTTCAAAAACTTCCTGTGGGGGTTCTGTGTACTTTGCTTGTAGTAGGTAGGTTGTTCTTGCCGCATCGTTTAAACCTGAGTAATAGGTCGAAAGAATTGCCCCTGAAGTCGACATTCCCTGATTGTATGAGGTGATCGGCTCTCGGAAGTCAATATTCGTACATCCTGTTAGTGCTGTCGTGAAAACGGCAAATGCTATGAGTGACTGTTTGTGTATGTTTTCCATTATTATGCCTTTCCTTGAAATCTGACCTTTGGGCTATCAGGGCCAGAATCAACTATAGACCGGGGGGCAAAAAACACCAATTTTTCAACGATGATTTCAATCGAGCGTCTAATGAGTTGATTTATATGTATTTAGACTGCTAGTCAGCTACTAAGTAGGGAGCTAAACATAGGGGGTGTAATCAATGCGCGGCTTTGAATGCGCTGCGATAAAGGTCACCTTTTCGCACCCGGTTCACTGAACTGCTCAATTAGAGAGCTGGCCTCGGCGTTTCATTTCCAGTGGTTATGTGTAAACAATGTACAGAGAGATAGTGTGAGCACATAAATGGGAAGTGTCCCCGTTCAAGGCGACTTTAATCTTGTGACCGCTAACACGATGGGTATGTGATCTATCTGCACCCCAAAAGCAGCGGGCAACGGTGATCCAGCGTTGTTTGGGGCTACCGATAGGATGTTGGAGTGGTTGTGATAACAAGAATTGGCTACAGCGTTTTTATTAGCTGATTTTTTAGAATCGGACGAGCCGATTTGGCTCAGCGCGGTTGGGGATGAAGTGACTTTGGTTCCTAGGGGCCGCAGTCGTGGTGAATCAGTCAGGCATCTGGGATTGCTTTCGCCCGTGGTAGCGGCTGTGTAAGATCAGCAGCGCGCCGATGCTGCCAGCCGCTCGCTCCCGAAAGGAAAGGTGAAAGCATCTTTTTTCCCAAACCATGTCGCATTTCTCTTAAGAGTTGAGGTTTGGCAACGCGAGCACCAAGATGCTTCGATCTCGACTCCAGGAGGAATGATGCTGTCAATTGAGAAAGCCAAACAAATGGCTAACAGGCTGCGCGCCTCGTTGAAGGTGCGCAATCAGGAGGTGTCTCACTCCGGTGCTCTTGAGCTGGTGGCGCAGCAATTGGGTTACAAGGACTGGAATACCGCTTCAGCGTTACTCCCTCAGAAAAAAAATGCTGCGAATGTCACGTTCGACAAACCCATCCCAATATTACGGATGTTTGACGAAACCAAGGCGCGCGAGTTCTATCTTGATTTTCTGGGCTTCAGTGTGGAGTTTGAGCATCGGTTCGAAGCGCATTTACCGCTGTACTTGGGGATAACACGCAACTCTCTCCAATTACATCTTTCCGAGCATCATGGCGATGCGAGCCCCGGATCGACGATTTTTGTCCCCATGCAAAATATCGAGCTGCTCCGTGATGAGTTACTTGCCAAGCGCTACGGGTACGGCCGTCCGGACATTGTTGAGCAGGGTTGGGGAAAAGTCCTGGAAGTCTACGACCCTTTCGGTAATCGAATTCGATTCTGCCAAAGCGAATAAAAAGGGAAAGCCCGCAGCGGGCACTCCCGCGTTAAGCACTGTTGTACTCGGTAAAACAAACGCCAGCTTTCAAGCTGGCGTTTTGCTTTCTAAATCTTGATGTTTTCGCGGATGTTCCAACCGTACTTGATCGCTCCGCCGTCTTTGCTGCCGTCGGCTTTTTGGGGTTGGTAGCTGACTTCGACTTTACCAAAGTTGAGCGCGATGCCTTCTTTCTGAATTTCGTCGCTGTTGCCTGCATCGGTGTTATAGGACGCGACCATCACTTCCTTTAGCGTGATGATCATGTATTCCACCGGGCTGCTTCCGCCAGCCTTGCGTACCGTGAGCGTTGCCTCTGGATAATGTTTACCGCTTGAACAGGCCATCATCAGGTTGGGCGAAGACTTATCCAGCGACTTGTTCAGGCTAAGGTTGTTGATGCTGACCTTGCCAGCACCACCTCCGCCGCCCTGATGCATCGAGCCCGACTGCGACATACCCCACTGGAATGAGTGGATGTCGATTTCGTCTCGATGAGCGCTGTCCTTGGACTCACCTTTGATATCGCCCAGCTTCAAAAACATATCGATTGCCATTACCGCTCCCTGAAAAACAGTGGTCGACGAATTGTCGCCGCGCACCTTTTCGTACTACAGGCTTGATCGCAATACGTTGAAGATAGATCGAGACAGTTCATACGGAACAAAGAAGAACTTCCTACATCGTCACGTAGGGCGGCTGACTATTCTCCTGCGCTCTGACTAGGCACAAAGGGAAAAAGGGTGAACTCCATACAACTGCGGGATGGTTTTTCCGTCGCACGAAGTCAGGCAAGGGATCGAATTGAAAGTACCGTATTTATCAGGAAGTTACTGATGAGTAATTATTTGGAAATGGAAGCGCATCGTCGGAGTTATCTTCCGGTATGTGCTTGCAATATAGTTATTGCCTGTTTGTCGGTGGCTTTCGCGCTATGGATTGTGGTGGCTACCTATTTGACGGAATTTTCGATCTCAGCGGGGGAGCGTTTTCTGGTGGTGTCAGGCTTTTCGTGCGCGGCAATAGTGTTTCACTGTAATTTTATGATCACAGGAGGGAGAGGTCTATGGCTGAAAGTTTCGATAGGTATTTTGATACTTTGCCTTTTGATCGTTGTTCCTGCTATGGGGTATCAGCCGAATTTCCTAGTGTATGCATTTGCAATTTCTTTTCCGTTATTAGGCTTGCTTTCCTTTAATAGCAATCGACATAGACAGTTTTACATAGAGTTTAGAGAATTCCGACGTCAGCGTGCCTCTGTGCATCAGTATGGGGGCGGTGAAGTGGGTAGGTTTGCCATCGACGTAAATTCGAATGTAAGGCGTAAGAATAAAATCTCAAAGCGAGAAATCGCCATCAATAATAGACTTAGGGATCAGGCAGAAAAAGCTGCGGCTTTAGATAGTGAAGGTCTGGTAATAAGGAGATTTTTTTATCTGTTTCTCCTGGTTTTCTTGACGTCTGCGATCGGATACTGGTGTTATTTGATATATGCTGGCCTTGTAAGTGAAGTCGTTGCTGAGACACACAGATTTATTCGTCAGCGTAATTATTCGGCAGTTAATGATTTTGGGCTGTATTGGCTTACCATGTTTTTTCATTTACTGGCTGTGGGCCTTTTTGCGGTGGTTCTGAAGCTGGTGCTGCTTCTGCGCAAGTTGGACTCAGGCAAATACCCCTGAGGCTTGGCGACTCAAGATCGTACGTATGCCTTCAGAATTATGCTCTGCCTCATTTCCGTGCGACCCTTGCACAGTCAGCCACCGCTGGCGCGATTTTGGTGCTGTGCTTAGCTGAGCGAGCAGCATCTATGCAGGAGCCGCAGGTTTTGTCCGGATGGCATAAGTCTTGCGCGGTTCCGCTACCGTCCAGGCTCGCAGGAGGCACGCCGTGTCGATTCATATTGCTTTGCACCATGTCACGCATTACCGCTACGAACGTGCGGTAGAGCTAGGTCCGCAAATCGTACGCTTGCGTCCGGCGGCGCACAGCCGTACTCGGGTTTTGTCCTATTCGCTGAAAGTCCTGCCTGAAAACCACTTCATCAACTGGCAACAGGACCCGCAGGGTAACTACCTGGCGCGGTTGGTGTTCCCGGAGAAGACTTCCGAATTAAGAGTCGAAGTCGATCTGGTCGCCGAAATGGCGGTCTTCAATCCGTTCGACTTTTTCCTTGAGCCCTACGCCGAAAAGATTCCATTTACCTACGCAGGCGAGGAGCAGCGCGAGCTGGCGCCTTATCTGGAAAAGCTGCCGCTGACGCCGATGTTTCAGGCGTATCTGGACAGCATTGATCGCACTCCCATTCCGGCCATCGATTTTCTGGTGGGGCTCAATCAGCGCCTCGCCCAGGACATCGGTTACCTGATCCGCATGGAGCCGGGCATTCAGACGCCTGAGTTCACCCTGGAAAACGCGTCGGGCTCGTGCCGCGACTCCGCGTGGCTGTTGGTGCAATTGTTGCGACACCTTGGGCTGGCGGCGCGCTTCGTCTCCGGTTACCTGATCCAACTCAAAGCTGACGTCCAGGCCCTTGATGGGCCGTCGGGTACGGATGTTGATTTCACCGACCTGCACGCCTGGTGCGAGGTGTATTTGCCAGGCGCAGGCTGGGTGGGTCTTGATGCGACCTCTGGATTGTTTGCGGGCGAAGGCCATATCCCGCTGGCTTGCAGCCCCGATCCTACATCGGCGGCTCCCATCAGTGGGCTGGTCGAGCCTTGCAAAACCGAGTTCAGCCATGACATGTCGCTGGAGCGGATCTGGGAGGCTCCACGCGTTACCAAACCTTATACCGAAGAGCAGTGGCTCGACATTCAGGCGCTGGGCCGGCAGATCGACCGCGATCTGGTGCGCGATGATGTGCGCCTGACTATGGGCGGAGAGCCCACGTTCGTCTCTATCGATGACCGTGACGGCGCCGAATGGAACACAGCCGCGCTGGGTCCGAAAAAACGCATCCTGTCTGCCGAATTATTCCAGCGCATGCGCAAGCATTATGCGCCGCAGGGGCTCGTACATTTCGGCCAGGGCAAGTGGTACCCCGGTGAGCAACTGCCGCGCTGGTCATTGAACTGCTTCTGGCGGCGCGACGGTCAGCCAGTCTGGCGCAATACCGCGCTGATCGCAGATGAGCATGAGGATTATGGCGCCACTAGCGATATGGCTGGACGTTTCCTGCGCACCATCGCCGAGCGACTGAAACTGCCTGCGCGCTATGTGTTTCCAGCTTTTGAAGACAATTTCTATTACCTGTGGCGAGAAGGCGCGTTGCCGAAAAACGTCAGCGCTCAAGACTCTCGTCTGGGCGACGAACTGGAGCGTGCGCGGCTCAATAAAGTCTTTTCGCAGGGGCTGGATAAAGTCATCGGATACGTGATGCCACTGGCGCGTAACGCTGCCGATGACCGCTGGCAGAGTGGGCGGTGGTTCCTGCGCGATGAACATTGTCGCCTGGTGCCGGGGGATTCGCCGCTGGGTTATCGTTTGCCGCTGGCCTCGCAACCGTGGGTCAAGGCGGCAGAATACCCGTACATCCACCCGACCGATCACAACCAGGACTTTCCTGATCTGCCCAATCGCGATGCGCTGCAAGCGAACGTCGATGGCCTGAAGGAAAACCCGGATGCTAACGCTGAACGCATGCCGGCTATTGATCAGTCTGCTGATTGGCTGACGCGCACGGCATTGGCCGCGGAGGTGCGCGGCGGGCGGTTGTACCTGTTCATGCCGCCGCTGGAAGGCCTGGAGGCTTATCTGGAACTGGTCGCTGCCATTGAGTCGACCGCCCAGGAGCTTGATTGTCCGGTATTGCTGGAAGGCTACGAGCCGCCGAGTGACCCGCGTCTGTCGAACTTTCGCATCACGCCAGATCCGGGCGTAATCGAAGTCAACGTACAGCCGTCCGCCACGTGGGACGAGTTGGCCGAGCGCACCGAGTTTCTTTATGAACAAGCACGCTTGACGCGCTTGACCACCGAAAAATTCATGATCGATGGACGTCACACCGGCACCGGTGGCGGTAACCACTTTGTACTGGGTGGCGCGACGCCTGGGGATTCACCGTTCCTGCGCAGGCCCGATCTGCTGCGCAGTTTGCTCAGCTATTGGCACAATCATCCCTCGCTGTCATACCTGTTTTCGGGCCTGTTCATTGGGCCAACGTCGCAGGCGCCGCGTGTGGATGAGGCGCGCAACGATTCGCTGTACGAGTTGGAAATTGCGTTTTCGCAAATGCCCAAACCGGGTGAGCAAAGCCCTCCCTGGCTGGTAGACCGCTTGTTGCGCAACCTGTTGATCGACGTGACTGGCAACACTCACCGCGCCGAGTTCTGCATCGACAAGCTGTATTCGCCGGATGGCGCCACAGGGCGTCTTGGCCTGCTGGAGTTGCGTGCTTTCGAAATGCCGCCCCATGCACGAATGAGTTTGGCGCAGCAGTTGCTGTTGCGGGCGCTGGTGGCCAAGTTTTGGCGCGAACCCTACGCGCCCGCGAAGCTCGCGCGCTGGGGCACTGAGCTGCACGACCGCTTCATGCTGCCGCACTTTATCAATCAGGATTTCGCCGATGTCATCGTCGATCTCAATGCGGCCGGTTATCCGGTGCGTGCGCAGTGGTTCGAGGCGCATCTGGAATTCCGCTTCCCTAAAGTTGGCGATTACGCGGTCAGCGGTATCGAGCTGGAATTACGCCAGGCCCTTGAGCCTTGGCACGTGCTGGGTGAAGAGGGCGCTGCGGGCGGCGCCGTGCGCTATGTGGATTCTTCGCTGGAGCGCTTGCAACTGAAGGTCAATGGCATGCCGCCGCAGCGTTATCAGTTGACCTGCAATGGCATTCCTTTGCCTTTGCAGCCGACAGGGCGCGTCGGTGAATTCGTTGCAGGCGTGCGATATCGCGCCTGGCAACCCGCGAATTGTCTGCAACCGACCATTGCTGTCCACGCACCGCTGGTTTTCGACATCGTTGATACCTGGATGCAGCGTTCATTGGGTGGCTGCGAGTATCATGTCGCGCATCCGGGTGGTCGCAACTATGAAACCCTGCCGGTCAACGCCAATGAAGCTGAAAGTCGGCGCCTTTCGCGGTTTTTCCGCGTCGGCCATACCCCCGGCAAATTGGTGATCGAGCCGCCATCCATCAACGATGAAATGCCCATGACGCTGGACATGCGTCTGCATTGAAACCAGTCCAGGCAGCCGTCTGAAGTGTCATTTCTTCAGGCGGCCTGACCCTACGAATGCTGCATGGAAGCGATAAATCCGTATGTCATTGCCTGCGCTAATCTGAAGCCCTAATGAGTCGTCTGCCGAGCCCTCCATGCCCGACCTGTTTGACCGCTACCCTCTATCAGCGGGTACTTATCACGAGATGCTCGACGCCAGCGGTGCTGTGCGTGCGCATTGGGTGCGTCTGTACGAGCACCTACAACGCAGCACCCCCGCGCAACTGATTCAACGCCAGGCGCTGCTGACCCGACAAATTCAGGAAAACGGCGTCACCTACAACGTCTACGCCGACCCAAAAGGTGCGGATCGCCCGTGGGAGCTGGATTTACTGCCGCATTTGATTCCTGCACAGGAGTGGCAGCAGCTCTCGGCCGGCATCGCGCAGCGTGCGCGGTTGCTCAACGCGGTGCTGGCTGATTTGTATGGTCCACAGAGGCTGATCGCCGAAGGGCTGCTGCCCGCTGAGCTGGTGTTTGGTCATAACAATTTTCTTTGGCCGTGTCAGGGAATGACGCCACCGGAAGGCATTTTCCTGCACATGTACGCCGTTGATCTGGCGCGTACTCCAGACGGTCGTTGGTGGGTCACCGCTGACCGTACGCAGGCGCCATCGGGTGCTGGTTATGCGCTGGAAAACCGGCTGATCGTCTCGCGCGCGTTTCCTGAGTTGTACCGCGATTTGAAGGTTCAGCATTTGTCTGGCTTCTTCAGTTCGCTGCAGGAAACCCTCGCACGTCAGGCTCCGGGTAGCAACGAAGCGCCGCTGGTGGTCTTGCTCACGCCGGGGCGCTTCAACGAGAGCTATTTCGAGCATCTGTATCTCGCCAGGCAGTTGGGGTATCCGCTGGTCGAGGGCGGCGATCTGACCGTCCGTGATGCCACGGTTTACCTGAAAACCCTGAGCGGCCTGCGCCGGGTTCACGCGATCATGCGTCGGTTGGACGACGACTTCTGCGATCCGTTGGAGCTGCGCACCGATTCAGCATTGGGCGTGCCCGGTTTGCTGGAAGCCGTCCGCCGAGGTCGGGTACTGGTGGCGAACGCCTTGGGCAGCGGCGTACTGGAGTCGCCGGGCTTGCTGGGCTTCTTACCGAAGATCAACGAATTTCTGTTTGGCGAAGAGCTGATCCTGCCATCGGTTGCGACGTGGTGGTGCGGCGAGCCGCCAGTGCTTGCGCAAGCATTGGAAAAACTCCCTGAGCTGCTGATCAAACCGGCATTCCCCTCACAGAGTTTCGCTCCTGTGTTCGGTCGTGATCTCAACGCAGAACAACGTCAGGCCTTGGCCGCACGCATGCAGGCCCGGCCTTATGCGTACGTGGCACAAGAGCTGGCGCAGCTGTCTCAGGCACCGATTTGGCAGTCCGATGATGGTCAATTGCAGCCGCGGGCCATTGGCATGCGTGTCTACGCGGTGGCTGGCGCCGAGGGTTATCGCGTTCTGCCAGGTGGTTTGACCCGTGTAGCTGCGGACGCCGACGCTGACGTGGTCTCCATGCAGCGCGGTGGCGCGAGTAAAGACACCTGGGTTCTCGGCGAGCGATCCCAAGGCAGCGAGCCTTGGAAAAGTCGGCGTGCGCTGGGGGTTCACGATTTGATCCGACGCGACCCTTATTTGCCGTCGCGGGTGGTAGAGAACCTGTTCTGGTTCGGTCGTTATTGCGAGCGTTGCGACGACAGCGCACGTTTGCTGCGTATCATGCTGGCGCGTTACGTGGATGATGACGACGCGCTGGCGTTGCAAGCTGCCGTCGATTTGGGCGAGCGTCTGCATTTGTTGCCTGAGGTTGAAGAGCCCGGAGAAGGTGATGATCTGAGCGATCGCTTGCTACAGGCATTGCTGGGTGAGGACTGGCCGTCGAGCTTGCGTGCCAATCTGCAACGCTTGCAGTGGGCGGCTTCCCAGGTGCGCGGCAAGCTGTCTCGGGAAAACTGGCAGGCGCTGGTAGAGTTGCAGCGCGAAGCAATGGACCTGGAAACCGACACGCCGGATTTCGGTGAGCTGTTGGACTTCCTCAATCGGCTGGTGATGTCGCTGGCGGCGTTATCCGGTTTCGCCCTGGATGACATGACGCGCGATGAAGGTTGGAGCTTCCTGATGATAGGTCGACGCATCGAGCGCCTGCAATTTCTCAGCACCAGCCTGGCGGCGTTCCTGCGCAGCGACGCGGTGTTCGATCAGGCAGGGCTTGAATGGTTACTGGAACTGGGCAACAGCAGCATTACCTATCGCTCGCGGTATCTGGCACTGCCGCAGTTGATTCCAGTCCTCGACCTGCTGCTGCTCGATGAGCAAAACCCACACGCGGTGTTGTTCCAGCTCAAGTTGGTGTCGCGTTCGCTGACCCGCTTGAATCAAGACTTCGGCGCCCCTCGGGACGCCAGTCTTTCGGTATTGATTCAGCGTCTGGCAGCGTTCGATCTCGGCACGCTGGAGAATCCGCTGTTCGGCGAAAGTAGTCTGAAGGCCGTGCTCGATGGCCTGGCTGATTTGCTGCAAGACATTGGTGACACCAGTGGGCAAGTGTCCGACCGACTGGCGTTGCGCCATTTCGCCCATGTCGATGATGTCAGTCAACGTACGGTGTCTGTCTGATGAGCGCTCATTACCTGATTCTTCACGACACCCATTATCACTACGACAGCCCGGTTTCGCTGGCGCAGCAGTTGGCGCATTTGTGGCCACGCCATAATCCTTGGCAGGTATGTACCGAGCGGCAACTGCTGATCAACCCGGTGCCGACCAGCCGTCGCGACGAGCTGGATGTGTTCGGCAACCCACTGACACGCCTTGCCTTCGAGCGCCCGCATGATGAGTTGCAGGTCAACGCCCGGCTGAAGGTGGAGGTGCTCAGGCGTCCGCTGCTGGACTTCAATCAGTCAGCCTGCTGGAGCGACACCCAGAGCGCGCTGACTTACAGTGCCAAGCGAGTGTCGGCGGATATTCTCGAAGCCTGCCGTTATCGCTTTGAATCGCCCTATGTCCATCTCAAGCAGTCGTTCGTCGATTTTTCGGCCAGTTGCTTCCCGCCGGGGCGACCACTGCTGTTGTGCGCACAGGCGTTGATGGAAAAAATCTTCAGCGAGTTCACGTTTGACGATGAAGCGACGCAGGTTGCGACGCCGCTAGTGGAGGTCCTGGAAACCCGGCGCGGTGTCTGTCAGGACTTCGCGCACTTGATGCTCGCGTGTTTGCGGTCAAGAGGGTTGGCAGCACGTTACATCAGTGGCTATCTGCTGACTCAGCCACCGCCCGGCCAGCCACGATTGATCGGCGCTGACGCGTCGCATGCCTGGGTATCGGTGTTTTGTCCGGTGTTGGGGTGGGTCGATTTCGATCCGACCAACAATGTCCAACCTGCGTTGGAGCACATCAGTCTGGCGTGGGGCCGGGATTTTTCGGACGTTTCGCCGTTGCGGGGCGTGATTCTTGGCGGCGG
>NZ_DASWOT010000163.1:0-98771 GCF_036404235.1 Pseudomonas sp.
GAGCAGGATAAGATCGGGCGGTTCTTGCTCGACCATTGCCAGGGCTTCTTCTCCTGAGCGGGCGGTCAGCGTCCGATACCCTTGGTTCTCGAGCATGACGCTTAGCAGTTTACGAACCTGAACTTCATCGTCGACGATCAATAGTGTGGCGGTCTTTTCAGACATAGGGGAGCTCAGGCAAGGGCTGTGCAGGCCGTTTGTTTTTAAGCAACGTGTCAATCGCCTGATAGAGTTCCCGGTAGCGTAGAGGTTTGACGATGTAGGCATCACAGCCGGCAAGGCGAGATTTTTCTTCGTCTTCCTTCATGGCCATTGCGGTGAGTGCAATCACCGGAATGGCCGCGGTCTGGACGTCCTGTTTGAGCAGTGAGGTCGCTGCCAGGCCGTCCATTCCAGGCAACTGGATATCCATCAGAATCAGTTCGGGCTGATGCTCACGAGCGAACGCCAGACCGGTTTCTGCGTCGGTCGCACAGAGCACGCTGTGTCCGGCATTGTTCAGCAATAGGCAGGCCAGACGCATATTGGCAGCGTTGTCTTCGACGATCAGGATGTTGGCCATGCCGCCTCCACCGCGATTGGGCGGATTGGCAGCCAAGCCACAAAACGCGCTCCTGAGCCTTTGAGGCTGGACGCCGCGACACTGCCACCGTGCAGTTCGGTCAGTTGCTTGACCAAGGCCAGGCCCAGGCCCGTGCCATCAAACTTGCGCGCCAGGCTGCTGTCGATTTGGCTGAAAGCCTTGAACAATTTGCTCATGTCTTCCTCATCGATACCAAGGCCGTCATCGCTGACGCTCAGTTCAAGAAACTGCGGATAGTCGCTGGGGGCAATCTTAAAACTGTACACCGGCCAGTCGCCCTTAATAGTGCCCACTTGATCACGTGGTACACGGCGCACAGCCAACGTCACCGACCCGCTTTGCTCGCTGAACTTCACGGCATTGGATAGCAGGTTGTAGATAATCTGTTTGGTTTTGCGCAGATCGAGTTCAAGCGTGCCGAAATCGGTATCGGTTTCCAGCTTCAACTGAATGCTTTGCAGCGCGGCTTTCTCGCGGACGATCAGCAAACTGTTGCTCAACAGGCTTGCGAGCTCCACGGGTTCAAGCTCCAGCGCCATCATCCCCGCTTCGACTTTGGACAGGTCGAGGATGTCGTTGATCAGCGACAGCAAGTGTTGACCGCTGGTGAAGATGTCAGTGATGTACTCGCGCTGGGTCTCGCTCATGGCGCCGACCATCCCATCCTTGAGCGCCTCGGAGAAACCGATTACGGCGTTGAGCGGGGTGCGCAGCTCGTGAGACATGGTGGCAAGGAACTCAGACTTCATGTTGCTGGCACGTTCGAGTTCAATATTTTTTTCCTCCAGCGTGCGTTCGAAGCGTTTGCGCTCGGTGACATCCCGAGCCGCGGCAAACACGCCCTGCAGTTTGCGGTCACGGTCATGAAAGGTGGCGGCGTTATAGGAGACCACCGTTTCGGTACCGTTATAGGCGCGTACGGTGAGTTCGTAATCGTTGACCTTGTGTTCGCTGAGCACTCGTTTGATCGCAGCGTCAGCCCGCTCCGGGTCGGTGAAAAAGTTCTTGCACGGCGCACCGATCAGCTCGTCCCGGGTTCGACCTGTCAGCGCCATCATCTGCTTGTTGACGTCGGAAATGATGCCTTGGGGGTCTGTCATCATCAGCGCGTCGATGTTCGATTCGATTAACGAGCGGGTGTAGAACTGTTGATCGCGTAGGCGTTGATCAAGTAAGGCCTGCGCTGCTTCTTCCTGCTTGCGTGCGGTATTGTCGGTGCCGATCAACAGATAGCCAATGATCGTTTCGGCGCTGTCGCGCAATGAGGTGACGGACACCATCGCTGACAGGCGACTGCCGTCCTTGCGGATGTAGGTCAGCTCATAAATGTCTTCGATGCCGCGCGATGCCTTGAACACCAACGCTTCGAAGCCAGGCGTAATGGGGGTGTTCAGTTCCAGGCTGAGGGCCGCTGCGCGAGTAATCAGCTCAGCGGGGTCGGAAATATCCGCCGGGGTAATCAGGTTGACCACGTCCTCGGATTGGTAGCCAAGCATGCGCTCAGCACCGACATTGAAGATCTGGATGACACCTTTTTCGTCTGTGGCGATGCTGGAGAAGTAGGCACTATTGAAAATAGCGTCTTGAAGTGCGCCTGTTTTGAGCAATGTTTTCTGACGTCGAAATTCGACTATTTTTTCGGCGCGAGACTGGGGTTCGGCGAGAGGACTTTCTACTGGTTGTTTGTCCATTGTTCGGATGACCGTCAGCCCGCATGGCTGCCTGCGAAAGGTGGGGAAGTACAGCGTGATGCACGGATAACCGTCTCAAGAAGGAACGCAGCAGCTAGACCATAGCAGACTACTGCGAATGAATGGCTGCGCACCTTTAGCCATTTGCTGCTTGATCCGCCATTCAGGCTGAGCACCTGGGTCGTAACACTTGCACTTGACCGTGAGGGACAGTCCCCCGGCAATGTCCATTTATCGCTGTCATTGACGGGGTTGGAAGGATGGATGTGCTACTCAGGCTTACGTTTGAAGCTGAGGGCTGAGATTTGTGTCTGCACATAACTGTGAGTGGCGGCCGTCGGTGTACTGGACATCAGCATGACACTGAGCTGGTTGTTTGTCCGGTCCAGAGAGCCTGACCAGCTAATGACCGCCGACTCTCGTGCCGCCGTCAGGCTGACCGATTGCAGCGATAGCCCGCTGGCGGCCGCATTGATGTCGGTGAAGCCCGATACCTCAATGTCACCGGACACTGATGAAAGATTACCGCGCACCAGACCGAAGCGATGCTGGTCGCAGGCATGAACGCTCAGTTTCAAGACGCTGCCATCGGTTGCTACCCAGGTGCCGTTGAGTGCGTCAGGTACAGGTTCGTCGTGCGTGACTGCGCTGTACAGGTTCTGCTCGGCGCTAACTCTGCGATAGGTCAGTTTGTCGATGTAGGTTGCGCTGTCGGCGAGCCCAGGAAAGTCACTGGTTGCCACCAGCAGGTGTGAGAGGGTCAGCACTTGCGCCTTGTCGGTGATGCTGATCTGGCCACACAGGCCCGATGACCAGTTCCAGCTAGGGTCGGCGGGATCGTTGCCCGTGGAGTGCCATTCGATGGCCAGCGCTATCGGCTGACCGTGCTCAGGCGTGGCGGCCGCCTCCAATTGATACCCCGTCACTGGGTATTTGCCCGACGAGCCCGTCGAGGATTCATAGGTCCCGGACACCTGATTGCCGGACACGCTCAGGGTCATCACCGAACCGTAGTCGTTTTTCCAGGTGCCAGCGACTGTTTCCAGGCGCGATTGCACCGGGATGGGCGGCGTGAGAATGATTTTTTTGCTGGCGACTGTTCTCGGGCCTGGATCGAAGCTGCGCGCCGATGAGCGCGTGATGATCTGTGGGCCATGAGAGCGATTGAACAGCCAGATGCCGACAGGTGCCACGGAGTACAGCTTAGGGCTGCGTTCAACCACCTGGTATTCGTAGACGGTGTAGCAATGCTCCATCACGACGGAGCCGACCAATACCAGTTCAGGTAAGCCCAGAGGCGTAAATTGCGGGAGGACCTGACCCTTCTGCGGTCCTTCCTCGACCTTGATGTTGTAGAGATTGGCCCCCAGTGTGATTTCGCCATCGGCAAACTCCAGCACAACCTCCGGATGTCCGCCTCGGGCAATGTGCTTGAGTGTTTGGCGCATGACGTTGTCATCGCCCTTGAATTGGGAGGAGCCTGAATCCAGGGCGAATTTGATGTCGCTGGCCAGGGTTTCACCGCCCACGGACCAGGATTTCAGGTCGGTTGCCCAAATGTACTCCACACCCGGTAGCTGGCTGTAGACAGACCACGGCAGGAACAGGTGCGGACCCTTGATTTTGGACGCGTCAACACCGCCCATCTGGCAGGTGCCGCTTTTGGTGTCTGCGTCCCAGTCGAAGGCGACATAAGGCTGACGTGGGTCGATCCGGCCCAACTGCAGCCATTCCTGAAATAGAAAGGAACTGTGCGCCTCGACATAGGCACTGCTGGAGGGAAGTCCGATGCCCCCGTCCCAGTCGAGCTGCTTGAACTGATCGCCTGCGTAATCGGCCGCGAGCAACAGCTGCGCGGTCAGGCTGGAGCCATCGGGCGCAGTGAGTACGTCGGTCCCGGATTCTACTTGCATGGTGCCCCACGGCCCAAAGCTGTAGGGCCGTTGCAGGTTGTCGGTGAAGGAAAAGGTGCTGGAGGCCTTGTAGTCGAACAGGCCAGCACTGTAGTGCTGGCATCGATCTTTCGGACAAAGGCTGGAGGTGGTCCATGTGATGTTGGTGCCGGTGTCGATCGCCATTTTCAACGGCTGGCCGGGCGTGCCCAGGCTTATTGTCGAAAACCACGGCGTGGCGCCGTTGTTTTGAAAGGGGCCACGCTGCATTTGAAATACCAGACTGTCTGCCATTGATTCATATCCTTTTGAATGCCATTGCGGTAGGTCCGCGCTTTATGCCTCGGGGCACTGCGCGTGGGCATGGATTAAAGAGAATCGCGGGCAAAGGGGATGCCAGTCAGATTCCTGACTGGCTGTGAGAAATGACTCTATCGAGGGGTGTTTTAGCGAAGGGCCTTGCCCTCGGTTTCTGGAATGAAGATCGCCAGTGCCACGGTGACCAACATGAATACGTTGATGATCGTAGTGGTCATATTGAAAGACGCGCCGTAGGCCACCAGAGCACCAATCAATGATGGCGCAAGAATGTTCGCCACACGCTGAGCGAAAATGGCCCAGCTATAGCCCAACGTACGCAGTGAGGTTGGGTACAGCTCGCCGATCCAGGTGCCCCAAACGCCCCATGCGCCGAGGCTGAAGAAAGCCAGGGCGAAATTGCTCAAGTACAGCATTTCCAGGCTCTGGGCATTGGCGAAGCCATAGCCTGCGATAACCGAGGCGCTGATAAAACCAACAATGACTCTTTTACGCCCGAGCCGGTGGGTCAGCCAGGAGGCGGCCATGTAGCCGGGGATCATGCACAGCGCCGACAGGGCAATGAAACCGTAGCTTTGCGGCAGGCTCAAGCCGCGCTGCTGCAACAGTGTGGGTAGCCAGGTTTGCAAGCCCCAGTAACCCCACGAGAACGTAAAGTTAACGAGGATTTGCAACAGGCTGACTCTGAGCATCGTGGCGCCGAACAGTTCACGATGCTGGCCCTGAGCGCTTTGATCCACGCTCAATCGGCAATCGGCGGGTACACAGACTGCACCGCGACTGAGCCTGTCGATGACTGCCCTGGCTTGTGGCTGATGGTCGCGAGCTGCCAGCCAGTAGGGCGACTCGGGCACCCAGCGGGCGACCACAATGGCCCACAGACTCGCCATCGAACTCAAAACAATGATGGCGCGCCAGCCCAGTGGCAAAAACCAAACCGTCGCACCGAGTGCAAGCAGCATGCCGAACGGCCAGCCCGAGGCCAGGTAAACCGAGAGCGAACCGCGATGGCGCACCGGCAGCAGCTCCTGAAAATGGGCAAACGTCACCACCATCATGCCCACTGCTGCCACACCGGACAGCAGCCGTAGCCCATAGAGCGCGGCGTAGTTGGGGGCAAATGCGCTGGCAAAGGAAATCACCCCATAGGTCACCAGGCTCAAGAGGATGGCGTGTTTGCGGCCAAGGCGTTCGGCCAGTTTGCCCCAGACCAGCGAGCCCAGCATCATGCCGATAAACATGGCACCGATCAGGTTGCCAATGGCCATGGCGTCCAGTTCAAAGTCCTTGGCGATCAACGGGGCGGTGTAGACGATGATCATCATCTCCCACGCCTCGATGGCGAATACAAAGAACAGCGCAAAACAGCTTTTCAGGTGCTCCCGGGTCAAGGGGAAATCGTTGAAGACATCACCGACCTGCCTTGAGGTGGTGAACAGAGGTTCAGCGGATGCATTGTCCACTGGGGTGATCTCGGGGGTGTGGGGCATGATGATTGATCCTGAGCGCTAGACCTTGATGCGATTGCCGATAGGCACCGGAGACTGAAACAGGCCGAAGGTTTTGATCTCGGCTTCCGACGGCGACTCGCAACTGCCGACGCGGCTGGGCGACCAGCCAAACCGGCGTTTCATTGCCGCCAGTGATTCGGCCTGCTTGAACGCCGCCACCACCGGGTCGATGACTGGTACCCCAATCTCCTGTTGCACCTGTTCAAAAAAGCCGAATTCAATGGTGCAACCCAGGACGATGGCTTCGGCACCGTCTTCTTCAACGGCCAGGCGGGCCTGTTCAATAATCCGGCGACGGGTGAGGGCGGGGTCGCGTTGAAACTCATCGACGCCCATGCCCAGCGGGCGCATGGAGGCCAGTTGATCTGCCGCGCCATAATCACGAACTTTGGCCCGCATCTGCTCGATCCACTTGTTGCGACCTACGATGATCGAGAAGCGGTTGGCCAGGTTAGCCACGACTTGCAGGCTTGCCTGGCACGGGGCGATGACCAGGCTGTTGCCCGATATTTCCCTGGCGTCTTGCAACGCCGGGTCGTAGAAACAGCCAATCACCAGCGCGTCTATATCCTGCTGCGCACAGTCGCGGGCGATACGAACGGTTCGTTCGTAGGTCAGTGCTTCATACGCCCGGTATTCCAGGTGCGTCGGGCTGGGCTGCAGGTCGAACGAGACCACTTCGACCTGTGTCGATGGCTGCTTGATGCTGTGCAGCAGTTGGGCAATCGGTTTGTCGAAGGTGGCAAAGCCAATGGGGTTCAGCCAACGAATTGAAACCGGAATATCGTGAGGCTCGGCAGTCAGCATTGAGCTGTCCATAGGGGTGTCCTTGATGGATTTGCGGTCAGAAAAACTTCACCAGCGCCATGGTCAGTGTGTTGGAGTGGGCGAGGTTGGCGCTGTGGTAGTAGTCAAAGTTCATATTCGCGGAGAGGTACAGCCCCTGTTGGGCAAACCCGGTGTAGGTCATGGAGGGGCCGATTTTGCCTTCGCGCGAAGTCTGGAAGTCCGACCTTGCGTAGTTGTTGATGTGGTAGACGTGGTGGACGCCCAGCCACAGATCGTCGCTGACCAGATAGCCCGCCGCGATATCGGCCAGCCACAGGCTGACGCCACCGCGCAGGCGACCTGAGGTATCGTTGCCCAGATCGGTCGAGTGACGGTTACGGGCGGCGTAGTGAATGCCGGCCGGGGTAAAGGTGGTGGCAAACTTGCCCAGCCGCAGGTAATTGGCCAGGCTGAAGCTTGCCGCATAGCGGTTGGCCCCGGCGGCATAGCCCGCCACATCGTCATTGCCATTGGGGAACTCGATCATCAGCGTCGGGTTGGTCCAGAACGTACGGTAATCCGCGGCCCCGTATTCGCTGGTCGGCTCGATAACGTTGTAGTAATAGGCAAAGCCAAGGTTCGGTGAGGCGATGCCCCAAGGGCTGGTGCCACGGGCATTGTTGGTACTGGCGTAGCCGGGGACGGCACCCACCCAGAACTGCAATTGATCGCGCTGGGTGCCGGTAAAACCGGTTTCGGAAAAGTACGACATCACCGTGTTGGCCCCGGCTCGTACATCGCCGTCGCTGGTGCGGTTGAACACCGGGAATGACTCCAGTGCCCAGCGTCCCGGCAGGCCAGGTTGGCCAAAGCCAATGAATTGTTCGGCTTGGGTGTATGTACTCGTACCGAGCACAAAGGCACCCGCAAGCCATGAGGACAGGCGTGTCAGTCGTTGCGATTTCATGATGGCACTCTCTTGTTATTGTAGGGGCGGCCGGTCTTGATCCAGCCGTTGCCAAGCCCTCAGGACATGGCGGCTTCGACCTCATCGGGGTGTTTGGGAATAGGCGGTCCCAGCACTTTGCCGGTGCTGTCGCTGACCATGACGACATCCTCGATACGCATGCCGCCAAAGTGCTCGTAGTCGAAAAAACGCGGGTAGCAGATAAGGCCCTCGTGCCGACGCTCGGCATGCCAGCGCTTGATCAGGGAAGGAATGAAGTAGATGCCCGGCTCGACGGTGAGCACCATGCCGCGCTTTAACGTCTTGCCCAGGCGCAGATTGTTCAGGCCAAACAGCGGGCTTCTCTGCACGTGCTCGTCATAGCCCACGGCGTCCTCTCCCAGTGACTCCATGTCATGTACATCCAGACCGAGCTGGTGCCCCAGGCCATGGGGAAAACACAGGGCGTAGGCGCCCGAGTCGACGATGTCCTGGGCGCTGGCGCTGAAGAAGCCCATCGCTGTCATGCCTTCGACCAGCTTCAGCGCAGCCAGGCGGTGTACATCCCGGAAGGCAATGCCGGGACGAATTATTCCAATGGCGTACGTCTGAACCTCGTGCAGCAGTTCATACAGATCACGTTGATTCGTCAGGAAACGTCCACCCACCGGCAGCGTGCGAGTAATGTCGCTGGCATAGCCCTGGGCACTGGAGGCCCCGGCGTCATTGATCACCAGGTCCCCCTTCTGAAGGCGCTCGCCGTGTTCAAGGTTGTGCAGGATTTCCCCGCGCCTGCTGAAAATCGGTGGGTAAGCTTCCTGCAACCCCTTGCCTCCCAGCACCCGACGCATCTCTGCCACCACTTCGCGTTCCATAACGCCGGGGCGGGTGACTTGCATCGCCACCCGATGCATCTCGTGGGTCACGTGCAAGGCGCTCTCAATTTCGCCGATTTCGTGGTCATCCTTGATTTCACGCAGGGCGACTACCGCGCGGATAAGCGCCTGAGAGGCCCCACTGCCCAGGTGGTCTGGGCATAGCCCGGTCAACCTTGCGAGCAATACCGCTGATTCGCCGCGATACGGCGGCAGAAAATGCACAGTGCGACCGCAATCGGTGGCCAGTTGAATGACCGACTGCACATCGGCAAGCGGCCTGGATGCCCGGCAACCCGAAGCGGCGGCCATGTGGGCGACGCACACGGTTGTTCCCCGCCAGATCACCTCATTCATGACGAGGTCATCTGCAAACAGCGTCTCATCGCCGGTGTCCAGGTCGATGAGGCCGATCAGCCCGGGTCGGTCGAGGCCGAAAAAGTAGCTAAATGTCGCATCCTGTCGAAACGGGTAGCAGTTGTGGGCAAAGTTGACGGGGGCGTCTACGTGGCCCGGCAACAGGACCAGCCCGTCGCCGAGCCGCTGACGCAAGGCATGGCGCCGCTGGCGGTAAACGGTTTCCGGGAACATGTCGATGATGAGTGCCATGGCTTTGCACCTCAGATCACAACGCCGTAAACCGTGCGAGCGGTTTCGGCATCGAGGTAGTCGTTTTTCAGGTCGTCGATCACCGACGCAGGGTTGCGCTCGGCGGCAGGACCGTAGCCGCCGCCCGAACCAGTACGGATCCGGACCAGATCGCCAGCGTCGAGATTCACGCTGCTGGCCATTGCATAACGTTCCTGCGTACCGTCCTGGCGGATGACTTCGACATAGTTAGGCGAGCCATCGGCACCCTGTTCCAGCCCCCAGGGCAGCACCACCGAACGGGTGTAGCCACAGGTCAGGAAGCTGGCGTTGGAACGGATGCGGTAATCAATACAGATGCCGCGCCCGCCACGAAAACGACCGTGCCCACCGGGCTCGTCATTGAGCGCCATACGCTCGACGTATAAGCCATATCGCGCCTCACAGACTTCGGCGGGGCAGTTATAGGTTTCACCGTGCAGCCCGCTATACATCGCGTTGTTACCGTCGCGTCCGTTCTCGGCTCCCCAACCGCCGATTTCCGGTTCGACCAGGGTGAACATCCGCCCGGTGTCGGGGTGCAGCCCTCCGATGATGGTGGCGCAGACTGACGCGAAGTTTCCGGCAGGCAAGCGTTCTGGAAACTGCTGCGCCAGACAGCGCAGGATCAGGTCATGCACGCGGATCAGATTTTCGAAATAGAAGCCTTGCGCGGCGGGCGGCTGGGCATCGAACAATGAGCCGGGACGGGTCAGTACCTTGAGTGGCAGGAACGTGCCGCCATTGGTGATGCCTTGCGGCGCGGTCAATGCCTTGAAGGCCATTTGCGCAGCCACCACTGCGCCGTCGCGGCTCAGGTTGGTCGGCCCGGCGCACTGGTCCGGGTTGTCGCGCAGGTCGACGATCATCTGCGTGTCGCTGATGTGGATCGCGACCTTGAACACGCTGCCGTCGTCCTGACGCTCATCTTGCTGGAAGTCACCACCTGGCAAATTACGCAGGGCGCTCAGCGAGACTTTTTCGCCCAGCGTCATGAAGTCCTGCATCGCGATCAGAAACACATCGGTGCCGTATTTTTCCGTCAGTGCCCGCAAGCGTGTAGCGCCACCGCGCACAGCGGCCACCCCCGCCCACAGATCACCTTCCATAAAGTCAGGCATGCGCGTATTGGAGCGCAGGATCTGCAACACCGAGCCGATGGGTTGGTCTTTGCTGATCAGCTTGACCGCCGCCAGGCGCAGCCCTTCCTGGAAAATCTCGGTGGACTCGGTCGACAGCGACCCCGGCACCTGGCCGCTGACATCGTTCCAGTGCGCGATGTTGGCGGTCCACGCCACAAGCTGCCCGTCGGCGAAAACCGGCATTGCCAGCACCACGTCGTTGAGATGGGTGACGCCGCCGCAATAAGGATCATTGGTGATAAAGACATCACCGGGCTCGATGGCATCCGGTTCGGCGTGATGAATCAGGATCTGCTTGATGGCTTTGTCCAGAACGCCGACGAACGCTGGAATACCGGCGCCGGAACTGGCGATTTCGCCCTGTGCGTCGGTGATCCCGGTGCCCATGTCCAGCACCTCGTAAATAATCGGGCTCATCGCTGCCTTGCGCATCGCAGCGAACATTTCGTCGGCAATTGCTTGTAGCGAGTTTTGAATGATGTCCAGGGTAAAAACGTCGAGTCTGCTCATGCGGCCGCTCCATCTGTGCCGATTGTGATATGCAGGTTGCCGAGGTGATCCACACGTACGCTGTTGCCGGGGTGGACGACGATGGTGCAGCCGGTGTCTTCGATGATGGCGGGGCCTGAAAACGTCATATGCGGTTCGAGCCGGGCGTAGTCGTAGAGGGCGGTGTCGTGGATACCTTCGAGTGCGAAGTCCACATCGCGATGTCCCTTGCGCGCTTCGTCGAGAGGGCGACCGGTGACGGGCAGCGGTTGCAGGGTCAATTTGCCGATCCGGGCGACGGCCACCAGATGGAAGCCGATGATTTCCAGCGGCGCGTTCAGGCGGTAGGTGTATTGCTGCTCGTAAAGCGTGTGGAAGCGTTGCGCGATCTGTGTCCAATGGGTGGGCAACTGCTCGTCGCCCAGCAACGGCACCTCGACGGCGTGTTCCTGATTCTGGTAACGCAGCTTGCAGTAAACGCTCAGCTCAACCTGATCGGGGACGATGGCTTGGCTGACAAACTGCGCACGGGCGTCGTTGCACAATTCATCCAGAAACACCTGGGTGTGCGCCAACGCTGCGTCGCGCTCGGTTTCGACAAAACGGTTGATAAACAGGTCGCGGCTCAGGTCCGACATGGTCATGCCCCAGGCGGAAAACACCGCAGCACCGCGTGGCACGATGACTTTCCTGACGCCCAACTCCATCGCCAGGGCTACCGCATGCATGGCGCCGCCGCCACCAAAGGCGATCAGGGTGAAATCCCGTGGATCATGGCCGCGACTCAAGGACACCAGTTTCAGCGCATTGACCATGTTGTCGTTGGCGATGCGCACGATGCCCCGCGCCACTTCTTCGGCAGGCAACTCCAGGCGCTTGCTCATTTCGCAGAACGCCCGCGTCACGCTTGCCATGTCGGCAACCATTTCACCGCCGCAGAAGTAGTCGGGATTGATACGCCCCAGCGCCAGGTTGGCGTCGGTGGTGGTCAGCAGTGTGCCGCCGTTACCGTAAGCCACCGGACCTGGCAGGGCGCCCGCCGACTGGGGGCCGACGTGCAATTTGTCGAACTCGTCGACCCAGGCGATGGAGCCGCCGCCATTGCCGATTTCCACCAGATCCACCACCGGCACCATGATCGGGTAGCCGGCCCTGAGCCTGTCGCGCTCGATCCAGTAATCAGTCTTGATAGCGACCTCGCCGTTGAGCACCAGTGAACATTTGGCGGTGGTGCCGCCAATGTCCAGCGCCAGCAGGTTGGGTTCATCGATCAGCCGCCCGAGTTCGGCAGCGGCCCAAAAGCCGCTGGCCGGTCCCGACTCCACCATCGTGATGGGGATGTCACGTGCATGGGCCACGGTATCGACCCCGCAGTTGGACTGCATGATGTACAGCGGTGCGCGATAGCCGCCCGCCCGCAGACCTGCCTCCAGATTGTCCAGATAGCGGGCTGCAATCGGCTGCACATAAGCGGACAACACCGTGGTGCTGGTGCGTTCATATTCACGCCATTCGCGGGTGATCTGATGCGAAGCGACCACCGACACCTGCGGCCAGAGTTGCTGCACCTGTTCCAGCACTGCTTGCTCGTGGGCGGGATTGGCGTAGGCGTGCAGCAGGCAGATCGCGACGGCTTCGACGCCGTCGCTGCGAAAGTCGTCGAGAAGGTTCGCTAATCCCGACAGGTCCAACGGCTCGCGCTCTTGACCATCGGCCTGCAGCCGCCCGCCGATTTCGCGACGCAGATAGCGGGGGACGAAGGGTGCGGGCTTGACCCATTTGAGGTTGAAATAGTCAGGTCGATTGGCCCGGGCGATTTCCAGACTGTCGCGAAAACCCCGCGTGGTGATCAAGCCGGTCTTGACGCCTCGGCGCTCGGTCAGCGCGTTAATGACCACCGTGGTGCCGTGAGCCAGGAAATCCACTTCGCTCAACGTGACATCGGCCTTGTGCAGGACGTTGAGGATGCCCTGCGCAAAATTGGGCGGTGTGGTGTCGACCTTGGCTGTGCGAAGGGTTTGCTGGCCGGTAAGCGGATCGTGTTCAAAGTAGACCAGGTCGGTGAATGTTCCGCCGACATCGGTCGCTACCCGCACGGTTTTTCCGTTCATGCTCATAACGCATCCCCTGTGATGTGATTATTTTTGTAGGAAGCAGGAGAGGATCGATTGCCCGATCATCGTTGCTGATGACCGGATGCTACGAAGCGACGCCATGCGCTTCTACGAGCGGCGCGGGTAGGTTGGGGGGATATCGCGCCACGGACTACCCGGATGGGTAGATTGGTGGTGACGGTCTACAGCGAACCGTCAAACAAGCGCGCACCGAAAGGACATCGGTGATGGGCGGCTCGAAACAAAGTGGTTGGCGACAATGCGATGGGGTGATCCGGACGTGATGCTCAACGCAACCCTTAATCGTGCAAATCCAGCAAGCCCTGGCGCAGCGCGGCACTGATAGCCGCAGCGCGGTTGTCCACTGCCAGCTTGGCGAAAATGTGTTTGAGGTGGAACTTCACGGTGTTGGCAGAGATGTCCAGCGCTTGGGCAATGGTTTTGTTCGACTGGCCGCTGGCGAGCAACGCCACGATTCGCGTTTCCTTGGCGCTCAGCGGCGCCTTGGGCCTTACCGGGTGCGCGCGCCAGCCACGCAGGCGGCTTGTGATCCTGCTGAGTGCCGGGAGGCTGTCTTTGCAGGTGTCCAGCGCTGGCAATAGACAAGGGCCGACTTCCAACAGCAAACCGGGCACGGTCTGTTGTGTCATCGGGGCGAGAATCCGGACAACGTCTTGCGCGTGAAGGGTTTTGTCAGTCTTGCATTGCGCAGCCAAAGCCATCAATTGCAGGCGCCACGCCGGCAGATGCAAGCCCTTGTCTTGCAGTTGCGCGGCTTCGCATTGCAGGCGGGCAAGTGCGGCGCTCGATGCGCCCGTGGTCATGAGCAGTCGGGTCAGGGCCAATGTCGCGGCTTCGTGGGTTCGCCAATCCTGTCGCTGATCCGCCATATTCCGTAAGTCGCAGTCCACAGCTTCCTGACGAGCTTGTGCCAGTTGTCCGCTTTGCACCAGCACGTCAACGCGCCAGGCCTGGACCAAGCGGGTCAATCGAGGCCAGTCGCGCCGTGTAGCGAGGCGGGTCAGGTGCTCAAGTTCGCGCAATGCGACCTGCATGCCCTGTGCGCGCAGCGCAACACGCCAGGTGACTTCGGCCGTGGCGACCACCACATCCAGCCAGCCATCGGCATGCTCCAGCGAATCCCAGCCATCTTGCAGCCACGGCGCTGTTTCGGCCCAGTCGCCCTGCCAATAGTGATGTTGCGCCTTGACGCAGCCGACCAACGCTTTCAACGAGCTTTGCTTGCCGAAGTGGTCGTCGGCGAAGGTGAGCGTTTCGTTGACCAGATCCCGGGATTCTTCAACGCGCCCGGCCAGCGCCAAGGCCCGAGCTTCATGAATTCGGCAGAAGTTTTCGCCGCGCAGGCTGGAGACCATACGCATTTCGACGCGCGCAGCCCTGACGGTTTGCAGGGCCGAGTCCAGTTCGCCATGGGTCAGTGCCGCCAGGGCGTGTACACACTCCAGGGTGGCGTGGGCCAAGGCATGCTCCGCGTTTGCCGAAACATACGAGGACGGCCCCCGAGGGGCATCGACGGTCTGTTCGAACTGGTCGGCATAGGCCCTTGCGAGTGTTTGCACGACCTGAAAATCGTGGTTCAGACGCGGGTCTCGATGGGTTGTCGCGTCAGCCAGATGCAGCAGTTGCGAGCAGAGTGCGTGGTCTCCCAGCTTGGCATGCAGGTAGGCGCGTAATAGGAGAAGGTCGGGTTCGCTGCATTGCGTCGTTTCGTCAAACTGTTTCACCAGTGCCTGCGTGTAGCGAATGCCATGGCGCAATATCAGGCTCCAGCCGCCGGCACGAACCACCAGGCTGACGGCCAGCGCGGTGTCGCCAGCCTTGAGCGCATGATTGATCGCCTGTACCCAGTCCGCCCCGTCTGCCAGGCACTGCGCTGCTGCGCGATGAATGTGGCGGGCGCGTCGAGTGTCCAGCCGCTGACGGAGGAACTCACCCAACAAGCTGTGATAGCGAAACCACTGGCGCTCGGCATCCAGAGCAATGAGCAGCGGGTGCAGGTGTGTCAGTTGTTCCAGCATCTGCAGACTGTCGTGTCGGTCGCGTACGGTATCGGCCAGTTCGGCGTTGAAACGCGTCAGCAAGGCGGTCTCAAGCAGGAAGGCTTGGCACGGCTGGGAAAGACCGGCCACGATTTGCTCCGCCAGGTATTCGGCGACATCCTCAACCCGACCGGAAAACGAGGTGAGCCCGTAAAAGGAACCCTCGCGACCGTCCCGCCAAAGGCGAGCCAACTGGACGGCCACCGCCCAGCCCTCGGTGGTGTCGTACAAATGACGCACATCCGCAGGGGCCACATCGGTGCCGAGAATACTGGCGGTTTCGTCCAGTGATAGGCTCAATTCCCGCGCCGACAGTTCATGCACCCAGCCTCTGGTTTTCCAGCGGGCCAGCGGCCAAGCGGGCCGCGAGCGACTGGCTACCACCAATTGCAAGCGCTGACCGGCTTGCTCGCGCAGGGTTTGCATAATGGCATCGACCGCATCGCTGGCGGCGTTGTAATCGTCAATCAGCAAGGTCACGGGGTGTTCGTTGTGCATCAGTATCTGCAACAGCGCCGACACAGTGCGTTGCTGTTGCGCGTCCAGGGTTTGCGACCTGGCCAGCCTCGGCAAATGCCCAAGGGCCAGCCCGGCGTTCTCCAGCGCCAGGATCAGGCAGGACAGAAAACGGTTGGGTTCGGCATCCGCCTCATCCATGGACAGCCACGCCACGGTCGCTTTCGCAGAGTTGGCAAGCAACATGTCACGCCACTGCATGAGCAGGGTCGTCTTGCCGTATCCGGCTGGCGCCACCATCAGCGTCAGGGGGACGCCGATATGTGCCTGCATCGAGGCCAGCAGTTCCTTGCGCGGTATCGCGCCAAGCAGCGTCGAGGGCGGTGCTAGTTTGCCAGCCCAGATCCAGGAATCGGGCAAACATGAGGCGGGCATGTGACTCATGGCAAAACAAATCCAGATCAGCGAAGAAATCCAAGGCGCTTTTAACAGCAAAACAAGCCTTGCGGTGATAGGGAGTGTTACAGGGCGTTAGGACGCGGTTCGAATCGTTATCGTCCGGTGGCCGGTCGAGCGACGACCTTCATGGCACACGCCTGAAAGAACCGGCATAAGCTTAGATCTATACGTTTCTTTCATAATTGTGGTTAGTTTTTATAATAAAAACGACTTTCAATCTCAGCACTCATGCCTTTTTCTGTTGAGCCCACGTTCCGCACCCCCGAAGGATTGCCATGACCCTACGAAAATTCATCGTCGCAGCGGGCCTGCTGTTGGCGGCTGTGACGGCGCATGCCGAACAAACCATCGACATCGGTTATCAACGCTCCTCGACGTTGTGGATACTGCTGAAAAACGACGGTCAGTTGGACGAGCGACTCAAACCGCTGGGCTTTAAGGTCAATTGGCATGAGTTCAGCAGCGGCCTGCTCAGTGCGTTGAACGCGGGCAGTGTCGATTTGCATGCCGATGTGGCCGATGCGTTTGCGTTGTTTACCCAGGCGGCCAATGCGCCACTGACCTACTACGCGCGCGAGAACCCATCGCCCAGCGCTCAGGCAATCATCGTTCCCGAGAATTCGCCGATTCACAGCGTGGCGGACCTAAAGGGCAAAACCGTGGCGGTCTCCAAAGGTTCGGGCAGCAACTTCCTGCTGATTTCTGCGCTCAAGCAGGCCGGACTGACCCTCAATGACATCACCCCGCGCTATCTTGAAGCGCCGGATGGCGTGGCCGCGTTCGCCAGCGGCAATGTGGATGCCTGGGCAATCTGGGACCCGTTCCTGGCCACGCAACAGCGTGAACATAACGTCCGGGTAATTGCCGATGGCACCCACGGCATTGCCGACTACAACCGGTTTTATCTGGCGACTACCAGTTTTGCCAAGGCCCACCCGCAAGTCCTGCAGGTGGTGTTCGATACCCTGCGCGAGAAAGGCCAGTGGGTTAAAGCCAATCCCCAGCAAGCGGCAGTAAAACTTGGGCCGCTGTGGGGCAACATTCCGCCTGAAACCGTGGAGCTGGCTAACTCGCGCCGCAGCTACGACATCGTGCCGGTCAATGTTAGCGAGCTGGCCGAACAGCAGCGCGTTGCCGACACCTATTACCAAGCGAAGCTGATTCCCAAGCCGTTGAAGATTTCCGACATCACCGTCTGGACGCCCAACAACAAGTAATTCGACTGGAGCCACCCAATGAGCCGCCAAATTCACTTGTCCGCGTTCCTGCTCACAGGCCCGGTCATCCATAGTCACGCCGCATGGCGCCACCCGGAAACCATCGGCAATTACCTCGATCCTGAGTACTACGCCCGCACGGCCAGAGTGGTGGAAGACGGCTTGTTTGATTTTCTGTTTTTTGCCGATCGCCTCGCCGTGGGCGATCAGATGGGCGGTTCGCGTGACTTGGCGTTGCGCTATGGCGCTCAGGATGCAACACGCCTGGACCCACTGCCGATTGTCTCCTATCTAATCGGCCAGACCAGCAAGCTGGGGCTTGGCGCCACGCGCTCGACCACGTATTACGAGCCTGCTCACATCGCTCGCGAGTTCGCCACCCTGGATCACCTGTCCAAGGGGCGCGCCGCCTGGAACATTGTCACGTCCATGAACGACAGTGAGGGACGGTTGTTTGGCAAGGACAAACACCTGGAGCACGACCTTCGCTACGACCGTGCCGATGAGTTTGTCGAGGTGGTGTTGAAGCTGTGGCGCAGCTGGGAGCGCGATGCGTTGAAGCTGGACCGCGAGAACGGCATCCTGGCCGACCCGGCGAAGATCCATTCGGTGCAGCACCAGGGCGAATGGTTCAAGGTCGAAGGCCCACTGAATGTTCCGCGCACGCCCCAGGGCAGGCCGGTGTTGATTCAGGCGGGCTCATCGGGACGCGGTCGCCGCTTCGGCGCACGCTGGGCCGAGGCGATTTTTACCATTCACCCGCACCTGAAAGCGATGCAGGCATTTCGCGAGGATGTGCGCGGGCAGGTTGTGCAACAGGGACGTAATGCTGACAACTGCAAGGTGTTGACGGCGGTCATGCCATTCATTGGCGGCAGCGAAGCCGAGGCCCGAGCCAAGCGCGATAAACACAACGCATTGGCACGACCTGAATTGGGCCTGGTAACGCTGGCCTCACAGTTGAACGTCGACCTGTCGTCGTTCCCGCTGTCGGCGACGCTGGCGCAAATCGCCAAATCGCCGCTGATTCATCCGGCTGCCGCAGAAAAATTGCTCATGCAGGGCGCCGATACCACGTTGGAGCAACTCGGCAGGATCTTTGCCAGCAGCGTGCGCGTTCCGCAATTGGTGGGCACCGGCGCGCAGATCGCCGACCAACTGGCCGAGATGTTCGTGCAGGGCGGCTGCGACGGGTTTGTCATTTCTCCGGCGTACTTGCCAGGCTCGTTCACTGAATTCGTCGAAAGCGTGATCCCGCATTTGCAACGCAAAGGCTTGTTCCGCACCGCTTACGAGGGATCGACATTGCGTGAGCATCTGGGCTTGGCGCAACTCACCGACTAAATCACGCGGTGTCCAGCAGCCATGGAATTCTGTGTGCGAATTCAATTCGCACACAGAGTGGTTAGCGCGGGCTATGCGTGTCGGATGACGTCACAACGGTGCAGGCTCAAGCTCCTCTCACACAGACCCTAGGCACAGGCAGATGATTCAAGCACCCTCTGCCTGCGCGATTATCATTCGGGAATCACCGCAATGACGTCGATTTCCATCAGCCATTGTGGCTGCCCAAGCGCCGAGACCACCAGTCCGGTGGAGATCGGAAACACCCCCTTCAGCCATTTTCCGACCACCAAATACACCTCTTCGCGGTAGCGCGGGTCGATTAGGTAAATGGTGATCTTGACGATGTCCTGTAACTGGCTGCCCGCTTCTTCCAGCAGTTGCTTGATGTTCTTCATCGCCTGCTCAGCTTGCGCGCCGGCATCGCCCAGGCCGATGAGATTACCGTCGAAGTCAGTCCCCAACTGGCCACGAACGTAAACGGTATTGCCCGCGCGCACGGCCTGGCACAGGTCGTTGTCGAGGTTTTGGTTGGGGTAAGTGTCCTTGGTGTTGAACATGCGGATACGGGTATGAGTGGGCATGATTAACCTGGTTGAGTCAGCAAGAAAATGGGTAAGAGGGGCCAATCCCTGGCCTTGATGCACGTCGTCAAATAGCGGCGGCTGGCACCGGCGGTGCATCGAAATAATCAGCGCGTACCGCCGCGCCAATCAGGTTGACGATCAGGCGCCCAGCGGTGATGCAACTGATGTTGTTGACGTCGGTGCTGGGGGTGATTTCGACGATGTCCATGCCCACGACCTTGCCCTTGTTCACCAAGCCGTGAATCAGCTTGCGTATCTGTACGTAGGTCACGCCGCCCAGCGCGGGGCCTGCAACGCCCGGCATGATCGATGGATCGAGGCCGTCGGCGTCGATGGTCAGGTAGTAATTGCCGTTGTCCGGAATCTGGTCCAGCACCGCTTGCATGCCGTTGTCATGCACGTCGTAGGCGGTGATCAGATGTGCGCCATAATCCAGGGCCGCCTGGAAATCTGCTTGCCGACCACTGCCTTGAGCGCGCAAGCCGATCTGGAAGATCTCGCCGATGTGCTCCATCTCCGAAGCACGACGTATGGGGCTGGAAAGGCCGTCGCGTACGCCATTAATCTCGTCGCGCCAATCCAGATGTGCATCGATGTGAATCAGCGTGATCGGGCCACGACCTTCGTAGGCACGCAAGATCGGGATCGGGATGCTGTGGTCGCCGCCGAGCACGATAGGCAGGGCGCCGGCATCGAGAATCTTGCGGATTGCTTGTTCGGAGCGCAGGCCGTGGCTGCTGAGGTCTGCCGGGTCCGCCGGGACGTTGCCACAGTCGACGACTTTCAGCGCACGGTTGTCGTAGATCGGACCACCGACATCGAAGTCATAGTGGTGCAAGGCGCGGCAAATACGATCACTCATGGCGCGAATCGCGTCCGGTGCTTTGCTCTGGTCGTTGCTGATGTGCTCGGCAACATAAGCCTTGCCGAAAGGCATGCCGATAATTGCCACGTGAGCGTCGAGGGTGTCCAGGTCGGTGCAGATCGGCGACCACAGGAAGCTCTGGTGTTTTTTCGACGGGGGTACGGTCAACGGGAAATCCATGGTGTCTCCTGAATGGGCAGTGTGAAGTAGAGCAAAAGAGTGAAAACGCGGGCTGGGCGATCAATTTTCCATGGACAGGAAACGGCGCAGCTCAGCGGTTTTCGGGTGGCTGAATAGGGTTTCGGGATCGCCGGCCTCGTGGACCTGGCCTTGGTGCATGAAGATCACCCGGTCGCTGACTCGGCGTGCGAAGGCCATTTCGTGGGTGACCATGATCAGCGTCATACCCTCTTTAGCGAGCCCCTCGACGACTTGCAGCACTTCGCCGACCAGCTCCGGGTCCAGGGCTGAAGTGATCTCGTCGCAGAGCAAGACTTGCGGGTTCATCGCCAGTGAACGAGCAATCGCGACACGTTGCTGCTGGCCGCCGGACAGTTGATCAGGGAAGGCATCGAAGCGTTCGCCTAATCCGACGCGCTCCAATAATTTGCGGGCATGCCGTTCGGCATCGGCGCTGGACGTTTTCTGCACCAGGCGCGGGGCGAGCATCACGTTTTGCCCGGCGCTCAAGTGCGGGAACAGATTGAAACCCTGGAAAATCATGCCAACGTTTTGCCGCAGTTCGCGCATGGCCTGGCGGTCGTCCTGGCGAAGCAACTGGCCATCGACGGCGACGCTGCCTTCCTGGAATTGCTCAAGCCCGTTCAGGCAGCGCAGCAGCGTGCTTTTGCCCGAACCGCTCTTGCCGATGATGCAGACCACTTCCTTGCGGGCGATCTGTAGGTCGACGCCTTTGAGCACTTCGTTGTCGCCAAAGCGCTTGCGCAAGCCGCGAATGTCTATCAATGCAAAGCCGGGGTTGAGGTCGTGAGTGTGGGACGGATTCATATTGGCAAGCCTCTAGCGGCGAAGTTTCTGTTCAAGTACACGGCTGTACCACGACAGCGGAAAGCACAAGGCGAAGTACATCAGCGCGACCGAGCCATAGATGAAGAAGGGTTGGAACGTGGCGTTGGTGATGATCTGCCCGGCGCGGGTCATCTCGACGAAACCGATCACTGAGGTCAGCGCTGTGGCCTTGACCACTTGCACCATGAAGCCGACGGTGGGCGCGATGCCGGCGCGTAACGCCTGGGGCAGAATCACGTAGCGCAGCTGCTCGCTGAAACTCAGTGCCAGGCTGCTGGACGCTTCCCATTGACCGCGGTGGATGGACTCGATACCGCCGCGCCAGATCTCGGTAAGGTAGGCGCTGGCGTATAGGGTCAGGCACACCGATGCAGCGACCAGTGGGGTGGTTTGAACGCCGAACATGGCGAGGCCGAAATACACCAGAAACAGCTGCAACAGCAGCGGTGTGCCCTGAAACAGCTGCACGTAAAGCATCACCAGCCCGCGCACCAGGCGGTTGCCGGTCAGGCGCAACACGACCAACAACGCGCCAACCAGTCCACCGCCAATGAACGCGATCAGCGACAGGCCGATGGTCCAGCGCATCGCCAGCAGCAAGTTCCGGGCGATGTCCCACAGCGTAAATTCGAACATGGGTTATTCCTCAACGACCGAAGATGAAGCGCGGACCGACCCAGTTCAGCAGGCGGCGCAGGGCGACAGCGAGCAGCAAATAAATGCCTGCCACCACGATGTAGGTTTCGAAATTACGGAACGAGTTACTGGCGATCTGGTTGGCTGCGTAGGTCAGCTCTTCGGTGGAAATCTGGCTGCACACCGCCGAGCCGAGCATGATGATGACCATCTGCCCGACCAGCGAAGGCCAGACCCGTTTCAACGCGGGCGGCAAAATCACCCGCGAGAATATCTGCCAGCGATCCAGCGCCAGGCTCTGTGCTGCCTCGATCTGTCCGTCTGGCGTGGCTTCGATGCCGGAGCGAGCGATCTCGCTGACATACGCCGCGAGGTTGACCACGTTGGCCAGAATTGCGGCTGTCAGCGCGGTCATTTTCAAGCCCAGACCGGGCAGCCCGAAGAAGATGAAAAACAGCTGAATGATGAACGGCGTATTGCGGATCAGTTCCACATACAGGCCCACCACCCAGCGTGCCCAGTTCGGGCCTTTGCTGCGGATCAGCCCGCAGGCGATGCCCAGCGCTGTGCCGAACACCGCTGAAAACAGAGTCAGAAACACGGTCAGCAACATGCCATCGAGCAGCAGCGGCCACTGTGTGAGTACTGCGGAAAAATCCAATGTCATGAGGCGCTCTGTTCCACCGAATGTAAGTGAGGCAGCAGGTCGCGAGCGCGAGTCAGCCGTTCGAGTTGCTCTAGCCGTTCAAACAGGGTTTGTGCGTGGGTGGCGGACATGACCCGCGTCGTGCATTGCATGAATTTGTCATGCAGTTGCGCTTGCGACAGTGGGTTGATCGCCGAGCCAAGCGGCATCGCGCAAAAGCGCTCGACACTGCTGCCGTCGTTGCGGATCACCTTGACCCACGCCCCTTCAGGTGCGCAGTCAAGCCGTTCGCTGTCCCAGCGCTCACTGCTGACCTTGTGTACGCGCTGCATCAGCAGTTGCAGGTCCGGCCGATTGATCGTTGTTTCGGCCAGTGTTTCCAAGGTGATCTCGTCCAGCAAACAGGTCGCGGCCATGGCGAAGGGCATGCTGAATTGCGCTTGCTGGCGCTGGGTGGGCGCATCATGGGTCAGGTTCTGGATCACGATAGGGGGGACGTCGCAGATGATTTCGGCGATATCCTCGACTGCCACCGCGCCGTCCTTGAGTATGTCCTTTAGCGCATCCACGGCGGCATGGGACGACAGGCAAAGCGGTATGCGCTTGATGTCGACGCCGGGGTCAAGCAGGCTCCAATTCTGCCCCGGCGGCGGCAAGGCCTTGAGTACACCCGCATTGAACATCGCAGCCAGGCCATTGGCATGTTCGACGATATCCACCGGTCCGCGACCGCCCTGTTCGGCCAGCAAGGCGGCGATAACGCCGGTCTCACTGGTGCGCCCAGCCATCAGCGCCTTGGCGTCAGTACCGAAGCAGGCTTTCATGGCCCCGGTGCTGGACAGTGCAATACCCAGCGCTGATGCCGTGCGCTCGGCATTGAGCCCCAAAGCATGGCACGCAGCAGCGCAGGCACCCACCACACCCAGCAAACCCGTGGTCCACCACCGGCGTTCATAGAGCTGTCGAGTCAGCGCTTTGGCCAGTGCGTATTCACATTCCGACCCGACCACGAACGCCGTCAGCAGCGCCGCACCGTTAAGGTCACGCATCTGCGCCACAGCCAGGACGGCTGGCATGATGACCACCGATCCGTGGACGACTCCGGGATAGCAGTTGTCGTCAAAGTCCAACGCGTGTCCGGCAGTCGCGTTGACGAAGGCCGCTGCTGGCGCACTGAGCCATTGTGCATGGCCCAGCAATACGGAGTATCCCGTGGCACTGACGGCGAGACTGACCGTTCGTGCCTGTTTGGCAACGTCGCTGGCACTGCCTGCCAGCGCGACCCCGAGCGTATCGATCAGGCAGCGTTTGGCGGCGTGTTGTACCGGCGGCGGAATGTCGGCCAATCGAACCCTCGCACTCCAGCGCGCCAGCTCGACCAGGGTGGGCGTGAGCGTGCTCATCATTATTCCGGCAGCTCGCCAGCCGGGGCACCCAGCCATTTCTGACAAATGGCGTCCAGTGTTCCATCGGCCTTGGCTGCACGAATGATCTCGTTCACCCTGGCGCGCAGTTCAGGTTGATCCTTGTTCATGCCGATGTAGTTGGGGGCGTTGGACAGTACCGCTTTCAACTCGATGTCCATGTTCGGGTTTTTCTGCTTCAGCGAAGCGGCAACCGTGGTGCCGATGGCGACCATCTGTGTCTGCCCGGAGAGGAATGCAGAAATAGTGCTGTTGTTGTCTTCGAAACGCTTGGTCACAGCCTCGGGTGCCGAGTCAGTCAGCTCGCGGTCCTGCATCGATCCACGCGTCACCGAAACGGTCTTGCCTGCCATGTCGGCCAGAGATTTAACCGGCAACGCCGCTGCACCAAACACAGCGTCGAAGAACGGCGAGTAGGCAATGCTGTAGTCGATCACTTTCTCGCGTTCGGGTGTTTTGCCCAGCGAGGAGATGGTGAAATCGGCTTTACCCGATTGAATATAAGCCACTCGGTTAGGCGCGGTGACAGGTACCAGTTCAAGTTTTACCCCCAGCTTGTCGGCCATCAACTTGGCCACATCAATGTCCAGGCCTTGTGGCGCCATGTCCGGGCCGACATAGCCGTAAGGTGGGTAGTCCACTGGTACTGCGACACGTAGTTCTTTACTTTTCAAGATGTGGTCCAGCGCATCGCCCGCGTGGACGAAGGTGCTGGAAAACAGGGCGCAGAGTCCCGCCACGATCAGCGTTCTGGTAACAGGCTTGCACGGGTTAAGGTTCATGGTGGTGCTCCGATGGTTAAACATCTAAAGGTTCGAAAACAGGTGCGGGAACGGAGGAGGGTGTTCAGTCCAGGTCCCACCATTCGCCAAGGCCCAGCAGTTTTTCTTCGGTGTGGGTGACTGACGCTTCGGCGTCTTGATTGGAGTGGGCTGACATCAATGCCACCAGCATTTCGCTGACCAACATGGCCGGTACGATGGTGTCGTAGAACGATGGCGTCTGGTTCTTCACGATGATGGTTTGCGCTGCAAGGCGCGCGGTGGGCGAGGTGACGCTGTCGGTGATGGCGATGATCCGCACGCCTTGCTGGTGCAGATAATTGGTCAGGGTTATCAGGCGCCGCGAATAGCGTGGCAAGCTGCACACCAGCGCCACGTCTTTGGGGCTGGTCTGGTTGATGATCGACATCACGCCGCTTTCGCCCGCGCCTTCGACCAGGCGCACGTTCTTCGCGAAATACGACGCGACGTGGGAAAACTGAAACGCCACACCGAACGACGAGCGCATGCCCAGGCAATACACCTGCCGTGCACCCGCCAGTAGGGCCACGGCGCGCGAGATTGAATCGAGGTTTTCCGGATTGCACATCGACTGGATCTGTTCGATGGCGTTATTGGCCATGTCTTCGATCACTTGATGTTCGCCGACACGTTGCTTGAGTTGGACCAGGCCATGGGCGCGCGGGCCATAGGCGTTGTTGCCGCGCAAGGAGGCAATGAACAATTCCCGCAGCTCGTCGTAACCGGACAGGCCGACCCGCTTGGCTAGGCGGGTCATGGTCGATGGAGGCACATTGGCCAAGCGCGCCAGGTCACGCATGGACATCACTGCCACTTCGTGGGAGTTATCCAGAATGAAACTGGCAGCGGTACGTTCTTGCCTGGGGAAGGTGTCGAACTGCTGCTTTAGTTGCGCGCAAAGTAAGTCTCGGTCCATCGGCATCGCCATGAAAGAAAGCGGAAGATGCCAGTGAATTTGCAACAGATGTGCCAGAAAAAATTGAAATGATTCAACTGAATCAGTTTGCCCCTGCATGGTTTTGCCACATTCGCTCGTGTGGTGCTGGGCGAGTGACTCGATTTCGGTTGGCTTGATTCACTCATTGAGTCGAATGAATCGTTTCGTGGGCGAGGACAAGCTCAGGCACGCGGTGTAATCGGCGCGCAAAGCTGAGTTCTGCGCACGTTGACAGGGCGTTGCACCGTCGCGGTGCGCTTGCAGGTGGTGATCGAATGATTGTCCGGCGCCCATAATCTGTATTACCGACAGCTTTGCGACAGCAACTCTGGGTCAATTGCGGGCTGACATCTGAGTCATGCTGGGTATGATGGGCCCGTCGTTTTTTTCAGAGGCCCTGTCGTAATGATGAAGTTCTTCGCCGCGCTGTTGTGCGTGTTTTCAGGTCTGGCCCATGCCCAGCCTGCCTTGCTCACCGATCTCGCCTTGCCTTACCTCGCTGCGGCGCCGGTCGATTCCAAAGACAAACCGCTGGTGATTTTCCTGCACGGCTACGGCAGTGACGAACGCGATCTGTTTGGCATCAAGGACGACCTGTCCCCCGATTACACCTACCTCTCTGTACGCGCGCCGCTGGAGGTCGATGGCGGTGGCTACAAGTGGTTCAGCCAGGACACTAACGTCGCCGACTACGAGGGTGTGACCCGCGATGTCGACGCCAGCACCACGCTGCTCACTCAATTCATCGAGCAGGCCACGAACAAGTACGGCACCCAGCCCGACAAGGTAATCCTGATCGGTTTCAGCCAGGGCGCGATGATGACCTACCAGATTGGCCTGCAGCATCCGCAACTGCTGCGGGGCATCGCGGCGCTCAGTGGCAAGATTCTTTCAGCCTTGAATGCCCGGCTCAAACCCGATGATCGGCTCAAGGGCTTGAAGGTGTTCATCGGGCATGGCACAGCCGACACCCGAGTGGCCTACACCGGCGCAACGGATGCGCGTGTGGTGCTGGAAAACCTGGCCGTCTTGCCAGCGTTTCATTCTTATCCGGGGGTAGGGCATAGCATCAGCGGCACCGAAGTGGCCGATCTGAACACATGGCTCAATGCCTCATTGGGCCAATAACCCGTCTCTGAACACTTCAGCGGCGCCGACGCCTGTGCTTAGGCGCGCTTGCCTGCGTGAACGTCGCGACCCAGCGCTATAAAGGTTGCAACCCCTGGCTTGCACGAATCAACTCATATGCCCGCCGCGCCAGCGGGTTTACGGTGTTGGGGCGGATCCACAGGTGATAGGTCACATCCGGCATCCTGGGTAAACCCTCTGCTTCCCCCAGCACGCGCATGTCCGGGCCGAGCATTTCCATGCTGCGCGGCGTAACCCCTAGCCCTGCGCGGGTCGCGGCCTTGATGCCGATCAGGTTCGATGCCAGGTACGCCTGGCGCCAGGCAATATTCGCCCGCTCCAACGCCTCCAAGGCATAGCGCCGATAGATACTCGGCTCGTCCACCAGAATCAACGGAATCGGCTCGCCCGGCACATGCATGTACTGCGCCGAGCAAATCCACCACACCGGTGAGGTGCGCAGCGCAAAGCCTTCCAGCCCCGGGTCTTCCCGGGTGGAGATGACCATATCGACCTTGCCCCGGTGCAGGTCGTCCATCAGAAACGGACTGCGCCCGACATCGATCTCCAGCCGCAGGCGCGGCGCCGAACGGGCGATGTGGCTGAGGATCGGCGGCAGAATGGTGTCGGCGATATCATGCGGCGAACCGATACGTAACACACCGCTGAGGCTGCTTTCGCGCAACGAATTCAACGCATCGTCGTTCAGCGACAACATCTGTCGCGCGTGGCGCAGCAGTTGCCGCCCCGGATCGGTGAGCTGTTTCTGACGGCCCAACTTTTGAAACAGGCTGACGCCGATTTGCTGTTCCAGCCGTTGCATGTGCTGGGTCACAGAAGATTGCGTGCGTGCCAGGTGCATGCCCGCTTCAGCAAAACTGTGATGGTCGACCACCGCGACAAACGTGCGCAGCAGTTCAAGGTCCAGGGTGGCAGTTGAAGTCATGGAGTGGGGGCTCTTTAACGAGATGGGTCCGAAACACGATCCTACAGGGCATTTTTATATCACTCGAAAAGGTAAATACATCACGTTTTATTATGTATATGGAAAGCCATTTTTTAAAAATCTCTATGAAGCTGCCTAAATACTGGCTTATAGCGTTTTCTTCTTGAGCCTAAATCCGAAAAGTTATAACCATATTTGATATTTGCATTTCCGTTACTCGATGACCCTGCCTAGGATGCCCTCCATTCGCCAGTCCTTCTTCAGAAAGGGCGACGCCCATGATTGAGGGGAAATCCATGCCGTATCTGCGCCCGCCCGTTACACGATTACTGCCCTTGTTGTTTGGTGCCCTGGCGACCTTCGGTGCCAGCGCCGTCGCCCAGGCAGATGCCACGCTGGACAAGATTCAGGAACGTCACCGCCTGGTGGTCGGCGTGCTTCTGTCGGGCGGGCCGTTCGGCTCGATTGACCCTTCAACGCAGAACCCCAAGGGCCTGAACGTCGATCTGGCGCAGGACATTGGTCGCCAGTTGGGTGCAGAGGTGGAGCTGGTGCCGGTGTTGCCTGCCAACCGTGTGCAGTTCCTGCAACAGGGCAAGGTCGACATTCTGATCGCCAACATGGAGTGGACCGCCGAACGCGGGCAGATTCTTGGTTTTGTGCCGACGCCGTTCTATCGCGTTGGCGGCACCGCAGCGGTACTCAAAGACAGCAAGATCACCTCATGGGAAGACCTCAAGGGCCAGCCGGTTTGCACTTCGCAGGGCAGCAGCTACGTCAAGCCGCTGACCGAGTTTGGCGCGCAACTCAAGGCCTTTAAAAGCTCATCGGAATCTTTGCTGGCCTTGCGCGGCAATAACTGCGTCGCCGCAGTGCATGACGCCACGCTGATCAATCCATTGATTGCCGACAGCGCCGAATGGAAGGACTACCGCGCTATCAGCCCGGAACTCAACCCCGCGCCATCGGTGATCTGGACCCGCCCCGGCGAGACCGACACCCAGGCCAGACTCGACACCATCGTTAAGCAATGGCACCGCAGTGGTTGGTTGATTGAGGCCGAAAAACGCCATCACATCACCCCGGCATCGCCCGCGCTGGTCGAGTTGCACGAGCAATTCCAGGCCGCCGGTGCCTGACATATCGCCGGGCTCAGCCCATTCTTTTTCGATGGCCCGACGCCCAGGCGTCGGGCTCCCAGTACAAGGCAGTCGTAGATGAACAGCTTTTCCCTTGGCAAGACCCTGACCGCGCTCGGGCTTATCCTCTGCGCCACGTTGGCCCACGCCGATGCGACGCTGGACAAGATTCAGCAGCGCCACAAAGTCAGCATTGGCGTGATCCTCAGTGGCCCACCGTTTGGCACCATCGACCCCAAGACCGGCGAGCACCTGGGTTATAACGTGGAGTTGGCCAAGGGCATCGGCAAGCAGTTGGGCGTGGAGGTGGAAACCGTGTCGGTGCTGGCGCCCAACCGCGTGCAGTTCCTGCAACAGGGCAAGGTCGATCTGCTGATCGCCAACATGCAGTACACCGACGAGCGCGCCGAGATCCTCGATTACGTGCCGACCCCGTATGAAGAAGTTGGGGGCGCGGCATTAATCCGCAAAGGCGCGGGCATCACCAAATGGGAAGACCTCAAGGGCAAACCGGTGTGCGTCTCCCAGGGCAGCAACTTCATCAAGCCGTTGCAGGAAGTCTACGGCGCGCAAATCAAGGCCTTCCGCAGCCAGTCGGAGTCTCTGCTGTCGTTGCGCGGCAATGGTTGCGTCGCGGCGGTACACGTTAGTCCGACCATGCACGCGTTGCTCGGCGACGCCGACTGGGCCGGTTTTGAAATCCCCTTGTCCAGCGACTTGATCCCATCGAAATCGGTGATTTGGGTGCGCAAAGGCGAGAAAGACATTCAGGCCAAACTGGACGCGATCATCCGTGATTGGCACCGCAGCGGTTGGCTGATTGAAGTGGGCGAACGGACCGGCATGGCGCCGTCCCAGGCTCTGCGCGACCTGCACGAGCAGTTTCGCAACGCCGCACCGCTTGCCAGCCAGTGATCAAGGGGCAACCGATGAGCACCGACCTGTTCCAGACCTTGCAACAAACCGTGGGCGCAAGCCACGTGCAACGCGCCGACGAAGCGGTCGATCAACTGACCGACAAACAGCGCACCTACGTCGGCACGGCGCTGGCGGTGGTTCACCCGGCCAGCACCGAAGAAGTCGCCGCAGTCGTCAAGGTATGTGTCGCCCATCACGCACCGATTGTGGTGCAGGGTGGCAACACCGGTTTGATGGGCGCCGCAACCCCCGATGCCAATGGCCGTTCGGTGTTGCTGTTGCTCGACCGCCTGAACCGTGTGCGTCAGGTCGATACCGACAACGACACCCTGACCGTTGAAGCCGGCTGCATTTTGCAAAACGTTCAAGACGTGGCGCGCAAGGCTGGGCGCCTGTTTCCCCTGAGCCTAGGCGCGCAGGGCAGTTGCACTATTGGCGGTAACCTGGGCACTAACGCAGGCGGCACCGCAGTGCTGCGTTACGGCAACACCCGCGAGTTGACGCTGGGCCTGGAAGTGGTCACCGCTGAAGGTGAAATCTGGAATGGCTTGCGCGGGCTGCGCAAAGACAACACCGGTTACGACCTGCGCGACCTGTACATCGGCAGCGAGGGCACGCTGGGCATTATCACTGCCGCAACGCTGAAACTGTTTCCGCTGCCAAAGGCGCAATGCACTGCGCTGTTGGCCTTCGATTCGCTGGCGCAGGCGGTACGTTTTTTGTCCCACGCCCGTGCAGGATTCGGCGCCAGCCTCACCGCCTTCGAGCTGTTGACCGCCAACTGTCTGGCGTTGCTGCGCGAGCAATTTCCCGACGGTCCGCAGCCCTTCGTCAATGCCGCGCAGCCTTGGTTTGCGCTGTTGGAGCTTTCCGACAATCACAGCGAAGGCCACGCTCGTGAGTCCTTTGAGCAGGTGCTCGGTGAGGCCTTTGAAGCCCAGTTGCTGGCCGATGCCTTGATCGCTGAAAGCCTGGCGCAAAGCGAAGCGCTATGGCTGCTGCGCGAAAACATGAGCGAGGCGCAGAAGAAAGCCGGTCGCAACATGAAGCACGATATTGCCGTGCCAATTTCCCGTGTCGTCGATTTCGTCACCGAGACCGACGCGCTGTTGCAGCGGCACTTCCCCGGGGTGCGTAACTTTACCTTTGGCCACCTGGGCGACGGCAACCTGCATTACAACGTCTCCCATCCGCTGGACTCCACGGTGGAGGCGCACATGGCCCATTACGCCGAGCTGAGTCAGTTGGTACACGACAGCGCCCATGCCCATGGCGGCTCGATCAGCGCCGAACATGGCATCGGGCAACGCAAGCTGGCGATGTTGCCGCGCTACAAAAGCCCGGTTGAGCTGGACCTGATGCGCCGCATCAAGCAAGCGCTCGACCCCCATAACATGCTCAATCCGGGCAAGGTCCTGGCGAGCACGGCCTCCCACGTCAGCACCTCTAAGACCAGCACCCCGCAAAGGACAGCGCCATGACCGTTCGTTTGTCACAACGCGTGCAGCGCGTCTCGCTGTCGGCCAATGCCGCAGCAAAATCACGGGTTACCGAGCTGCGCGAAGCCGGTCGCGACATCATTGACATGACCACCGGCGAGCCGGATTTCGACACCCCGGAACACATCAAGCAGGCGGCCTATAAGGCCATCGATGGCGGCGCTACCAAATACACACCGACGCCGGGCGTGCGCAAGCTGCGTGAAGCGGTGCAGCGCAAACTCAAGGATGAGAACCGTCTGGACTTCGTACTGCCGTCCATTGTCATCGCCAACGGCGCCAAGCAAATCATCTTCAACGCCTTTGCCGCGACCCTGGACGAAGGCGACGAGGTACTGGTGCCTGTGCCGTATTGGCCGTCGTTTCCGGACATCGTGCGGATCAATGGCGGCGAGCCGGTGTTTATCGAGTGCGGTCTGGAACAGGGCTGCAAACTGACGCCGCAGCAACTGCAACAACACATCACCGAGCGCACTCGCTGGCTGATCCTCAACGGCCCCGGCAACCCCAGCGGCGCGGTGTACAGCGAAGCCGAGTTGAAGGCGCTGGCGCAGGTGCTGCGTGCTTACCCGCAGGTGTTCGTGTTGCTGGACGAGCTGTATGAACACATTCGTTTCGACGGGCAACCAGCCTTGAGCCTGCTCAACGTAGCGCCGGACTTGCAGCCGCGCGTGCTGTTGGTGGGCGGCGTGTCCAAGACCTACGCCATGACGGGCTGGCGCATTGGCTTCGGTGCCGGGCCCAAAGAGCTGACCACGGCAATGACGGTGGTGCAATCGCAAGCCACCTCCGGCGCCTCGTCGGTGGGGCAGGCTGCGGCACTGGCGGCCTTCGAAGGCGGGCTGGGTTTTCTGCCTGCGCAGGTCGCGGCCTATCACCAACGGCGGGACATTCTGGTCAGCGCACTTAAGGCTGTGGACGGCCTTGAGGTGCTCGAACCGCAGGGTGGTTTCTTCGTTTTTGTGCGCTGCGCCGGTTTGCTCGGACGCTTGCGTCCTGACGGCCAACGCCTGAACAACGACGCCGATGTGGTGGATTACCTGCTCGAAGAAGGCGTGGCCGGTGTTGCCGGTAGCGCTTACGGCCTGTCGCCATGGTTTCGCTTATCCATTGCCACGGCGACCGACAGCGTGGCTCAAGCAGGTCGGCGGATTGCAGCCGCCTGCGCGCAGTTGCGCGTCGAGTCGCTGGCATGAGTCATTGGTTGGAGCTGTTTGTCCGCTGGACTGCAGGGTTCGGTTTGAACTACAGCTTTTTGCTGGATGCCTATCAGCGCGGTTCGATAATCAACGGCGCGCTGACCACGGTTGCACTGTGTCTGTTTACCATCGTCGGCAGCCTGTTGGCGGGCGTGACGCTGGCGGCAATGCTGACCTCGGGCAAGCCCTGGCTGGCCAAGCCGGCGCGGGTGTTTATCGAGGTCACGCGCAACACGCCGACACTGGTGCAGTTGTATTGCGCGTTTTTGGTGTTGAACATGCTGCTGACCCAGGCGGTGGGTGCCGCCAACCCACTGACGCCATTCGCCTGGGTGGTGATCGTGATTTCCCTGCACAAGGGCGCATTTCATGCCGAGGCCCTGCGCGCAGGCATCGAAGCGGTGCCGACCGTGACGCTGGAGGCCGCCAGCTCCCTGGCGTTCAGCGGCCGTCAGCTGCTGTGGAACGTGCAACTGCCATTGGCGTTGCGTTTCGCGCTGCCGTCGCTGATCAATAACCTGATCGACCTGGTGAAGATGACCGCCATCGCCTCGGCCATCGCGGTGGGCGACATCACTTATGCGTCGATCATGATCTGGACCCAAAGCGACAACGTTCTGGAGTTGATGCTGCTGCTCCTGGCATTTTTCGGCCTGCTCAGCTTTATCGTCAACTGCGTGGGGCGTGCCCTGGAAGCACGCCTGAGGATGCCCGGCTATGGCCATTGAATCGTCCGTCGCCGTGCCGCTGGCCTGGCCGCGTCGGCATCTGGGCAAGCTGTCGCTGTTGTTTATCGCCATTTTGTGGCTGGTGTTTGGCGCGCCCAACAGCCCGGTCTTCGCCGCGTTGGTGCAGTGGTCGCCAGCGCTGGTCAGCGGTTTTGGTCAGAACATTTTGATCAGCCTGTTGGCGATTGCCATTGGCTCGCTGCTGGGGCTGTTGATCGGCGCATTGGCGATGTCGCCATTTTGGCTGACCCGCTTGCCGGCGAAGGTCTGGGTGCAGGTGTTTCGCAACGCGCCGTGGCTGGTGTTGATCTACTTCACCACCTACGTGTTCCCGTTCGAAATTCACATTGGCAGCGCGTGGATTTCCTTCCCCGATTGGGTAAAGGTCACCATTGGCCTGGCGCTGCCCGCCAGTGCCAACGTCGCTGAGATCTTCCGTGGCGCCATCGGCTCGATCCCCAGCACGCAATGGGAAGCGGCACGCTCGCTGGCTTTCACGCGGGGGCAGATTTTCCGTTCGATCATCCTGCCGCAGTGCTTTAAACGCATGCTGCCGCCGTGGATGAACCTCTACGCGGTGATCACCATGGGCACGGCATTGGCTTCGCTGGTGGGCGTGCATGACCTGATCGACACCGCGCAGATCGCCAGCAACACGGTCAACCGCACCGGTTTTACCGTGCTGATTTACTTCAGCGTGCTGGCGCTGTTCTTCGCCTATTGCTACCCGATTTCCCGACTCACTCAACGCCTGGAGCGACGTTATGCCTTCTCCTGAAACGCTCGCCGCCGAACCGCTGATTAGCCTGCGCGACATTCATTTGTCGTTCGGCGAGAACCGCGTGCTCAAGGGTATCGACCTCGACGTGCAGCGCGGCCAGGCGGTGTCGATCATCGGCCCGTCCGGCTCGGGCAAGTCGACCATCCTGCGCTGCATCACCGGTTTGCTTGCGCCCCAGCGCGGCAGTATTCGCGTGGGCGCCACGCAGGTGGAGACGCTAACCAGCGAAGCGCAACGCATCGAGCTGCGTAAAAAGGTCGGCTTCGTGTTCCAGCAATACAACCTGTTTCCGCATTTGTCGGTACTGGAAAACCTGGTGATCGCGCCGCGCAAGGTGCTGGGGCGTAGCGCCGTGGAGGCTGAAAAAGACGCCCGGGCGCTGTTGGCCAAAGTGCGCATGGAGCACAAGGCCGATGCCTATCCGGGGCAATTGTCGGGTGGTCAGCAACAACGGGTGGCGATTGCCCGTGCGTTGGCGATGCGGCCTGAGCTGATCCTGTTCGATGAAGTGACCTCGGCGCTGGACCCGGAAACCGTGGGCGAAGTGCTGACGGTGATCCGCGAGCTGACCGAAGAGGGCATGACCTGCGTGCTGGTGACCCACGAAATGCGTTTCGCCGAGGACATCAGCGACGTGGTGTATTTCACCGAGAACGGCCTGATTGTCGAAAGCGGCAGCGCCGAACAGATTTTCCAGCGCCCTACCAGCGAGCGGACCCAGGAGTTTTTGCGTCACGCGCTGGGGGACGCCGGACGCCGGCCCGCCGTGAATGGCGATCCGTATTTGTTGAGCAATATCAGTCGGTACAGTTTGTCCGTTTGAACCGCAGTGCAATCCTTGTGTAGGAACGAACGTGTTCGCGAAGCGGTATGCCTGAGGCACCGCGTTGGATCGTTCGCCAACAAGTTGGCTCCTACAGGTTATGTGGCTGACGACAACCTGCTGTACGACGCAATCTTGTGTAGGAACGAACGTGCTCGCGAAGCGTTATGCCTGAGGCACCGCGTTGGGTCGTTCGCCAACACGTTGGCTCCTACAGGTTATGTGGCTGACGACAACCTTCTGTACGACGCAATCTTTTGTAGGAGCGAACGTGTTCGCGAAGCGTTATGCCTGAGGCACTGCGTTGGATCGTTCGCCAACCAGTTGGCTCCTACAGGTTATGTGGCTGACGACAACCTGCTGTACGACGCAATCTTGTGTAGGAACGAACGTGCTCGCGAAGCGTTATGCCTGAGGCACCGCGTTGGATCGTTCGCCAACACGTTGGCTCCTACAGGTTATGTGGCTGACGACAACCTGCTGTACGACGCAATCTTGTGTAGGAGCGAACGTGTTCGCGAAGCGTTATGCCTGAGGCACCGCGTTGGGTCGTTCGCCAACACGTTGGCTCCTACAGAAACCGCACGTAATGACTAATAAAGGAGCACCTGATGAGCACTGAAAACCGCAACCACGTGATCGAAGATTTCCTGCAGAAAATCCGCGTTATCCACCAGCGTGGTGTTGACCGCGAGGCCCTTAAGGAAATCGTCAGCCTGCTGGAAGGTCTGGCTGAGCGCCGCGACCTGTTCAATTTCGACACCTTTCCGGCGCCAGTGCCGGGTGAGGGCGATACCGCCTTTCGTTATCGCCTGAACGATGACGGCGAAACCCCGACGCTGTACATGAACTCGCTGCTGCCAGGCAAAAGTACCCTGCCGCACAACCACGAAACCTGGGCGGTGATCGTCGCGGTGCAAGGGCAGGAGATCAACTACGTCTGGACCCGCACCGACGACGGCAGCGATCCGGCATTTGCCAAACTGGAGCTGGAAAAAGAAGTCGTCGTGCAACCGGGTACGCCGATCAGTTTCCTCGGTGAAGACCTGCACGGGATCAAGGTCGAGGGTGACACCGCGACCCTGCATTTCCATCTGTACGGTCGCCCGCTGGAATCGTTGAATGGCCGTTACGGCGTCAACCAGGAAGGCAAAGTGCTCAATTACAACGCCTCGCAAATGGCCCCGTCGATCAAGGCCTACGCATGATCGATCTGTATTTCTGGCCCACGGGCAACGGCCTGAAAGTCGCCATCCTGCTCGAAGAGCTTGAGCAGCAATATCGACTGTTGCCGATCAATATCCGCAATGGCGAACAGAAGCAGGACTGGTTTCAGGCGATCAGCGCCAATGGGCGGATTCCGGCGATTGTCGACCATGCGCCGAACGCCAACGGCTTAGGTGCAGACGAACCCCTGAGCCTGTTTGAATCCGGGGCTATTCTCAATTATCTGGCGAACAAGGCTGGGCGTTTTCTGCCGCCAGAAGGCCGCGTTGAGCGTCAGCGGGTGCAGGAATGGCTGTTCTGGCAGGTTGGGCATGTCACGCCTTATTTGAGCCAGTTGCAGGTGTTCAAGGAGAAAGCGCCGGAACCGATTCCGTTCGCGTTGGAGCTGCTGGGCGCCGAGGCTGCCCGCCTGTATCGGGTGCTGGACAAACGCCTGGGTGAAGTGCCGTACGTGGCAGGTGATTACTCCATCGCCGACATGGCGATCTTCCCGTGGATACAGCCGCTGCGTCAGGGGCAGGACTTGGCCGACTACCCGAATATCGACGCCTGGCGCGAGCGGATCAAGGCCCGACCGGCAGTGCAACGGGCCTACGCCAAAGGCCGGGACGTGGCGGCGGGCGAGAGGTCGTTGGCGTTGCAATGAGCGTGTGTGAGTGCCGGCCACACCTCGGTCCCTGTAGGAGCCAACTTGTTGGCGAGGCTTGATGCGGTGTGCCAGGCAGACCGCCTCGCGAATAAATTCGCTCCAGGAAGCCGTGTTCATAAAGACATTACGAGAACCCCATGAACCCAATCGTCACTCCCCAACAACTGCAACACTGGCTGTTCGATGGGCAGGAAATCGCCCTGTTCGATGTGCGTGAGCACGGTCAGTACGGCGAAGCGCACCTGTTTCATGGGGTGAATCTGCCCTACAGCCGCCTAGAGCTGGAGGTCCGCCGTCTGGCGCCGAACCCCGCTGTGCGCCTGGTCATCTACGACCAAAACGGCGGCGACATCGCATCCCGCGCCGCGCAGCGTTTGAGCGAACTCGATTATGCCCGCGTACACATCCTCGCAGGCGGCGCCGACGGTTGGCAGGCTGCGGGTTTTGAATTGTTCGCAGGCGTTCACGTGCCGTCCAAAGCGTTCGGCGAGCGGGTCGAGGAAGCCAGCCACACCCCGCACATCACGGCTACCGAACTGGCCGCATGGCAGGCACGCGGCGAGCCGTTGCTGGTGCTCGATGGCCGACCGTTCGACGAGTACCGCAAGATGACCATCCCCGGTTCCATCTGCTGCCCCAACGGCGAACTGGGCTATCGCTTACCCGGCCTGTTGCGCGACGAAACCACGCCTATCGTGGTCAATTGCGCCGGTCGTACACGCAGCATCATCGGCGCACAGACACTCATCGATCTGGGCGTGAAGAACCCGGTCTACGCGCTGGAAAACGGCACGCAAGGCTGGTACCTCGCCGATCTGCCGCTGGAGCATGGCAGCACCCGGCGCTATGGCGAGGTGTCTGCGGGTGTGTCTTTGGACGCGCAACGGCAGGCCGCGCAGCAACTGGCGCAGCGCGCAGGCGTTGAAACAGTCAGCGCCGCGCAGGTGGCGGCATGGTCTGAAGACAGCAGCCGCAGCCTGTTCCTGTGCGATGTGCGTACCCCGGAAGAGTTCGCCCTTGGCAGCTTGCCGGGCGCGCAACACACACCGGGCGGTCAGTTGATTCAATCCACCGATTTGTACGTTGGTGTGCGTCAGGCGCGATTGGTATTGGTGGACGCCGATGGAGTTCGTGCGCCGATAGTTGCCGGTTGGCTTCGGCAACTGGGGCATAAGGCGTATGTGCTCGAAGGGGGCATTAATAGCGGGTTGGCGCTGCCACTGGGCGAGAAACTGGCCACGCCTTCATTGCCGACACTGACCGCGGTCGAGCTGTTCGATGCGATCAAGGACAACGCCGTGGCGGTCATCGATTTACGCCCGAGCATGTCGTTCCGCAAAGGCCATATCGAAGGTTCGCAATGGTCCATTCGGCCCCTGTTAGCCGCTCATGTCGCCAGGGAAACCCGGCCTCTGGTGCTGGTCGCCGACACGCCGGAGGTGGCGGAAATCGCGGCGCAGGAATTGCCCGACTCGCAGCGCCGTCAGGCGCGTGTCCTGGCGGGCGGATGGGCGGTTTGGGAGTCGGCTGGTCTGAAGCGCGTAGAGGACGCCAATAATCCTGAGAATGCTCAATGCATCGATTTTCTGTTTTTCACCCACGATCGCCATTCCGGCAACAAGGACGCGGCGCGGCAGTATCTGGCATGGGAAATTGGTCTGCTCGGGCAAATGACCGAGCAAGAGATCGCCAGCCTCAAGCCGCTGGGTATCCGCCAGCCGCAGGCCCTTGTACGCACGCGGCTGGTGCATGCGGCGCGGGGCGAGAAGGGCAGTGGTGCGCGCGGTGTGAACCCGCCCGTTTCGCGCATGAGCACGGTGTTGTTCGACAGCCTGGGCGAGATGCGCGATGCACGTAAACGCCGCGATACCGAGCGTGTATTGAGTTATGGCGCGCGCGGCAACCCCACTGCGTTTGAGCTGGAAGATCTGGTCACCGAACTGGAAGGCGGTTATCGCACGCGGTTGTTCGGCACCGGATTGGCGGCTGTGGCGCAGATGTTTTTGGCCTACCTGCGCCCCGGCGATCACGTCTTGATCACCGACGCGGTGTACTCGCCGGTACGTCAGGTGGCGGAGGAGTTTCTGGCGCCGTTCGGCATTCAGTACAGCTACTTTCCGGCGGACGGGGCAGGGCTGGAGGCATTGCTGCAAGCCAACACGAAAATGGTCTACGCCGAGGTGCCAGGGTCATTGTTGTATGAACTGTGCGATCTGCCGGCCATCGCGGCGCTGTGCAAACCGCGCGGCATCCTGCTGGCAGTGGACAACACGTACGGCTCCGGCTACCAGTATCGACCGCTGACCCTGGGCGCTGACATTTCGGTCATGGCCTTGACCAAATACATCTGTGGGCACAGTGATGTGGTGATGGGCAGCGTCTGCACGACACAGGACGTTTGGCAGCCATTGGCGGTGATGACCGACACCTTTGGCAGCACCGTCAGCCCGGACGATGCTTATCTGGTGTTGCGCGGTGCCCGCACGTTGGCGGCGCGGCTGGACGTGCATCAGCGTCAGGCGCTGCAAGTCGCCCATTGGTTGCAGGCGCATGCGCAGGTCAAGCGGGTGTTTCATCCGGCGTTGCCCGATCATCCGAGCCATGCGCTATGGCAGCGGGATTTCAGCGGTAGCAATGGGCTGTTGACCTTTGAACTGGCCAACAACGATCCGGCGCTGCTGGATCGGTTTATCGATGGGTTGCAGTTGTTCGGGCTGGGCGCCTCGTGGGGCGGTTTTGAAAGCCTGGTGATCGTCGCTAATGTCAAGGACCGCGTGAATCCCGGCGACAAGGCGCTGAATCCATTGCTGCGGCTACATATCGGCTTGGAGGATGTCAGCGCGTTGATCGAGGATCTGCAACGCGGGTTCGCGTCGATCAGGTAAGCGCCAAATCTGTTGGCGCTTACTGACCTGCGATGGCTGCAAACCGGGGGCAGAAGAGGCGTGGATTCACCACCTCTTCTGCGCCGAGAGCCCGGCGCTCAGCACTGGGTCAATGCACGGTCAGCGTTCAACGTGGTGCGCCTGAGACGCCGCCTCGCGAACACGTTCGCTCCAGCGTGTTCTGGCCCTGAACCCCATGTGGGAGCAGGGCTTGTCCCGCGACCGGCGGGGAACCCGTCGTAAAACCTGCGCACGTGGTGTGACAGGCAGACCGCGCGTATAGGGTTTACTGTCGCTGCGCGCCAGGTCGCGGGACAAGCGGCGCTCCTACTTCCGCGAAAAACACCTGCTGAAAGCTTGACCGGGAACAGAGTCTCTACAAAGGGCGTGTGACTGTGATCGTTCACTGCACTTCAATATCCAGCCGTTTCAAGCGCGATGCCAATGTTGTGGGTTTTATCCCCAACAACGCTGCGGCGCCGTCTTTGCCAAACAACTTGCCGTTCGCGGCCTTGAGGGCCGCGTGCATGTTGTTGCGTTCCAGATCACGCATTTGTGTTTCGGTGAGGAAGCCGTCGCTGATTACCGATGAGGCGGTCGGTGTTTCGTTTCTTTTGGGTTCGTCAGGCAAATCCAGATTCAAATCGGCCCCTGTGGAGGTAATTAATCCCCGTTCGATGACGTTTTGTAATTCCCGAATGTTGCCCGGCCATGAGTAGGCCTGTAGCCGTTCGATATCACTGTTGCGCAGGCGGCGGCCGGGCATGTTCAGGCGTTTACCGGTTTGCTTGAGGAAGTGCGCGGCCAGTGACGCGATGTCCTGCGGGCGTTCGCGCAGGGCGGGTGAATGGATGGGGAAGACATTGAGGCGGAAATACAAGTCTTCGCGAAAATGCCTGGCCCCGACTTCCTGGCGCAGATCCCGGTTGGTGGCCGCGATAATGCGCACATCGACCTTGCGCGTGCGCTCTTCGCCAACGCGTTCGAACTGGCCTTCCTGCAACACCCGCAGCAGCTTGCTTTGCAGCTCCAGGGGGATTTCGCCGATCTCGTCGAGAAACAGCGTACCGCCATCGGCCAGCTCAAAGCGTCCGACCCGATCACGCACCGCGCCGGTAAACGCGCCGCGAATGTGGCCGAAGAACTCGCTTTCGAACAGCTCGGTGGGGATCGCCGCGCAGTTGACCCGGATCAGCGGATGAGCGCTGCGTCGACTGGCTTGGTGAATGGCGCGGGCAATCAATTCCTTGCCGGTGCCGGACTCGCCATTGATCAACACGCTGGCGTCGGTGGGAGCCACCACGTCGATCTGCTTGATGATTTTCAGGATCGGGGCGCTTTGGCCGACGATCTCCCGGAAGTTGTGCTCGATGTGTATCTCTTCCTGCAAATAGGCGTTTTGGTCTTCCAGCCGTTGCTTGAGTACCTTCAGTTCTTCCAGCGCGTTGTGCAGTTGGTTCTCGGTGGTGCGCCGCTCGGTGATGTCGCGAAACACCACCACCGCGCCAGCGATGCGGCCATCGGAGATCACGGGGGTGCTGGTGAATTCCACCGCAAAGCAGGTGCCGTCGCGACGCCAGAACACCTCCTGCCGACCTTCATGCACCACGCCGTCGTGGACCGCTTTATAGATAGGGCAGTCTTCCACGGGATAGTGGCTGCCGTCGGCATGGCTGTGGTGGTGAATGCGGTGGATGTTCTTGCCGAGCATGTCTTTTACTTCCCAGCCGAGCATGCGCGCGCCGGCCGGGTTGACGAAGGTCGCCAGGCCATCGCTGTCGATGGCGTAAATTCCGTCGCCCACTGAGCTGAGCAACAATTGGTTGTCGCGCTCGGATTCCTGAAACAGGTTGAGAATATTGCGCCATTCGATCAGCCCGCCGCGCATGGTGCGTTCGGTGTGGGCCTGATCTTGCTGGTATTTTTGCGCGCTGGCCTCGCGCAGCACCAGAATCAACTGCGGGATGCCTTTGATCTGTAGAAGGGTGGCGGAGATTTCCAGCTCGATGCGTTCGCCTGTCTTGCAGTTGCAACTGAGGTCGTCGGTCCAGCCGCGGCCTTTGTCCATCACCGCCTGGGTGAAGACGATAAGGTCCGCCAACTGGTGGCCGAACAACTTGCTGACCGGCAGTTCCAGCAGTTCTTGACGCGGGTAGCCGAGCAACTTGCACGCGGCGATATTCAGGTCGCCAAAGCGATCTGCAAACGGGTCGAGCAGGGTGATGGCTTCGGCGCAATGCTCAAACACCATGTGCCGCGATGAGTAGGCCAGGTCTGCCCAGCCGATCAAGGAATCTGGCTCGTTCATGATTACGAAATCTCGTGATATGGCGCTACGAATATTCGTACTTCTACGGGAATGCGTGATTTCACGAAAGCATCAGATTGGATTTATAAAACCGTATCAGATGTATATATCCTTAAAATTCATAACGTTAAGTCGTCAATAAAATCTATTTTTATTCTTGGCACGCCGTTCGCTCTAGTCCCTGTGTCCCCCGGTGATCGATCAAGACACCGACAACACCTGAGCCAACGGAGCGACGATATGCCTAGCGTAGATATTCCCCACTACAAAGACGGCGACTTTCTGGTCAATTACGAAGAGAAAGTCTTCGAAGATGTAAAAGCCGAACCCGGCGAAAAAGCCCTGCTGACCTTTCACACCATCGCCTTTGAAGGCTCTATCGGCCTGGTCAACATGCTGCAAGCCAAGCGCCTGCTGCGCAAAGGTTTCGAAACCAAGATTCTGCTCTACGGACCTGGCGTGCAACTGGGCGTACAGCGTGGTTTCCCGACCTTGGGCGCCGAAGCGTTCCCTGGGCATTTGGCGGTGAACAATCAGATCAAAGCGTTCATGGCCGAAGGCGGTGAGGTCTACGCCTGCCGTTTTGCCCTGCAAGCGTTGTACGGCCAGACCGAAAAAGCCTTGATCGAAGGCATCCGCCCGATCAACCCGCTGGACGTAATGGACCTGCGCCTGCTGATGCGCCGTGAGGGCGCGATGATTATCGACACCTGGACCGCTTGATTTAAGTACCCACAGTTCACTCCCTCAGGTCCAGCGCCTGACACCCATAGAGGGCGTTTTGCTGCTTCTGTAGGAGTGAACGTGTTCGCGAAAAGCCAGACCTGACACCACACGGATTCTCGCCAACACGTTGGCTCCTACAGCGTTTGCGTCAGCCGCAATCACGACTTCATCAGGACTCACCATGACCACCATCCGCGCCGCCGCCGTTCAGTTCAGCCCCGTGCTGTACTCCCGCCAAGCTACTGTCGCCAAGCTGTGCCGCACCTTGCTGGAGTTGGGCCGCGAGGGTGTGCAATTCGCGGTTTTCCCGGAAACCGTGGTCCCGTACTACCCCTATTTTTCCTTCGTCCAGCCGCCATTCGCGATGGGCAAGGAACACCTGCAACTGCTGGAACAATCGGTGACCGTACCGTCGGATGTCACCCGGCAGATCGGCGAGGCGTGCCGTGAGGCGGGCATCGTGGCCTCTGTTGGTGTCAACGAGCGCGAAGGCGGCACGATCTACAACGCACAACTGCTGTTCGACGCCGACGGCAGCCTGATTCAACACCGCCGTAAAATCACCCCGACCTACCACGAGCGCATGGTCTGGGGGCAGGGCGACGGTTCTGGCCTGCGCGCGGTGGACAGCGCCGTTGGCCGCATCGGCTCGCTGGCCTGTTGGGAGCATTACAACCCGCTGGCGCGTTACGCCTTGATGGCCGATGGCGAGCAAATCCACGTTGCGATGTTCCCAGGCTCGCTGGTGGGCGACATCTTCGCCGAGCAGATCGAAGTCACCATCCGCCACCATGCCCTGGAGTCCGGCTGTTTCGTGGTCAACGCCACCGCTTGGCTCGACGCCGATCAACAGGGTCAGATCATGCAGGACACCGGTTGCGGTCTCGGGCCGATTTCCGGTGGCTGTTTTACCGCCATTGTCTCCCCGGAAGGTCGCTTGCTTGGCGAACCGCTGCGCAGCGGCGAAGGCTGGGTGATCGCTGATCTGGACTTGAAACTGATCGACAAGCGCAAACGCATGATGGATTCGGTCGGGCATTACAGCCGCCCCGAGCTGCTTAGCCTGCTGATCGACCGTACGCCCACGGCGCATGTTCATGAACGCGCCCCACAGTTGAGCGCGCAAACACTGAAATCCGAGGAGCCCGCCCATGCAGACCAATGAACTGTTGGCCGAGTTGCAATGCCACGGCGTGCGCTGGCCAGCGTCGCAAAATGGCCTGTCGCGCAAGGGCGGTGCCGGGCCCTCCGACCACAAGGCTCTGAGTGTCGGTAGCCGGACCCTGATGGTGCCGATCCTCAATCAGGCGTCGCAGGATTCGCCCTACCAGGCGCAACCCAGCGCTGACGGCAGCCAGGCGCTGATCTTTCGCGAGGGCTTGCAGGTCGGCCAGGTGCAGATGCCAGGCGTGCCGAACTTCTATGGATTGAGCACCGCCGAGGGCATTCCATACTGGAAAATCGCCACGCTGCACAGCAAAGACGTGCTCGCCACCACGGTGTTGCAGCACTGCATTCGCTTTAATGATCGCAGTACTTCATGCCAGTTCTGCGCCATCGGGCAATCGCTGGCAGCGGGCAAAACCATTGCCCGTAAACGTCCGCAGCAATTGGCCGAAGTGGCCAAGGCGGCGGTCGAGCTGGACGGCGTCAAGCACATGGTGATGACCACCGGCACCCCGCAAACCCCAGACCGTGGCGCGGCGATTTTGTGTGAATCGGCCGCTGCCGTGACTGCCGCCGTGGACTTGCCGATTCAGGCGCAATGCGAGCCGCCGGATGACGACCGCTGGTTCCAGCGTCTGGCCGACAGCGGTGTGGTGTCGTTGGGCATGCACCTGGAAGCGGTCACTGACGAGGTTCGCCAGCGGATCATGCCGGGCAAGGCCGAGGTGCCGTTGAGTCGCTATTTCGAAGCCTTCGACGCGGCGGTCAAGGTGTTCGGTCGTGGTCAGGTCAGCACCTACATTCTGGCCGGGCTGGGCGACAGCGAAAACGCGATCATTTACATGAGTGAGCGCTTGAGCCAAATGGGCGTGTACCCGTTCGTGGTGCCGTTCGTGCCCATCGACGGCACGCCGCTGGCGAATCACCCGAAACCCGACAGCGCCATGATGGCCCGGCTGTACCCGCAGATCGGCGCCAGCCTGCGTCGCCACGGTTTGCACTCCGACCAGATCAACGCCGGTTGCGCCAAATGTGGCGCGTGCTCGGCGCTGAAAAGCTACGAATAACCTTCGCTACACGGGAGACGGATCATGCAGAACCTGGCCTTCGCACTCGTCGACAGCACCTTTGAACCGTTTCGCGCGGGCGAGCTGGTGGTCAAGCCGGCCAGCGAGCATTGGGAGAAGCAGGCGTATTTTGCTCTGCGCCGTGCGGTGTTCTCCGATGAGCAACAACTGTTGGCGCAAGACAAGGACAACCACGACTTCCAGGCCATTGCCATCGTTGCCCTGGCCGGTAGTTGCGGCATGGCCGATCAAGTGGTGGGCGCGGTGCGGATTTATCAACGTGAGCCGGGCCTGTGGTTCGGCGGGCGGTTGTGCGTGGCGCAGGCATACCGCCGCCACAGCATGATCGGCAAGGCGCTGGTTAATGAAGCCGTTTCCCGTGCCAAAGAGCTGGGTTGCGACACCTTTCGCGCCACGGTGCAGTCGGCCAATGAGGGGTATTTCCATGGCCTGCATTGGCACACTCTCGAACAGCTGGCGTTGCTGGGGCAGCCGCACTGTCTGATGCAGGCCGATCTTTCGTGTTATCCGTTCATGCCGCGTCAGGTGTCGCTGCGAACAGTGAAGCCAGGAGAACCGCGCCATGACTGAAGCCCTGGATTTGCGCGGATTGCTCGACACCCTGCGCAGTACCCCCGCGATGCTGTCCAAGCAGGCGATTCAGCAACCGGCCCGCGCCCTGGACACTGCGAAAGCCCTTGGGAAAGTCCGGATGACTCGCGCCGAACTCTATGCTTTGCCCGGTGACGACACAGCGGCCATCGCTTGCGGTGAGCACTTTCAACTGCTGGCCATCGAAGGCATGTTGCCCGGCTTCGTCAAGGCTGCGCCCTGGTTTGCCGGTTGGTCGGCGGTGATGGCGAACGTGAGCGACATCACTGCCATGGGCGGCCGCGCGACGGCAGTGGTCAACGCGTATTGGCACCATGACGACGCCGCTGCACAAGAAATCCTTGCCGGGATTCGCGCAGCCTGTGATGCCTACGGTTTGCTGCTGGCGGGCGGGCATACCAGTCTCGTCGACGGTAACCCGACCGCGCTCGCGGTGGCGATCACCGGAATCGCCAGCAAACTGTTATCGACGCTGCATGTGGCGCCCGGTCAGGTCATCGCCATGGCGGTGGATCTGGAAGGTTATTGGCACGCCGACAGCACCTATTGGAAGGCCTTCGAAGGCGTGCCCGCCGAGCGTCTGCGCAGCAAGCTGGAGGTGCTGCCACGTCTGGCCGAAGCCCAGTGGCTGCACGCCGCCAAGGACATCAGCAACGCCGGTGTGCTGGGCAGTCTGTTGATGCTGCTGGAAACCACCGGCTGCGGCGCCGACATCGACTTGAACCAGTTGCCGTGTCCGGCCGAGGCCGATCTCGCACGCTGGCTGCAGGTGTTTCCCAGCTACGGTTTTCTCATGACCCTGGACGAAGCCGATTGGCCCAACGTTCAGGCCGCATTCGCGTTTGAGGGGCTGCGGTGCGAGCGCATCGGCCAGGTCAATGCCAGTGGTGCGTTGAGCGTTCAGGCCGGTTCGCAGCGGCAAACATTCTGGGATCTGCGCAAACAGGCGTTCACCGGTTTCAGTTACCCCAATCTCGATCTTTCCCCTTTGTCTGCCCCCAAGGAGCACTGACATGCCCGCCGTCAACTTCAAAATCCGCTGGCCCAACGGCAAAGAAGCCGCGGGTTATTCACCCTCGACCGTGATCTACGAACACTTGCAGGAAGGCGCGAGTTATCCGCTGGCCGAGTTCCTCCAGCGCATCGAAGGCGGCTTGAACAATGCCTCGGAGCGGGTCAAGCAGGTCAAGGGCTTCTATTGCAGTTCGGCAATGGACACCCTCAGTTCGCTCAAGGGCCAGGCCCATTATCAGGAAGACGGGCCGGTGGAAATCATCAGCATGCGCACCGAAGGCGGCGGCCGGGTGCCGGGGGCCGGATGGAGTTCGTTCTGAGCCAAGTCAAGCTCGGGTGATCAGCCGGAGCGCGGCTTGTCCCGCGATCTGGCGCGCAGCGGCAGTAAACCCGGTGCGCGCGGCCTGCCTGTCACACCGCATGCGCAGGTTTTACGACGGGTTCCCCGCCGGTCGCGGGACAAGCCCGGTTCCTGCGGGGGGGGGGGGAGGCGTTCCTGAGCCATCATCACGGCAGTTCAACGCACTAATAAGGAGTGAACGTGTTCGCGAGGCGCTGTTTCAGGCACACCGCGTTGCTCGCTTCGCCAACAAGTTGGTTCCTACAGACAATCATTTTCCATTGACAACCGAACCACTCGGAGACCCAACATGCCCAGCCATCTCACTTCCATCAAAACACCTCATCACAGCGTGATCATCGTCGGCGGCGGGCAGGCCGGGTTGTCTGCCAGTTACTACCTGCAACAGCGGGGCATCGATCATCTGGTGCTGGAAAAACACAGCCTGACCCATGCCTGGCGCAATCAGCGCTGGGATGCGTTCAGCCTGGTCACGCCCAACTGGCAATGCGCGTTGCCAGGCTATCGCTACAGCGAAGAACACGGCGGCACCGACTCGCACGGGTTCATGAAGAAGGATGAGATCAACGCCTATCTCGCAGGCTTCGTCCAAAGGGTCAACGCCCCGGTACGCGAAGGCGTAGCGGTGAAACGCGTAGTGCCACGCGCTGCCGGTGGTTTCGAGGTGCATACCTCACAGGGCGAATTCACGGCTGATCGGGTGATCTGCGCCTCGGGCGGGTATCACACGCCGATCATCCCGCGCCTGGCCGAGCGTCTGCCTGCGGGTATCACCCAGATTCACTCCGAGCAATACCGTAATCCGCAGGCGCTGCCTGAAGGTAACGTGTTGGTGGTGGGCTCCGGGCAGTCCGGTGCGCAGATCGCCGAAGACCTGCACCTGGCCGGGCGCAACGTGTATCTGGCCGTGGGCGACGCACCGCGTTGCGCGCGCTTTTATCGCGGTAAGGATGTGGTCGATTGGCTGGCGCAAATGGGTTACTACGACATTGGCGTCGACACCCATCCGCTGCGTGAAGGCGTGCGCGACAACACCAACCATTACGTCACTGGGCGTGATGGTGGGCGGGATATCGATCTGCGCAAATTTGCCCTGGAAGGCATGCAGTTATTCGGCCGTCTGGACGGTTTGCAGGGCAATGTCTTGCAGTTCAGCGATAACCTGAGCGCCAGCCTCGACAGCGCGGACGCGGTCTATAACCGGATCAACAACTCCATCGACAAATACATCGCCGAGCAGGGCATCGATGCGCCGGCCGGTGAGCCTTACCAGCCATTGTGGGCGCCAGCGCAGGAACGCACAGAACTGGATCTGGCCGCCCAGGGCATCACCAGCGTCATCTGGTGCATCGGCTTCACGCCGGACTTCACCTGGGTCGAGGCGCCGGTGTTCAACGGACGCGGACATCCCGGGCATCAGCGCGGCGTGACGGCGCAGCCAGGGCTGTATTTCCTGGGGTTGCCATGGCTGTACACCTGGGGCTCGGGGCGTTTTTCCGGCGTGGCGCGGGATGCTGAATATGTGGTGGAGCATATTGCCGGATCGGACAAATCGGCTCTGAAGGCAGCGGCCCGATAGTCGCACTGGCGCCAATACGATCTTCAAGTGAAACAGATCATGTGTTGGCGCCAGGCTTGCCCGCGAAGGGATCGTGACGTCCAAAAGACTTCCACACCTGACACACCGCTTTCCCAGACAAGCCGCGCCCCGACAGTCGTTGTGTTTACTACAGCGGCGCGTCTTGCAGACCCTTCATCTGTTCACGGCTCAATCCACTCTTGACGGCCATGTGTTACAAGACAATACTTCGCGAATATTCATATAGATGACTAGATAACTACAACAGCGAAGCATGGCCATGAACCGACTTTCCAGCGACGTCCGTCTCCCGCTTTACCAACGCCTGCGTGATCAACTGGCTGAGCAAATCGCCAATAACCGCTGGCGTCCGGGCGAAGCAATCCCCACCGAAGCTGCACTGTCCAGTGAGTACTGTCTGTCCACCGGCACCGTGCGCAAGGCCATCGACATGTTGGTCAGCGAAAACATCCTGGAGCGCCAGCAGGGCCGTGGCACTTTCATTCGGCGGCCGCAGTTTCAATCCTCGCTGTTCCGTTTCTTCCGTTTCCAGACCGCTTCTGGCGAACGTCAGGTGCCAGAGAGTCGCATTCTTTCCATCGAGCCGGTGAGCGCACCTTCTGCTGTGGCGCAGGCTTTGGGGCTGGCGCTGGACGCCCCGGTGATACGCATGATTCGCCTGCGTTTGCTCGACGCCCAACCGGTACTGTCCGAAGAAATCTGGTTGCCCCGCATTCAGTTTCAGACCTTGCTGGAGATCGATCTGACGCAGCAGGGCCCGCTGCTGTATCCGATTTACGAAGAGTTCTGTGGCCAAGTCGTGGCTTACGCCGAGGAAACCCTGACTGCCGAGGCCATCAGCGAAGTCCATGCGCGCTTGTTGCAGATACCGGTCAACAGCCCAGTGGTGGTGATCGAGCGTCTGGCTCGCAACTATGCCGGTCAGCCGCTGGAATGGCGGCGTTCTCGTGGGCATGCCGAGCATTTTCGCTACAGCGTGGATATCCGATAGCCGCACTGCACCTCTGTAGATGCCCACTTGTTGGCGAGGCGGTTGGCCGTTTACATCGTGTACACCGCCTCGCGAACAAGTTCGCTCCTACAACATGGGTGTCAAGCGCACACAACAACCGCCATACGCACACTTAATAAGGACAAAAACCATGTTCAGTTGGTATCGCCAAGTCACTCCTCGGGAGCGCAAAACGTTTTGGGCCTGCTTCGGCGGATGGTCGCTCGATGCGCTCGAAGTACAAATGTTCGGCCTGGCGATCCCGGCGCTGATCGCAGCTTTTGCCCTGAGCAAAGGCGATGCCGGTCTGATCAGTGGTGTGACACTGGTCACTTCGGCCCTCGGAGGCTGGGTCGGTGGCACATTGTCCGACCGCTACGGCCGAGTGCGCACGTTGCAGTGGATGATCCTTTGGTTTTCGGTCTTCACCTTCCTGTCTGCCTTCGTCACCGGCTTCAGCCAACTGTTGATCGTCAAGGCCCTGCAAGGCTTCGGCATTGGCGGCGAATGGGCGGCGGGTGCGGTGCTGATGGCCGAAACCATCAACCCGAAATATCGCGGCAAGGTCATGGGCACTGTGCAAAGCGCCTGGGCTGTGGGCTGGGGCCTGGCGGTCGGCGTGTTCACGTTGATCTATTCTTTCGTGCCGCAGGACATCGCCTGGCGTGTGATGTTCCTGGTCGGCTTGTTGCCATCGTTCCTGATCATTTGGGTGCGCCGCAACGTCGAGGAGCCGGACAGCTTTCAGCGGTTGCAGAAAGAAAATGCCATCGCGCAGAGCTTCTTCAAATCCCTGGGCGGTATTTTCCGTCCTGAGCTGATCCGCGTGACCTTGCTCGGCGGCCTGCTGGGCCTGGGTGCCCATGGCGGTTACCACGCGGTCATGACCTGGCTGCCGACGTTCCTGAAAACCGAACGTAACCTGTCGGTGCTCAACTCCGGCGGCTACCTGGCGGTGATCATCGTTGCCTTCTGGTGCGGGTGCGTGGCCAGTGGTTTCCTGATCGACCGCATCGGACGGCGCATGAACATCGTGTTGTTTGCCCTGTGTTGCGTGATCACCGTGCAGTGCTATGTGTTCTTGCCGTTGACCAACACCGAAATGCTGTTCCTGGGTTTTCCGCTGGGCTTCTTCGCGGCCGGGATTCCGGCCAGTCTTGGCGCGCTGTTCAACGAGCTGTATCCCGCTGATGTGCGCGGGGCAGGGGTGGGCTTTTGCTACAACTTCGGCCGCGTGCTGTCCTCGGTTTTCCCGTTCCTGGTGGGGCATATGAGTGAGTCGATGTCGCTGGGATCGGCCATCGGTATCGACGCTGGCATCGCCTATGGCGTAGCAGTGATCGCGGCCCTGTGCCTGCCGGAAACCCGTGGTCGCAGCCTCGAAGCGACGTCTGCCGCCGCTCAGGGCGCTACTACTCGCAAAACCGCTCGCGCCTGATTCTTTACCTGTGCCGTGTGCTCCGCACCCCGCATTTTTCGATAGATGAGATCCATGTCAGATACCTGTTGCGCGCCGATTCTCGGCATCGATGCACATGCCCATGTATTCAGCAGGGAGCTGGATCTGACCACAGCACGACGCTACACACCCGACTACGACGCGCCCTTGGCGACGTACCTTGCTAACCTGCGCGAGCACGGTCTGAGCCATGGCGTGCTGGTGCAGCCGAGCTTTCTCGGCACCGACAACAGCTACTTGCTGGCCGCGCTGCAACAGGCGCCCGAGCAACTGCGCGGGGTTGTGGTCGTCGAACGCGACATCAGCCGCGAGTGCCTTGCCGAGATGGATCGCCAAGGCGTGGTCGGCGTGCGCCTGAACCTGATGGGCAAGGCGCTGCCAGACTTTTCCGAGCCGCTCTGGCGTTCGTTTTTAGCTCACGTCGCCGAGCTGGACTGGCACGTGGAGCTGCATCGTCACGTTGAAGATTTGCCTGCATTGATCCATGACCTGATGCCGTTCGGGATCAAGATTGTGATTGATCATTTTGGCCGTCCGGATGCGCGTCTGGGCGTCGATCAACCGGGCTTTCGCGAGATGCTCGAACTGGGCCTGAACGGCCAGGTCTGGATGAAGGTGTCGGGTATCTACCGGTTGGCGGGCACTGAGCGACAGAACCTCGACTTTGCCCGTGCCGCATTGCCCCTGCTAGAGCAGAGTTTAGGGGCGCGTCGCTTGGTCTGGGGCAGTGACTGGCCGCATACGCAGCATGAAAGCAGCGTGGATTACGCAGGCGCAACCCGGCAACTGCAAGCGCTGGGGTGTTCGGCGCAGGTCATGCGTTTGCTGTTGATCGAGGCACCGCAAGCGTTGTTCGGGTTTGCCTTGAAAGAGGCCTGAGTCCTCATCCGGTGGCAACCTGACAGCCCGCTGTCACTCGCGGCCAATCATCCTTCTGTGTCGTGCTGGTTATGTCTGTGTGAAACCTGTTTCAGTTGAGAAAGGGTTTGCTGCTGATCCAAATATTTAGGTTTGCGACCTTGCTGACAGGCTGCGGCTTTTCGCGTCCGTGAAACTAAGGAGCCTGTCATGAGAAAATCGTTACCGATGTCATCCAGTTGCCCAAAGCAAGCGAATCCAAGGCACCCATCAGGGCATCCGCGATCTGGTGGCGGGAAACGGCGGGGTCATCACCGTTTGCTGGGCTGTTTGAGGCGCGCTTGGACGATTGGGGCATTCAGGGCGCCCGGGCGGAACTCGCGAAAAAACAGGATTCGCTCTGAAATGGGAGATCTTTCGCAGATGCGAAATTCAAACCGTACTATGCTGCATATCTTAGAAACAAGTAATACCAGTGACAAGGTAGACAGCAATTTGCCCAGTCGCTTGATCCCTGGGGGTAGGTGTCGGTCGCGGAATATCCCAGATCGAACATGGAGCACATTGTTATCCAAGTCATCGTGTGCATGAGTCATGCGCTAACGAAGTGGCAACAAGACTCCATGCTGATGGATTACTACGAACTGACTGGCACGGGTCGTTTGGCTATTGTGGAAGCACACTTTCGCGGACTGATGAGTGGGCAGCTTAGTTGACGACGACATGGTTTGCCCCTGCTGGCTCTATGGCGGGCTAGGAAACAGCTGATCGGAGCATCCCAAGCTAGGCCCGTCGTGGTTTTCGTGGTGATGAAGTCCGTCATGACGTCCTTCGATTTGCTTGTAGGCGTTATTTCGAGCTAAGCACCGAGTAGCTGAAAAATGGCATTCGCTGTGCTGTTGATAACTATTAAGCAATAGTCGTGCGGGCCTATTTTTCGCAGTTTTGCGTAGGGGTTTTCTGTAATTGCGTGGGATTTTTCTGAAAATTCTTCGAGGGGTGGAATAGGCTTGTGAGATAACTCATCATCTTGCGCATCGGATTAAGACATGTCTTGTAAGCTTGTAAGGCTTTTCTCCGTAGGTAAAAGGAACTCTTGTGTCGAGGTCGGTCATGCTTTTTGGCTAAAGTGCTTTAGTGTGCGATCTCCGGGGTTCTGATTGTTACTTGGTTTTAGCTTTGACGTTTCTTGTAGAGGCGTCGGGAGGGGTTATGGCTTCAAATAGTTTTCAGAACGAAGTGCCCAAGGCTCGTATCAATATCAAACTTGATTTGCATACCGGTGGTGCGCAGAAAAAGGTTGAATTGCCACTGAAGCTGATGATGATGGGTGATTACAGTAATGGTAAAGAGCAGCGCCCGCTGTCTGAAAGAAGCAAGGTGAACATTAATAAAAATAACTTCAATAGTGTGTTGGCTGAATTTTCTCCAAGTCTGAAACTGGCCGTGGAGAATACCTTGGTCGATGACGGCTCCGACACCCCGGTCGAGTTGAACTTCCAGAGCATGAAGGACTTTGAGCCAGAGCAGGTGGCTCGGCAGATACCCCAGTTGCGCGCTCTCCTGGCTATGCGCAATCTGCTACGCGACCTCAAGTCGAACCTGTTGGATAACGCGACCTTCCGTCATGAACTGGAACGCATTTTAAAAGACGACGCGCTCAGTGATGAGTTGCGCGCGGAATTGGCAGCGTTGGCGCCACCACAAGAAGATCGTTAATTTCCCTGGTTTAAAATTGTAGGAAGTTTCCATTATGTCTGTAAAGAAATCTGCTCATTCGGGTGGCGCTACAGTGTTGTCTGAAGAAAGCCAAAGCGTCTATGGCACTCTGTTCGAAAAGATTAATTTAAGTCCGGTTGCCGCGTTGGGAGGCATCGATACATTTCAGAATGATGAAGCGTTGTCCGATGTTTCTGCCGATGAGCGAGTCACCGCTGCGGTCAGCGTGTTTTTGAATCTGCTTAAACAATCGTCGCAAAAAGTCGAACGCCTGGATAAGGCGCTGTTAGATGGCCATATCGCATCGCTGGATGAGCAGATTAGTCGCCAGCTCGATGCGGTCATGCACCATCCGGATTTTCAGCGTGTTGAATCGACGTGGCGCGGGGTGAAGTCGCTGATCGATCAAACTGACTTCCGTCAGAATGTACGTATCGAGTTGTTGGATATCAGTAAGGAACACTTGGTACAAGATTTCGAAGATGCACCTGAGATCGCCCAGAGCGGTCTCTATATGCATACCTATACCCAGGAGTACGACACGCCGGGCGGTGAGCCAATTGCCGCTGCTGTCTCCAACTACGAATTTGATCGTGGCCCGCAGGATATCGCCTTGCTGCGCAATATCTCGAAGGTTTCGGCTGCCGCACATATGCCTTTCATTGGGGCCGTCGGGCCAGCCTTCTTTGGCAAGGAATCGATGGAAGAGGTTGCCGCCATCAAGGATATCGGCAACTACTTTGACCGTGCCGAATACATCAAGTGGAAGGCGTTCCGCGACAGTGACGACTCCCGTTACATCGGTCTGACCATGCCGCGTGTGCTGGGTCGCCTGCCTTACGGCCCGGATACTGTTCCGGTGCGCAGCTTCAACTACATCGAAAGCGTCAAGGGGCCTGATCACGGCAAGTATCTTTGGACCAATGCCTCATTTGCCTTCGCTGCAAACATGGTGAAAAGCTTCATCGCCAACGGCTGGTGCGTACAGATTCGCGGACCTCAGTCGGGCGGTGCGGTGACTGATTTGCCGATTCATTTGTACGACCTGGGTACTGGCAATCAGGTGAAGATTCCGTCGGAAGTCATGATTCCGGAAACCCGCGAATTCGAATTCGCCAACCTCGGTTTCATTCCGCTTTCGTACTACAAAAACCGCGACTACGCCTGCTTCTTCTCTGCCAACTCCGCACAGAAACCGGCGCTGTATGACACCGCCGATGCCACCGCGAACAGTCGAATCAACTCTCGTCTGCCGTACATCTTCCTGCTGTCGCGCATTGCCCATTATCTGAAGCTGATCCAGCGCGAGAACATCGGCACGACCAAGGACCGCCGTGTGCTGGAGCTTGAGCTGAACAAGTGGATCAGTGGGCTGGTCACCGAAATGACCGACCCAGGCGACGACCTGCAGGCTTCGCACCCTTTGCGCGATGCAAAGGTGACCGTCGAAGACATCGAGGACAACCCTGGTTTCTTCCGCGTCAAGTTGTATGCCGTGCCGCACTTCCAGGTGGAAGGCATGGACGTCAATTTGTCGCTCGTTTCGCAGATGCCCAAGGCGAAAGCCTGAGTCACTCCATAGGGAAACGACGTCATGAAGATCGACCGCCCTCTGTGGGCTGCGGGGGCTTTGCTGTCCCCGCAGCAATTCCAGCAACAGGCACGCTGGGAAGCCTGGACCAACGAATGTCTCGCTCATCTTTCGCTGATACACCCTTGGGGTGTTCAGGCGTTGGCGTTCGACCTGGAAGCCTTGCGGCTGGGTAAGCTCAAAGCAACCCGGATACGTTTACGTATGCCTGATGGCACCTTGATCGACACCGATCATGTGGACAGGCTGCCTGCGGCCCTGGAGTTGTCGCGACAGCTGTCCGAGGACCAGCGTGAGGCTACGTTGCTGCTGGCTCTGCCACTGGAACAGGCCAACGGCAACAACTGCCTGTTCGAGGAGGGCAGGGCTGATAGACCGATGCGTTATCGTCAGGATTGGCGTCAGGTACAGGACGTGTATGCAGACGAAATGCAATCGGTCGGTGTGCTGGAGCACGTGCTGAGCCTGCGTCTGGAGGGCGACGATAGTGCCGATTACCTGACGTGCCCGGTCGTGCGTCTGGTGCGCGATGAACAGGGTGCCTGGTCTATCGATCCTCTCTATGTGCCGCCGTTGCTCAGCTTCGCGGCCCATTCGGGACTGTTGGCACAACTGGATAACCTGTTGACCCAGCTGTCGGCCAAACGCCAACGGTTGATGGGCATGCGTCGTGAGAGCAATCAGCGCATGGCTGACTTTGCCGTGGCCGATGTGTCGCTGTTCTGGTTGCTCAATGCCTTGAACACCTACCAGCCGGTATTGACTGATATCAAGGCTCATCCAAGGCGACATCCCGAGCAGGTCTATCTGGAGCTGGTCAAGCTGGCTGGCGGCCTGCTGACCTTCTCGCTGGAACACGATATCGACAAGATTCCAGCCTATCGGCACGAGCAGCTTGAAAGCGTATTCCCGCCACTAATGCGGACCATTTCCACCTTGCTGGAGGCCAGCCTGCCGTCGCGAGTCATCGCTTTGGAGCTTGTCGAAAGTGGCGCCAACCGTTGGCAAGTCACCCTCAACGATGCGCGACTGCGTGAGCGTGACGGGGCCGATTTCTATCTGTCGGTGCGTTGCCGCCTTTCGGCAGCGCAGGTGCAGAACCAGTTCCCACGCCTGTGCAAGGTTGGGAGCCCGGACGAGGTCGATCAACTGGTCAATGCTGCGCTCGATGGCATTCCGCTGCAGCCACTCAACCATGTCCCGGCGGCCATTCCGCTACGCCTGGAGAACCAGTATTTCGCCCTCGATATCGGTCATGCCAAGGGGCAAGCCATGTTGGCTGAAGGCGTTTGTGCCTTCTACGTCCCCGGCACGTTGACCGACGTCAAACTTGAACTGTTCGCGGTACTACGAGCATGAGCCCGATCAAATCGCAAAAAATGACCGCAACTGCGGTGGATATCGATTCGCTGTTGCAAGACAGCTACCTGTTGGTCGTGGAGCTGCGGCAGGGAAGTTTTGCCCAGAGTGGCCAGGACTTGTACGAGCTGTGCGTGAGGCAGATCGAACAGGTTCGCGAGCAGCTCATCAGTGCGGGTCTGAGTCAGCGCAGCATCGACCATATCAGCCATGCGCAATGCGCGTTGCTGGATGAGACCGTGCTGGGTTATGGCAAGGATGAGGTTCATGCCAGATGGTTCAGCGAGCCTTTGCAGGCTCAGTTCTTCAATCGTCACCAGGCCGGAGAGTCGTTGTATGAAGACATGCGCGACGTGCTGCGTGAGCCCGCGCCTGACGAATATGTGCTGACGGCTTTTCATCGGGTACTGATGCTGGGTTTTCAGGGGCGCTACCGCGATGCCGACGATCCAGAACGCGAACAACTGCTGGCAGCCCTGAATATGCAGGTCACGCCCCTGAAGCTCAGCCATACGCTAAAGACGCAGGTAAATGCCGGCAGAACAAGTTTCTTGCAACGCATGCAGTCACCGGCGGCTCACACCCTTGCGGCCGGATTGTTGCTTGTTGGTGTCTGGTGGGGGCTCGACCGCTATCTGGGTGGCCTGATCGCCATGTTCATGCCGGGTCAGGCGTGAGGACCGCTCAATGACGCTCAAGCTGATACGCGGCCTTTGGTTATGGGCGGGCGCGCTCGTCCTGACGCTGCTGGCAATCATTCCGCTAGCGACCGGGATGCGTACGATAGCCGCAGTGATCGTGTTCACTATCGTCGTCCTGGCCTGGATTAGAGTCGGACGACAGGCGACCCAACGTACTGCATTGACCGGCGATACCTGCTTGCCGCCTGCTGCCTATTGTCAGCCGGTGGTATTGGTATGTGGCGATGGCCTGTCCGGTCTGTTTGGTTCCATCCCCGCAGAACAACTGGCCCTGCGCACGACCGGGCAAAGCTGCTATCTGCGCGTTGCCGGTCTGGAGCAGCTACCGGTGGTGGCCGCGGATATCGACACTCAGCGTCCGGGCTGGCGTGGACAGCTCAGCGTCATGTTTGTCGTTAACCCAGGCGAGCACGCCGACGGCGCCGTATGGACGAACCAGGTACGTACCCTCTGTCATCAAATTGCGCTGATACGCAAGCGAGGCATCGCACTGCCGCTCATGCTGGTCAGCTACGTGCAAGCCTCACGGGCCAAGGACGTCTGGTTCAGTTGGGAAGCCGGTCAGACCAGCCCCCGTGTGTACGAGTCAGGCGCATGCGTCGCACTCGCCGATTGGCAGCGGCAGAGCGCTAACGGCGCAATGTACGCAACACGGCTGCAGTCCAGCGTGCAACTGAACAACGCTACGGCCTGGCTGGAAGAAGCGGTAATGCCGCACTTTTCGACCCGTGGAACTCGCGATCCCGTCGTTCTGACGGCTTGCGCAATTGCTCTGGTGCCAGCGTTGCCCAAGACCGCGACAGGCAACCTATGGCAGCAATGGCTACACGAAAGGACCGCGTTGGTTGGTTCAGGGCAGACGCTATCTGGCGTGGAGACCTCATTACCGTTCCCTGATCCGCTGCTGCCTCTGCTGCCCGTGTCTATTGAGTGCTCACCGGCCAGCCGCGCAAGTGTGTTCGCTTTGTGGCTGTTCACGGTGGCGGCTCTGATCGCTCTGGTCAGCTCGGCGTGGCAGAACAACAGACTGATACGTCAGGTCAGTGATGACCTGCATCGCTACACGTCCATTCCCGAGTCATTACATCGTAATCAGCGCGGCGCTTTCGCGCGGGAAGAGGCAGTGACGACACTTCGCCAGCACGCCACACGTCTGGACAGCCACTACCGATACGGTGAACCCCTTGGTCTTGGCTTGGGCCTGTATCGCGGCGAGCGTCTGCGTGTGCAGCTGTTGGACGTGCTTGCCCGTCACCGCGAGCCTGCGCCTGCGCCGATGAAGATTCAAGAGCCGGTGCGTTTGAACAGCCTGTCGCTATTCGCCATGGGCAGTGCCCAACTCAAGCCTGAGTCGACCAAGGTACTGATCAACGCGCTGGTCGATATCAAGGCACAACCGGGCTGGCTCATCGTTGTCACCGGGCATACCGATGCCACCGGCAACCCTGAGCAAAACCTTCAGCTGTCCCGTGACCGGGCTTCTGCAGTGCGTGACTGGATGCAACGCATGGGCGAGATCCCCGACAGCTGTTTTGCGGTTCAGGGCTTTGGTGCCAGCCAACCGATTGCCAGCAATGACACCGAAACAGGACGCGCAACCAACCGTCGCGTCGATATCCGTCTGGTTCCGGAAGTGGGGGCCTGCGTGCTGCTCACTGCGGGGCCGGACAGACAACCCCCGTCGCACACTGCGACATTCAATGACTGAGAAAAAGGAGCTTCACATGGCTATTCCCGTTTACCTGTGGCTGAAAGATGACGGCGGCGCGGAGATCAAGGGTTCCGTCAACGTGCAGTCGCGCGAAGGCACCATTGAGGTGGTCGCTCAGGACCACAGCCTGTACATCCCGACCGACAACAACACAGGAAAATTGACGGGTGCTCGCATCCACACGCCATTCCTGTTCACCAAGGAGATCGATTCCAGCAGCCCTTACCTCTACAAAGCCGTAAGCACTGGCCAGACGCTCAAGAGTGCGGAGTTCAAGTGGTACCGCATTGACGATGCGGGCCAGGAAGTCGAGTACTTCAACACCCTGCTGGAGAACGTCAAGGTGGTGAAGGTCGCGCCGAAGATGCATGACATCAAGGATCCGAGCAAAGAGAAGCACAACCACCTGGAAGAGATCGAACTGCGCTACGAGAAGATCACCTGGACCTACAAGGACGGCAACATCATCCACTCGGACGCCTGGAACGAACGCCAGAGCGCCTGACGTGACAAGGCCAGCAGACTGATTGCCATCTGCTGGCCCCCGGTGTGCCGGGTTGAGCGTCCGTTCGCGGGCGTTCAGCCAGACACATCGCGTTCAGGCCCAGCACTTACGCCTACTGACACGCCCAGAATCCACAACAAGGACGCCCTCTGCATGGTACAGAATCCCACTCGTTTACTTCGCCGCCTCAATCCCTACTGCGCACAGGCCCTGAGTACAGCGGCTTCGCTGTGCCAAAGTCGCGGCCATGCGCAGATCAGCATCGAGCACTGGCTGCTCAAGCTGCTGGGACGCGGCGAGGGCGATCTGACGCTGATCGCTCGCCGCTACGAATGGGATATCGACGCACTCTGGAGCGGGCTGCTCAACCATCTCGACACCCTGCCGCGCAGCGTGCAAGGCAAGCCGCAGTTGTGTGAAAAATTGCAGCAACTGATCAAGAACGCCTGGCTACGCGCATCGCTCGACGAAAATAACGACAACCTGCGCTCCGCACATTTGCTCGGCGCATTGTTAGAGACCCCGGGCCTGCTCGAATGCGAAGCTGCATGGCCTCTGTTGAGCATCAGTGAAACGCAGTTGCAGCATTTGCTGCCGTTACTGGATCAGCATTCCGTAGAGCGTGCGCAGGTGCAGCAGGAAACCATCTTGTACCCAACCGACGCGCCTGTAGATTTACTTGCAGCGCCTCCTTCCAGCAGCCAGCAAGATGCCGTGCTGGACAAGTTCACTCAGGACATCACCGCCAAGGCTAGGAACGGGCAGATTGACCCCGTGTTCGGTCGTGACGATGAAATCCGTCAAGTCATCGACATCCTCAGTCGTCGCCGCAAGAACAACCCGATCCTGGTCGGCGAACCGGGCGTGGGCAAGACCGCGCTGGTTGAAGGCCTGGCCTTGCGTATTGTCGAAGGTAATGTCCCCGACAGCCTCAAGTCGGTCAGCGTGCGCACCCTTGATTTGGGCTTGTTGCAAGCGGGGGCCGGGGTCAAAGGCGAATTCGAACAACGCTTGAAAAATGTCATCGATGCCGTGCAGCAGGCCGAAAACCCGGTGCTGTTGTTCATCGACGAAGCCCATACATTGATCGGTGCCGGCAATCAGGCCGGCGGCGGCGATGCCGCGAATCTGCTCAAACCCGCCCTGGCCCGTGGTGAGTTGCGCACCATCGCCGCCACCACTTGGAGCGAGTACAAACAATATTTCGAACGCGATGCCGCGCTGGAACGTCGCTTTCAAATGGTCAAGGTCGACGAACCGGACGACGCCAACGCCAGCCTCATGTTGCGAGGCCTGAAAGAGCGCTATGCCAGCCACCATGGTGTGCATATTCAGGACGCGGCGATCCAGTCAGCCGTGAGCTTGTCGCGCCGTTACCTGACCGGCCGAAAACTGCCGGACAAAGCCGTCGACCTGCTCGATACCGCCAGCGCGCGAGTGCGCATGAGCCTCGATTGCGAACCTCAGGCGCTGGTTCGTCTCAGAGCGCGCCAGACCGCACTGGAACTGGAGCGTCAGGCCCTTGAGGAAGATGCCTTGCTCAGCGGCGGTAATGCGGGCGAACGTCTGGCGATAATCGCTGTGCAACTTACCGACCTGCATCAGCAACAAACCCTACTGGACCAGCAATACCGGCGCGAACTCGACCTGACCCGGCAACTGCTTGACGCGCGCAAGGCCCTGCCCCTGCGGATGGACACCTGCGCACGGTTGCAACAGCAACTGGCCGAGACCCAAGGCAACCAGCCGCTGCTCTCCCTCGACGTTGACAGCCGCAGCGTGGCCGAAGTGATCGCCGACTGGACCGGTGTACCACTGGGCAGCCTGCTCAAGGACGAACACGCCAACCTGCTGGCGCTGGAACAACAATTGGCTGAGCGGGTCATGGGCCAGGACCCGGCCCTCAGCGCACTGGCCCAGCGCCTGCGCGCCGCCAAGACTGGCCTGACCGAAGAAAAGGCACCGCTGGGCGTTTTCCTGTTGGTCGGCACCAGCGGCGTCGGCAAGACCGAAACCGCCCTGGCCCTGGCCGACAGCCTGTTCGGCGGCGAGAAATCCTTGATCACCCTAAACTTTTCCGAGTACCAGGAAGCCCACACCGTCAGCCAACTCAAAGGCTCGCCGCCGGGCTACGTCGGTTACGGTCAGGGCGGCGTGCTGACTGAAGCCGTACGCCAGCGGCCTTACAGCGTCGTGTTGCTCGACGAAGTGGAAAAAGCCCACCGCGACGTACTAAATCTGTTCTATCAGGTCTTTGATCGCGGCTTCATGCGGGATGGCGAAGGGCGCGAAATCGACTTCCGCAACACCGTCATCATCATGACTTCCAACCTGGGCAGCGATGAACTGCAAGCCTGTTTGCAGGAACAGCCCGACGCCGCCGACAGCGACCTGCACGAAGTACTGCGGCCGATCCTGCGCGAGCACTTCCAGCCAGCCCTGCTGGCCCGCTTCCAGACCCTGATCTACCGCCCACTGCAAGCCGACGCCCTCAAAGGCATCGTCGCCCTCAAACTGGCCAAGGTCGGCAAACGCTTGCAGCGTCACTACGGCTTGACCTGCCAGATCGACGAGCGCCTCAACGACGCTTTGGTCGCCGCCTGCCTGCTGCCCGACACTGGCGCGCGCAACATCGACAGCCTGCTCAACCAGCAGATCCTGCCAGTGCTCAGCCAACAATTACTGCAACGACAAGCGGCCCAGCTGAAAACGCGCGGCGTGACCTTGGGTTATACCGACGAAGAAGGCATCACGCTGAGCTTCATCGATGCGCTTGATGCCACGGAGGCCTGACCATCATGGCTAACCCACTCAACCTCTTCTTCGACCACAGCCGCCACAAACTCGAAGTCCACAACCTCAAGGCGTCGCTCGACGTCCTCGCCTTCAAGGGCGAAGAGGGCCTGAGCCAGGTGTTCACCTACACCATCGAGTTCACCAGCAGCGACCACGACATTGCCGCTGAGCATATGCTCGGCAAGCGCGCCAATTTCATCCTCCACGGCATGCCGCCCAAGCGCCCCCGGCGCAGCGCTGATTTTCTCACCCTCATTCCCGAGCCGCCGTTGCGCACGTTGCATGGCGCGATTACCGGCTTCAAGCGCCTGTCGGGTTCCAACGACGAAGCGCGCTATGAAATCACCCTGCAACCCCGCCTGGCCCTGCTCGACAAAGGCAAACAATTTCGCATCTACCAGCACCAGTCGGTGCCACAGATCGTCGAGAGCATCCTGCGCAAGCGCCACAACTTCGAAGTGCAGGACTTTCGTTTCACGCTCGTGCGCGACTACCCTAAGCGCGAACAGGTCATGCAGTACGACGAAAGCGACTTTTCCTTTATCGCTCGCCTGCTGGCCGACGTCGGCATCTGGTACTGCTTCAGCAGCAACGAACAGCTGGATATCGACGTCGTTGAATTTCATGACGACCAGCGGCATTACCAGTTCGATATCGAACTACCCTACCGCCCGCAATCGGGGCTGGGCAGCAGCGGCCAGGACGGCGTGTGGAACCTGCAAGCCAGCCATGAAGTGGTGGAGAAAACCATCAACTTCCGCGCCTATCACCACCGTGACGCCAGGGCCTGGCTCGATGGCGAAGTGGATCAGACGCGGGGCGCCCAGACCACCTACGGCGAGGCCTACCACTACGCCGAACCCTACACCGTGCTCGGCGACCGCCTGCGCCAGGACGAAGACCTGCAAAGCGAAAGCGGTTTCTTCTATGCGCGCCTGCGTCACGAACGCTACCTCAACCAGCAGACCCGCCTCAGCGGCACCAGCAGCAGCGCCACCTTGGGCCTGGCCCAGGTCCTGACCATCTCCGGTGGCGCCCCGCAAGCCTTCGAACCCGGCGCCGTCATCACCCGGCTGACCACCCAGGCCAGCCGAGACAGCAGCTTTTTGGTCAACTTTGAGGCCATCCCCTATACGCACTTCGTGTGCTTCCGGCCGCCGCTCCTGCCCAAGCCGCAAATTGCCGGCACCGTCCCGGCCCGCGTCACCAGCCCCGAAGCCAACGACCCCTACGCCGAAATCGACCTGCAAGGGCGCTACCGGGTCCACTTCCTGTTCGACCTCGACACCTGGAAACCCGGCCTGGAAAGCATGTGGCTGCGCCTGGCCCGGCCCTACGCCGGCGACACCCACGGCCTGCACCTGCCACTGATCTGCGGCACCGAAGTGGCCATCGCTTTCGAACAAGGCGACCCCGACCGCCCCTACATCGCCCACGCCCTGCACGATAGCGAACACCCCGACCACGTCACCCTCGGCAAACGCGACTACACCCGCAACGTGCTGCGCACCCCGGCCAACAACAAACTGCGCATGGAAGACCGGCGCGGCGAAGAACACGTCAAGCTCAGCACCGAATACAGCGGCAAGAGCCAACTCAACCTCGGGCATCTGGTCGATGCGCAGAAGAAAAAGCGCGGCGAAGGGTTTGAGCTGCGTACTGACGGCTGGGGCGCGATTCGCTCAGGTAGAGGTCTCTTCATTAGTACCGATGTGCAACCCAAGGCGCAGGGCCAATCGTTAGAGATGAGCGCCGCGTTAGCTCAATTGACTAACGCCATGCAGTTGGTGAGTTCCCTGGCACAAAGCGCGAATGTATCTGGGGCGTTACCTGCGGATAAGGCGTCGCAGCAAGGCTTGCAAAATGCCCTGACCAGTCTCAAAGAGGCCGGGATACTTGCCTCGGCTCCTGCGGGTATCGCGTTGACGACCCCGGAAAACATTCAGCTGTCGGCCGGTCAGACCCTGACTGCAACGGCCGGAGACAGCGCTGATATCAGCGTATTGAAGCGCTTTAGCGTGGCAGCGGGTGACGCCATCAGCCTGTTCGCCCACAAATTGGGGGCCAAACTGTTTGCCGCCCGTGGCCCGGTGGAAATCCAGGCACAAACTGACGCCATGACCTTGCAAGCCGATAAAGCCCTGACGCTCAACAGCGTCAATGGCGAAATCACGCTTAACGCTGCGCAAGGCATCACTCTGGTCAGCCAGGGTGCCTACATCAAGATCAAGGATGGATCTATCGAGATCGGCGCACCGGGTGAGCTGCGGATCAAGAACGACCATATCGCTTGGGGTGGCTCGGCCTCGCTCGATAAGGCGCTGACGCCGATGATGCTGGAGGACCCTGTTTATAAAAAGCCCTTACGGGCTGGATTCCAGGTCATGAACAAACCGAACAGCGCCGCCAAACCCTTTCTGGCTTATCGCATGGAAGCCGCCGATGGCAGCGTTGTCCGTGGGGTTACCGATGAGAATGGCTACACCCAGAACCATCACGGTATCGATCCGCAAAACATCAAGTTGTTCTTCGAGGAGTAATCATGGAGTCCGAAAACATGAGCGAAGTCGAGGCCCACGTAGCCGAAAATCAGACGAGTAAAGAGGGCTCCATTGTTGTCGTGCACCATGAGTCGGCGCAGTGTTATTTCCGCCCGGAAACCGAAGAGTTAGTCTTCATTGCCGGCGACGAGGCAACCGCCTTCGAAAACCACTGGCGCGATATGGCGTTCACCATGGATGAATTTCATCAGGCCAATGCCAACTATTCCCGCGTGCTGGAAAACTATGCGCAGGCAGCTATAGCCGATGCGATGGCAGCCGTTGCGCAGATTAGGGAGGTGGATGCGGCGGAGAAAGAACTTGAGGACAAAAGAAAGAAGATACAAGACAAGCTGGCAGATCTTTCTCATAAAGGCTTGGGCTATAAGGATGTGGTCGAGCTTATTCCCGTTGGTGGGCAAGGGGCGAAGAATAAGGGCGGAGGTAAATCGCCTCGACTCGCCTATGTCAATAAAGGTTATTTCAGCCAAGCCAAGGATGGTCTCAAACTGCATACCATCTCTTTGAACGCTGATGAAAAGAAAGGGACCGCACAAAGCATCTACAGCAAAGATAAAAACGGTAACACCCTAATTGATACTGACAAGCTCACCAAAAAGTTGATGACGCTGAAACGTCCCAAGATCAAGCTTGATTTGAAAGATGCGCTTAAATGGGCAGGCATGGATGAGGCCCTGAAAAATCTAAAGGAGGACTACGTTCTATACGATTGGGCAGAGAGTTGGAATAACAGCCTGCATGGCGAGAAAGAGGGTTTTATTTTTTCCAACCTCGATGTTTCAGGCGCCGCACAGTTTATGCGTTTCGCTTCCAACGCCGGAGGCAGTGCTGAGTTTGACGTCGAAAAAAGGCAGCTTTCCATCAAGGGCGAATACAAGCGCACCCTGACCGTGGCCTCGGGAGTTGCCAACCTGACGTTATACGTCCCGGACCGCACGGGCTGGGGCCTTAAAATGAAAGTCGCGGATATGGGCACCGTTGACCTGGGCCTGCTCCGTCTCTGTCTTGACGTCCAGGCCAGCGGTTTCGTCGGCGGCTCGCTGCAGCTTGAAGCGCAACTGCAAGTGATGATGCAGGGTGACCAGCAAATGATCGCCGGGCAGCCGGGCGGACGTCTACCGCGTTTTAGTCAACGCAAAAACGACGTCGAGTTTTACCAGACCATGAAGAAGGAAGAGGAAGGCCTGCAAGCGACTGCCGAGTTCTTTCGCGGCGGTCGTGTGGAGGTGGCCCTTAAAGGGTCCCTGCAATGGATGAAACCAACGCCGCCGCCTGGCGATCCGGCGGCACCCACTGGAATATTGAAGTCCAGTGGCCAGTTCACTGACTTTTGCAGCATTGGCGGCAATATTGGAGGGATGGTTGGGATTGGCGCCGGGGGTAAGTTTCATTGCACCTTTATTAATGGGAAGTTCTGCTTTCATATTGCTGCAAGCCTGTGTTGGGGTTATGGGGCCAAGGGCGGACTGATTGCGGAAGTGGGGGCGGCTAATATTGTGGAGTTTGGGGCTTGGCTGGTTTATCAGTTGTATAGTCTGGATTATGGATTTTTTGAGATTGTTGATGAGCAAACATTTAAAGCTTATAGCCTGTATTGCGTTATGGCGATGGATAAAGTCGGTGAAAAAATTTATGCGGGGTTTGATAAGGCGCTAAAAACTCCGGAGGATGTCGCTGGCAGATTTGAGCGCTTTATGAAAGATATCGAGAGTGAAGCCAAGAAAGGCATGGAGGCTTCAAAGGGTCGCAATCGCCTGGCCAAAAATATCATCGAGTTCAAGCGGGACTTGTTGCAGCATACCCCCGAGGCGAAAGGTATTCTTCTTTACCTGCTGACGTGCCATGGCAAGCTTGATCATATTGATCCGGATAATAGAAGTCTTCTGGGTGATATCTATCGTGAGCGAAAAGAGGCGGTGATCTGCGTATTGACCAGTGTTCAGACGGTTGCCGAATGGAATAAGGTCATGTGCCGCATTACCGTGGATGGATCGAGTCTGCGCGGCGACGAGAGTGAGGCCCAGGTGGTGGAACAGCAGGTGCAGCATTTGGTGCACTTTCTTCAAGAGGGCTATAACCGTGATCAGGACCTGCATGATATTTATAAACGCTTGAAAAAGAATATTGCCTTCGGCTACGCCCTGGATATGAACGATACGCTATTTTATCGGCTGCATGATTTGCCCAATCCGCATTTCCCTCGGCGCTGCGAGTTCGGTCCCTGTGGCACGGATTCGGCTCAATTCGTCTAAGTACAAGAGGTTGATATGAATAAAATGATTTTGCTGCCGAGTATATTGGCCGTTTTGGCTATGTACGGCTGTGAGCAAACGCCGACACCGGTTGAGCCGGAGCCGCTCAATATTTCCCCGGAGCAATTGCAGGGTTTTATCCAGGCAATCAAGGCCAATCTGGTTTTTGTAGACGGTGGGGATTTTTTAATGGGTGACTTTGGGCCGCAGTATGGTGCCGAACGTCTGCCCTTTGACCGTGAGCCTCACAGCAAGCCTTTGCATCAGGTAGCGCTGACGGCCTATTCCATGGGCAAGTTCAAGGTGACCAATGCCGAATTTCAGTTTTATCTGAAATACAATGGGATGATGCTGAGGAAAGATGGCACGGCATACAAAAAAAATGGGATGATATAAATACTCCGCCTAATAATCCGGCGCATGTGGACTGGTATGAGGCTGAGCAATATTGTAACTGGCTTGGATCTGTCACCGAGCTGCCTTTTGCCCTGCCCACCGAAGCACAATGGGAATACGCCGCACGCAGTCGTGGTCAATTTCTGATTGTTGCCACGGATGATGGTACCTATAAAGCAGAACCTCGTAGCTTGCGCACCGAAACCTATTCACCAAAAGGTATAAATATTTCCAGCAGCGGAGATAGAGCAAGCTTCGCTAAGGAGATGGGCTGGAAGACGGAGTTTGGTACACCTCTTCCCGTAGATAGGTTTCCGCCTAATCCATTGGGAATGTATTCGATGTCAGATAACGGCTATGAGTGGGTCAAGGATTGGTATGATCCTGACTACTATAAATACTCTCCGTTAAAAGACCCGCAAGGGCCGGATAGTCCGGTGTTCAAGGATTCTTTCGGGCATTATACAAAAGTGGTTCGGGGGCAAGACAATGCTAACCCCTATTGGGGCGGAGGTGTCAATGTCTTTAGAAGAGCAATGGATCCATTGGGCCGTTTTACGGAGGACGGTGCGATTTTCCTGAGTAGCAAGACCACGCGTTGCGTGCTCAATAGTCCGGAACCTGTAGCGGTATCCTCATGATGAGCACTATGCCCGGCCCCTATGTTCCGCAGCGCTATGCTACGTTGATTTTTCTTTTTCTCCTGAAAGGAGTGAGGGTATGCTGAAAGATAATATCGGAAAATATATTCTTTGGGTTTTTGGTGCTGTTTGGCTCGTGGCCGGCTTTATGGCCTTTCGCGAATCCTTCCCATTTTTAATCAAAGGGGAACTTGCGTCAGGCAGGGTGTTTGAATTGGCGGTTGATCAGAGTGGCGGATCGTTGGTTTACAAGCCTGTCATACAGTTCGAAACACATGATGGTCAACTCGTTGAGTTCACATCCTCCGTCGGCAGTTTTCCAGCGTCGCATTCTGTAGGTGAGCGGGTGGAAGTTGTCTATATGCCATCCAATCCTGATAGCGCGAAAGTGAATAGTTTTTTTGAGCTGTGGGTAGGAGGGGCACTTTGTTTTGTGGCAGGCATTTCCATATGTGGTTTTATGTTCTGGTTGGAGCGGTCTGCAAAGCGGCAAAGGGAGAACCTGCTACAGAATGGGTTGGTTGTTGCGGCCCAGTTCCAGTCAGTGGAGTATGATTTAAATCTCTACAGCAAGGGACGTTATCCCTTTGTGATTGAGTGCTGTTGGGTAGATCCAGAAACTTCTGAAACTCATTTTTTCAAAAGCGAGCCTATCTGGTTTGATCCTACGGACTATATCGACTCAGAAACGCTCAAGGTCTTTGTTGAAAAGGACTGTCCCCAAATATATCACGTTGATATTTCCTTCCTTCCCAAGATGGCGCGTTAAACGCGGATCATTGTATTTAAACAGGAGGTGCCATGCGAGGCGTTATTCGCGAAGGCGATAAACTTTCATCGGGCGGTAGTGTGCAGGCCGGCGTCAGTGGCATGCAGTTTATGCGGCGTGCTGTTGCCTGCAAGGGCGATCCGGTCTTTTGTCCGTTGCCAGGGCATGGGGTCAATGAAATAGCCGAGGGTGACGAGGGCTCGCAGCATTTGGGCCGCCCGATTGCTCTGGATGGCCATCGCTGTGCCTGCGGTTGCACGTTGATTACTTCATTGGCCCAGGCTGGGAGGTCGTAACGTGCCTGTCGACCTCAAAGCCTTGCCAGAGAAACGCGCGCTACCTCAGCCACCTCATGCCTGGCGCTGGTGTCTGATCGTTCTTCTGTGTTCGTTGCTGGTGGGCGCTCTGGTCGTTTTGTTATGGCCGGGCGATAGCTGGCGACTCTCGCCGTGGTTCTGGTGTTGTGCGCTGGTACTGCCCTTGATGTCGGGGCTGGCGCTTTATGCATTGCGCCGACTGATCTATGAGAGGCGTTGCGAGTATCTGGATAGCTGGAACCAGACTCATGCAGAGCAAGAGCAAGTGCTTATTAAAAAAGGCCAGCGTGCCATTGCGTTATTGGCCACGTCCTATTGCTGCGGGGCCGGTTATAACCTGATCGCTCAGGCGCTGCTGCGGGGCAGTAAGCCCTTGCACCCGGTTTATATCAAGTCGAAAGCGCAAACACTGCGTTTAAGTCAACTGGAGCCTTCAGCGAGTCTTTATACCGAGGACGAATACACACAGCGGCTGACGACCTCTTTGCAGCAGGTGATGCGCGGTCTTGAACCGGAGATGGAGCGCTATAGGCGCAATAGACCTTTGTGCGTTCGCATCCGACATAACCAGGTGCTTGGCGATGAGCAGGTCCTGTCGTTATGGCGCTCTTGTCGAGGTAGTGAGCAGTCTGCTGATCAAGTGGTTTTTGCCACGCAGGACGACGGTCTTCTCTGGTTGGATACCTGGCTGGATGAGCATGAGCCAGATCAGTTGCTGCTGTCGCTAGAGTTCAATCTGTTCCTGGATCCTGTCGCGGAGCATGCCGAATCAATCTCGGCAGTATTACTGGCGCAACCTGACAGGCGCGCAAAGCAGCGTTTGACGCCAATAGCCTGGGTTCACCGGCCTGTGCCGATGACTGAGCCAGCGGGCGGTGTGCTGGACGCGCTTTTTTGGGGGCAGGTCGCCGCTGAGAACAACGAATTTTTTACCTGGCAAACCCAGTTACCCAGTGAATTGCGAGCTGATGTAACGGTCGCGATGAAGGCTGCCGGGCGTTCGCTTGATAGCGCCCGCTGTCACTCGCTGGATGGCTCGTTGGGTTTACCAGGGTGTGCGGTGGGCAACATGGCGTTGATTATCGCCAGTGAAAACGCCGCGATTGAAGGTCAGGCGCAACTGTTGATGTTGCAGGACGCTTCGCCGCAAGCCTGCGTTATTCAACCGGTTTGCAACGCTGAAGGGAGGGATTGATTGTGCAAAAGATGCGTACCAGTGGATGGGTTTTAGTGCTTTGCCTGCTGGTTATTGGCGGGATATTTATTTGGATCGATAACCCGATATTTCCGCAGGAATACGCGGCCGATAGATTCAAGTTGTCGGCTGGGTTATTGCTTGTTTGCCTGGCATTTCTGTTTATTGAAAGTATCGGTGGGCTGGTTGATAGAACGTTGGGGGCCATGGACTTTCTTTCATTCTGGAAGAAACAAGCTGGCATTCCGCGCAGTGATTTAGTTCACAACAAGACTGATCCTGGTGTTCTGGACACATGTAAAGGGCACCTTCGCGAACACTACGGCTTCTTCTGGCGCCGCCAGACCCGCCTGCTGCTGATCGTCGGCGAACCCGCGCAGATCGAAGCCATTGCCCCCGGCCTGACGGTCGAGCAACAGTGGCTGGACGTGCAGGGCACGTTGCTGCTGTGGGGTGGCAGTGTGCAAGGCAAGCTCAATGAGCCGCTGATTGAACAGTGCCGCGGGCTGTGTCGTTGGCGGGGCCTGGACGGCGTGGTGTGGGCGCTGGACAAAGACCAGAGCGCCAACACGGCGGCGATGAGTGCTGGTGTGACCCAGCTCAAGCAGCGGGCTCGTGGTCTGGGTTGGCAGTTGCCGCTGCACCTGTGGCAGGTTTGCGCCAGTACATGGCCGCAAACCGAGCGCCAGACCCAGCCGGTTGGCGTTGGTTTGTCGCCGCGCCTGAGCGCTGCGCAGGTGCAGACCCGCCTGGAGGAGCTGGTGCAACCTCTGCGCCAGCACGGTTGGGCGCAAGTGTTCGAGAATATTCCCCATGACTTTCTGTTGCGCCTATCCCGTGATTTGCATGTCGAGGGTATCGCCCGCTGGCGTCGGGCGTTGGCGCCCTTGTTGGGTGGTTCGGCCCGTGGTCTGCCGCTGCGCGGACTGTGGTTCAGCCCACCGTTGATCCGGCCTGAAAGCCAGTCGGCCTCCCATTGGCCGCTGGACCCGGCGTGGCAGGGTGTCGTCGATGACAAGAATGTACGCGCTCGCCGTTTGGGCTGGCCCGCCCCACGCATCGCTTATGCCGCGATCATGACCCTGGCCTTGCTCTGGGGGGCCGGCCTGCTGCTGTCCTTCACCAGCAACCGCGCACAGATCAGCCATCTACAAACCTCACTGGCCACTGTGCAGCAACCGGGCAACACGGATCAGCAACTGCTGGCCCTCAACGAACTGGCCCGTGAACTCGGCCGTCTGGATTACCGCGCCCAGCACGGCGCGCCGTGGTATCAGCGCTTTGGCCTGAACCGCAATGACGCACTGCTTGACGCCCTGTGGCCGCGTTATGTCGAGGCCAATCAGCGGCTGGTCCGTGACCCGGTGGCGGCGTTTTTGCAGGCGCAACTGCGGGCGTTAGTGGCACTCGAGCCCGGCAGCCCGGAGCGGGCCGACGCGGCGCGCAAGGCGTATGAGCCGCTCAAGGCTTACCTCATGATGGCCCGCCCGGAAAAGGCCGACACGGCTTTTCTGGTCAAGGCCCTGGCCAATGCCGCCCCCGTGCGCGATGGCGTGATGCCCATGCTGTGGCAGTTCTATGCCGAACAACTGGCCGCCCACCCGGCCTGGCGCATCACGGCCGACCCGGCACTGGTCGCGCAGGTCCGTCAGGTGCTGCTGGGGCAGATGGGCCAGCGCAATGCGGTCGCCAGCCAATACCGCAAGGTGCTCGACGCTGCGGCCCATCAGTACCCGGATCTGGACCTGCGGCAGATGGTCGGCGACACCGAGGCCTGGACGCTGTTTTCCACCACAGCCACGGTGCCGGGGGTGTTTACCCGGCAGGCCTGGGAAGGTCAGGTGCGCCAGGCCATCGATGACATCGCCAAGGCGCGCCGTGAGGAAATCGACTGGGTGCTCAGCGACAGCCGCACCGAGATCGCCAACGAGCTGACCCCGGACGCCCTCAAGGAACGCCTGACGGCGTTGTACTTTCAGGACTACAGCGACGCCTGGCTGGACTTCCTCAACAGCCTGCGCTGGCACCGCGCCAATGCCCTGGGCGACGTGATCGACCAGTTGACCCTGATGAGCGACGTGCGCCAGTCGCCGCTGATCGCCTTGATGAATACCCTGGCCTGGCAGGGCAAGGCCGGGACGCGCACACAGGCGTTGGCTGACTCATTGATTGACTCGGCGCAAAAGCTGATCGGCCAGGACAAGGCGCCGCTGATTGATCAACTGACGCAACTGCCTGCCAGTCCCCTGGACCCGACCTTCGGCCCGTTGCTGAGCCTGCTGGGCAAAGACCCCGAAGGCAAGAACACCAACGACAGCCTGAGCCTGCAGGCCTTTTTGACCCGGGTCACCCGCGTGCGCCTGAAGCTGCAACAAGTCAGCAGCGCCGCCGACCCCCAGGCCATGACCCAGGCCCTGGCGCAGACCGTATTCGAAGGCAAGAGCGCCGACCTCACCGAGACCCAGGCCTATGGCAGCCTGCTCGCCGCCAGCCTCGGCGCCGACTGGGCCGGGATCGGTCAGACCCTGTTCGTGCAGCCGCTGGACCAGGCCTGGCAACAGGTTTTGCAACCGTCGGCGCAGGGCCTCAACAGCCAGTGGCAACGCGCGGTGGTCAACCCCTGGGACAGCGCCTTCGCCAGCCGCTACCCGTTCGCCGCCACCGGCAGCGATGCGTCGTTGCCCATGCTCGGGCAGATGATCCGCGCCGAGTCCGGGCGCATCGAGCAGTTTCTGCACAGCCAACTGGGCGGTGTCCTGCGCAAGGAAGGCAGCCGCTGGGTGGCCGATCCCCGGCACAGCCAGGGCCTGCGCTTCAACCCACAGTTTCTTGCGGCGATCAACCAACTCAGCCAACTGGCCGACGTGCTCTACACCGACGGCGGCATGGGCCTGAGCTTCGAACTGCAAGGCAAGGCGGTACGCGACATTGTCGACACCACCTTCATCCTCAACGGTGAAAAGCACCACTACTTCAACCAACGGGAAAAATGGCAACGCTTCGACTGGCCGGGCCGTAGCGACCATCCGGGCGTCACCCTGACCTGGACCAGCGTCATCGCCAGCGAACGCCTATACGCCGACTACTCGGGCACTTGGGGCTTGATCCGCCTGCTGGAAAAAGCCCAGGCCACGCCCCTGGACGACGGCGACAGCCGCTACCGCCTGGAAATCAAGGCCCCTGATGGCCTGAACCTGACCTGGCACCTGCGCACCGAACTGGATGCCGGGCCGCTGGCGTTGCTCAAGTTGCGCGGCTTCAAGTTGCCCAAGCAGATTTTTCTCGAAGGTGGTGGGGCAGCCGAGCCCTATGCGCAGAACGGAGGTTATGAATGAGCCTGCACAGTTTGGTCACGCTGTGTTTGGGCGAGCGCGATGCTTTGGCGCTTGCCCGTGAGCAGTCGGCGAGCTGGTCGGATTGGTTGATGCCTATCAGCGGGGATTGCCCAGTGGGGCAGGACCCTGGTTACGACGATGACTTCCAGCGCATGCGTGAAGAGGTCAATAAATTGTCCGGCGCGGATGCCGATCAGGTCGTGCAGTTGGCGGAGAAACTGCTCAAACACAGCTGCAAGGATTTGCGGGTGGCGACCTATTACTTGTGGGCACGCTTGCACAAAGACGGTGAGGCGGGGTTGGCCGACGGCCTGAGTCTGCTGGCAGCCTTGGTTGCGCGTTATACCGGCGATGTGCTGCCGGTGAGGCCCAACAGCCGCAAGATGGCGCTGGAGTGGTTGGCCAGCAGCAAAGTGCTGGACAGTCTGTCGCTGTATCCCGAAGTGGTGAGGAGTGAGACTGAACGCACGGTGGCGGCGCTGGCCTGGCTGGAACATGGCCTGGAAGGTTGGCCACAGGATCAACGTCCGGCCTTGGGTGCGCTATATGGCGCGCTATCCGCCCGGTTGGCGCAGTCCGGTGGGGTGGATGCACTGGTACCGCAAAAAAGTGCCCATCATGAGTCGGGCGCGCAATCGGCTGCGCCGCCTGCCGCGAACATAAGGTCCGGACGCGATCTGTTGGATAGCGGCCGAACCCTAGCGGGTTATCTGCGCGAGCAACCTCAGGGCTGGCTGGCCGCCCACCGGCTGATGAAGAGCCTGCGTTGGGACACCGTGCATCAGCCGCCGCTTCAGGACGCCAGCGGCAAAACGCGTCTGGATCCTCCGCGTGGTGACTATCGGGTACAGCTCAAGCGGCTGTATCTGCAACAAAGCTGGGGTGAGTTGCTCGATCAGATCGAACGGATGTATGCCGAGGGCGTGAACCATTTCTGGCTGGATTTGCAGTGGTATTTGTATCAGGCATTGAGCAAACAACCCCCGCCTCAAGACGGCTGGGCCGATATTGCCAAGCGCGATTTGGGCATGTTCCTGGAGCGTCTGCCGGAGCTGGAAACGTTGTGTTGGAGCGATGGCAGCCCATTCGCTGACGAAACCACGCGCGAATGGATCTCCCAGCACGTCAGCGGCAATCGCCCTCAGCAATGGTTGCCTGCCCCTACGGCTGTAGTGACGAGCGCAGGTGATAGCGACATCCTCTCACTGGAAAGCGAAGCGCTGGCCCAGGCCGACAGCGACGGCGTCGAAGCAGCACTGGCCTGGCTGGCCGCGCGGCCCGGCGTCGAGACCGGGCGGCAGCGCTGGCTGCTGCGCCTGTTGATGGCCCGAGTCGCCGAGCAATACGGCAAGAGCGATCTGGCCGTGCATCTGCTGGGCGAACTGGATGCCACGGCGCAACGCCAGGCACTCGCCCAATGGGAGCCGGAGCTGAATTTCGAGGTCAAGGCGCGCCTGCTCAAGTTGCTGCGCGTGAAAGCCCAGCGCACCGATGCCGACAAAACCTCCCTGGCCCGGCGGATGGAAGAACTCTTGGCTGCGCTGGTCGCCCTTGACCCGGTACGCGCCGCAGTGCTCTGCGGCTAAACCCTATTTATCAGGATTCCTTTCATGAGTACCGACAACCTGACCCTGCGTTACTTCGACGCCGAGATGCGCTATCTGCGCGAGGCCGGCAAAGAGTTCGCCGAAGCCTTTCCGGACCGGGCGGCACAACTGAACCTGGACAAGCCGGGGGCGCAAGATCCTTATGTGGAGCGGCTGTTCGAAGGCTTTGCATTCTTGATGGGGCGGCTGCGCGAGAAGCTCGACGATGACCTGCCGGAGCTGACCGAAGGCCTGGTCAGCCTGCTATGGCCGCATTATCTGCGCACCATTCCATCGCTCTCGATTGTCGAGTTGGTCCCTGAGCTTGACCAGATGAAGCGCAGTGAGGTGATCGGCAAGGGCTTCGAAGTGCTGTCGCAGCCCATTGGGCCGCAACGTACCCGATGCAGCTACACCACCACCCAGGACCTGACGCTGCTGCCGCTCGCGCTGGATTCTCTGCGGCTGGCCCACGAGCCGGATGGTCGCTCTGTGTTGCGGCTGCGTTTTTCCCGTGGCGCGTTGACGGACTGGAGCCAGATTGACCTGAGCAGCATTGCGCTGTACCTGAATGCCGATGCGCCGTTGGCCAATGCGCTGCATCAGGCGCTGACCCTCAACACGCAGGCGCTCTATGTGCGTCTGCCAGGGCAGTCGGGGCGCCATGCCCTGGACGGTTATTTTTCGCCCAAGGGGTTCACGGATGACGATCGCCTGTGGCCCAAGGGAGACAGTGCTTTTAGCGGCTATCAGTTGCTGCTGGAGTATTTCACCTTTCGCGAGAAGTTCATGTTCGTGACCCTCCGTGGACTGGAGCAGATGAGCATTGAACCCGCCATGCCGTGGTTTGAGCTCGACGTGGTCTTGCGTCAGTCATGGCCCCACGAATTTGATCTGAAAGCCGAGCACCTTTGCCTGCACGCCGTTCCGGTGATCAATCTGTTCTCGCTGGATGCTGACCCGATGACGCTGGATCCCTTGCAAACCGACTATCTGCTGCGGCCCAAGCGTCTGCAAGACGGTCATACCGAGATTTATGCGGTGGATCGGGTTACGGCATTGAAGAATGCCGAGCGCGAGGACTATGTGCCGTTCACCAGCTTTCGGCACAAGGGCGGCATGCTGCGTGACGAGGCGCCGGAGCGTTATTTCCATACCCGTTTGAAGCGCGGCGCCAATGGTTTGCATGACATGTGGCTGGTCCTTGGAGGCGAAGGTTTCGACGATGATCGATTGCAGCAGAAAACCAGCCTGTCATTGCAGTTGACCGGCACCAACGGCCAACTCCCACGCAAGGCCCTGCAAAGCACGTTGCTCGATACGGTGGTGCAATCCACCCAGACCGGCTTGCGCGTGCGCAACCTGTGCGCCCCGACTTTGCCGTGCTATCCGCCGAATCGTGATCGGTTTCATTGGCGCGTGCTCAGCCATCTGGGCTCGAACTTCCTGCCAATGCTGGACAGCGCCGAGGTGCTGCGTGGCACGTTGGCGTTATACGACTGGGCGGGCACAGAACTGAACCGGCGTCGCCTGGAGGCGATAGTCGAAGTTCGCCATCACCTGGTCCAGCGTTTCGAGAAAGGCTTTCTGCTACGCGGGGTGGATATCGAAGTCACCCTGGACGCCAATGGCTTTTGCGGTGAAGGCGATATCAGCCTGTTCGGCGAGATGCTTCACCGTTTCTTCGGCTTGTACGCCGACATTCACCTGTTCAACCAACTCACGTTGATCCTGCAACCAACTGGAAAGTGCCTGCGATGGAACGAGAACCACAGTCAGCGAATTCCCGGTTGAAGACCGGCGGTTTACTGGAGGCGCTGGAGGGGCGGGTGGCCGAGGCCAATCTGTATCGCTTTTGCCAGTTGCTGGAGCAGTCCTTGCCCGATCATCCGCCCTTGGGTAGCACGGCGAGCCCGGCGGATGATCCGGTGCGCTTTCGACCCGACCCCGGCATGGGCTTTCCTGCCAGCGAATTGAAGGCTATCGAGATCGACGGGGAGCATCCGCACAAACCAGCGACGGTGCGCACGCGTTTGCTTGGCTTGTACGGTGTCGATTCGCCCCTGCCGACAGCTTATCTGGATGATATTGCCCAGCGTCGGGAGGGACATGAGGCGCTGGAGGGGTTTCTCGATATCTTCAACCATCGAATCTTTACCCAGTTCTACCGTATCTGGCGCAAGTATTCGTACCCGGCAACGTTCGAACCTGGCGGCAGCGATGCGACCTCGCAGTGCCTGTTAGGGCTGATCGGTCTGGGGATTCCGGGCACTGCCAAGCAGATCGCTACGCCGATGTCGCGCTTCCTGGCGCTGCTCAGCGTGATGCGCCTGCCGACCCGCAACGCCGAAGGCATTGTCGCGCTGGTCAAGCTGTTGGCGCCCAATACCCAGGCACGGGTAATACCGCACTGGCCGCAGAGAATCCCGCTCGCACACCCCGCCAGTTTGTCCGCGTGCCGCCCGGTGAGCTTGTCCCAAGGCATGCCGCTGGGTGGTGTCGGACACGATGCCAACAGCCAATTGCAACTGGCACTGTTTACCGAGGATCAGGGCGAGGCACGGGGTTGGTTGCCGGGTGCCCAACTGCACACCGACCTGCTGGTGTTGCTGCGTGTGTACCTGGGCTGGCGTTGCACCGCGAAACTGCAATTGTCGCTACCGGTGCGCAGCTTGCCCAAGCCGGTGCTGGGGCATACGCCGGTCATGCTTGGCATGACCGCTGCGCTGGGGCTGGGCGTCGATGCCCGACAGGAAGACGACACCATCACGATCAATCTGGGCCGCTATCAAGGCCTGCACTGCAATCCTCACGACAGAGAAATACACCATGTCACCTACCGTTTTTAATCCACTGATGCTGGCTGCGCTCACTGTGTTGCTTGGCGGCTGTGGGTTGACCCAAACCGTCGCCGACAGCACGACATCAGTCGCCAAAGCGGTTTTCTACAAGCAGATCAACACCCTGCATCTGGACGTGAGCAGCCGGGTGGCAATGAACACGGATGAGGTGGATATGAACGCCTTGTCGGTGCCGACCTTGGTGCGGGTCTACCAATTGCGCGACAGCCGAGCGATAGAGAGGGCGAGTTACGACAGCCTGTTGAACAATGATGACAGTAAGCTCAACAGTGATTTGTTGGACATGCGAGCCCTGCTGGTGAAACCGGGCGAAGGGGTGCAACTGAGCGTGCCCATGGACAAGGATGCCCGGTTCGTCGCGGTGGTGGGGTTGTTCCGTCAACCCGACATTCAGGCCGATACCTGGCGCCTGACATTGACGCGTGATGACCTGGACCCGGACCGCGCACGCCTGATCGAGCTGGGCGATAACCGACTGACCCTGCGAACTTTGGTCAAGGAGTGAGGATGACCGAGTTCAATCCTTCGCTCTACGAAACGCTCCTGCAGAACTTCGATGGCGAGTTGGATCTGTGTCAAGTCAATGAGGAGGACCAGCACACTTTATCGGTGCTGGACAACATGCAACGCATCCTCAACAGCCGGGCTGGCGCGCTCAGCCATCTGCCGGATTACGGGTTGACCGATATGAGCGTTGTTCTGCAAGGACTGCCCGCCACGGCGCACGATCTGATGACCACCATGACCACGACATTGCTCAAGTACGAACCGCGCCTGGAGGCGGTCAGCATCGAGTTGCTGCCGCAAACCTTGCCGGGGCATCTGGAGTACGCCTTGGACATGCAGCTCAAAGGCGGCCAGCGGGTTACTTTTGGCACGAGCATGAACCCTGAGGGCAAGGTGCTGGTGCGTCATTTGAAGCGGCAGAATTACCTGTCGAAACCAGGAAGGTCGTAATGGAAGGGATGTCGACGTTGTTTGAAATGCGTGTTCGGGTGGGTGGTGATCCGCGCGGTTTCAGTGAGTTCCAGGCGCTGGGCGATGAGCTGGCCAAGTTGAGCCACCCGGCGTGCCCCGATGTGGACTGGATCAAGATTGAGCAACTGTGCCTGACACTGTTCAACAAGAACGGAGCGGAACTGCAAACCGTGGCTGCCTACACACTGGCCCGCAGTCAACGCGATGGCCTGGCCGGCATGGCGGGCGGTGTGGCGCTGATAGAAGCACTGGTCGGTGAATGGCCGCGCTTGTGGCCCGCCATGGCGTCAGCGCGCCTGGATATCCTGGCCTGGTTGTTCGCTCAATTGCAGCCGCTATTACGTAGGCTGGAGATACAGGTCTGGAGTCTGCCGGCACTGCTCCAACTGGATGCCGGGCTGGAACGGTTGAGTGAACAATTGAATCGCCAGGCTCAGGTGCCGCTCGTCATGCTCGAGGTGCTGCGTCAGCAGGTCGGCAACCTGATCCAGCGTTTGCAGCGAACCAGTGCCCCAATTGAAACCACGCCGCCGAGGATGAGAGGGCCAGAACCGACCTTTATGCCGCCAGTGGTGATCCTGCCAAGCCCGCCGCCACTCGCAGCGTTCAAACCCAGGAAGCGGCGTATCGGCGCTTGGCTTTGCGCCACAGCGGCAGTCATTCTATTGGCCTGCGGATTAGGCTGGTGGGGCGGGTTGGTGGGGCCTGAGAGCGAGGGTGTGTATCGTCAGGCGAGCATTTTTCAGCGGGAGAAGATTCCCGAGCCCGTGCAACTGGACAACTTAAGGCTGTTCGATGCAGGCAGCGTCGAGCTCAAGCCAGGTTCGACCCGATTACTGATCAATGCTTTGGCCGAGATCAAGGCCCGACCGGATTGGCTGATTGTCATCACCGGGCACTCCGATACCACGGGCGATGCCGGGCAGAATCTGCAATTGTCACAAGCTCGTGCTGCCATAGTGCGGGACTGGATGCAACGCATGGGCGATATCCCCGACAGTTGCTTTGCTGTCCAGGGTGTCGCAGCCAGCCAACCCATCGCCAGCAACGAGACCGATGCCGGGCGAGCGGCTAACCGGCGTGTCGATATCCGCCTGGTACCGGAGGTGGGTGTTTGTGGGTAGGTTGCCGGACTATTCAGGCGTCGCCTGATCGGTAACACCGGCTGGTTAAATATTTTTTGGTTTCTTTAGATCGAAGAAATCGCCGGCCTCACCTGGTCTGGTAAGGCCGGTTAAAATAGTTAGCCCCGTGCACAAGGAGTTTTCACGGGGTATTCATTTGTTGTTTACCCGTAACCCGCGCACGCTTGGCACATCGAAAACCGTCCTGCATCCCGGGGCTTTTTCAACGTGCCGAGGTTCGTATCATGAAAGCCAAATCCCTATTGATGCTGCCGCTGTCAGGTCTGGTGGCTTTGCTCTGCGCCTGTGCCGGGCCGATGCCCAAAGCCGATCCGAACGAGGCCTGGATCGGTCTGCAGGAAGAGCCGTCCGCCACGCTGATGGCTCAAAGCCTGGACGGCAAACGCCTGGACGACGGCCGCTATTTCGACGTGAAACCCGGTTCGCACACACTGGATCTGAATCTGATTGTCGAAGGCAATGGTGATGACAACCCAATCAATTGTGAAACAGGCATCACCTTCAGCTCGTTCAAGGCGGGCCAACACTACACGCTGATCGAATCCAGCATCGGCGAGGAATACCGCGTCAAACTCGAAGACGCCCAAGGCAAACAACTGGGCCACAGCCACGATTTCACCTGCATGCCCGGTTAACAGAACGCTCCCTTGAACGGTCTTCGTTGAGCCCATGGTTAATGTCATGGGCTTTTTTTAAGTTAACTTGCGTCAAGGCTGCAAGTGTATGAATAAATGACCTTTGCTCACAGCAGGGTTTGGTTACGGCCAAAACATTGCGTTGGTGTACCGGCCTTGGATGTGTAAAGTAATTCATCGATGGCAACCTTTTGCCGCGCAATGACATTGTTGGTTTGGAATTCTATTTCTTCTTTGAATCTACCTGCATCTATATCTTTCCCGTTTTCGAAAAACCAGTTAACTCGGCTTGAGTAATAGGCTGCTAGATCGCGGGTTGCTCCATACATCCAGGGGGACGAGTCCACGGTCATATTCACCGTCCCGTATTGTGGGAATTCAGGGCAACCATCTTTACTGATTGCACTGCTTGCGAGTCCATTGTTCGCTATGAAACCATACAGTTCGCAAGAAGCAGGCGGGGCGTTATCCCACATCGGGCTTTTATCGCTGAAGGATGTGCTGCACGCTTCGCTGACGGCTTTGACACACTGGCTATCGTTCTGGGCGCAGGATTTATTGATGCCAATAATTGAGTTGGCGACTGCTTTACTCCCCAGCGAGGGTTTAATGACAAAAACTCTGGCGTAATAGCTATTTTTGTCCGAACCCTCTGCGGTTGGCGGGGTGCAATCTTTAGAGCGGGTAGAACTGTCCACGATACAACCCAGCAAGACCGGATGACGCCAGTTGAAAACGTCATAACCTTGGCTGTCCTCTTTTTTATTACTCAAGTCTGCGCATTGCTGATCAAGGTCTTGTAGCCCTGGCAGTCGTAAGTCCAGTTTTTGGTCTTTTATTTGAAGTTTTACTCTGCAAATATCCACCATTTGCCCCGCTCGGTCTTGTGCGTGATCGGCGATGATTATTTGCGGTACGCCTCGTCGAATCAACGCATAAACGCCCAGGTTCTCAGACTGGCCGCCGTCGGACAGGTGGATGTAGCTGGATTGACTTGTGTCTTTAAATCGCTGTCCGTAATACAGTGGAAAAGGGAGAAATTTATGGCTGTAGTAACTGGTATCGCCGATGTTTGGGTTTCTGTAGGACGTACCCCAACTGAACGTAGAGATCTTCATGAGTGCCGCAAATAAATTACGGACAGGAGGCGAACTCGTTGTTTTTTGTTGGTCATCAAAAAAGGCGGCAGCGGAGACAGTCGCTTCAGTCGGCGTGATGCCGTCAAGTTGTCCAGACCTATAACCGTATAGGCCAGACCCATATCCATAAGGTGTAAATTCGAATGAGGTGAAACGTATGTCTTTCTGCTTACCCTTGTCGAATACCGAGCGGTCTTCCCCGGCGGTCGTATTTATAATCCAAAGCGGCGCACGCTTCGCTTCATAGGCGCTTCTCAGATCGTCAAACGATAAGGTCTTGGCTTTGGCGATGTCGCCTTCTTTACGAATGTAATTTCCCGTGAACCATTGCGTTCGACACCCGTTACCGTTGCAAGAGGGAGGCGTGGCTCCGTAGGTACGCGCAATGCCTTTTGCATAGGCTGCGCGGGTAGGCGATACGTTTATTTCCCAATCGAAAATAAAATTTGGCAAGATATTTAAAACCATGGCGCCGGTCGTCAATACCAGTTGTTCAGGGATCTCACCGTTGATTTGATTGTCCGCGGTTGTAGGCTGGTAATTAAAAGCGTACCCGCCTGAAAGGCTATAGCCTGTGCTAAATAGATCCTGATAGGCCCGGAGGTAGTTTTGATAACGGTACGGATCATTATCTAAGCCGGCTCTTTGCAGACGGGTCGATTCATCACCTAAATAGTTGGCATAATTGTTACCTGCCGGGCATGGCGGAGGAGAAGGGTAGGTAGCAGATGCATACTTTTGATACTTTGCAGGTAGGCAGTCCGCAAAAAAACGTTTCGTATCGTTGGGGTCGTAAATTTTTTGACCGTTAGTATTTTCACGGGTGTCACGTGCTATTCGAGAAAAGTACCAATAACCCGCATATCCCCCGCCTGATACAGTCGAGATAATATCGACCTTAGGCATCAGTTCTGAGGTGGTTAGCCCCTGAAGGACCCCCATCGCGAACCCCGCTGCTTTTGTTCCACCTCCCGCTAAGGCGACCCCCAGTTGTGGGCTGCCTGGACGCAGGGCCGTCTCGCGCTCGTTCGGGAAAAGTGTTTTGAGATGCGCCGGCGAGTAATAACTCCCATGATTAATCAGGGTGCCGTTTTTTATCAATGTGTCATCTTTGGGCTGGGACGTATTACAACCGGCTATTAGCAGTGTCGTCATGCTTAGCGACCAATACCGGGTCGACTTTTGTTTTGAATTCATCAGGAACATACCCCCGCATGGAATGAGTATGAGCAGCGTAGGCTAATAAATACGCTTTGCGATGCGGGGTAAAAATATAAAAAGTGATTGGGTGTACGTAACTGTGGCGTCAGGGTTTTGCCGGGTAAAACGGTTTTTTCAACCCAGCGCCAGTACCTGCCGACACTCCAGTACCAGACTCGCGCCGCCGGAGGGGCTGGTGCCGATATGCAGTTTGAAACCGTGCAGGTTAACGATGGCCGCGACGATGGACAGGCCCAGGCCGAACCCGCTTTGCTGATTGCCGCTTTCGCTGCGGTAGAAGCGTTTGAACACCGCTTCGCGTTCGGCGGTGGGGATGCCGGGGCCGGTGTCCTGAACTTCGATGAAGGTCGCGTCGGCTTCGGCGCGGGCGATCATTGTGACGTTGCCACCGGGCGGGGTGAATTTGATCGAGTTACTCAGCAGGTTCGACAGCGCCTCGAACAGCAAGGCCCGATCCCCCACGAGTGGTGGCAAGTCCTCGGCTATTTTCAGCTCCAGTGACACACGACCTTCTTCGGCCAGGGGCAGGTAAAAGTCATAAAGCTCTTGCAGCAGCAGGCGCGGGTCGAGTCGATCAAAGGCCGACCGGCGTTGGTGGTCCTCCAGCTCGGAAATCCGCAGCAGCCCACGAAAGCGCGCCATCAGGGTGTCGGCGTCGGCGATCACCTGGGCCATTTGCTTGCCTTGCGGTGAATCTTCGGCTGACTGTTGTTGGATGCGATACAGCTGCGCCCGCAGACGAGTCAGGGGCGTGCGCAGGTCATGGGCGATGTTGTCGCACACGCCCTTGACCTCGTTCATCAGCCGCTCGATTCGATCGAGCATGGCGTTGACGATGTCCGCCAGCATGTCCAGTTCGTCGCGTCGGTCAGACACCGGCAGACGTCGGGTCAGGTCGCCGGTGACGATGGCCTCGGCGCTGGCCTGAATTGCGCGAATGCGCTGCAACGGACGGCGACGCAACAGGTGCCAGCCGGCGATGCCTGGAAGAATCGTCAGCGAAACGCCCCACAGCAAGGCGCGCAAAATCAAAGTGGTGACGGCAAATAGCGAGCCGTTGTCGCGCACCAGGATCAGCCAACGGTTATCCAGGGTATGAATCGCCACCGCATCACAACTGGCCCGTGGCAGGTCCGGGTCATCGGATTCGATGCAGGTGTCCAGCTCCTGAATCTGCCCGTTCAACTGTAGGCCGTCGGGCAGCGCGCGGATGGGTCCGCTGATGGGGTGCAGATCCTTGTCGAACAGGCCGTAGGCGTCCACCGAGCGCATGTCGAATTTGTCGCTGTTGGCCAGCGCATCATCGAGCTGTACGCCTTGAAAGCGCGAAAACAGCTGCTGGCGCTGCATCAATGAATGGCGGGCGAGGGTGTTCAGGTAGCTGGTGACTTCCCAGTACAGCACCCCCATGAGGATGCTGCTCCAGGCCACGAACAAGAAACTGTAGAGCGCCAGCAGGCGGCTGCTGGAAGAACGCCAGCCCTTAGACGGGTTCGGCAATGACATATCCTGAGCCTCGAACGGTTCGAATCAGGGGCGTCAGGGTAGGGGGATCGATTTTCTTGCGCAAGCGACCAATGTGTACGTCGATAAGGTTGGTGCCGGGATCAAAGTGATAACCCCAGACTTCCTCGAAAATCATCATGCGGGTGATGATCTGTCCGCTGTTGCGCATGAGGAATTCCAGCAACTTGTATTCGGTGGGCAGCAGGTTCAGCGGTTGTGCGGCACGACTGGCCTCGCGGGTGATCAGGTTCAACTCCAGATCGGCGACCCGGAGCATGGTTTCGGCCTGGGTGCCGGGGTTGCTGCGACGCAGTAACACTTCGACCCGGGCGGCCATTTCATCGGATGCGAACGGCTTTGACAGGTAGTCGTCGCCGCCAGCGCGCAGGCCACGTACGCGCTCATCGACGTCCGACAGGGCACTGATCATCAGGATCGGCGTGGAAATCCCCAGCGCACGCATCGTCGTGACAATGGCCAAGCCATCCACTTCGGGCAGCATGCGGTCCAGGGTGATCAGGTCGTAATCGCCACTGACCGCGCGTACCAAGCCTTCGCGGCCGTTATCGACCCAGTCCACTTGAAGACCATGGCTGCTTAACTCGGCCACGATTTCCTTCGCCGTTACGGCATCGTCTTCGATCGTCAGAATTCGGGTCATTGGGGTGCCTGAAGCAATTGCGACTGGAGGCGGTATTTTGCCTTTAAAAGTCGCGAGGATTCCTGAAAAAAAGTTTAAGAAGGGAGTGCTGTCGTGGTTTTAGCCCTGCAGGAGCGAACGTGTTGGCGAGAAATTGAGGCGTCGATTCAGGCCCGACGCCTCGCGAATAAATTCGCTCCTACAGAGGCGGTTGGCGTTACTGCTGGGGTAAGTGTTCCTTTTCGGTCGGGTTTTTTTTGTCGGGACTGTTTTTTTCCCTCTTCGGCGTGCTGCTTTCGCTGCGGATCTGCGCGTGGCTGATCAAGGCAAAGATAAAGCTGCCGCCAATGATGTTGCCGGCCAGGGTGGGGCCGGCGAAGACCAGCCAGAAATCCTTCCACGCCAGCTCTCCGGCGAACACCAGGTAGGAGACTTCCGCCGAGCCTACGACGATGTGAGTGAAATCCCCCAGCGCCATCAGGTAGGTGATCATCACGATGATTGCGACCTTGGCGCTCTCCATCGAGGCAATCATCCACACCATGGTGGCGATCATCCAGCCGGAAATAATGCCCTTGGAGAACATGGTGCCGATGTCGTTTTCCATGATCTTGCGGCCGATTTGCAGAAAGGCCAGATCAGTCTTGCTATCGAAAATCGGCAAATGCAGCATCACGTACGCCACCAGCAGCGTGCCACACAGGTTGCCGACCAGCACCACGGTCCACAGTCGAAACAGACGGCCGATGTTGCTCAGGGTGAACTTGGTCATGACCGGCAACACTGCCGTCAGGGTGTTTTCAGTGAACAGTTGTTGCCGCGCCAGAATCACCGCCAGAAAGCCCGCGCAGTAACCCAGGCTGGCGATGGCCTTGAAGCCTTCACCGTCTGGCAGCCTTGAATTGAGCAGCCCCATGGCCATCAACGACAATCCCATGGTCAAACCGGCGGCCAATGCCGACCACCAGAGCGCGGTCACGCTGCGTTCGAGTTCCTGATCACCCTGGGCACGAATGGTTTCGTGCAGCACGGCGGCCCGCGGCGGTTGATTTTCGTCGATGTCCCGTTCTTCCTTGGCGGTGAGTCCGGGGGTCTTGCCGTCTTGTTCCTGATGCTCCATGGGCATTCCTTAACGCTGGTCGTGAACGAAGAGGGTGGCGTCGCGTATTCAATGCTGCGCCGGGCTGTTGCTTGAGACACAATCGGTGCTGGGTCGTTCGCTGTTGGACGATGCCGTTTCGATCTCACACAGGAGAGCACGCGTGACCCTTCATATTCGTGACGCGACCAGGGCCGATGCCGCCGTGATTCTTGGTTTCATCACTGAACTGGCGATCTACGAAAAAGCCGAGCATGAGGTGTTGGCCAGCATTGCCGATATCGAGCGCAGTTTGTTTGACGAAGCCGACTCACCGGCCAAGGCATTGATGTGTTTGTTAAACGATGAGCCCATCGGTTTTGCCGTGTACTTCCTCAGCTATTCCACCTGGCTGGGGCGCAAGGGGGTGTATTTGGAGGACTTGTACGTCTCGCAGCAGCATCGCGGTGTTGGCGCAGGCAAGCGGTTGTTGCGGCATTTGGCGAACATCGCCGTCAATAGCGGTTGTGGGCGTTTAGAGTGGAGCGTGCTGGACTGGAATCAGCCGGCCATCGACTTCTATAAGTCTATTGGCGCCGAACCGCAGGATGAGTGGGTGCGGTATCGGATGGAGGGCGAGACACTGAGTGATTTCGCCGTTGGAAAGCGCTGATCCGTCATACGATGGCACGCCTCGCAAGATTTGAGTCTTCGCCAATTGCGAGTAAGGCGAACGACCTGTAAGCGAACTTGTTCGCGAAGCGTCCTGCCTGATGCACCACATTGACGGCGTAGGCGCCGGGCTTGCCCGCGAGCGGCGGGGAATCCGTCGTAAAACCTGCACCCGCGGTGTGACAGGCAAACCGCGCACACCGGGTTTACTGCCGCTGCGCGCCAGGTCGCGGGGCAAGCCGCACTCCTGCCCGCCACATTGAAGGCATACACCCTGCACAGCGGTGAAGCATTTGATACGGCCACGCTTTTCAGCAAAAAGCACCTGCCGAAAGCTTGACCGGGACCCGAGTATCTACAGGATTGTGTGCGTGCTGGATAAGCGGCGTTGACAGGTGATTTGTTAACGCAAGGCTGTTACAGCAACCCCGCGCTGTCGATCCGACCAACCCCAGCGGCCAGCATCTCTTTCCATGCCTTGTCGAGCGATCCACCCAGATCAATCGCTCGGCAGGCATCCTCGATCACCCACGTATTGAACCCGGCTGTCCGTGCATCCAGCGCCGACCAGGCCACGCAGAAATCCAGCGCCAGGCCGACCATGAATACACTGTCGATGCCGCGCTCCTTGAGATACCCCGCCAAACCTGTGTGTGTCGTGCGATCACCTTCGACGAACGCCGAGTAGCTGTCGATCCCGGTATTACAGCCTTTGCGCAGGATCAACTGCGCATGAGGCAGGTGTAAATCGGCGTGCAGCTCGGCGCCATGGGTAGCCTGAACGCAATGGTCAGGCCAAAGCGTCTGCGGACCGTAGGGCAGGGTGATGCTGTCGAACGGCGCACGACCCGCATGGCTGGACGCGAAGGAGATATGCCCGGTCGGGTGCCAATCCTGGGTGATTACTACGTTGCGAAAGCGTGCGCCGAGGCGATTGATCAATGGCACCAGCGCATCACCTTCGGCCACCGCCAGTGCGCCCCCGGGCATGAAGTCGTACTGCATGTCGATGACCAGCAGGGCACTGCGCGGGTTCGAGGGTAAAAGGGAAAGCGATGTAGGCATCATCAAAGGTCCTTGAGGAAATGATGGCAACGACAAAAAAAACAAGGTCTGCGTTTACCCTGAGGGTGTGGTCAACCCGTTAAGCAAACAACCGAATCGGTGAACCGGCATGCCACGCCTGTATGTCTTCGATCATCTGAGTAAAGAACATCCGGTAGTTATTTTCCGTCACATAACCCACGTGCGGGGTAGCCAGCAGGTTCGGCAGCGAGCGCAAAGGGTGGTCTGCCGGTAATGGCTCCTGGGCGAACACATCCAGCGCGGCACCAGCGATTTTCTTCTGCTTGAGCAACTCGACCAATGCGTCTTCGTCGACAATCGGCCCGCGTGCGGTGTTGATCAGATAGGCCGTTGGTTTCATCCGGTTGAGCGATTGCGCGTCCACCAGACCGCGACTGCGATCGCTGAGCACCAGGTTCACCGAAACGATGTCCGACTGCTCGAACAGCTCAGCCTTGCTGACATAGGTCACGCCATGTTCGGCAGCGCGTTCGGCGGTGAGGTTTTCGCTCCAGGCGATGACTTTCATGTCGAACGCAAGGGCGTACCTGGCGACCCTCTGGCCGATACTGCCCAGCCCAACGATGCCCAGCGTTTTGCCGTACAGATCACTGCCGATGTCGACCTGCCAATTGCCGGCACGCAATGAATTGGCTTCCTCAACGATATTGCGCGTCACGGCCATGATCAGCGCCCAGGTCAACTCCGGCGCAGCATGTTTGTAACTCTCGGTGCCAGCGACTTGAATGCCCAGACGCTTTGTGGCCGCCAGGTCCAGCGCTGCGTTGCGCATGCCTGCGCTGACCAGCAATTTCAGCTTGGGCAATTGGCTGAGCAGCGGCTCATCGAAGAGCGTGCGCTCACGCATCACGCAGATCACGTCGAAATCCTTCAGGCGCGCCACCATGGTCGCGGTGTCGGCAGGAAATTCGTGCAGAAAACTCACTTCGCCGATCGAATCCAGCACAGTCCAGTCCACGACATCGCTGGCGACGGACTGCCAGTCATCAAGTACGGCAATTCTCACCGCAGAATCCTGAGTCATTTCGGGTAGGCCTCATTCAAGGAATACATTGGATTTGTCGCGCCCACACTACGCCCCGGCTGCGCCGAGGGAAACAAGGGGCCGCGCGATTTCATGTGTGTTTGTCCGGTTAAAAGGTGGTGCGTCAGCCGAACAGTCCAGCGGCGATGTTAATGGAGAAGCCAAGAATAGCCGTGTTGAACAGAAAGCCGATCAGCGATTGCGCCAGCACCACTTTGCGTAACCCGCGGGTGGCGACGCCAACATCTGAGGTCTGCACGGCGACACTGAGGGTGAACGAGAAGTACAGAAAGTCCCAGTAGTCTGGGTTCAGTTCGCCCCCGGCGAAGCGCAGCGCCGGTTCTTTACCGCGCCAGGTATAAAACAAGCGCGCGTAGTGCAGGCTGAAAATCACCCCGGTTATCAGCCATGACCCGACGATGGTCAGCCCGGTGAAGGCGTAGTGCATGGCCTTGTCTGAGGGGGCCATGGCTTTGGCGCCGGACAGCTCCAGGACGATGGCCGCCAGACTGGCAATCGCCGCCACGCACACCATGAACAGTACCAGGCCGGCGTTTTCGTCTTCGATCTCGGCGATGCGTTTGACATCCTCGGCTTGGGAGCGAAAGGTGCGCAGCATGATCAGCACCAGATAGATCCACACACCGACGTTCCAGGCGATCAGGCATTTGCTGGTCAGCGTGATGCTCGGGGCGATTAAGGCTGCGACGATGCCGGCCACAACACCCAGCGCTGCGGCAATGGACAAGCGAGGGTGGGTCTGGGAAAGAAGGGGCATGATGGGCTTCGCGGCAGTGACATGCGGGCACATTAGCACGCAGTACCGGCGCAAAGAAAAACGGCGCGCAAGGGATTACGCGCCGTGCAAACCGGATTCGACCCGTTCGCGGGCAAACCGTGCTTCGACAAACGAGGGGGTCGTTGTGGGTGAGGCGTGGTTACGGGCTGACGGGTGCGGTTTTTTTAACCAACGCTTGTGGATCACTCAAGACCTGCATCATCACCTGCGATTGCCAGTCGAAATAGGGGTTGAACGTCAGGCGCGCGAACACTTTGCCCGGCTCGCGATGGCCCCAATCCGAATACCAGACTTGTTCACCGTTCAGGCATTTGTGCATGGCGACGGTGTCCTGGCCGTTCCAGCAGATGCGCTGGGTGCCGTCTGTGCCATACAAGGGGTTATTCGCTGAAAACATCAGCCCCATGTGCGAAAACTGCGCGATGCGGTATTGCGGCAGGTAGTCGTTGCGCACTAATACCCGCGAGGTTGTCGCGGTAGGCGCAGGATTGTCGCCATACCAGATCAGGCGACTGGCTGGGTTACTGAAGCGCTGATTGAAGTTGTCCAGCACGTAGGCCGTGTCTAGCACCGAATCGTGCTGGGTGATGGCGATGAATACTGGCTTGTCGTAGACCCGCTGCGTCAGGCGTTTTTGTGCCATCAACGCGCTGCGATAAAACTGTGCGAAGCCATTGGTGGGTACGTTGAGGTAACGCACTGGCGTTTGCATCGGTCGGATGCCGTCGTTGGGTTTTGCCAGCCACGGCCGAAACCAGCCGATGTACTGGGTAATCCAGGCGTAGGTATTGTCCGGGCGAAAGGCCGGGGAAAACAGCACCAAGCCTGCGATTTGGTCATGGTCGTAAGCGTAATCCAGTACCAGATTGGCCCCCGTTGAGAACCCGCCCAGATACACTTTTGGCACCTCGCGGCTCAGGATTCGGGTCTGTTCGCGTACCACTTGCTGCCACTCTTTAAGTGTTACATCGAGCATGTCCGACGGCTGTGTGCCGTGTCCGGGCAATAGCACCGTGCGTACCAGAAACCCTTGCGCTGCGAGTTTCATACCGACGTCATTAAACGACCATGGCGAGTCGCCAAGCCCATGCACCAGTAGTATTGCGCCTTTGGGCTGGCCCATTGGCCGCCATTCGTGAGGTGCGTTCCACTCAAGTTCGGCTGGGTGATCATGAGTCTGAAAGCTGCGGTGTTGCTGCATCCATTCGACGGTTTGCTGGCGGTACTGGGCAAAGCTCGACTGCCCCAAAGGTGCGCTGGTCGAGGCGCAAGCGTGCAGGGCAAACAGTGGCAGGAGCAATGCAAGTCGGTTTTTTGCCAAGGGCCAATGCGCTCCGCGAAAGCAAGTCGGTTCGGGTGTGATTCAGGGGCAGAATGGCTAAACGGCAAATGATTCGTCCATTGTTATTTGCTTTTTAACTGTCGGGTATCTGGTTACAGTCTGCGTTGCGAACCGATCAAGCGGTCGCCCCTCAATAATAAAACTGGCCAGGAGACGTTTCGTGTTCGATTCCCTGCACCGTTATCTGTCCCTACATGATTTTGAAAAAGGCGCCCAAAAAATACTGCCCAAACCGCTGTTCGCCTACGTGAGCGGCGCCGTGGAGGACGGGCAGTCGCTGGAGGCCAATCGCAGTTCGTTCGCTCGTTATGGGTTCAAACCTGATGTGCTGGTGGATGTGTCGAAGCGCGACATGAGTGTCGAGCTGTTTGGCCATCGCTACAGCGCCCCGGTCGGCATTGCACCCATGGGCATTTCGGCACTGACCCGTTATCGCGGTGATCTGATCATGGCGCAGGCGGCGGCTGAGGCGAACGTGCCTTGCATCATGAGTGGCTCTTCGCTGATTCGGCTTGAGGAGGTCATAGAAGCCGCGCCGCGCACCTGGTTTCAGGCGTATTTGCCGGGTAAGCAGGATCAGATCGATGCATTGATCGACCGAGTGGCCCGGGCGAAAGTGCAAACCCTGGTGATCACGGTCGACACCCCGGTGTCCGGCAACCGGGAAAACAACCTCCGCGCCGGTTTTTCCACGCCGCTGCGGCCCAGTGTTTCCCTGGCCTGGCAGGGCGCGACTCACCCCCGTTGGTTGTTCGGCACCTTTCTCAAAACGCTGCTCAAGCACGGCATGCCGCATTTCGAAAACAACTACGCCACGCGCGGCGCACCGGTGTTGTCATCCAGCGTGGTGCGGGATTTTTCCGACCGTGGTCATTTGCACTGGAAGCATCTGGCGTTAATCCGCAAACGGTGGAACGGTCCGATGGTGGTCAAGGGCGTGCTCAATGTGGCGGATGTGCTGCGCTGCAAAAGCCTGGGAATCGATGGCGTGGTGGTGTCCAACCATGGCGGGCGACAACTTGACGGCAGCGTCGCGCCCTTGCTGGTGCTCCCGGAAATCGTCGATGCCGCAGGCGATATGCTGATCCTGCTCGACAGCGGCGTGCGACGCGGCACCGACGCCCTCAAAGCCCTGGCCCTGGGCGCCAAGGCGGTGCTGATCGGACGCCCCTTCAACTATGCCGCCGCCATCGCCGGCCAGCGTGGCGTGGCCCATGCGTTGCAACTGATCACCAGCGAAGTCAGCCGCGACATGGGGTTGCTCGGGGTCACTTCGCTGGCGGCCATCGAGAGGCGGCATTTGGCGTTGAGTTAACAGCCGTAGAGGCTGCTCTCAAATATCCAGCTGATCCGCGCTGATACCAAAGGCTTTGGCGATCGTTTCACGGGTAATCTTGCCCTCAATCGCACTCTCCAAAAGAATCAGGCAGACTCCGGTCATGCCCCATAAAAACCAGATCGTGACCCGCATGAATCGCACTCTAATTACTTCGCAGGACCTCTCCCATGTTCGCCATTGATCACGCATTGGCGCAGGACATCGTCGACCGGGCGATGGCGATTCTGCCGTGTAACGTCAATGTCATGGATTACCTGGGGATCATCATCGGCAGCGGCGAAGCGGAGCGGTTGTATACGCGGCACGAAGGTGCGCAGTTGGTGTTGGCCAACAGCCGCGTGGTGGAGATTGACTCGCACACCGCCAGGCAACTAAACGGCGTAAGGCCGGGTGTGAATCTGCCGTTGATGCTCGATCAGAAACTGGTGGGCGTGCTGGGGATTACCGGCGAGCCCGATGAGGTGCGGGTTTACGCCGAGCTGGTGAAGATGACTGCCGAAATGCTCATGGAGCATCGTCGTCAGCAGGCCGATCAGCAGTGGCGGCAGCAGCGCAGCGAGGATTTGCTGGCGCGCCTGTTGCTGGGCGACAGTCCGGACAGTCTGGTCGACGAGGCCGAGCAGTTGGGATTGCAACCGCAGTTGCCGCGTCAGGCGGTGTTGATTGAGGTGGCTGCCAATCTTGGCGTGACTGACAAAATCGCCAGTTGGCTGACCGGGCGTTACGTCAACAGCTGGTGCGTAGCCTGCGAGCCGACACTGTTGTATTGGTGCCGTGCAGTGGGCAAGGATCGCGATGACGCACTGTTGTTGGAGCAATTCGACGAACAGGGTTGGTCGGTCTCGCGCATGTGTACGGTCGAGCCTTCGCCTGATCTGGCTGCACTGCGCCATGCCTGTGTCGCGGCCCGTGACCTGCTCGATTACGCTCGTCACGTCAAACCGCAGCACACGCTGCTGCGCCTCGAAACCCACCGCCTGGCGGTGCTGTTTTGGCGTCATCGCAATGATTGGCTGGCACAAGGCGTCGCCGAGCCGATTCAACGACTGGGCGGGCAGACGCAATTGCTGGAAACCCTGCGGTGCTGGTTGGACTACAGCGGCGAAAGCCAGGCTTGCGCCGATGTGCTGGGTATTCACCGCAACAGCTTGCGTTATCGGCTGGAGAAAATTGCCGAGCTCAGCGGCTGCGATCCGTATCGGACCGATGACCTGTTGCGCCTATACCTGGGGATGCAGATGACACCACGGGTGCTGGTGGGCTGAGCGCTTTCGTCATGTGCGCAGCGTGTTACGCCAGCAATCACCGATACGCCAACGCAATACAGTGCCTGTCCACCAATGCCTCATCGATTGATGCCTGACAGCTTGGTTTTGTTCGAATGACCAATCATCGTCGCGCCGGATTGTGCGAAGAGTAGGCGGAAAATGCCGGCAACAATGCGAACATCGGCCATCGAAAAAGGAGAACACCCATGAAAATCGTCATCGCCCCCGATTCGTTCAAGGACAGCCTCAGCGCGCAAGGCGTGGCCCAGGCCATCGCCAGCGGGCTGGCAGATGTTTGGCCGGACGCCGAACTTATCGAGTGCCCCATGGCTGATGGCGGCGAGGGCACCATCGAAGCCGTGTTGGCAGCCTGCGGTGGGCAATGGATGACGACCCCTGTCAGCGGCCCGCTGGGTAAAAAGCTCGACGCCCAATGGGGTTGGCTGCCTGAGACGCGCACCGCGATCATCGAAATGGCCATGGCCAGCGGATTGCAATTGCTGACCCTGGAACAGCGTGATGCCACTATTACCAGTACTCAGGGCACGGGCGAGTTGATTCGGGCGGCGCTGGACGCCGGTGCCCAGCGAATCATTCTGGCCATTGGCGGCAGTGCGACCAATGATGCCGGCAGCGGCATGCTCTCGGCGTTGGGCGCACGCTTTCTGGCTGACGACGGCCAGCCCTTGCCGCCGGGCGGTCTAGCGCTGGCCAAGGTTGCGCGGATTGAACTCGGCCAATTGGACGAACGCCTGCACGACGTACAGTTCGAAGTCGCTGCCGACGTCGACAACCCGCTGTGCGGCCTCAACGGAGCGTCGCATATCTTCGGGCCGCAGAAAGGCGCATCGCCTGAACAGGTGCTGGCACTGGACGCGGCGCTCGGCCATTTCGCCGATCAGTCTGCACGGGCCTTGGGCAAGGACGAACGTGACCATCCCGGCTGTGGCGCGGCAGGCGGCATGGGCTTCGCGGCCAGGGCGTACCTGAATGCGTCGTTTCGCCCTGGGGTTGAAGTGGTGGCTGATTTGACCGGGCTTGCCGAAGCGCTTGAAGGTGCTCATCTGGTGATCACCGGCGAAGGCCGTTTCGATGCACAAACACTGCGCGGCAAGACGCCGTTCGGCGTGGCGCGGATCGCTCGGCGTAAAAACGTGCCGGTGATTGTCCTGGCCGGCACCTTGGGCGAGGGTTACGCAGATTTGTATGAACACGGCATCAGCGCAGCCTTCGCCCTGACCAGTGGACCAATGACCCTGGACCAGGCCTGTCGCGACGCGGCGAATCTGCTGCATGACCGCGCGCGGGATCTGGCGCGGGTGTGGCGATTGGCGGCGCGATAGTCGGGCGCGAACTCCTGCGGCCAGAATCAAATTCAGATAACTGGCCCAGTTTGCAGCGCGGCTCAATTGTCGCCCAGACAGGCGCTTCCCGTGGCTTCGTAACGTAGGGTATGCGAGTTGCCCATGTGGTCGACGTAGCTCATCTGCACCGGCCGCACACCGCAGAAATTCAGCATGGGCGTATGTGTCACTTGGGCGATGTCGAGCTTGCTGCCATAGGTGTAATCCTGCACCGATGGCATGTTTTTCATGTCGGCGCTGGCGGTCATGGCGAAGGGGCTGAGGGCGGTCAGGGTCAGGGCGGTCAGGGTGGTTTTCAGGGACTGTTTCATGATTGGCTTCTCTTCATATCATAGTGGGTGATCAACTTTCTTGAGCCCGTATGACGAAGCGCGTGGAGGGTTATTCCACGGTGGGAAAAAAATTGCCCCTGACGTAATGCGCAATGTTGTAGCGACGCGATCAACCTCAACCCGCTAACACGTGGCGTATCTGACCTTGGAGAGGGCCTGCCGCCTGGCGAGTGGCGGCAGGATTGATTCAGGCGATTTTCAGGTGCATGGCGGGGATCGGCTTGCGCATCAGCGTGCCGACCACTACAGCGCCGAGCAAGCCCATCCACCCGGCGACCCAGAGCACCGATCCGAAGCCTGAGATGAACGCTTGTCGCGCCAACGGCTCGACGATCAGGCGGGCGCTCACGTCCAACGGCTGCATCGCCGCCGCCATGTCCCCGGCAACCACCCGACTGGCAATGTGTTCGGCGATATCCAGCCAATTGGGCGCTGCATTTTCCAGGCGCAGGTTCAGTGAGTGCAGGGTATGGCTGGCGAGCAGTGCGCCATACACGCCGATGGCCAGCATGATCGAGCTGAAACGCATGGTGGTGCTCATGCCCGAAGCCATGCCGGTACGCTCGCGGGGGACGCAGGCCATGATGTTTTTCTGCGTGTCGCCGTTTAGCAGCCCAGCGCCTGCGCCAGTGACCGCCATCGCCGCCGCGAAGACGCGATAGCCGCCGACCGAGGTTGCCCAGGCGCACAGCAGATTGCCCAGGCCCACAAGACTTAGTCCCAACGCCATCATCGCCGCGGGCGACAAGTGGTGAGACAGTCTCGGGCCAAGATATGGGCACAGCAGCATGGTGATCGCAAACGGCAGCATCCCCAGCCCCGAGGCGATGGCGCTAAAACCCAGGCCGTTTTGCAGGTAGAACGGCAGCAAGGTCATCATCACCTGAGCGCAGCCAGCGTAGGCGAACATGCCCAGCAGCGCGCCGATGAAACGCGGGTAGCGAAACAGTTGCAGGTCGACCATGGGCCGTCGTTGCAGACGCTCGGCCAGTACGAACAGCCCCAGTAGCGCGCCGCCGCCAATCAGCCGCGCAAAGGTCAGCGGGTTGTCCCAGCCGACGCGGTTGGCCTCGATCAGGCCCCAGATCAGGCACAGCAGGCTGGCGCTGAAAAACAGGCTGCCCCACGGGTCCAGACGCGCCGATTGTTCATTGCGCGATTCGCCGATGTTGCGCACCACCATCCACAGCAGTGCCAGGCCGACTGGCAGGTTGAGATAGAAAATCCAGCGCCATCCCACCAGCTCGGCAATCAGGCCACCGACGGTGGGCGCGGCGGTCATCGCCACGCCCATGCACGCGCCCCAGAACGCCCAGGCTTTGGCCCGTTCGGCTTCGTCGTGAAATACATGACCAATGGTGGCCAGCGCCGAGGTCAACAACAGTGCCGCGCCAATGCCTTTCACGGCGCGGGCGATATCGAGAAACAGGATGTTTGGCGCGGCGCCACAGCCGACGGAAGCGAGGATGAACAAGACCAGGCCGCAGAGCAGCATTTTCTTGCGCCCGAAGCGGTCAGCGAGACTGCCGGCGGGCAGCAAGAAGGCTGCGAACGCCAGCATGTAGGCGCTGACGACCCATTCGATGTCGGCAAACCCGGCACTTAGATCCCGGGCGATACTGGGCAGGGTGACGGCGACAATGTTGGTGTCGAGCACGATCAGCGCACACACGCCGCAGGCGGTAAGCAGTGTCATGCGCGGGCTAGGTGATTTCGTTTGAGCGATCATAAGGCAGGCTCCAGAGGTGCCGTTTAGGTTTCAACTAATGCCATGCGATTCTCTGTAGGAGCGAACGTGTTCGCGAGGCGTCATACCCAACGCACTTCATTGTCTTCTCGCCAACAAGTTGGCTCCTACAGCCTTTCGGTGGCTGCCCCACAATATCCCCGGATGGCATATGCTTTATTACCTGAGCGCAGTCACTTCATTACCTTTGAGCTAATGCTGTTATGGACATCCGCCACTTCCGTTACTTCCTGGCCGTCGCCAAGCACAAGCACTTCACTCGTGCCGCCGAGCAATTGGGCATCGCGCCGCCCACCCTGACCCGTCAGATTCAAGATTTGGAAAGCGCGTTGGGCACCCGGTTGTTCGTGCGTGAGCAACGCGAAGTGCGGCTGACCGATGCTGGACGTGCGCTGCAGATCGAGGCTGAGCTGGCGGTGCGTCAGTTTGAGTCAGCGACGCTTAACGTACAGCGCGCGGGCCGTGGCGAAGCCGGACGGATCGAGTTGGGCTATGTGGCTTCGGCGGTGTTTTCCGGCGTCTTGCAGCGCCAGGTCAGTCAGTTTCGGCAACGTTATGCTGACGTCGATTTCACCCTCACCGAGTACCTGATGCCCGCCTTGCCGCGCATGATCGAAGAAGGCCGGCTCGACCTCGGTTACATCCGTTCGCCGATGAAATTGCCAGCCTCGCTGGAGGCGCTGAAACTGTTGACCGAAGGCTTCGTTCTGGCGCTGCCCGACAGCTCTTGGCTGTGCAAGCTCAAGGCCGTCAACGCAGTGCATTTACAGAACGAAACCTTCATCCTCCCGGAGCAGATTTCCGGAACGCTGGCGGTTGCGGCCCACGGGAATTTTGCCCCGACACTTGGCCCGCAACCCGGTGGCCTGGTATCGGTGGTGGCGTTGGTCAGCCTGGGGCAGGGCATTGCCGTGGTGCCGGAGTCAGTGGTCGATCACATTCGGCTACCCAACGTGGTGTACCGACGCATTGACGACTGTCAGCCGTCGTCGTACCTGTCGTTGATTTATCGGCGTCACGAAAAAGCCCCCGCCGTCGCACGTTTTATCGAGCACGTGAAGGAATACACAGAGGCATGATCAATGGTTTCAGCACATGAGGATGGACCTGCACGCATGAAGATGCAGCGGCTTATTGACGATGCCGGGTGTTTTCGATCCGGTGGCGTAGGGATTTATCGCGGGGATCGATTGCTGCATATGGCGCCCCCCGCCAGCCGTCTCAGCGCACTGATGCAAGATCTGCTTGATTGGCTCAAGGGCTCTGATCTGCATCCGCTGATTGCGAGCTGCGTTTTTCATTATGAATTTGAATTCATCCATCCTTTTGCCGATGGAAACGGGCGGATTGGGCGCCTTTGGCAAGCCCTGATACTGAGCCAGTGGCGACCGATACTTGCATACCTGCCGGTGGAGACCGTTATTCGGGACCAACAAGAGGCTTATTACGGTGCGTTGTCGGCGGCGGATCAAATGGCTGAAGCAACGCCTTTCGTGGAGTTTATGCTGAGTGCGCTTGCTCAAGTGGCTTATTGGCAAGCCGGCCCTTCGGTCTGGCGCGCAGCGGCAGTAAACCCGGCATGCGCGGTCGGCGAGGCGAGCAACGTGGCGCCTGAGACTTCGCCTCGCGAACAAGTTCGCTCCTACAACTGATCAAC
>NZ_DASWOT010000164.1:0-10742 GCF_036404235.1 Pseudomonas sp.
GGATGCCGAACTGGAGCCGGTAGCGCGTGGTTGCAGCGGGCAACTGTATATCGGTCAGGCAGGGCTGGCGCGGGGCTATTTGAACCGAGCCGGACTGACCGCCGAGCGCTTCGTGCCGGACCCGTTCGGTGCGCCGGGTGGCCGGTTGTATCGCAGTGGCGACCTTGCGCGTTATGGCGCCGATGGCAGCCTGGATTACCTGGGCCGTGCGGATCAACAAGTGAAGATCCGTGGCTTTCGTATCGAGTTGGGGGAAATCGAAACCAGCCTGTTGCAGGACCGTGACGTGCGCCAGGTGGCGGTGCTGGCGGTGGAGGGCCCGGCCGGCGCGCAACTGGTGGGTTATCTGGTGGCCGAAGTGGGTGCGCAGCAGCGTGTCGAGTGGCTGGCAGCGCTGAAGCAGCGGCTCAAGGCCGAGTTGCCCGAACACATGGTGCCGGCACACCTAATGGTGCTGGACGCACTGCCCCTGACGGCCCACGGCAAGCTTGATCGACAGGCGTTGCCGTCGGTGGACGTGCGCCAGACAAGCCACGCCTACGCAGCTCCCGAAGGTGAACGCGAGCAAGCGCTGGCTGCGATCTGGGCGAGCGTACTGGGCGTGGATCAGGTAGGGCGCAACGATAATTTCTTTGATATGGGCGGTGATTCGATTGTCTCCATTCAACTGGTCAGTCGTGCCCGCCAGGCAGGGCTGCAGTTTACGCCGCGGGACCTTTTCGAGCATCAGACCATCGCTCAACTGGCTCGATGTGTGAACGAGCAGCCTACCCGCCATCTCGATCAGTCCAGGCTCTCTGGCAACCTTGCACTGCTACCGATCCATCGGTGGTTCTTCGAGCTGGCGCTCAAGCACCGACACCACTGGAATCAGTCGGTGCTGTTGCGTCCGTCGAGTGCTCTTGAACCTCAGCGATTGCGCCAGGCCATCGAGGCACTGGTGGAGCACCACGACGCGTTGCGTCTGACATTCAAGCGCCAGGATTCTCGATGGTGTGCGAGTTACGCGGCTGAGCAGTCCCATGAGTGGCTTTGGGTTGCCCAACTGGAAAACACAGAGGCCATCGGCCCGCTGGCCGACGAGGCTCAAGCCAGCCTGGATCTAAACGATGGGCCGCTGCTCAGGGCCGTGTTGATGACATTGCCGGCGGGCGAGCAGCGCCTGTTGCTGGTTTTCCACCACCTGCTGGTGGATGGCGTGTCATGGCGGATCTTGCTGGAGGATCTGCAACAGGCCTACCAAACCCTCGCGCATGAAAAGCCCGTGTGCTTGCCGCAAAAGACCAGCTCTGTGCGAGCGTGGGCCGAACAGCTTCAAGGCCGCGCGCTCAACGTGGCCCGGGATGAGCTGGGCTATTGGGAAGCCGGGCTTGGGGGCGCCAGTACGGGGCTGGCGGCCGATCATGCCGAGGGCCGGAACCGTTTCGCCGATGCTGAAGTGGTCAAGTACAGCCTCAGCCGCGAACAGACCCAACGTCTGTTGCAGCGAGTTGCCCCTGCCTGTCGGGCCGGCGTCGACGAAGTCTTGATTGCCGTGCTGGCAAAAGTGATCTGCGACGTGGGTGGACAGCCTTCGACGGTTTTGCGCCTGGAAGGCCACGGGAGACAGGATGATTCAGGCGCGATTGATCTTTCGCGTACGGTCGGTTGGTTCACCAGTATGTACCCGGTAAAACTGACCCCCGCCAACGATCTGATCGAATCGGTGCGCCAGGTCAAGACGCAATTGCGGCAGGTGCCGGAGAAGGGCATCGGCTACGCCATTCTGCGTTACCTGAGTGAGCCTGCAGTGCAGGCGCGCATGGACGTGTTGCCCAAGGGCGACATCCTGTTCAACTATCTGGGGCAGTTCGACCAAAGTTTCGACCGGGAACAAGGCCTGTTCGCTCCGGCCAAGGAGGGCCACGGCGCGGCTCAGCACCCAGATGCACCGCTTGATGTGTTGTTAAGCATCAATGGGCAGGTTTACGGCGGTGAGCTGAGCCTTGACTGGGTATACAGCCGGGAGTGCTTCACGCACGACACCATTTCAGGTCTGGTGGACCGTTTCACCCGATTGGTGAATGAGCTCATTGAGCGCAGTCATACCGAGGACTTTGCACGCACGGCTATCACCGGCGACTTCCCGCTGGTGGACATTACCCAGAAGCACGTCGATACGCTGCTGCTCGCAAACGTAGACCTGACTGATATCTACCCGCTGACGCCCATGCAGCAAGGCATGTTCTTCCATGCGCAACTGGAACGCCACGGCGGTGCGTATGTGAACCAGATGCAAGTGGAGGTGAGCGGGCTTGATCTGCCGCGATTCCGTCGTGCCTGGCAGGCCAGTTTCGACGCTCATGAAACACTTCGCGCCCAGTTCGTGACCGTCGACGGGACCACGGTTCAGGTGATTCGGGGCCCCCATCCTTTGCCATTTGTCGAGTTGGACTGGCAAGGCCAGGGTGAGTGCGCGACAGCGTTGGCAGCGTGGGCGCAGGCCGATTTGGCGGCGGGTTTTGATTTGGCCAGCGAGCCATTACTGCGGGTTGCTGTTATCCGTTTGGATGACCAGCGTTACCACCTGGTTTATACGAGCCACCATATCGTGCTCGACGGTTGGAGTAATGCGCGTCTGCTCGGTGAAGTGCTTCAGCGTTATGGTCAGCAGCCAGTGCCTGCGTCGGCAGGGGCCTATCGGGCCTATTTGAAGTGGTTGCACAGACAGGATGCCAAGGCCACCGAGGTTTTCTGGCAAGCACAACTGCAGGCTGTGCAAGCGCCTACACGCTTGGCTCGACCGCTTCCAGCCAACGTCGACCAGCAGGCTCGCCATATGGACCACTATCGAACGCTGGATTCGATCGCCACTGCGCGACTTGGCGCATTCGCCCGTGAGCACCGAGTCACCTTCAATACCTTGGTGCAGCTCGCCTGGGCCCTCGTACTTCAACGCCATACCGGCCAAACCTGTGTGACCTACGGGGCGACGGTCTCGGGGCGGCCCGCACACCTGGCGGGTGTCGAAGAGCAACTGGGGCTTTTCATCAACACCTTGCCAGTGATCCTGGCCCCTGACCCGCAGAGCCTCGTGGTGGATGCGCTGTTGATGGTCCAGGAGCACGCGGCTGCTCTGCGTGAGTACGAACATACGCCGTTGTATGAGGTTCAGCGTTGGGCAGGGTATCCCGGCGAATCATTGTTCGACACGTTGCTGGTATTCGAAAATTACCCGGTTTCCCAAGCGTTACAGGATGGAGGGGGCCCGGTCGGGCTGAGTTTTGGTCCCGTCAGCCATCAGGAACAAACCCACTTTCCATTGACCATTGGCGTTGGGGTGGATGAGCAATGTGTGCTGCATTTCAACTACCAAGTGCGCCATTTCACTGCGGCTCGTGTTGAGCAGTTGTCAGGTCAATTGGCCCAGACCTTGATTGCATTGGCCCACGATTGGCAGACGTGTCTGGGGGCGTTAAGTGGGGCGGGTGCGCAGGCCCAATCGCACGTGATCGAACAGTGGTCCAGGGGGCCTGCTCCAGGCGCCGTCGCGCCTTTTGTTCATGAGGCGTTTCAGGCCCAGGCTGCCCTGACTCCCCAAGCACCTGCCTTGGTTTTCGAAGACCTCACACTTAGCTACGACAGGCTGGACCGCCGTTCCAATGCGCTGGCCCGCTGGCTATCGAATAATGGCGTGGGGGCTGAAGTGTTGGTGGGTATCGCTTGCGAGCGCAGTCCCGACATGGCGATTGCGTTGCTGGCCGTTCTCAAGGTGGGAGCCGCGTATGTGCCGATTGATCCTCAGTATCCCGCAGAGCGCCTGAGCTACATGATCGCCGACAGCCAGTTGGGCTTGCTGCTGACGCAGAGCCATCTGCTGGAGCGTTGGTCTGTCGATGAAGGTCTGCCGGTCTTGTGTATCGACCAGATGCCCCTGATGAGCGAAGCCGACCAGCGACAGGTGCCTCATGTCAGGTTGCACCCTGCGCAGCTGGCGTACGTTATCTACACCTCGGGCTCCACTGGCAAGCCCAAGGGGGTGGGCATCTCCCATGGGGTGCTGAGTCGATTCAGTGAAGTGGCTCGCGACTATTCGAAACTGAGCGAGCGTGATCGTGTCCTGCAGTTCTCCACGTTCAGCTTCGATGGTTTCGTCGAGCAGTTCTTCCCGGCTTTGACTGCCGGGGCTGCAATCGTCATGCGTGGCCCGGATATGTGGACCCCACAAACACTGTGCCAGCAGATGCGACGCCATCAGGTCACCGTTGCGGATCTTCCCGCAACCTATTGGCGGGCGCTCGCGGAGCAGTTTGCGAAGGACGGGGCATCTGTCCCGCAAAGCCTGCGTCAAGTCCATGTGGGGGGCGAGGCGATGCCTCTGGAGGGGCTGTCCAGTTGGCATGAGGCAGGGCTGGACGCCGTCTGCCTGTTGAATACTTATGGGCCAACGGAAGCCACCGTCGTGACGACGGTACACGACTGTACTGCCTTGCGGCCTGCCGATGTGTCAGTGAGCGGGGTTCCAATCGGTCGGCCGCTGCAAGCACGTTCGACCTATGTCGTCGATGCCGATTTAAGGTTGCAGGATGTCGACATGATGGGCGACTTGCTCATAGGCGGCAGTGAGTGCCTGGCGCGTGGTTATCACCTTCGTCCAGGGCTGACTGCAGAGCGTTTTATCCCTGATCCATTCGGCCCTTCAGGCGAGCGCTTGTACCGGACCGGTGATCTTGCACGCTTCAACTCGACAGGGGCGCTGGAGTACGGCGGCCGGGCAGATCACCAGATCAAGTTGCGTGGTTATCGTGTTGAGCCGGGTGAAATAGAGGCTCGGCTCATGGAACACCCCACCGTGGATTCGGCGCTGGTGGTGGTAAATCAGGGGCCCATGGGCCCGCAACTGGTCGGCTATGTCGCGGGGGCCGAATGGGCGCTTGCACAGGGCGACACGGCGCAACGGGTCATGAGTCTCAAGGCATGGCTGAAAGAGGCACTGCCCGACTTCATGGTGCCGACTCACCTCATTGGTCTGGCAGCCTTTCCCCTGACGCTTAACGGCAAGGTCGATCGCAACGCGCTGCCATCACTGAGCTCGATTGCACGTGAGCATTTACCGCTGGCCACCGATACCGAACGTGCCTTGGGCAAGATTTGGAGCGATTTGCTCAAGGTCGACCAAGTGGGTGGCGGCGACAACTTTTTCGAACTGGGCGGGCACTCGTTACTGGCGGCTCAGGCTATTTCAAGAATTAACACGGAACTGGGTGTGGATATGCCGCTGCGGCTGCTCTTTGAGTTGCCCATTCTGAGCGATTTCGCGTGCGCGATTGCCGAGCATGGGATGGCCAACGATGAGCCAGGTTTGGCGGATATCGAACACTTGATGAACGAATTGACGGGGGCTTGAGCTACACATGGATAACACGACCGCACAAAGAATCGCCAAGCGTTTCGTAGGTTTGCCTGAAGAGCAACGTCGGCAAATTTTGCAGAAGATGGCCGAAACCGGACAGAGCTTCAGGCTCCTGCCCATCGTACCGACGCGCCACGATGTGGAGCAGATTCCGCTTTCTTACGCGCAGCAGCGTTTGATGTTCCTTTGGCAGCTTGAGCCGACCAGTAGTTTTTACAATGTTCCGATGGCCGTTCGCTTGACTGGTGTGCTCGACGAAGCCGCAATGGGGCGCGCATTCGGTCAGTTGTTCGACCGTCACGAAAGCCTGCGCACTCGGTTTGTGTCGTTGGAAGGCGTGTTTTACCAGCAGATCGAGGCGTCCGGGAATTTTGAGTTCCCCATTCATCCCGTGCAAACCGAGGCACAGCTTGAGATAGAGGTGGGGCGGGTGTTGTCCGAGCCGTTCGACTTGCTTGACGGCCCGCTCTTCCGGGCCCGGCTGTTAAGCGTATCGCCCACCGAACATGTCTTGGCCGTATGCATGCACCATATCGTGTCGGATGGCTGGTCGATGGAGCTAATGGTCGGCGAATTCGTCCGCCTTTACGAGGCTCAGTGTCAGGGTGTCGACGCTCAATTGCCCGAGCTGACCGTTCAATATGCCGACTACGCGATCTGGCAGCGCGCCTGGCTCGAAGCCGGAGAGGGGCAGCGGCAGTTGGCGTATTGGCAGGCTCAACTCGGCGATGAGCACCCGCTCCTCGCGTTGCCGCTGGATCGACCACGCCCTGCGGTTGCGACGTTCAAAGGTGCCCTGGTACCGGTAAAACTGGATGCCCAGAACACTGCGGCGCTCAGGGCGCACGGGCGTAAGCACGGGCATACGATGTTCATGACCGTCCTCGCAGCGATGGCGGTGGTGTTGTCCAGGTTCAGCGGCCAACGGGACATTCGCATCGGCGCGCCGAATGCAGGGCGTAACCGCCAGGAGTTGGAGGGGCTGATTGGATTTTTTATCAACACTCAAGTGCTCAGGGTTGATGTCGATGAGTTGGCAACGCCTGCGCAATTGCTTGAGCAGGTCAAGGACGTGGTCGCTCAGGCTCAATCTCATCAGGACATTCCGTTCGAGCAGTTGGTCGATGCTCTGGTTCCCGAGCGCAGCCTCGGCCATAACCCCTTGTTCCAGTTCAAACTCAATCAGAACCTGTCTATCGAACGGGCAGAGCGTGGCGTTCGACAGAATATGGGTGGGCTGAGTATCGAGGAGTATGGGCTTGCCCGTGCCGATGCACGCTTCGACCTGGCGTTCGACTTTGCCGATGACGAGCGCGGCCTGGAAGGCTTTTTCACCTATGCGACCGATTTATTCGACGCTGCGCTGATTGAACGAATGGCCCAGGCGTTCACTCAGCTTCTGGGCTCGATGGCGAACTATCCGCACGTCCCGCTGATTGAGCAGAGGGTAGACAGTTCAGCGTGTCTGGTGGGCCCGCCGCTGTCTGCTCCTGTGCAAGATGTGCTGGGTCTTTGGCGTGCTCAGGTGCTGGCGCAACCCGGACGAATTGCCGTGCGCGATGCCCAGGGCGAACTTGGCGCGCTCACCCTTGAGCGTGAAAGTAATCGTCTTGCTCGGTATCTGCGAGCACAAGGGGTGGGGGCTGGCGACAGAGTCGCGTTGTGCCAAAACCGTTCCGGCGAGTGGGTTTGCAGCCTGCTCGCGGTGCTCAAGTCCGGGGCTGCATTCTTGCCGTTGGATCCTGAACAACCCCGCGAGCGGCTGCAGCAGTTGTTAGATGACAGTGCTGCCGTCGCCTGTATTTATTCCTCGAACGATCCATTGAGCACATTGCTCAACACCCGCGTTCCGGTGCTGTACGAGCCCGCTCGATGGGCTGCATTCGAGGATACGCCTCTGGACCTGAGGATTGTCCCTCAGTCTGCGGCTTACGTGATCTACACCTCCGGGTCTACCGGAACACCCAAGGGCGTGGTCGTGAGTCATGGGGCATTGGCCCATTACACGCAAACCGCACTCGAGCGCCTGGCGCTGGCGCCGGACGCGAGCCTGGCGATGGTCTCCAGTGTCGCCGCCGACCTGGGCCATACGGTACTGTTCGGCGCGCTCGCCGGCGGCAAGACGCTGCACCTGTTGTCCAGGGAAGCGGTGTTCGATCCCGACGGTTTTGCCGCCTATATGCACGAGCAGCGCATTTCAGTGCTGAAGATCGTTCCGAGCCATTTGCAGGGCCTTCTGCAGGCCACCCAGCCGGCTCGGGTGCTGCCCGCCCACCTTTTGATTCTCGGCGGTGAGCCTTGCCCAGCCGTGCTGGTCGAGCAGGTCCGCAGCCTGAAGCCAGATTGCCGGGTTGTTAACCACTACGGTCCTACCGAAACGACGGTAGGTGTTCTGACCCATGAGTTGTCAGACGAGGACCTGGCACACAACATCATTGCGGTTGGCTGGCCTCTGGGCGGCACCTGTGTGGAGGTCCTCGATGAGTACCTCTGCAACGTTGCTTCAGGCGTGTGGGGCGAGCTGTACATTGCTGGCCCGAGCCTGGCGGACGGTTATCTGGGACGGCCAGGGCTGACGGCCGAACGCTTCGTTCCGGATGCGCGAGGAGACGGCCTGCGCAGTTACCGAAGTGGCGACCGCGCACGCGTGACCTCGCAGGGCATCGCGGTGGCAGGACGCCTCGACGATCAGGTGAAAATCCGTGGTTATCGTGTCGAGCCGGGTGAGGTCGGGCGCTGTATTCAGCGGTTTAGCGGAGTCACGCAGGCTGCAGTTCTGGCGCTTCCAGTGCCAGGTGATGCCCAGCGTTTACAACTGGTCGCCTATTACGTCGGTGGGTCGCACGTCAGCGCAGAAGCGCTTCGCCACTATTTGAGCGAGACGCTCCCGGACGCCCTGATACCTGCGCATTTCGTGGCGCTCGACCGGTTGCCGTTGACCAGCAACGGCAAGCTCGACCGCCGCTCACTGCCTAAACCTCAACCCCAAGTGCGCCAACAGGTCGCGCCAACCGATGAAGTGCAGAGCATTTTGGCCGAGATCTGGGCGCAGGTACTCAAACTTGATTCGGTAGGGATTGCGGACAATTTCTTTGAGTTGGGTGGTGACTCGATCCTCAGTTTGCAGATCATTGCCAAATCCAAGCGCCAAGGGATCAAAATTACGCCCAAGCAGTTGTTTGAGCACCAGACCATCGAGGCGTTGGCGCACGTTGCCAAACGTATTGAAGCCAAGCCGGCTGCTGCGGTCAGGCACTCAGGGCAGGACGAAGGGACAACCTTGCTGTTGCCTGCGCAGCGGCGATTCTTCGAGCAGGAAATTGCAGATCGTCATCACTGGAACCAGAGCATTCTGCTCGTTCCCGGCCAGCCGTTGGAGCAGGCGTCGCTGGCTGTAGCGTTGGAGCGTCTGGCGCAGCAGCATGCAGCGTTGCGTCTGAGTTTCCCGCAGGAGGCAGTGGAGCAGGGCCAGGCTCAGTTTGAACGCAAGGTGCCGGCTGATGTGCTCTGGTGTTGCGCGGTAGAGAGTGCTCACGAGATAAGTGCTCTGGCCGATGAAGCGCAGCGCAGTCTGAACCCTGCCAGGGGGCATGTATTCAGGGCGGTTCTGATCAACCTGCCGGATAACACCCAGCGTCTTTTGCTGGTTGCGCATCACTTGGTTGTAGACGGTGTTTCCTGGCGTATTTTGCTGGAAGACTTGCAGGCGCTATTGGCGTCAGGAGGTGCCTGGGAAGCCGGGCCTGCAGCGCACTCGCTCAAGGCCTGGGCCCAGGCGTTGCAACAGCATGCCATGCAAAGTGCGATGCAGCAGGAGTTAGCCTATTGGCTAGAGCAAGGCAGCGTCCACACGGGCGCTTTGCCGATGGATAACCCTGATGGAGCGGCTACTTATCGGCAGGTCAGCACCGCCACCAGTCGTCTGGACGCGCACCTTACACAGGCCCTGTTAAAAGTAGCCCCCGCGGCTTACCGCACCCAGATCAACGATCTGCTGCTGTGTGCATTGGCGCGGGTACTTGTTCAGTGGAGCGAGCAGGACTGTGTGCTGATCGAGCTGGAAGGCCACGGGCGCGAGGACTGGTTCGAGGACGTGGACATCACCCGAACCGTCGGATGGTTCACCAGCGTTTACCCGGTCCGCTTGACGCCTGAGCCCCTGATGGGGGAGTCGATCAAGGCTATCAAGGAGCAGCTGCGTTCAGTGCCTAATAAAGGGCTGGGGTATGGTGTATTGCGTTACCTCGGGGAGCCGGCTCAGCGAGAGCAACTCAAAGGCTTGCCAGCGGCGGGTATCACCTTCAATTACCTTGGGCAATTCGACGGCAGTTTCGATCACGCCGACACAGCTTTTGTGCCCGCCAGGGAGAGCTTCGGGCGCACTCAGAGCGATGATGCGCCATTGAGCAATGGACTGGCGATCAACGGCCAGATTTATGCCGGTCAATTGAGCCTGGAGTGGACCTTCAGTCATGATCAATATCGGCCCGAGACCATCGATGCCCTGGCCAAGGCTTACGAGCAGGCCTTGACCGAACTGATCGAGCATTGTTGCGCATCCGGGAATCTGGGCGTGACACCCTCTGATTTTCCGTTGGCAGGCCTGAACCAGGCTCAACTGGACCAGTTGCCCGTGGCCTGTGACCAGATCGAGGATATCTACCCACTGTCACCGATGCAGGAAGGGTTGTTGGTGCATACCTTGCTGGAGCCGGGATCAGGCATCTACTTGATGCAGTACTGCTACGTCATCGAACATGAAATCAACATTGCGTTATTTAGCCAGGCCTGGGGAACAGTCGTGCGTCGCCATCCTGTACTGCGCACCTCTTTCTGTTGGGAGGCGGGTGAGCGCATGGTGCAGATCGTTCATCGCGATGCTCGGCCCGATCTGCGTGTGCTGGATTGGACCGGCATCGACCCTGACGGCTATGAGTGCCGGCTGGCGTTGGAGTTGGAAGAAGAGCTAACCATCGGTTTCGATCTGGCACACGAGGTACCGTTTCGCTTGCGTCTGGTTAAGTTGGGCGCTGAGCACTTCGGTTTTGTGTTCAGTAACCACCACATTCTATTGGACGCCTGGTGCCGCATGGGCATCGTGGCGGAGTTCTTCACCCTGTATAACGATCTGCTCGCGGGGCGTGCGAGCACCTTGCCGACGCCAAGCCGCTACCGTGACTTTATCGCTTGGCTGGAGGGGCAGGACCGTAGCCAGTGGGAGACGTTCTGGCGCAACGAGCTGTCGGGCTTCGAGCAGCCGACGAGGTTGCCATTTGACCGGACTCCGTCCCGGGAAGGGCAGGACTCCGTGATTGGCGACCGCATGCTATGCCTGGATGAGGCTCAGACT
>NZ_DASWOT010000165.1:0-13538 GCF_036404235.1 Pseudomonas sp.
GCGCCCTATCACAAAGGGTTTTATTGCGCGTGTCGGCCCTACACCGTTTCGAAACGATGCGGCGGAAAGCCATCGACATATTTGGTGGTCAACAACATGGCCAAGACGCTGGGGCTGGCCATGCTCTTTTCGATCAACTGCGCCGGTTTGTCGGCGGTGACCGGCGCCGTTTCGCAGCCCCGGCAACCGTAGACCTTGCGGATATGTTTGATCACGCGGATCTGCATCGGCACGATGTCCAACTGCTCGCTGGTTTCTTCACTGATCACATGCTTGCGGCAACCGCAGGCGCAGGTCAGCTCGTGTTCGGGCAGTTCGTGGATAACTTCGATACGCGAGCTCAGCCGACAAGGGTTTGCGCTTGCCACGACGGGGCGCCACCACCTTTCGTCGGCGTCGGCGACAGCCCGGAGCGGTTCGCTCTCGGGCTCGTTGAACAGACTCTGAGTAGGTGTTATGCGTGCGCCTCTTCCCGCTCAGGTACGAGTCGTACTTCCACCCTCTGACCGAGCGCCCTCGCGGCGCTGGCAAGAGTTGCTAACGTCATTCCTGCATCATTCTGATCGAGAGCGCGATCCACGGCTGTCCGACTGGTATGCATACGCTCGGCAAGCGCCTTCTTGGTCACGCGTTGAGCTTTCATGGTCTCGGCTATCTGCCAGGAGATCACGCGCTTGATGGCTGCTGCGGAAACCTCCTCAATCAACCCTTGTTCTGCGAGGAAGTCGTCAAAGTCAGATCCGATGTGCTTGTTCATATGCGTGCCTCATAGTCTTGCTTTGCGTTGTTTAGCGGTTGCCATATCGGACGCTGGTGTTTTTTGGTTTTTCTTAATGAAACCGTGCAGTAGGACCATATCCGATCCTACGACTGTAAAGAGAACCCTTGCGATGGTATCGCCGAGATCAATCCTGCCTTCCCAGAGTTCCTTGTCTAGTTTGCGAACTGGATATCAGCTACTCGATCAGGTAAAAGTCGTTGCGCTGTCGAGGATCAAGAGTAGCTCCTGGGCAATCGTTGCCCACCATAGGTTCATGACCTGGGAAGAACAGAAGACCCTCAGCCTCAAGAGCGTACGCAAGTGCTTGCCTTGTAACAGCCCGAATCTCCCGCGAACCTGATTCGAACTCCTGAATTGCTTTGACGGAAGCCCCCGATCTGAATGCAAGAGCCTCGTGCGACCAAGTCAGCAGCTCTCTTCCCCGAGAACATTGCTGCGGCGTCAGCTTGGTCGGCAGATAGAGGTAGTAATCCAAAAGCTGTGCGTCGGTTTCGGCGTTTTTATGCTCACGCACTCTCTGGAAGTCGATGACAGCACCGGTTATGCCATTGAGCTCGTACTTGTCGCCGCCGAGGTTCAGTCCGGACGTGGTGATATCAGCCACATCGTGGGCGGTGGTTCCAGTGGTCGCTTGCTGGTTGCCTCGACCGATGTAGTTGGCAGCCGAGGATGCGTTACTGGACAGCGCTGCAGGCAGGAGAGTGAGTTCACGATTTTTCATCGAATTGGACCTGTGCTGATTTTGGTCGGCCCAGAGTAGCGATGGAAGCTGAATTTAAACTTAACGAACAACGCGCGGCGAGGTGCAAAGTCAGTACGGCGGTGCCCATTGCAATTGGGCGAACTGCGGGTGGGCGTTCACATGACAGACCGCTGGTCACTCCATATTTAACGCATGCCTCAGGTCGCGAGAGCGTCATAAATGTGGCGTATGCCTGAAGGGCGGCATTTCGCCCTTTTGGAGAGCCAGTTATGGGTAGCGATTACCACGCAGAGTCAAAGCGTCTGGAGCAGAAGCTGGCACAAGCCTATCGAGCTTTTCGAAATCATCTCGAATCAACCCCTTACCCTTCGAGTGAGGAAGAATGGGACGAGCATGACCGGTATCGCAATGCAGTGACTGCCGCAAGCAAGGCGTGGGATCACTATGCGTCCAGCAACAAGCATTTGCGCTGAACCCCCGTGGTCAAACGGTCCAATATCACGTCCCGTGCAGAGCCCTTTTCAGAAACGGTGCAGTGCGGCTCGCATTGACCCTGACTACGTTTTCCGGCGTTCCTCTGGCGACAATGCAGCCGCCCTTGTCGCCGGCGCCTGGACCGATGTCGATGACCCAATCACTTTGCGCTACCACGCGCATCTCATGCTCAACAACGATGACGGTATGGCCGCCGTCCACCAGTGTATTCAGTTGCTTGAGCAGCCGATCAACGTCGCATGGGTGCAATCCGGTGGTCGGTTCGTCGAGCACGTAAAGCGTGGCGCCGCGCTGGCTGCGTTGCAGCTCGGTGGCCAGTTTGATGCGCTGCGCTTCGCCGCCCGACAACTCAGTGGCCGGCTGGCCGAGCCGAAGGTAACCCAGACCAATGTCGCGCAGTACCGACAGCGATCTGAGCACGCCAGGTTGTGCGGCGAACACCTCGACCGCTTGTTCCACGGTCAATTGCAGGATTTGGGCGATGTTCAGGCCTTGCCATGTAATCGCCAGCGTCTCGGGGTTATAGCGTGCGCCATGGCAAGTCGGGCAGGGCGCGTAGACGCTGGGCATGAACAGCAATTCGACGCTGACGAAACCTTCACCTTCGCACACCGGACAGCGGCCTTTGGCGACGTTGAAGGAAAACTGACCCGCGTCATAGTGATGCGCTTTTGCGTCAGGGGTGGCGGCGTACAGCTTGCGCACGTTGTCGAACAGACCGGTATAAGTCGCGAGGTTGGAGCGAGGCGTGCGGCCAATCGGCTTTTGGTCAACTTGCACCAGCCGGGTAATCGACTCCAGCCCACTGGCGATACGCCCGTCTGTGAATTGCGGCGCGTCATCTTCCAGGCTGGGCTCTTCCTGTTCGGCGGTTGTAGCGGGGCGCCCGAGGGCTGCGCCAACCAGTTCAAGCAGCGCCTGACTGACCAGGCTCGATTTGCCTGATCCGGAGACGCCCGTCACGGAGGTGAAGCAGCCCAGCGGAAATTCGGCATTCAGGTTGTGCAGATTGTTGCGCGTGATGCCCTCAAGCTTCAGCCAGCCCGACGCGTGTCGCCGGGGCTTGGCCTGCACGTGTGGAGTGGCGAACAAATAGCCGCGGGTTTGCGACTCTTCCACCTCAGCCAACCCGGCCGGAGGGCCGCTGTAGAGGATGCGTCCTCCATGCTCGCCAGCAGCGGGGCCGACATCGATCAGCCAGTCCGCGCGACGCATCATTTCCACGTCATGCTCGACGACGAACAATGAATTGCCCGCTGCCTTTAGCTGCTGCAGGGCGTCGAACAAGGCTTCGCTGTCGGCTGGGTGCAGGCCGGCCGAAGGCTCATCCAGCACATAAATCACGCCGAACAGTTGCGAGCCCAATTGTGTCGCCAGGCGAAGACGCTGCAATTCGCCGGAAGACAACGTCGGCGTGCTGCGCTCTAGAGCCAGATAGCCCAGGCCAAGGTCGGTGAGTGTGCTGACGCGTGCCAACAGGTCCTGAGCGATGCATTGCGCTGCCAGGCGTTTCTCGATCGACAGATTAGGCGTCGCGCGCACGTTTGGAGCGGCATCGTGAGCAGATCCACCCGCTTTAACGCGGTGCGTGCGAGCGTTGTCGATTTGCGTGCGGTCCAGTGGGTCGCTGATGCCCTTAACCTCATCGGCAAACATGCCCGCCGCGACTGGCCGTAACACTTCGGCCAAACGCAGCAGCGGCATTTGCTGCAGCTCACCGATATCGAGCCCGGCGAACGTCACCGACAACGCTTCACGTTTCAGGCGTTTGCCATCGCACAGTGGGCAAGGGCTGCCGCGCATGAACTGCGACACGCGTTTTTTCATCAGCGCGCTTTGCGAATGGGTGAAGGTGTGCAGCACATAGCGGCGAGCACCGATGAAGGTGCCTTGGTAGCTGGGTTCGAGTTTACGCTTGAGGGCGACTTTGGTTTCTTCAGGCGTCAGCCCGGCATAGACCGGCGCAGTGGGTTGCTCTTCAGTGAACAGAATCCAGTCACGTTGTTTCTTGGGCAGGTCTCTCCACGGGATGTCGACGTCATAGCCAAGCGTCACCAGAATGTCGCGCTGGTTCTGGCCTTGCCATGCAGGCGGCCACGAGGCAATAGCGCGCTGGCGAATGGTCAGAGAATCATCGGGCACCATCAGTTGTTCGGTGACTTCGTACACGCGCCCCAAACCATGGCATTGCGGACAGGCACCCTGTGGCAAGTTGGGGGAAAAGTCCTCAGCGTAGAGCATCGGCTGGCCCGGCGGATAACTGCCGGCGCGCGAATAGAGCATGCGAATCAGGCTGGACAGGGTCGTAACGCTGCCGACCGACGAGCGCGTGCTAGGCGTGCCGCGTTGCTGTTGCAAGGCAACGGCCGGTGGCAAGCCGTCGATGGAGTCCACATTCGGCACGCCCACTTGATCGATCAAGCGTCTGGCGTATGGCGCGACCGACTCGAAGTAACGGCGCTGGGCTTCGGCGTACAGCGTCGAGAACGCCAACGATGATTTGCCCGACCCGGAAACCCCTGTAAACACCACCAGGGCATCGCGGGGGATGTCGACATCGACGTCTTTGAGGTTATGTTCACGAGCGCCACGCACTCTGACAAAACCGCTGCGCTCAGGCGTTGTATTGCCTGCGATGGAAGGTGTGGATGCAGCGGGTAACGGGGGCTTCGAATTCATGGTCCAGCCTTATCGAGAGTCGGGATCGTGGAAATTCTCGCCGCGACGGGCATGCTTGTCATCGGCTATGTGGAGTTTCTCCGGTGATTAAGGGTTACTGACTGAACTCAGGGCCCAGCGAGCCACGCAACGTCGTTCAATCACGTTGTTGTGCCGCCCGCTCTTGAAGGCCTTTGAGGAAGTTGGTCAACGCCACCTCCTCAACCCGAAGCCCTTTACGTTGACGAGCACGCGGCAGCTTATGCAACTCGCCCAATAGAAACCCGTCCAATACCGCCGGGTGGATGTAGCACTTGCGACACACTGCCGGGGTATTGCCCAGTTGCCGGGCAACGGCCTTAATCATATCCACGATGTGTTTTTTGGCGTTGGCTTCTGGCTCCCATTCCAGCTTCCTCAGGGTGGCCAATGCCAGCGCGCTGCCAGCCCAGGTTCGGTAGTCCTTGGCGGTGAAGTCTGCGCCCGTGAGGGTGTGCAGGTAGCTGTTGATGTCAGACGATGAGACGGTGTGTCGCTGACCGTCGGCGTCCAGGTATTGAAACAGGTGCTGACCTGGCAGCTCCATGCAGCGCTTGATGATCCTGGCCAAACGCCGATCCTTGACGCTGACTTGATGCTCGACGCCACTCTTGCCACGAAATTCGAACAGGATTTCGCTGCCTTTGACCTCAACGTGTTTATTACGCAGCGTGGTCAAGCCATAGGAACGGTTGTCTCGCGCATATTGGCTGTTGCCGATACGGATGAGTGTGGCGTCCAGCAGGGAAATGACCGCCGCCATCACCTTGTCACGGCCCATGCCGGGCGCCGACAGTTGGGCCTCGAGTTGCCTGCGTACTTTGGGCAGCGCCCTCCCAAAGGCGATCATCCGCGAATACTTGTTTTCGTCGCGAATCTCGCGCCAGCGTGGGTGGTAGCGATACTGTTTGCGACCGCGCGCGTCACGCCCGGTGGCCTGCAGGTGCCCACGAGGGTCGGCGCAGATCCACACATCGGTGTAGGCTGGAGGAATCACCAGCAAGTTGATGCGCTTGATCTCGGCCTGGTCGCGAATGCGTTCGCCGTGTTGATCGAAATAGATGAATTTGCCGCGCAGTATTTTCCGACTAAAGCCGGGCTGGGTGTCATCGACGTAATGCAAATCCTTCGGAAGTTGAGCGATGACTGGGTCGGGCATGATGAACTGTCCTGGGGGTTGGTCTTGCGATTGACCGCCGCCATTCTCAGTCGTGCCGAGTTTTTATGAAGACTGATCACAGACGGCTCTGTGCAGTCCGATCAGGCCAGCACGGCCACTGACTTGATCTGTGCCCACAGCGACAGGCCGGGACGCAGTTGCAATTGATCGCGAGAGAACCGTGTGATGCGTGCCAGTAAAGGCGTGCCGCCAACGTCTAGCCGTACCATAACGTGGGCAGCGTTTTCAGCAGGTACTTCGCTGACGACCGTGACCGGGAGGCGGTTGAGAATGCTGCTCTGTTCATCCGGTTGCAGATTGAGGCTGACATCCCGCGCCTGGACTTTGAAGCGCAGGGGTTGACCCGACCGCAGTGGCGAATGTGCCACCCGAATCGATAGGTCGCTGTCTGGCAAGCGCACGGTCAGCAATTGATAGTCCGGGTCATACGCGCTGACCGTGCCCCCGATCACTACGCCAGCATCGTCGCCCATGGCCAGTGGCAGATCGAGGCGCGCCAGGGTTTCGCCGATGGGACCGCTGGCCAACACCTTGCCCTCGCTGAGCAGCACCAGATGGTTTGCCAGCCGCGCCACTTCGTCCTGTGAGTGGCTGACATAGAGCATTGGGATTTCCAGTTCGTCGTGCAGGCGCTCCAGGTACGGCAGGATTTCACGTTTGCGGCTGGCATCCAGCGCCGCCAACGGTTCATCGAGCAGCAACAGTTTGGGGCTGGTCAATAATGCGCGAGCGATGCCGACACGCTGGCGTTCGCCACCGGAGAGGTTGTCCGGGTGGCGCGTCAGCAGGTGATCGATCCCCAGCAGTTCGCTGGCCTGATCCAGTTGCACTCGCCGCTCACGGGCCGGAATGCGCCGCAGGCCGAACTCCAGATTGCCCTTTACGGTCAGGTGCGAGAACAGACTGGCCTCCTGAAACACATAGCCCAACGCCCGTTTATGCGGTGGCAAGAAAATGCCCTTGGCGCTGTCTTGCCAGGTTTCACCATTGATTTGGACAAGGCCGCGGGCGGTTTTTTCCAGACCGGCGATACAGCGCAGGCACGTGGTCTTGCCCGAGCCCGAGTGGCCGAAGAAGGCGGTGATGCCTTGGCCGGGAAGCGTCAGATCGACGTCTACAGCGAAGCGCGTGTAGTCCACCTGCAGGCGGACTTCGATGGGTAGGGTCATGGGGTCAACTCCAGGCCGCTTTAGTCTTGCCGCTGGAGTAGAGCGCCAACAGAACAATGAAAGAAAACACCAGCATGGACCCGGCCAGCCAGTGCGCTTGCAGGTACTCCATGGATTCGACGTGGTTGTAGATCTGGGTGGACACCACACGCGTCCTGTCCGGGATGTTGCCACCGATCATCAACACCACACCGAACTCGCCCACGGTATGGGCAAAGCCGAGAATCGCGCCGGTAATGAACCCGGGCCGCGCCAATGGCAGCACCACCGAGAAGAACGTATCCCAAGGGTTGGCGCGCAAGGTGGCGGCGACTTCAAGTGGCCGTGTGCCAATGGCCGCAAAGGCGTTTTGTAGTGGCTGCACCACGAAGGGCATTGAGTACAACACCGAGCCGATGACCAGCCCGCTAAAGCTGAATGTCAGCGTCCCCAGCCCAAGGCGTTGGGTCAACTGCCCCAACGCGCCGTTTGGGCCCATGAACAGCAATAAATAGAAACCGATCACTGTCGGCGGCAGCACCAGAGGTAGCGCCACCACGGCGCCAATCGGCCCTTTGAGCCAGGACGTGGTGCGCGCCAGCCAGAGGGCGATGGGCGTACCGACGATGAGTAATATCACGGTGGTGAGCGACGCCAGTTTCAGCGTCAACCAGATGGCCGCAAGGTCGGCACTGCCCAGCGGCATTTACAACTGATACCCGAAAGACTTGATAACCGCAGCGGCTTTCGGACCTTTGAGGTAATCCATCAGTGCCTTGGCAGCGGCGCTGTCCTTGCCTTTATTGAGTATCACGGCGTCCTGCTTGATTGGCTCGTGCAGGTTCGCGGGCACGATCCATGCCGAACCGCTGTTCAATTTACCGTCCTTGAACACTTGCGACAGCGCAACAAAACCCAATTCGGCGTTACCTGTGGAGACGAACTGATAAGCCTGAGCAATGCTTTGGCCTTCGACAAGCTTAGGCTTGGTGGCTTCGGTCAGGCCGAGTTTTTCCAGCACTTGTGTGGCGGCAAGGCCATAGGGAGCTGCTTTGGGGTTGGCGATGGACAGGTGTTGGTATTGGTTTTTCTTCAGCACTTCACCCTTGTCATCGACATAGCCTTCCTTTGCCGACCACAGCGCCAGGGTGCCGACCGCATAAGTGAACCGCGAGCCTTTGACGATCTCGTTTTCCTGTTCGAGTTTGGCGGGCGTGGTGTCATCGGCCGCCAGGAACACTTCGAACGGCGCGCCATTTTTGATCTGGGTATAAAACTGCCCGGTGGCGCCAAAGGAGGCGACCAGTTTATGGCCGGTGTCCTTTTCAAAGTCTTGGGCGATGGCCTGGATCGGTGCAGTAAAGTTGGCCGCGACGGCCACTTGAACTTCATCGGCGCTGGCGCTACTGACCGAGAAGACGCCAGCGGCAATCGTTAAAGCGAGGCCAAGGGGTTGCAGCGTGAGACGAAGGGAGATGGCGTGCATCAAACAGCTCCTGAGTGTTTTTTGTGGGGCAACACAGAACGGCCAGTACCGGCCGTTCGCTATGCACCGAAATATATAGCGGCTCATCACCCCAAGGAAGCACAGTTTTCACCTGAGTCAGATTTACCCGGCGCAGCGCGCCTCAGTGCCTCGCCAGTTTTTCCAATGCGTCAATAGCCAGTTGCCGCGTGAGATCGCCTGCGGACAATTCATGTTTGATCCCAACGGCTTGTCCGGCCCACAAGTTCATGAAGCCGTCGTCACCTTGCGGCTCGGCCTTGGCCCGCAGGGGGATCAGCGCGCCGCCTGCTGTGGGGAATGCGGGCGCAACCGCGCTGATGGGGCCCAGTTCACGCATGATGCGATTGACGATGCCACGCGCCGGGCGGCCAGTAAAAATGTTGGTGAGCGCAGTTTGGCTGTCGGTCGACGTCCGTAGCGCTTTATGGTGCAACGCCGTGACTTTGGCTTGCGGGCAGAACAGGTAAGCGGTGCCGATTTGCACCGCAGATGCGCCGAGAATAAAGGCTGCAGCGATACCGCGACCATCGGCGATACCGCCTGCGGCAATCACCGGCACGTCGACGGCATCAGCGATTTGTGGGACCAGCGCCAGCGTGCCAACTTGAGTGTGCAACTGATCGCTGAGGAACATCCCTCGGTGCCCTCCGGCTTCGTAACCCATGGCGATGATCGCGTCACAGCCGTGTTGCTCAAGCCAGATGGCTTCTGCGACGGTGGTCGCGCTAGAGATGATTTTCGCACCGGTGGCGTGTACCCGAGCGACCAGTGCGGCGTCCGGCAGGCCAAAGTGAAAGCTCACCACTTCAGGTTTTAGCTCCTCGACCAGTTCACAGGCGGCATTGTCGAACGGGCTACGATTAGACGCCGGCGTTGGCGCGTCGAAGTCCGCGCCGAGTTCTTGATAGTAAGGTTGCAGCAGGGTTTTCCAGCGTGCATCGCTTTCGGGATTTGGCGCGGGGCTGACATGGCAGAAGAAATTCAGGTTCAACGGAGCCCGCGTGTGCTGACGAATCAACCCGACTTCTTCACGGATCTGCTCGGCGCTCAGCATGGCGCACGGCAGGGAAGGCAGACCGCCCGCGTTACCCACGGCAATGGCCATGGCAGAGCCGCTGGCGCCCGCCATTGGTGCTTGCAGGATAGGCAGCTCAATGTCGAACAGTTTAAGAAGGCGGGTGTCGGGCCAGGCAATCATGGACGGGTTCTCCGAGGGCAGTGGCAAAACGAATGGAGGGTAATCACCAGTCGCATTTGATCTTATAGACGACTGGTCTATATCGAAGGCAAGCATGCTCGACAGCATCTTATTCGACAAAGACCGCAGGTTAACACGCTCAATTGGCCTGGATTGATGAAGCCTAAGGCCTGATCGTGCGCAAGTTTCCCAGAGTGCCCGGGATCGACCGATGCCTAGATCATTGAAGTTGCCGACCAGCGACTGGACGGCAAGGTTCGGGGCAGGGTGATGGTCGACGCCTGTCGTTAACCGGTCAGAATGGACATGCGCCGGTCGTAGAAAAGATCACTCATGTCGACGACCTCGATTTGACTGATTGCCTTGTGGCGAGGGTTGAGCATGATGTGTTGCGCCTGATTCAGCATCGCGGACGGCACAATCAGCCCCAGGTGTTCGTTGTTGTTCAGCCAGGTGGTGCCAAAATCCATGCTCGGTATATCGGCTGGGCAGGCGTTCCACCCCGGTGGCAATTGCGCGAATGTGGGTTGCCAGTACAGGGCCGCGATATCAGGCAGTTTCAAGCGAACAATCTTCAGCGGCCAACGTGGGACTTCGGCGGCATGGACGAAGGTCTCAAGGGCGCACAGTGCAGGCGTCAGGCCGGCATAAACGGCGCAATGTTCCCGGTGATTCCAGCGTCCGCCGTTGAGTGCCGCATCCTGCCCGGAAAGATCGTCGACTGAACTTGCTTTGGCGATTCTCCACACCTCCATCAGACGGCTCCGCCACAGACCAGAGCAGACAACACTCGACGGATCTGTCTCGCGCCGATTTCGGTTTCGCACAGATCAATAGGCCGCTGATCACCCAGTGCAGCATTGCGGGTCACCATCCAGCAACGGGCGATGTCTGGGTTCTCGAAAACCTCCACAGCCTGGGTGGCGATGCTTGCGATGCGATCCAATCGTTCGGAAGACACCAGGTCTAGAGGTTGTTGTTGTCGCTGTCTGCGCTCAAGCGTGGATATTGATGCGTTGAGCAGTTGTTCAAGTCGCTCAGTGTCGAGCCTGAATGCTTCGCGGGTCACTTTGACCCAGCCCGGTGGAAAACCTGATCGGATATAGCTGAGGCGCTCACCCTCGGTGCGTGCATTAAGTTGATCGGCGATCAACCAAAAGGTCAGGGCGGATTCGGCGCCACACTTGCGATTTTCACTCTTGCCAGTCTTGTCCATAAGGCTACTGCTCCACTTTTTTTGACGAACGTTTGAGTCGAAAAAGGCTAACCCACCTTGAGCTTCTTACCTCGAAAAGTTGTTACCAGTTTGTTCAGCGCGGCACTGCCGATGTTTTCTCAGCCAATGCCTCGCGCTCAAGCAGCGCCTGTTTACGCTCGACGCCCCAGCGATAGCCGGACAACGCGCCGTCGCTGCGAACCACTCGATGACACGGAATGGCCACCGCGAGCCAATTGGCGCCGCACGCCTGGGCCACGGCCCGGAACGATTTTGGCGCGCCGATGCGCTGGGCTATCTCGGCATAACTGGCAGTACTGCCGAACGGAATCTGCGCCAGGGCCTGCCAGACCCGTTGCTGAAACGCGGTGCCCTGTATGTCCAGCGGCAGATCTAGACCGACGCCCGGCGCCTCGATAAACCCCACCACAAGGGCGACCCGTTGCTCAAATTGGGCGTCACAACCCACCAGGGTGGCGTTGTGGAACTTGTCTTGCAGATCGCGGATCAATTGCTGCGGATCATCCCCCAACAGAATCGCGCAGACGCCGCGCGCGCTCTGTGCCACCAGAATCGCCCCCAGTGAACATTCACCCACGGCAAAACGTATCTCGTTGTTGGTGCCCCCCTTGCGGTAGTCCGTCGGCGTCATGCCCAACAGCTTGTCAGACGCTTCGTAAAAGCGACTGTTGGAATTGAAACCGGACTCATAAAGAGCGTCGGTTACCGAGCCGTTATCGGCCAGTTTCTGACGCATTTTCTGGCCCCGATGGGCTGTGGCATAGCCTTTGGGCGTCAGGCCTGTTACATGTTTGAAGACCCGATGAAAATGCCACGGACTGAGACCCGCTTGCTCGGCCAGTTGATGGAGACTGGGGATCTGTTCGGCCTCGGCGATTTGCCTGCAGGCGTTGGTCACCAGCGCCGCATGTTGTTCGCCAATCTGCGACTGATCTGCAGCAGCGCGTTTGCTGGGGCGATAGCCAGCGGCCTCTGCCTCGGCTGCGCTGTCGAAGAACTCGACGAGGCAAGCGCGCAACGCTGCCGGGCAGGCAATAAACCCCGGTGGTCCGCACACCATAGACAAACTGTCCTTGCGCTGAGGCATCGCGGGCAACCACGCAGGCCCAACGCGGATCGTTTTCTATCACGGTGGCAGTTGATACGGATCTGGTGCGTGACATGGCTGCGTTACCTCTGAGGTCCGGTCGTTCTGAGGGTTGAGTGGCTACGCAGGTTATTCGCTCTGTCGCGAGCGCGAACTCCGGGTCTTGCGGTCAAATTCTGCAGTTAGTCCATCAGCATCGGCGGCAGTGTGCCCAACAGCGAAACAGCCGCGAGTGCCGCAGCACCGAATAGGCATTCGAACAGGACGCTGGTCTTCAAGGCCGCGAAGTTGGGCGTGTTTGCATGAGCCAGGGTTCGGTTGACCGCCGCCAACATCAGCATCGCCAACACCAGCCCAGCTTTTATTGCCAGCACCAGGCCAAAGCCGGAAAACGCCGGTTCAGGCCAGAATGCGCCACTGAGCGCGCGAACGTTGATCAGGCCGGTGACGACGATGGTCGCCACCAGAACATAGCCGATGCCGCTGAAACGCAGAAGCGCCTGACGCCGGTCGATGCCCTGTGGCGTAGCGAGTACCATCGTCAGCATCAACAGGCCGCCAAGCCACGTACCGACGCCGCACAGATGAATGATTTGATTGAGGATCAGCAATTGCCCTCGAACCCCATCAAACATCGCGCCATGCCCGACGGGTGCAAGGGTAAACAGCAGTAAGCCGATGAGGGCCGTTTGCAATACCCTCGAAAAATGCTGCGCTTTGACGGTGGCGATTAACACCAACAAGTTGCAGACCAGATGCAGGCTCCACACATGACCAAAAAAGGTATTGCCCAACACTAGCGTGAGGGTGTCGAGATCAACCGCATCACGCCATTCCCCAGCCATGCTGGCGCCGGTCAACATCAGCCACACCAACGCGCTCAGCAAAGCGACAGCCGCGAGCCACACCTTGCAGTGATCGACGCGCAGAGCCAAAGGGCTTTTCCCAAGCGCTTCGAGGCTCGACCTGAGCAATGTCGGATGCAAAACGCTGATACCAAATAGCAGCAACACCGTGCCGAAATGCACGAATCGGCACAGGATCAATGCTTCATGCATAACGCTATGGGGTCACCTTGAAGCGATAGACCCCCTCGCTTTTGTGGGTATCAACCGACACCGCGTGCCACTCGACTTTGTATTTTCCGGGTGTCAACGCAACAGCCGGGGTCACGATCAGGATTTTCTTGTCGGCCGGATCAGTGGCGATGGTCTGCGCAGCAACGATCTCGGTGCTGTCGCCAGGGCCGTCGAGGCTGATGCTGACTTTACTGAATTTTTCCTCGACGCCTTCGGAGAAGGTCAAACGCAGCTCTTTGGGCGATGTCACCTCGCTGTCGGCAGCGGGCAATTCACTTTCCAGATGAGCATGGGCGAAAGCGGAGGGAGCGGTGGTGAGGCAGGCAAGGACAGCGAAGCAGGCAAAGGCTTGCTTGAAACGTTGGGCAGACATCAGGGGCACCTTTTATCTTTGCGGCAGTTGACTGTGCAGTGAATTGAATGGCA
>NZ_DASWOT010000166.1:0-5276 GCF_036404235.1 Pseudomonas sp.
CGCCCCATCAATGCCCTGGTCGACATCACCAACTACATGACCTTCGACCGCGCCCGGCCTCGGGGATGGTCGTGGCCTTTGATACGGTGGCGGGAAGTCTCGATGAGTTCGAGACCATGTTAAAGCGCCTGACCGAACGCGCCGCCTTCCTTACCCGTGGCGGCCCGGTGCCGGAGCGCAGCCCGAAACTGCCCCCGGCCGATTCTGGCGTGCTGGGGCCGGATATCGCGCCCGATAATCTGACCATCACCCTCGCGCTGGGCTATTCGCTGTTTGAGCGCCCGTGGCTGCAGGGCCTTGCGCCCGCGCGTCTGGAGAGGATGCAGCAATTTCCCAATGATGCGCTGGAGGCAGCGCTTTGCCACGGTGATCTGACTCTGCAGTTCTGCGCCAACCTGCAGGATACCAATATCCATGCTCTGCGCGACATTGTGAAGAATCTGTCGGAATTTCTGGTGGTGCGCTGGATGCAGCAGGGCGATGTGCCGCCGGTGCCTGCCGCCGCTGACGGGTCCACCCCTTCGGCGCGCAATTTTCTGGGCTTCCGCGACGGATCGGCCAACCCCGATTCCAATGATGATGCGCTGATGGGCCGTGTGGTCTGGACCCGCGCAGGTGACGGCGAGCCTGCCTGGGCCGCAGGCGGCAGCTATCAGGTTGTGCGCCTGATCCGCAACTTCGTCGAGCGCTGGGACCGCACGCCGCTGCAAGAACAGGAAGCCATCTTCGGCCGGGTCAAGACTACCGGTGCGCCGATGGATGGCAAAGTCGAAACCGACGTCCCGGACTACCACAAAGACCCGCAAGGCAAGGTCACCAAGCTCGACTCGCACATCCGCATGGCCAACCCACGCACGCCGGAAAGCCAGCGCAACCTGATCCTGCGTCGTCCGTTCAACTACTCCAATGGTGTCAACAAGAACGGCCAGTTGGACATGGGCTTGCTGTTCATTTGCTACCAGTCGGACCTTGAAAAAGGCTTCATCACCGTGCAAACCCGCCTCAACGGCGAACCGCTTGAGGAATACCTCAAGCCCATCGGCGGTGGTTATTTCTTCACCTTGCCGGGCGTGGTCGACGACCAGGATTTCATCGGTCGCTCCTTGCTGGCTGCTTCTGCTCCTAAAACAACAAATGCCTGACAACTCTCACTCCATAGGAAGCGTTTTATGAAAAAGTCGTCTATTGCGTTGATGTTCAGCGTTGGTGTGTTGCAGACCTCGATGTCAGCGTTTGCAGCCACAGCCCCACTGGATCTGGTGACCCCGGTTTCGGATTACAAAATCTACGTCACCGAGAACGTCGACAAACTGGCTGCTGACACGCAGAAGTTCGCCGACGCCATCAAAAAAGGCGAACTGGCCACGGCCAAGAAGCTCTACGCGCCGACTCGCGTTGCCTACGAGTCCATCGAGCCCATCGCTGAGCTGTTCAGCGACCTGGACGCCTCGATCGACTCACGCGTAGACGACCATGAGAAAGGCGTTGACGCTGAAGACTTCACCGGCTTCCATCGCCTGGAATATGCGCTGTTCGAAAAGAACACCACCACCGATCAAGGCCCTCTGGCTGACAGGCTGCTGGCTGACGTCAAAGACCTGCAGACACGCATCGCGGGCCTGACCTTCCCGCCAGAGAAAGTCGTCGGCGGTGCTGCCGCACTGCTCGAAGAAGTCGCTGCGACCAAGGTGTCCGGTGAAGAAGACCGTTACAGCCACACTGACCTGTACGACTTCCAGGGCAACATCGACGGCGCAAAGAAAATCGTCGACCTGTTCAAGCCACAGTTGATCAAGTCTGACAAAGCGTTCGTCGCCAAAGTCGACAAGAACTTCGCCAGCGTAGACAAAATCCTGGCCAAGTACAAAACCAAGGATGGCGGCTACGAGACGTACGACAAAGTAAAAGAAAACGACCGCAAAGCGCTGATCGGCCCAGTCAACACCCTGGCTGAAGACCTATCGCAAATGCGCGGCAAACTCGGCCTGAACTGAGTTTGAGCTGAACCAAAAGCCCGTCTGCCAGTGAATGGCAGACGGGCTTTTTTGTTGGAGGGGTTGGTGCGCATGAATATCTGTAGGAGTGAATCTATTTGCGAAGCATGTTGTCAGGTTCAAACCCGCGCATCAGGTGAGCCACCCTCTCGCGAATGAATTCCTACAGGTCAGGTGCAGTCCATGCGGTAGGAACGAATTTATTCGCGAAGCATGTTGTCAGGTTCAAACCCGCGCATCAGGTGAACCACCCTCTCGCGAATGAATTCGCGCCTACAGGTCAGGTGCAATCCATGCGGTCGGTAGGAGCGAATTTATTCGCGAAGCATGTTGTCAGGTTCAAAACCCGTGCGTCAGGTGAGCCGCCCTCTCGCGAATGAATTCGCGCCTACAGGTCAGGTGCAGTCCATGCGGTAGGAGCGAATTTATTCGCGAAGCGGCCGGTCGGACACACCGCAATGGCTTCTCGCCAACCCGTTAGCGCCTACAGGGAGGTTTCAGGTATTTCTCCTCAAATCCCGCTAAACCAGTTGTACCCCTGATCCTCCCAATACCCGCCCGGATAGTCGTTGCTGACGAATATCTCAACGATGTGTTTGGGGTTCTTGAAGCCCAGTTTGGTCGGCACCCGAACCCGCAGCGGATAGCCATATTCAGGCGGCAAGGCGACTTCGCCATAGTCCAGCGCCAGCAGGGTTTGCGGATGCAACGCGGTGGGCATGTCCAGGCTTGAGTAGTAACGGTCGGCACATTTGAAGCCGACAAACCTGGCCGTGGTATCGGCGCCGATGTATTCAAGAAATGTCCGCAACGGCACCCCGCCCCACTGCCCGATGGCGCTCCAGCCCTCGACGCAAATCAAGCGGGTGATGTCGGTGCGCTGGGGTAATTTGCGTAGACCTTCAAGCGTCCACGGCGCCTTGTCGCGCACCAGGCCCGACACAGCGAGCGAGTAGTCCGACAGGTCGATTTCAGGCACATCGTCCTGGGCGTAGAACGCATTGAACGGAAACGGTTTGGTCATCTGCGCCTTGCTGAAGGTCGGCGCCAATTTCTGTCCGCTGAACAGCCAGGCCTGAACTCGATCGTTCCAGCGCGACATCGCCCACAGCACCTTGTCCACCTGATCGCCGTCCTGCAGATTGCAACCGCTGAGCATCGCCATGGCGCCGACGGTCAAGCCGCCGCGCAGAAAATGACGGCGCTGGATGCTTTCCAACTGAGTTTGCTGCGCAGGCTCCAGCTTGATGCGCTGGATCGCGCGTTTTTTCGGTTCAATCATGCTCAGGCTTCCCGGTTTCCACCCGTTGCGCACCACCTGTGATCATCGGCGGCAGGGTTTTGGGCACCAGCAGCACCAGCGCCAGATGTACCACGACAAACGCACCAATGGCCGCCATCGCGGCGAAATGCACGTAGCGCGCAATGTCATAGCCACCAAACAGCGCCACCAGTTCTTGAAGTTGAATGGGCTTCCAGATCGCCAGCCCCGAAACCACGATCAGCGCGCCCGCAGCCAACACCAACGCATACATCAGCCGCTGCACCGCGTTGTACACGCCCTGTTGATGCAGCAGCCGAAAGCGCAATGCATCAAGCAGATCACGCTTCACCGCTGCGCGGGTTATCGGCCAGAAATCGCGCTTGAAGTGACCACTGATCAAGCCATACAGCACGTAGATCAAGCCATTGATCACCAGCAGCCACATCACCGCGAAGTGCCAGGCCAGCGCACCGCCCAACCAACCGCCCACCGTCAATTCGATGGGAAACCGGAAGGCGAACAACGGCGAGGCGTTATAGATCGCCCAGCCGCTCATGAACATGCATGTCATGCCAAAAGCGTTGAGCCAATGCGTGAGCCGCACGGGCCAGGGATGAATACGACGTTTGGTCATCAATGGCGCTCCCTATTCCAGGATGTTCGCAAATCTGCGTAGGAGCCGCCGAAGGCTGCGATACGGTGGGGCAGTCGAAATATCATCGTCTGAGACACCCTAATCGCAGCCTTCGCCAGCGCCTACCGGGCCCAAGCCCTGTTACATCGGTGGCTGGAAGCCATCCTTGCCGACCGCTACACCGCGCGCGTTCTTGCCGTCTTCGGCCGGGAACACAACAATCTTGGCGCCCTTGACCAGTTGCTCGGCTTTACCGAGCTCTACGTATGCGATTGGCACGTCAGTGGGCACCGCCAACTGCTTTTCGCCACCTTTATAGCTCACTGTCAGGGTGCGGCCATTGGCTTTCGACAATTTGCCCACGGTGCCGTTGGTCATGGTGCCGGTGCTGCCATCAGCGTTCTGCCAGCCATACTGACCTTCGCCGCTGCCCTTCAGGCTGGCTTCGAACACGGTGACTTCCAACGCTTTCAGAGAGCCATCCGCCTGAGGGGTGGCGGACGAACCAATGAAGCTGTCGGATTTGATCGAATCAATATCAGTCTTCGACACCTGAAGAACTCCAGTCTTGTCGGTCAGGCCGATGCTCTGGTGTGCGCCCGAACGGGTGGTGAAGGTCAGGGTGTTGTTATCAACACTGTCGACCGTGCCGCGCAATGGCTTGACCACCGGCATGTCGGCCGCTGCGGCCATGACCGCGACGCCGAGCATGAGCATGAGCATGCCGAAGGTGGTTGACAGTACAGTCTTCATCTTCATTGTGGCGATTCCTTACGGGGTTAAGTGGGGCCATCCTCGGCCCGCAACCGGGACCGTACGATGACCGCCCGATTACATTTTTGTCATTCGCCGCAGCGTCCTTTCAATGACAAAAATGTAACCGACGCCCTCCCCCCAGTTGGTTAAACTCCAACCCCGACACGGCTTGCAGCGACCCAAAGCACACCGATCACGCCAACGCGATGCGTTGAAAAACCACCACGGTGTGAACAGAGCGACCCTTTACGATGCACATCCTGCTGATCGAAGACGACACCAAAACGGGCGAGTACCTGAAAAAATGAACAGACTTAATAGATGCAACCGGGCGAGTCCATACATAGGAGCGCGGCTCGTCCCGCGACCTGGCGCGCAGCGGCGGTAAACCCGGTGCAAGCGGTCTACCTGTCACACCGTGTGCGCAGGTTTTACGACGGGTTCCCCGCCGGTCGCGGGACAAGCCACGCTCCTACGGAGGATGCGTACCGGAGCCGTCATCGCAAATGCTTTACGCAGGGCAGGGCCAGAATGCACTATGGTGAACGTGTTCGCGGGGCAGTGTCTGAGGCGCACCGCGTTGGTCGCCCGGCCAACACGTTGGCGCCTACAGATTGGACGTAGCGTG
>NZ_DASWOT010000167.1:0-52075 GCF_036404235.1 Pseudomonas sp.
GACATCCCGGTTTTCGACTCGGGTGAGACAACGTTCAACTACGCCTCGCTGTTCCGCGACAACCGCTTCGTCGGCTCCGACCGTATCGGCGACGAAAACAAACTGTCGCTGGGCGTGACCAACCGCTGGATCGAGGACAACGGCTTCGAGCGTCAACGCATCAGCGTCGGCCAGGCGTTGTACTTCGCCGACCGCAAGGTCCAGTTGCCCGGTATCAGTTTTGAGGATCGTAAAGACGCCCAGTCGGACGTTTCCCCTTACGCCCTGGAATACGAATACCGCTTCAACCGCGACTGGCGTGCTTCCTCGGACTTCAACTGGGACCCGGACAGCCACAGCACCCGCTCTGGCAGCGCAATGGTTCATTACCAGCCTGAAGACAACCCTGGCAAGATCATCAACGCCGGCTACCGCTACCGCAATGACCAGGTCCGTTACGACCAGACCACCGGTAAATGGAGCGTGGGCGGTGGTGACTACGGCACCCCAGGCACACCGGGTTACGTGAAGGACTACTACAAGATCCAGCAGCATGATTTCTCGGTCATCTGGCCAATCGTGCCGCAATGGAGCGCGATCAGCCGCTGGCAGTACGACTACAACCGTAGCCGCACGCTGGAAGCCTTTGGTGGTTTTGAATATGACAACTGCTGCTGGAAGCTTCGCCTGATCAACCGTTACTGGGTTGACTACGACGAATACACCCAGGAAGCGCCTCAGAACGAAAAAGGCGACCGCGGCATTTTCCTACAAATTGTGTTGAAGGGACTTGGTGGCGTTGTTGGCCAGAAAGTAGAGAGCTTCCTCGACCAAGGCATCCAAGGTTATCGTGAACGTGAAGACCAAGCTTTCTGATTGTCTGCGCCCCCTGATGTTGGGCGCGTTACTCATCGGTTCCGTAGCGCACGCTGAAGTGCGCTCCATCGACAAGGTGGCGGCCATCGTCGATAACGACGTGGTCATGCAAAGCCAGCTGGACCAGCGTATCCGTGAAGTGCAGCAGACCATCGCCAAACGTGGCCAGGGTGTGCCGCCTCCAAGCGCCCTGCAATCGCAGGTGCTGGACCGGCTAATTCTGGAAAACCTTCAACTGCAAATTGGCGAACGCTCCGGCATTCGCATCACAGACGAAGAGTTGAACCAGGCCATCGGCACCATCGCTCAGCGCAATCAGATGAGCGTGGAGCAGTTCAAGGCCGCGTTGGCCCACGATGGTTTGTCGTATGAAAGCGCTCGCGAACAGGTTCGTCGGGAAATGATCATCAGCCGGGTGCGGCAGCGCCGGGTCGCCGAGCGCATTCAGGTTTCGGACCAGGAAGTGAAAAACTTCCTCGCCTCGGACATGGGCAAGGCGCAGTTTTCCGAAGAGTTCCACCTGGCCAACATCCTGATCCCTACGCCTGACAGCGCGACCTCCGAGCAAATTCAAGCGGCGGCGACCAAAGCGAAAGACGTTTACGGCAAGCTCCAGCAAGGCGCTGACTTCGGTCAACTGGCAATCGCCACGTCCGCCAGCGAAAGCGCACTGGAAGGTGGCGACATGGGCTGGCGTAAGGCCGCTCAACTGCCACCGCCTTTCGGTGACATGCTCGGTTCCATGCGTGCTGGCGAAGTAACGCCTCCTGCGCGCACGCCGGGCGGTTTCATCATCCTCAAACTGCTGGAAAAACGCGGTGGCGAAGGCCAGACCCAAATGCGCGATGAAGTGCATGTGCGTCATATCCTGATCAAACCAAGTGAAATCCGCAGCGAAGACGAAACCAAGCGTTTGGCGCAGAAGATTTACGACCGCATCCAGAACGGCGAAGACTTCGGCGAACTGGCGAAGAGCTTCTCGGAAGATCCGGGCTCGGCGCTCAACGGCGGCGACCTGAACTGGGTCGATCCGAACTCCCTGGTGCCTGAGTTCCGCGAAGTGATGAACGAGACGCCGCAAGGCACGTTGTCCAAACCGTTCAAGACTTCTTACGGCTGGCATGTACTTGAAGTGTTGGGACGCCGCGCAACCGACAGCACCAACCAGGCTCGCGAACAACAAGCCATGAGCGTACTGCGTAACCGCAAATACGATGAAGAGCTGCAAACCTGGCTGCGTCAAATCCGCGACGAAGCCTACGTTGAAATCAAAATCCCTGGCGCCGACCAGGCTGCGCAGTGAAACCCAAGCGTTTCGCCCTGACACCCGGCGAGCCTGCGGGCATTGGTCCTGACCTTTGTCTGCTGCTCGCAGCGCAACCCCAGCCATACCCCCTGATAGCCATTACCAGCCGCGACCTGCTCTCTGAGCGGGCCGCGCGCCTGGGTGTTGCCGTCAAGTTGCTATCGGTCACACCGGATGCCTGGCCTGACGTGCCTGCCCCTGCTGACAGCCTGTATGTGTGGGACACCCCGTTGCAGGCTGCTGTTATTGCCGGCCGACTGAACAAGGCCAACGCCGCGTTCGTTCTACAAACCCTGACCCGCGCCGGCCAAGGCTGTATCGACGGCGATTTCGCCGGAATGATCACTGCGCCGGTTCACAAGGGCGTGATCAATGAAAGCGGCATCGCCTTTTCCGGCCACACCGAATTCCTTGCTGAACTGACCCACACCGCGCAAGTGGTGATGATGCTCGCCACCGGCGATTTACGCGTCGCATTGGTCACCACACATCTGCCACTGCGCGAGGTCGCCGACGCCATCACACCTGAGCGCCTGGAACGCGTAACACGCATCCTGCATGCCGATCTGGTGAACAAATTTGGCATCGCACATCCGCGCATTCTGGTCTGTGGCTTGAACCCGCACGCTGGCGAGAGCGGACACCTGGGCCGCGAAGAAATCGACATCATCGAACCCACATTGGAGCGCCTGCGCAGCGAGGGCCTGGATTTATACGGCCCATTGCCTGCCGACACTCTGTTTACCCCCAAATATCTGGAGCACTGCGACGCAGTGCTGGCGATGTACCATGACCAGGGCCTGCCCGTACTCAAGTACAAAGGCTTCGGCGCAGCGGTCAACGTGACCCTCGGCTTGCCGATCATCCGTACCTCCGTCGATCACGGCACCGCGCTGGACCTGGCGGGTAGCGGCAAAATCGACACCGGCAGCCTGAAAGTCGCCCTGGAAACCGCCTATCAGATGGCCGAGACGCATTAATGACCGAGCAATTCCAACACAAGGCGCGCAAACGCTTTGGGCAAAACTTCCTGCATGACGCTGGCGTGATCGACAAGATCCTGCGCGCCATCCGTGCGAAGCCTGAGGACCGCCTGCTGGAAATTGGCCCAGGCCAAGGCGCACTGACCGAAGGCCTGCTCAACAGCACGGCACAGCTGGACGTAGTGGAGCTGGACAAGGACTTGATCCCCATCCTCATGCATCAGTTCGGTAGCAAGCCTAACTTCAGACTGCATCAGGGCGACGCGCTGAAGTTCGACTTCACCAGCCTTAACGCAGCACCGAGCAGCCTGCGCGTGGTTGGCAACCTGCCGTACAACATCTCGACACCCTTGATTTTCCATCTGCTGCAAAACGCCGGTTTGATTCGCGACATGCACTTCATGCTGCAAAAAGAAGTGGTCCAGCGGCTCGCGGCGACGCCAGGTGGCGGCGACTATGGCCGTCTGTCGATCATGGTCCAGTATCACTGCCGCGTGGAACACCTGTTCAATGTCGGTCCGGGCGCGTTCAATCCACCGCCTAAAGTCGACTCGGCAATCGTTCGTCTGGTGCCTCATGAAACCCTGCCGCACCCGGCCAAAGATCATCGGGTGCTGGAGCGCGTAGTGCGTGAAGCGTTCAACCAACGCCGCAAAACCCTGCGCAATACACTGAAAGCGCTACTGACCAGCGAAGAAATCACCGATGCCGGCGTCGATGGCGGATTGCGTCCAGAACAACTGGACCTTGCCGCTTTTGTGCGCCTGGCTGACAAACTTAGCGAGAAGCCTGCTGTCGAGTAAATGGGTCAGGACATGTTCGCTAGCTGACACCCGTGGAGTTTTTAGCCGCGACATGTCCTAGACTGATTTTCGACCGGGCTTTTTTCCGGCTTTTTCCGCTTTCGCTTTTAAGGCCTCTTGCATGTCCGATCCCCGTTATCAGGTCGACGTCAGCGTCGTTACCCGCTTCCTCGTAGAACAGTCACAGCCTGAGCAGAACCGCTTTGCCTTCGCTTATACCGTCACGGTTCATAACAGCGGGTCGTTGCCTGCCAAGCTGCTGTCCCGGCACTGGGTCATCACCGACGGCGACGGCCATGTCGAGGAAGTGCGCGGCGACGGCGTCGTCGGTCAGCAGCCATTGATCCAGGCAGGCCAGAGTCATACCTACAGCAGTGGCACGGTGATGACGACCAAAGTCGGCAATATGCAGGGCACCTATCAAATGCTCGCCGACGACGGTAAACGCTTCGAGGCGATCATCGCGCCCTTCCGGCTGGCGGTGCCGGGGGCTCTGCACTGATGGCGGTGTATGCAGTGGGTGATCTGCAAGGTTGCCTTGAACCTCTTAAATGCTTGCTCAAGCATGTCGCCTTCGACCCCGAAAAAGACCAACTATGGCTGGTTGGGGATTTGGTCAATCGCGGCCCGCAGTCACTGGAAACCCTGCGCTTCATCTATGCGATGCGCGATTCGGTAGTCTGCGTGCTGGGCAACCACGATCTTCATTTGCTCGCCGTGGGCTGCAACATCGAACGCCTGAAAAAGGCCGACACGCTGCGCGAAATCCTTGAAGCCCCGGATTGCGATCAACTGCTGCAGTGGCTACGCCAGCAGAAACTCATGCACTACGATGCAGAACGTAACATCGCACTGGTGCATGCGGGCATTGCGCCGCAATGGACGCTTAAAAAAGCGCTGCGCTGCGCCGAAGAAGTCGAAAAAGCCCTGCGCGACGACAACCTGTACGAGCTGTTCCTCGATGGCATGTACGGCAATGAACCCGCGAAGTGGGACAAGGACCTTCACGGCGTCACGCGTTTGCGCGTCATCACCAACTACTTCACCCGCATGCGTTTTTGCACCAGCGATGGCAAGCTCGACCTCAAAGGCAATGAAGGCGCCGACACCGCGCCACCAGGCTATGCACCCTGGTTCCGTCATAAAGACCGCAAGACCAAAGGCCTGGGCATTATTTTCGGCCATTGGGCCGCGCTTGAAGGCAACTGCGACGAGCCGGGCGTTTATGCGCTGGACACCGGCTGTGTCTGGGGCGCGGCGATGTCGATGCTCAATCTTGACACCCGGCAAATGCACCGCTGCGAATGCGACGATCACGGCAACGCCGAGCCCGGCAAGGTCCGCCTACTCAGCGCGGATGAACAAAACGCAATCAGGCACTAGAATTCACCCTTTATTGGATCTCTACCGGTTGAGATCCTGCGGCCCAGGAGCCCTGTCATGACCGACTTCAAACGCATTGCGCCGCAACAGGTTCAAGCCCTGCGCGAACAAGGCGCCGTGCTGGTTGATGTGCGCGATCAACAAACGTTCGCCAGCAACCACATTCCAGACTCTCACCACCTGGATAACCAGTCCATTGCGGACTTCATTCGCAATGCCGATCTGGACAAACCGCTGGTCGTGGTCTGCTATCACGGCAACTCTAGCCAGAGCGCGGCGGCGTACCTCGTCGGCCAAGGATTCTCGGAGGTCTACAGCATGGACGGTGGGTTTGAACTGTGGAAAAACACTTTTCCCGCTGAAACCGCGCAAGCCTGACCGAAAAAATATTTTTCTCCCCGCGATCCCGCGTCCTGTGCGGGCTCGCCATACCAACTGACGAACGGTTGGCGTTCGATTGCAAGCATTCCTTCTTTCTCTGTCCGATTCCGAACTATCCTAAGACGCAGGCCATCCGAAATCAGGGGAGAGCCGGTACACCGGCGCGTGGGTCATCGGTAGTTATATTTATGGTGTTCTGGGGGGTAATAGCCACTGAGCGATCAGTTGCTACCAGCATCGACTGACGATCCGCCGCCGGCTCTACGTATCGAGCGAGGTGACGTCATGAGTATTTTTAGCCACTTCCAACAACGCTTTGAATCGACACGCCAGGAAGAGCTCTCGCTACAGGAGTATCTAGAGCTCTGCAAAACGGACCGCAGTGCTTACGCTTCGGCGGCAGAACGTCTTCTGCTGGCGATCGGTGAGCCTGAGTTGTTCGACACCTCGACCAACTCGCGGCTATCGCGAATCTTCTCCAACAAGGTCATTCGGCGCTATCCGGCGTTCGAAGACTTCCACGGCATGGAAGATTGCATCGAGCAAATCGTCTCGTACTTCCGCCATGCCGCTCAGGGCCTTGAAGAGAAGAAACAGATCCTTTACCTGCTTGGCCCGGTAGGCGGTGGTAAGTCGTCTCTGGCCGAAAAACTCAAACAGCTTGTTGAAAAAATACCTTTCTACGCCATCAAGGGTTCACCGGTTTTCGAATCACCCTTGGGCCTGTTCAAACCTGCCGAAGACGGGACGATCCTCGAAGAGGACTACGGCATCCCGCGCCGGTACCTGAGCACCATCATGTCGCCTTGGGCGACCAAACGTCTGGCTGAGTTCGGGGGCGACATCAGCCAGTTCAAGGTGGTGAAACTGTATCCATCGATTCTGAACCAGATTGCCGTGGCCAAGACCGAGCCGGGTGACGAGAACAACCAGGATATTTCCGCCCTGGTGGGTAAAGTCGATATCCGCAAGCTTGAGGAGTTTCCGCAAAACGACGCCGACGCCTACAGCTATTCAGGCGCATTGTGCCGGGCCAACCAGGGTCTGATGGAATTCGTCGAGATGTTCAAGGCGCCGATCAAGGTGCTGCACCCGCTATTGACCGCCACCCAGGAAGGTAACTACAACAGTACCGAAGGCTTGGGCGCGATTCCGTTCACCGGTATTTTGCTGGCCCACTCCAACGAATCGGAATGGCACAGCTTTCGCAACAACAAGAACAACGAAGCCTTCATCGACCGTATCTATATCGTGAAGGTGCCGTACTGCTTGCGCGTCAGCGATGAGATCAAAATCTACGACAAGCTGCTGTTCAACAGTTCTCTGGCCAAAGCCCATTGCGCCCCTGACACCCTGAAAATGCTCGCGCAGTTCACTGTTTTGTCGCGCTTGAAGGAGCCGGAAAACTCCAACATCTACTCCAAAATGAGGGTGTACGACGGCGAAAACCTGAAAGACACCGACCCCAAAGCCAAATCGATCCAGGAGTATCGCGACAGCGCAGGCGTCGACGAAGGCATGAACGGGCTGTCGACGCGGTTTGCGTTCAAGATCCTGTCCAAAGTGTTCAACTTCGACCCACACGAAATTGCCGCCAACCCGGTGCATTTGCTGTACGTGCTGGAACAACAGATCGAACAGGAGCAGTTCCAGGCTGAAACACGCGAGCGCTATCTGCGCTTCATCAAGGAATACCTGGCACCGCGTTATATCGAGTTCATCGGTAAGGAAATCCAGACGGCTTATCTGGAGTCCTACAGCGAGTATGGGCAAAACATTTTCGACCGCTACGTGCTCTACGCAGACTTCTGGATTCAGGATCAGGAGTACCGCGACCCGGAAACAGGCGAAATCCTTAACCGCGTGGCCCTCAACGAAGAACTGGAAAAAATCGAAAAACCGGCTGGCATCAGCAATCCGAAAGATTTCCGTAACGAGATCGTCAACTTCGTATTGCGTGCCCGCGCCAACAACAACGGCAAGAATCCAACCTGGCTCAGCTACGAGAAACTGCGGGTGGTGATCGAGAAGAAAATGTTCTCCAACACCGAGGACTTGCTGCCGGTTATCAGCTTCAACGCCAAGGCCAGCAAAGAGGATCAGCAAAAACACAACGACTTCGTGACCCGGATGGTCGAGCGCGGTTACACCGACAAACAGGTACGGCTGCTCTCCGAGTGGTACCTGCGCGTGCGCAAATCGCAGTAACGGCAGCGGCAAGCGGAAAGCTACAAGCCTCAAGCGGGTTTACGACGCGCTTGAGGCTGTGGTTATGACGCCGCTTGCTCTTGGGCTTTGAGCTTGTGGCTTGAAGCTTGTAACTGGTAGCTGCCCGGAGGGCTCCAGATGAGCTATGTGATCGACCGACGTCTCAATGGCAAGAACAAGAGCACGGTAAATCGGCAGCGCTTTCTGCGCCGTTATCGTGATCACATCAAAAAAGCAGTTGAAGAGGCCGTCAGCCGCCGCTCCATCACGGACATGGAACACGGCGAACAAATCAGTATTCCCGGTCGCGATATCGACGAGCCGGTGCTTCATCATGGGCGCGGCGGCAAACAAACCGTCGTCCACCCTGGTAACAAAGAATTCACCTCCGGTGAACACATCGCCCGGCCACAAGGAGGCAGCGGGGGCAAAGGGCCTGGCAAGGCGAGCAATTCCGGCGAAGGCATGGACGAGTTCGTGTTTCAGATCACCCAGGAGGAATTCCTAGAGTTCATGTTCGAAGACCTCGAACTGCCCAATCTGGTCAAACGCAACCTGACCGGCACCGACACCTTTAAAACCGTGCGCGCGGGGATCAGCAACGAAGGCAACCCTTCGCGCATCAACATTATCCGCACGTTGCGTTCGGCGCACGCCAGACGCATCGCACTGTCGGGCAGCAGCCGCGCCAAGCTCAGAGAGGTCATGGCCGAACTTGAGCGCATGAAGCGCGAAGAGCCTGACAACTTCGGCGATATTCAGGAACTGGAGATAGAATCCGAGCGCCTGAAAGCACGCATTCGGCGCGTGCCTTATCTCGACACCTTCGACCTCAAATACAACCTGCTGGTCAAACAGCCCAACCCCAGTTCCAAGGCGGTGATGTTCTGCCTGATGGATGTGTCGGGGTCGATGACCCAAGCGACCAAAGACATCGCCAAACGCTTCTTCATCCTGCTGTACCTGTTTCTCAAACGGAACTACGACAAGATCGAGGTTGTGTTCATTCGCCACCACACCAGTGCGCGCGAAGTCGACGAAGAGGAGTTTTTCTACTCGCGGGAAACCGGGGGCACCATCGTTTCCAGCGCGCTGAAACTGATGCAAGAAATCATGGCAGAGCGCTATCCCACCAACGAGTGGAACATTTACGCAGCACAAGCCTCGGACGGCGATAACTGGAATGATGACTCGCCAATCTGCCGCGATATTTTGATCAAGCAGATCATGCCGTTTGTGCAGTACTACACTTACGTTGAAATTACCCCGCGCGAGCATCAGGCGCTGTGGTTTGAATACGAGCGTATCGGTGAAGCCTTTGCTGACACGTTTGCCCAGCAGCAGCTGGTCTCTGCCGGTGATATCTATCCGGTATTCCGTGAACTCTTCCAGCGCAGGTTAGTGACATGACCGCTAGAGAGCAGAAACGCCAACCCCTGTCCACGGGTTCCGAGTGGACATTTGAACTGATCCAGGCGTACGACCGGGAAATCGGCCGCATCGCCGAGCGTTACGCCCTGGATACGTACCCCAACCAGATAGAGGTGATTACCGCCGAGCAAATGATGGATGCCTATGCGTCGGTCGGCATGCCGCTGGGTTATCACCATTGGTCCTACGGAAAACACTTCCTTAGCACCGAGAAATCCTACACGCGCGGGCAGATGGGGCTGGCCTACGAAATCGTCATCAACTCCGATCCATGCATCGCCTATCTGATGGAAGAAAACACCATCTGCATGCAGGCGCTGGTCGTTGCGCATGCATGCTACGGCCATAACAGCTTTTTCAAGGGCAATTACCTGTTCCGTACCTGGACCGACGCCAGCTCGATCATCGATTACCTGGTGTTTGCCAAGCAGTACATCATGCAATGCGAAGAGCGCCACGGCATCGATGCGGTCGAGGACCTGCTCGATTCCTGCCACGCGCTGATGAACTACGGCGTCGACCGCTACAAACGGCCCTATCCGATTTCGGCGGAAGAAGAGCGACGCCGGCAGAAGGATCGTGAAGAGCACCTGCAAAAGCAGATTAATGATCTGTGGCGCACCATTCCGAAAAGCGCCGACAAGAACAGCAAAGAAGACAACGCCCGTTTCCCGAGCGAACCGCAGGAGAACATCCTCTATTTCATTGAGAAACACGCGCCCTTGCTGGAGCCATGGCAGCGTGAAGTGGTGCGGATTGTGCGCAAGATCGCGCAGTATTTTTATCCACAGCGCCAAACACAGGTGATGAACGAAGGCTGGGCGACGTTCTGGCACTACACCCTGATGAACGACTTGTACGACGAAGGATTGGTGACGGACGGCTTCATGATGGAGTTTTTGCAGTCGCACACCAGCGTGATTTACCAGCCCGGCTTTGACAGCCCGTACTACAGCGGTATCAATCCTTACACCCTGGGGTTTGCCATGTATCAGGACATCCGACGGATGTGTGAACACCCAACGGATGAAGATCGTCAGTGGTTCCCTGACATTGCCGGGACCGACTGGCTGACCGCAGTAAAATTCGCCATGAGCAGTTTCAAGGACGAGAGCTTCATCCTGCAGTACCTGTCACCCAAGGTGATTCGTGACCTGAAACTGTTCAGCATCATGGACGACGATCAGAAGGAAGATTTGCTCGTGCCCGCGATTCATGACGAACCAGGCTACCAAATTATCCGAGAAACCCTCGCCGCCCAGTACAACCTGGGTAACCGAGAACCCAACGTGCAGATCTACAGCATTGACCGTCGAGGTGACCGCTCGCTGACCCTGCGCCACCAACAACACGACCGAAAACCGCTTGGCGACTCCACTGACGAAGTGCTCAAACACCTGCACCGGCTTTGGGGCTTCGACATTCACCTGGAAACCTTACAGGGCGATCAGGTGATGAAAGTCCACCATGTGCCACCGAGAAGCGAACACGCTGACAGTGAATATCCCAGGCTTGATCTGGCGGTCGTACATCTTTAACTCTTAACACCACGTTTTAACCTCCGCGAGTGTGACGTTAGGTTTATCCTGTCGCGCTCACGGAGGTTTTTTCATGCAATTTTATAAAGTCGGCGGCGCTGTTCGCGACCGTCTGCTCGGCAAACCGATCGCTGACACTGACTGGGTCGTCGTTGGCGCTACCACCGATGAAATGCTCATTAAGGGATATCGCCCGGTTGGCACCGACTTTCCGGTGTTTTTGCATCCACTGACCGGCGAAGAATACGCGCTGGCCCGCACCGAACGTAAAAGCGGACCCGGCTACGGTGGCTTTGTATTCCATGCAGATCCAGACGTCACACTGGAAGAAGACCTGATTCGTCGGGACCTCACGATCAATGCCATCGCCGAGGACAAGGACGGTCATCTGACTGATCCTTTCCACGGTCAGCGCGATCTCAAGGCACGTATTTTACGTCACGTTTCACCTGCGTTCGCCGAGGATCCCCTCAGAGTATTGCGCGTCGCGCGATTCGCGGCACGCTACGCGCCTGACGGTTTCACCATCGCCCCGGAAACGTTGGAGCTGATGCGCACACTGAGCCATTCAGGCGAACTGCAAGCGCTGACACCAGAACGCAGTTGGAAGGAAATTTCCCGCGCACTGATGGAAAGCCAGCCCCAGGTGTTTATCCGGGTGCTGCGTGATTGTGATGCGCTAAAGGTGCTGTTCCCCGAAGTTGATGCGCTTTTCGGTGTTCCACAGCCGGCGGCCCATCACCCTGAAGTCGACACCGGACTGCATGTATTGAGCGTGCTTGAGCAATCGGCCCTCCATCATCAGCCGCTGAGTGTTCGTTGGGCTTGCCTGCTACACGACTTGGGCAAGGGGCTGACCCCGCAAGCCGAGTGGCCCCAACATATTGCCCATGAACACACCGGCCTGAAGCTGATCAAGGCTGTCAACGCACGCTTTAAAGTGCCCAGAGATTGCCAGGAGTTGGCGCTGCTGGTCGGGCAGTACCACACGCATGGGCATCGGGCGCTGGAGCTGAAGCCATCGACCTTGCTCGACTTGCTGCACAGCTTCGACGTTTACCGCAGGCCGCAGCGTTTCGAGGAGTTTGTGGTCGCTTGCGAGATGGACGCGCGCGGGCGCAAAGGCATGGAGGACCGTAGTTACCCACAGGCCGAATACCTGCGAGGCGCAGCCACGACTGCGCGCGAGGTGCAGGTACAACCGTTGCTGGAGCAGGGTTTTCAGGGCCAGGAATTGGGTGAAGCGCTCAAGCGCGAGCGGTTGGATGCGCTGAAGGTTTACAAGGCCACGTATAACAATTGAGAGATTGCATGTGGTCTGCCTCTGTAGGATTTGCCGGAGGCTGCGATTGGTTGTGTAGCGCAATCGGATCGCAGCCTTCGCCAGCGCCTACAAAAGACAAACATGCCTCACAGCTCAAACGGCTGATTCCCTCGTCGTCGGAACCATCCGGTCAACGACAGACGATCACGGGTCGAGGGCAGGACTTCATGGGGGATGTCGCCAGACAAAAACACCACCAGACAGCCGCCCGTGGGCTGAATGTCGTATTCCACGCCGCCGTCAAGGTACATGCGCAAATGCCCGCCATGCTCGGGCAACCAGCCGTCATTCAAATACAGCACCGCTGACAGCATGCGCTTGTCGTCATCGCGAAAACGATCGACATGCTTGAGATAGAACGCACCGGGCGGATATAGCGCGAAATGGCTTTCGTAGTCTTCCAGGCCAAGGAACAAACCGCGATTGATTGCTTGACGCAAACTGTCCATCAACGCCAGATAACGATCACAGGGCTCGGTTTGCCCTGGCTCCAGCCACTGAATGTGATCACCGCGAATCCCCTCGCGCACTTCTTGCAGAGCACCACGCCCCACCGAGGCGGGTGCAAGTTCACCTTCGGCAGCGCGCTTGCGGCATTCGAGCGCCAACTCGCGGGTCAGGCTCTCAGGCAAAAAGATGTTCTGCTGCGACCAGCCACGCTCGGCTACATCGTCAACGATTCGTAACAGCAGCGGGTGATCAAAGGGTATTTGCATGGCCCGCATAGTATCCATACGCCGCTCGAACCGACAGAGCCTGTAGTGTGTGTAGTACTTAAATATTTCGCGTGTTTAAAACAACCGGAGCTTTTTCAACGAAGGCTCGTCGAACACATTGGATTTCGTGGGGTCTGGGCAACTGTTAACTCGACAAATCCCCGCCGCCCCACCGAGAATAGCGGCCTGCCGACAGGAGTCTCTATGCGCTGTTTGTTTTTCTTGCTGCTGATGTTCTGCACCGTGCCCGCGTGGGCAGACAGCCACGACCAGTTATACAAGGTCGCGGGCTGGCCAGAACAACGCGCGCATTTTAACGACGCTCTGAAAGCGGCCCAGTTACGCTACAAAAACAGCCTGCCTCCAGCGGTATTCGATGCCCTGGTCAGCAACAGCAATCAGCGTTTTTCGCCCCAGGCAATGGATCAGCGCGCCGAACAGCAGTTGCGCCAAACCTTGCAAGACCCCAACCCGGCCCTGCAATTCTTCCAGTCGCCATTGGGGCGCAAGATCGTCAACGCCGAACTGACCGCTACGCGACCGGATCAACTGGCAAAAAACGCTCAGGGCCTGCCGAAGATGGAAGCCACTACCACCCGCCAGTTGATCATCGGACACCTCACCCAGGCCCTCCCCGCCCGTGAGGCCGGTGCCGAAGTCAGTCTCGCCATCGCAGGCGTTGCCGCTGACAGCCTGAGCCAGATGATCCCCGGTTTGATGGGAATGGGCGGCGGTCAGACCCAAGACATGCTCGACGGCCAACGCCAACGGCTCATAGCGCAAATTGGCAATGACATGAACAACACGCTGCTGTATGTGTATCGCGACTTGTCCGACCCCGAGCTGGACGAATTCGCGACCTTCGCCGAATCGCCTGAAGGCAAGGCATATTATCAGGCAGCACTGGCGGCGGTTCGGGCGGGGCTGGCGGTGGGTCAGAACGGAAAGTGAATATCCACTGATCCCGTTGGCGAGGCTTACCGGTGAAGACTTAGGTACATACGACTCATCCCTAATGCCTGAAACGCAGCCTACACGGGCAAGCCTTGCTTCATCAGAAATGGCGTCCGATTCGTAAGAGCACCTCACGCAACCATTCAGACAAATCCTACCTTCACGACAGGAATATCTGATACCTCTCCTTCCACGATTAACGGACTCTCGGGGCCAATTTACTTGCGCTCGGAATGTACGGATGCCGTCTTTTTACGATTACTTCAAAGAGAACATGGAAAGCCTTGGGCTGCCAGCACCGCAGTCACTGTTCGGCTCAATGTCCGCGGCTGTAGCAACCGCGACAACCATCCTGAGTCAGGTCGAGAAATTCGGCAAAACAGTAACGCTGCGCGAAATTATCTCCGCAGGGACGAGGCTAGAACAATTAACCATCATCGGTGCCTGCTCGGCGGCCTTTTATGTTGGAGCGGTCATTGGGAGCATTGCGGTAGCCTTGGGTAGAACGCTGGGTAATGGAACCAGTTTGTCGGATGTCATGTTCATGGCGCGAACGAATGGCCTTTATAAGGAGTGGTTACCTGGCTGTTTCCAAACCTATCCCGGCATCTACCTCACTAATATCTCTGGAGCCCATTATCGACTTGGCGGTTACTTGGGATGAAGGATCAACTTCTGCTTCTACTTTGCGCCTCTACCGTTGCACTAGCAGCCTGGGCGTTCTGGCACTACCTGGCGAAAGACGCAGTGGCGGTTCTCACATCGGGGATGATGTGCCTGCTGGCACTCGATAATCACCGCCTGCGCCAGACGCTCAAACGAACAAAAAAAACCTCGCGGCCTTAGCTCACCTCATCTGCTGCGTCAAAAACTCAAAATACCTCGCCCTGATTTCGGGTGTTTCGTTGGCCAGATGATGCCGGGCTTGGCTGATCATCAGCACCCGTGGCTGGGTGAACTTGTCGTTCAGCACCGTCAGGTTATGCGCCCAATCGACCGTCATGTCTGCGTCGCCCTGAATGATCAGCGGGCTGCGGCTACTGTGCGGGGCGGTTTCGATGCGGTCGATCCATTTGGTCAGCGCTCCGACCCACGCGGTCGGCAGGCGGCGGGGCTGCAACGGGTCGGCCAGCAGGAACGGTAAAAAGTCCGCAGCGTTGGTGTTTTCGCTGAAACGGCGTTCGATGCCTTTGACGAAGTAGCGCAATAGGTAATAGCTAAGTTGGGACCAGCGCCACGCGCGCGGGCGCACCAGCGGGGCCAGCAGAATGACCTGCCCTTGCGCCGGACTTTTAGCCCCACTGTTGAGCACATGATCGATGACAATCGCCCCCCCCATGCTTTGCCCGCACAGATGCCAAGGCTTGGGCAGGTGCAACAGGTCCGCCTCCACAAACAGCCGCTCAAGGACATCCTGGTATTGGGCAAAGTCCTTGATGTGTGCCCGGCTGCCGCTGGACAAACCATGCCCCGGCAGATCGCAGGAAATAACCGCAAACCCTTGAGCCAGCGCCCACTCGATTACATGCCCATAAAGCCCCATATGATCGTAGAAACCATGCACCAGAATCAGCGTCGCGACCGGCTGTTCAGGCGTCCAAAGCTGAGTGACGATCTCATAGCCGCCGACCTCGAAGCGACCCAGCCAACTCCGTACCGAACCGTCACGCGCGAGGCGGGACAATCCGTAGAAGCGCTGGTAGGCCTGTCCCTCTTCGGACAGTGGTTGCATGACGCTCAATGGTTGCAGGCTCGATCGCAGGTGATCAGGGTCAAACGAGTTGGGCATCGGCATTCCAGATAAAAATAAATAGTTATTTAAATCAACAAGACGGGCTGGGATATTCTTCTGTCTGCCCCGTCATGGCAAGCCAAGCCCTCTCAAACTGAAACCGCAGAATGAACCCCAGGCAACGCCGTACTTTGTTTTACGCGCTTATCGCATTCATGTGCGCGGCGATACTGTGGCTGGCCTATGACGGATTCCAGAACCGCTACCTACGCGCATTCAGCGATCAGACCGCACTGTTCGCCGGAGATGCCCTGAACCTGCCACCAGAGCTTGCCGGACCCGGTCGGATACGGCTGGTACATTTCTGGGACCCGACCTGCCCCTGCAACGTGGGTAATCAACAGCATCTGATTGAGCTGATCGAGCGTTTTGGTGGCGCCGACGAGAATGGACGCTTCGGTGTGGATTTCTACTCGGTGCAGAAGCCAGGCACTCACGGCCAACTGCCATCGACCCTCGATAAAATAAAGCCCTTGAACAGCTTCCCCGGTGCCGAAGGCATTACCGCAAGCCCTGCCGTGGCCATTTGGGATCGCCAAGGCCAATTGGCCTATTTCGGGCCTTACAGCGAGGGGCTGACCTGCAACTCGAACAACAGCTTCATCGAACCCATTTTGCAAGCCTTGAGCAACAACCAATCGGTCAGCGCCATCCACAGCATGGCGGTTGGCTGCTATTGCCCCTGGTCATCGGCCAAGTAACACCCTCACACAGTCTGTCACCGAGGCTTTTTGTAATCGAGCACATAGGGCAACTTCTCGCTCACGGTTCGGGTGAGGGTATTGCGTTTGACTTTGGTGAACGCACCCAACTGTTTCGCACTCATCCCGCCGCCGATCATTTTGCTGGCGGGCTTGGCCACCACCAGGTCACTGGCCGCCTGCAAAGCCTGACGGTAACCGCTGCGCTGACTGAGGTCGAAATCCTCAAGATGCAGCTGACCGCGCAACCAGTCGCCCCAGTAGAACTCAAGAAACTCGGGGGAAACGTCACCCGCCTGCGGCTTGCCATAGGCCGCGTCCCGTACAAAGTAAACGATGCTGCGGAAAATATCGTTTTGCATCGATTGCAGGCCTAGCTGGTCAGGTAATTGCGTTGGCGCGATGGATTGCCCGTTACCGTCTTTCAACCAAACTTTATGGGCCTGCTCCATTCGCTGCCAGAAGTCTGCAAGGTCTTTGCTGTCGCTGAAATTGTCGGTGATCCGGACTTTCATCTTCAACTGCGGCCCGGCGTCCGGCTGCTCCCACAAGGTGGTGAAGGTGTGATGGCCATCAGTGAGATAAAACTTGCCTTCAGGCCCAACCACCACGGTTTTCATGTCTTGGGGATGCGTATTGGGTGCATCTTCGCAGGTGAACGTCTCCGGCCGCAGCGGGTCGGCATCGGGTTTGATGTGCCGGGCCTCATGCTGGCCGTTGGTCTCGCAGATTTCATCGAACAGCTTTTGCCGCACCTTGGAGAAACGTTCGAGCTTGTAATAGATCTGGTCGAACCCCACCACGGCTTGGGTCGGATGCAGTTGATCAAGCGTGACTTCAACCACATCGCCGGGTTTGGGGGCGGTGAAGGCCAGTGCTTGAGTGGCAAACACGCCAAACAGCAGCGCCATACACCATGATTGAATTCGCATTGTCAGGACTCTTGGCGAAATTGAGCGTGAGCTTAATCGAAATCGGGAATGCAACATGGACTGTAGGAGCCAACTTGTTGGCGAAGCGACCAACGCGGTGTGTCTGAAACGTCGCCTCGCGAACAAGTTCTTCCCTACAATGCGTTCTGGCCCCTTTGATACGGTCAGCAGAGTATCGACAAAAGCCGTGCTCGCTGGACAATCAGCGATCACCTACCCAGCAGCAGCGCAAATCTGTAGCCTGCAAATCTTTCTCAATCAACTTGAGCTCCTGGATGAAACGCAGTCTTATCGTCCTTGCCGTCCTGATCGTTTTCGTTGCTGGCGGCAGCACCTGGTATATCCATAGCAAGCAACCGGTTCGCGATGGCGAAATGGCGTTGGTACATTTGCAGGCCCCGGTCAGCGTGCGTTACGACGAACGCGGCGTGCCGCATATCAAAGCCGGGAACGAGGCGGATCTGTATCGCGCGTTGGGTTACGTGCATGCACAAGATCGGCTGTTCCAGATGGAAATGCTTCGCCGTCTGGCGCGCGGCGAGCTGGCCGAAGTGCTGGGGCCGAAGCTGGTGGATACCGACCGATTGTTCCGCAGCCTGCGTATTCGTGAGCACGCCGATGCGTATGTTGCCAAACAAGACAAAACCACGCCGCAATGGAAAGCGCTGCAAGCCTATCTGGACGGTGTGAATCAGTACCAGAACAGCCACTCCAAGCCCATTGAGTTCGATGTGCTGGGCATCAATGAACGTCCGTTCACCGCAGAAGACACCTTGAGCATCGGCGGTTATCTGGCCTACAGCTTCGCCGCCGCGTTTCGCACCGAGCCATTGTTGACCTATGTCCGTGATCAGCTCGGCCCGGATTATTTGCGCGTGTTTGACCTCGATTGGCAGCCCCAGGGCGCACTGGCCCAGGCTCCCGCGTTGGGCAATGCAGACTGGAAAGGCCTCAACGAGCTGGCACTACTCAGTGAACAGGCACTAGCAAAAGCCGGGCTGCCGCAGTTCGAAGGTAGCAACGCCTGGGCGGTGTCTGGCAGTCGTACCAAAAGCGGAAAACCGTTGCTGGCAGGCGATCCGCACATTCGCTTTTCGGTGCCGTCAGTCTGGTATGAAGCGCAGCTGTCGGCCCCTGGTTTCGAGCTGTACGGGCACTTTCAAGCGCTCAACCCGTTTGCCTTGCTCGGCCACAACATGGACTTCGGCTGGAGCCTGACCATGTTCCAGAACGACGATCTGGACCTGATCGCCGAGAAGATCAACCCAGACAACCCCAATCAAGTCTGGTATCACGGCGCCTGGGCCGACATGACCTCGCGGGACGAGCACATCAGCGTCAAGGGCGGCACTTCGGTGACACTCACTCTGCGCCAATCGCCGCACGGCCCAATCATCAACGATGCATTGGGCAGCAACGCCGGTACTGCGCCTATCGCCATGTGGTGGTCGTTCCTGGAATCGGAAAATCCGATCTTGCAGGGCTTTTATGAAGCCAACCGCGCCAACACCCTGGACAAGATGCGCAGCGCTGCCGAGAAGATTCAGTCACCGGGCCTGAACGTGGTCTGGGCCAATGCCAAGGGCGACATCGGTTGGTGGGCGGCGGCGCAATTGCCCAAACGGCCGTTGGGCGTGAATCCGGCTTTCATTCTCGATGGCAGCACCGCGCAGGCGGACAAAGACGGTTTTTACCCTTTCAGCGCCAACCCACAGGAAGAGAACCCGGCGCGCGGTTACATCGTTTCGGCTAACTTCCAGCCGGTGTCGCCGACCGGGATGGAGATTGCGGGGTACTACAACCTCGCCGAGCGCGGTCAGCAGTTAAACAAACAGTTAAGCGACACATCAGTGAAATGGGACCTGGAAAACAGTAAACAGCTGCAATTGGGCACCCGGACCGATTACGCGCAAAAGATCCTCAAGCCGCTGATTCCGGTGCTGCGCAGTGTCATCAGCGACCCTGAGGAACATGACGTGCTAGAACGACTGGCACAGTGGAACGGCGAATACTCGGTGGATTCGGTGGGCGCCACGCTGTTCAATCAGTTCTTGTATGAGCTGACCGAGAAGACCTTTCATGATCAGCTCGGCGATGGCCTGTTTGAAACCCTACTGTCGACTCGGGTGATCGACAGCGCATTGCCGCGCCTGGCGGCGGACGAGCATTCGCCGTGGTGGAACAACGCCAACTCGCCAGCCAAAGAGAATCGTGGCAACACGGTCAAAGTCGCCTGGCACGCTACGGTTTCGCATTTGAAATCCATGTATGGCCTGAACCCGGATGAATGGTTGTGGGGCAAGGCCCATACGTTGACGCATGAACATCCGCTGGGTCGGCAGCCGCCACTGGACAGCCTGTTCAATGTCGGCCCGTTCGCGGCGCCAGGCACCCATGAAGTGCCGAACAACCTGTCAGCGCGTATCACCACCGCGCCATGGCCGGTGACCTATGGGCCGTCGACACGCCGCCTGATCGACTTCGCCGACCCCGCTCATGCGTTGGGCATTAATCCGGTCGGGCAGAGTGGCGTGTTGTTCGATGAGCACTATTGCGATCAGGCGCAGGCGTACATCAACGGCGAGTACGTGCCGGAGCGATTCAGTGAAGGGGATGTGGCCGGGAATACGAAATCGACGTTGAGGCTGGTGCCCAGAGACTGAGCGACGCGAACACCCCGCAGGAGCGAATTCATTCGCGAGAGGCCGGTACAGTCGACATAACTCCATCGCCTGAACTGTTGCATCGCCAATAAATTCGCTCCTACGAGAGCGGCCTGTTCACCCAACAGGTTAGTTATCGCCCCTCAAACGGGTGCAGCCGCCCGACGTGAATCAGGTTGTTGGTAAGTGTTGGCGGCGGCTTCTTCGATTGCCAGTTGAATGGCCTTCCTGCGGTTGTTTTCAGCGCGGCGGCTGAAGAACCAGACCAGAAAGGTGGCCATCGAAACCGCCAGCAAAATCAGGCTCGCCACTGCGTTGATCTCAGGCTTCACGCCCAGACGCACAGCCGAGAACACTTCCATCGGCAAGGTCGTCGAACCCGGCCCGGACACGAAACTCGCCAGCACCAGGTCGTCCAGTGACAGCGCGAAAGACATCATCGCGCCTGCCGCCAGCGACGGCGCGATCATCGGGATGGTGATCAAAAAGAACACCTTCCACGGCCGAGCGCCGAGGTCCATTGCGGCTTCCTCGATGGACATGTCCAACTCACGCAAGCGCGCAGACACCACCACCGCCACATACGCCGCACAGAACGTGGTGTGGGCGATCCAGATGGTGACGATACCCCGCTCCTGCGGCCAGCCAATCAACTGCGCCATCGCCACGAACAGCAGCAACAGCGACAGACCGGTGATCACCTCAGGCATGACCAACGGCGCGGTGACCAGGCCGCCGAAAAATGTACGGCCCTTGAAGCGGGTAATTCGCGTCAGCACGAACGCCGCCATGGTGCCCAACGCAACGGCGGCAATCGCTGTGTAGCAGGCGATTTCCAGAGAGCGCATCACCGAGTTCATCAATTGGGTGTTGTCGAGCAGGCCGACATACCACTTCACCGACCAGCCGCCCCAGACCGTCACCAACTTGGAGGCGTTGAACGAATAGATCACCAGAATGACCATGGGCGCGTAGATGAAAATCAGGCCCAGCACCAACATCAGGTTCGAGAATCGGAAGCCTCTCATGCTTTGCCCTCCAGTTCTTTGGCCTGGCTACGGTTAAACAGAATGATCGGCACGATGAGGATCAACAGCATCACCACCGCCAGCGAAGAGGCCACCGGCCAGTCGCGGTTGTTGAAGAATTCTTGCCACAAGACCTTACCGATCATCAGCGTCTCGGGACCGCCCAGCAGTTCAGGAATCACGAACTCGCCCACCACCGGGATGAACACCAGCATGCAGCCAGCGATGATGCCGTTCTTGGACAGCGGCACGGTGATTTTCCAGAAGCTGTTGAACGTGCTCGAACCAAGGTCTGACGCGGCTTCCAGCAGACTTTGATCGTGCTTCACCAGGTTGGCGTAGAGCGGCAGGATCATGAATGGCAGGTACGAATAAACGACACCGATATAAACCGCCAGGTTGGTATTGAGGATCTGTAACGGCTGGTCAATCAACCCCAGCCACATCAGGAAGGCATTGAGCAGGCCGTTGTTGCTGAGGATGCCCATCCACGCGTAAACGCGGATCAGGATCGCGGTCCAGGTCGGCATCATGATCAGCAGCAGCAACACCGTTTGCATTTCTTTGCGGGCAATGGAGATGCCGTAGGCCATCGGATAACCGATCAACAGGCACAGCAGCGTACTGAAGAACGCCATCTTCAACGAACCCAGGTACGCCGAGATATACAGGTCGTCGCCGGTCAACAACGCGTAGTTGGCGAAGTTGAGGACGATGTCGAGCTTCTGCTCGGCGTAGGCGAATATCTCGGTGTACGGAGGAATCGCGACGTCGGCTTCGGCGAAACTGATCTTGATGACGATCAGAAACGGCAGCGCAAAGAACAGGAACAGCCAAAGGAATGGAACACCGATGACCATCTGCCGGCCATTGGGGGTTATTCGGTCGAGCGTACGTTTGATTTTTCGTAGCTTCATGAGCGCAGTACCACGCCGCTGTCGTCTTCCCACCAGACGAACACTTCGTCGTCCCAGGTCGGGCGCGTGCCACGGCGTTCGGCATTGGCCACGAACGACTGCACCAGCTTGCCGCACGCCAGTTGCACGTAGAACACCGAATGCCCGCCGAGGTAGGCGATGTCATGCACCTTGCCGCGTGACCAGTTGTATTGCGAGGTCGGTTGCTCGGTGGTGATCAGCAGTTTTTCCGGGCGAATGGCGTAGGTGATGTGTTTGTCTTCCACTGAGGTGCTGATGCCGTGGCCGACATAGATTTCGCGCTCCAGCTCCGGGCTGCGAATCAGCGCGTGGGCTTCCATGTCCTCAATTACTTCGCCCTCGAACAAGTTGACGTTGCCGATAAACTCGCAGACCAAACGACTGGTCGGGGTTTCATAGATGTCCACCGGGCTGCCGATCTGAGCGATCCAGCCCAGGTGCATGATCGCGATGCGCTGCGCCATGGTCATGGCTTCTTCCTGGTCGTGGGTCACCATTACGCAGGTCACGCCGACCCGCTCGATGATTTCCACCAACTCCAGTTGCATCTGTGAACGCAGCTTCTTGTCCAGCGCGCCCATGGGTTCGTCAAGCAACAGCAGCTTGGGCTTCTTGGCCAACGAGCGCGCCAGTGCGACCCGTTGTCGCTGACCGCCGGACAGCTGATGCGGCTTGCGCTTGGCGTACTGGGTCATCTGCACCAGCTTGAGCATTTCGTTCACGCGGGTCTCGACTTCAGCCTTGGGCAGCTTGTCTTGCTGCAAGCCGAAGGCAATGTTTTGCGCCACGGTCATGTGCGGAAACAGCGCGTAGGACTGGAACATCATGTTGATCGGACGCTCGTACGGCGGCATGTCGGTGATGTCGACGCCATCGAGGTAGATCCGCCCTTCGGTCGGCCGCTCGAAACCTGCGAGCATGCGCAGCAGCGTGGACTTCCCTGAACCAGAACCGCCAAGCAAGGCAAATATCTCGCCTTTGTTGATCTGCAGAGATACGTCGTCCACAGCAACCGTCTCGTCGAACTTTTTCGTGACCCGGTCGATTTTGACCAGCACCGATTTAGGTTGCTGACCACCTTCGAGGGCTTTTTTGTAGGCGCCGGAGGCAACTGCCATGGGTGAAACTCCCAACTGTTTTTGCAGCCCGGCCTGTATGGCCGGGCGCGAGGTCTTTTATTTGCCGGACTTGATCTTGGTCCAGCTGCGAGTCATCAGACGCTGAATCTTCGGTGGCAACTCGGAGTTCACAAACAACCGATCCTGGACCTCTTTAGACGGATAAACCGACTCGTCGGTACGGATTTCCTGATCCATCAATTCGCCCGAGGCCGGATTCGGATTGGCGTAACCGACCTGATCGCTGACCTTGGCGATGACGTCAGGCTTGAGGATGTAGTTGATGAATGCATGAGCAGCTTTGACGTCCGGGGCGTCAGCCGGGATCGCCAGCATGTCGAACCAAAGGTTGCCGCCTTCTTTGGGAATTGCATAGGCGATGTTCACTCCTTTGCCAGCTTCCTCGGCACGGGACTTGGCCTGGAACACGTCACCGGAGAACCCGGCGGCGACGCAGATTTCGCCGTTGGCCAGGTCCGAGATGTATTTGGAGGAGTTGAAGTACGTCACGTACGGACGCACTTTGAGCAGCTTGGCTTCGGCGTCCTTGTAGTCTTTTTCGTCAGTGCTGTTGGGGTTACGCCCCATGTAGTTCAGGACCGCGGGCATCATCTCGTCAGCCGAGTCGAGGAACGCGACGCCGCACTTCTGCAGCTTTTTAATGTTCTCGGGCTCGAACAGCACGGCCCACGAGTCGATGGTGTCGACGCCTAACGCGGCTTTGACCTTATCGACGTTGTAGCCAATGCCGTTGGTGCCCCACAGATAAGGCACGGCATATTGATTGCCAGGATCGTTTTTTTCCAGACGCTTGAGCAGTTCGGGATCGAGGTTGGAGTAATTGGGGAGTTGTGACTTGTCGAGTTTCTGGAACGCACCGGCCTTGATCTGCTTGCCAAGGAAGTGGTTGGACGGCACGACCACGTCATAACCGGTGTGACCGGCGAGCAGCTTGCCTTCCAGGGTTTCGTTGGAGTCGAAGACGTCGTATTTGGTCTTGATTCCGGTGGTGGATTCAAAATCCGCCAGCGTGTCGGTGCCGATGTAATCGGACCAGTTATAAATGCGGACAGTGGACTCTGCAAAGGCATTGACGGCGAGCGTCAGACCCGCGCCCAGCAGCACGCTTTTTGAAAATAAAGAAATAGACACGTTTGCCGTCCTTTTTAGTAGGTGGGCCTTTCGCCTGTGTCGTTGCCAGTGATAACTGCCAATGACAAATCCGGCGCGCAACTTACCTTCGATAAACCCTGCTCGCAAAAAAACTTTTTGTGACGTGTGTATCCAAGGGATGACCTGGAACCTGTAGGAGCCAACTTGTTGGCGAGAAATCGATACGGTGTGTCCAGCTACACCGTCTCGCGAACAAGTCCGCTCCTACAGGATATGCGTTGTCAGCGACGACGCACTCGGCTTATTTACCCGATTTAATGTTGGTCCAGCTGCGGGTCATGATCCGCTGCGTTGCCGCAGGCAGGTCGGCGATCGCGTACAGCTTGGCCAGCACGTTTGCCGGTGGATAAACGCCAGGGTCGGCAGTGATGTCTTTGTCGACGAACTCGGTGGCCGCCTTGTTACCGTTCGGGAAGTGAACAGCGTTAGTGATTTCGGCCATCACTTTAGGCTGCAGGATGAAGTTCATGAACTTGTACGCGCCTTCGACGTTTTCGGCGTCTTTAGGAATCGCGACCATGTCATAGAAGCTGCCAGCGCCTTCTTTGGGAATGTTGTAGCTGACTTTGACCTTGCCGCCGGCTTCCTCAGCACGCGCCTTGGCCTGATACACGTCACCCGAGTAACCCACCGCTACGCAAATGTTGCCGTTGGCGAGGTCCGAGATGTACTTGGAGGAGTGAAAGTAGGTGACCGAAGGGCGAATCTGTTTGAACAGGTCTTCAGCCTTAGCGATGTCTTCTTTCTTCTGTGAATCGGTCGGCAGCCCCAGATAATGCAGCGCGACTGGCAACATTTCGGTTGGCGAATCGAGGAAGCTGATACCGCATTTTTTCAGCTTGGCTGCGTTTTCAGGTTTGAACAGCAAGTCCCAGGAATCGACTGGCGCATCGGCACCCAGCGCGGCCTTGACCTTGTCGGCGTTGAAGCCGATACCAATTGAGCCCCACATGTACGGGAAGGCGTGCTTGTTGTCCGGGTCACTGATCGATACTGCCTTGAGCAACGCAGGGTCCAGGTTCTTGTAGTTAGGCAGCTTGGACTTGTCCAGCTCCTGATAAACACCAGCCTTGATTTGCTTGGCCAGGAAGTTGTTCGACGGAACAACGATGTCGTAACCCGACTTGCCCGCCAGCAATTTGGCCTCAAGGGTTTCGTTACTGTCAAAGACGTCGTAGACGACTTTGATGCCCGATTCTTTTTCAAAATCAGCGATGGTGTTAGGGGCGATGTAATCGGACCAGTTGTAAACGTGGAGAACTTTGTCGTCGGCCTGAGCAGCTGCGGCCACTGCGCCCATCAGGGATAGCGCGAGGAGGGTCTTGCCAAATATCTTCATGCGTACAGCTCCAATAAATGATCACTAACCGTGGGGTAGCGGCGACTAAAACAGCCGTTAGTCTGGCAATTTCCTGGGCGGACTTACAAGCTGGCTGGTCTGCCTTGCTGCATTACTTTCAAAAGTTTCATCTGCCGAAAACTTACCCGTCCGTGTTGGAGCGAGGCTTGCCCGCGAAGAGGCCGGCCGAGTCAGCGAAAATCTCTGCGGCTGAACAGCCTTCGCGTGCAAACCTCGCTCCAACAGGTTGCGTCAGCCTTGCAACGCTTCCAACGTCAGATCCAGGCACTTACGGGCCTTCTCGATCAACTCGTCAATTTCAGCAAAACTGATAACCAGTGGCGGAGAAATGATCATGGTGTCGCCGACCGCGCGCATGATCAGCCCATTATCGAAGCAGAAGCTGCGGCAGATCATGCCGACGCCTTTACCCTCATAACGCTTGCGAGTGGCTTTGTCCTGCACCAGTTCGATGGCGCCCAACAGCCCGACACCGCGCACTTCTCCCACCAGCGGATGGTCATTCAGCTCACGCAAACGCTTTTGCAAATATGGTGCCGTTTCCGATTTCACACGTTCCACGATCTTTTCGTCGCGCAAGATGCGGATGTTTTCCAACGCAACAGCCGCCGAGACCGGGTGGCCGGAGTAGGTAAAACCATGGTTGAAGTCGCCGCCTTCGTTCAGCACGTCGACGAATTCATCGCGCACAATCACGCCGCCCATAGGGATGTAGCCCGAGGTCAGGCCCTTGGCAATGGTCATCAGGTCCGGTTTGAGGTCGTAAAAATCGCTACCGAACCACTCACCCGTGCGCCCAAAGCCACAGATCACCTCATCGGCGACAAACAGGATGTCGTACCTGGAGAGGATCTCTTTGATCTTCGGCCAATAGGTATCCGGCGCAATGACCACGCCGCCCGCGCCCTGAATCGGCTCGGCTATGAACGCGCCAACATTGTCGACGCCCAGTTCGAGAATCTTCTTTTCCAGTTGCTCGGCGGCCCAGGTGCCGAACTCATCGGGGGTCATGTCGCCGCCTTCACCGAACCAGTACGGCTGCGGGATGTGGACAATACCCGGAATCGGCAAATCACCTTGTTCGTGCATGTAGGTCATGCCGCCCAGGCTAGCGCCAGCAACGGTCGAACCGTGATAACCATTGATGCGGCTGATGATGACCTTCTTGTTCGGCTTACCTTTGATTGCCCAATAATGGCGAACCATGCGCAGCACGGTGTCGTTGCCTTCTGAGCCTGAACCTGTGAAGAACACGTGGTTCATGCCCTTTGGCGCGATCTCGGAGATGGCTTTGGCCAATTGCAGCGCAGGCGGGTGAGCGGTCTGGAAGAACAGGTTGTAGTAAGGCAACTCGCGCATTTGTCGACTGGCGGCATCGGCCAGCTCATCGCGACCGTAACCAATGGCGACACACCAGAGACCAGCCATGCCGTCGAGGATCTTGTTGCCTTCGCTGTCCCACAGATAAACGCCCTTGGCATGAGTGATGATGCGTGGGCCTTTCTCTTTAAGTTGCTTGAAGTCGCTGAAGGGCGCCAGGTGGTGCTCATTGCTGAGCGCTTGCCATTCGCGGGTTTTCGGGTTTTTCGAACTCATGTAGCACTCCATATTCCAGGTATCGCGTGTCAGCCGTCGCCGATCCTCTGACTGCCAGAAACCGGCCGGCGCCAAGGCGCCTTAGACAGCGAAGAGCAGGAATTCCCGCTCCCACGAGCTGATCACACGCTTGAAGTTTTCATGCTCGGCGCGCTTGACCGCGACGTAGCCTTTAATGAATTTCTCACCGAGGTACTTCTCGACGGTCTTGCTGTTTTCCATACGTTCCAGCGCGTCTTCGATGGTCAACGGCAAGCGCAAATTGCGGCGTTCGTAACCACGCCCCACCACCGGCGCGCTCGGGTTCATACCCTCGATCATCCCAATGAAGCCGCACAGCAGACTCGCGGCAATCGCCAGATAGGGGTTGGCGTCGGCACCTGGCAAGCGGTTTTCAACGCGGCGGTTGTGTGGCCCTGCATCAGGAACGCGCAGGCCCACGGTGCGGTTTTCCTCGCCCCACTCCACGTTCACGGGCGCCGAGGTATCCGGCAAGAAGCGGCGGAACGAGTTGACGTTAGGCGCAAACAGCGGCAACAGCTCGGGGATGAGTTTCTGCAGTCCGCCAATATGGTGCAGGAACAACTGGCTCATGGTCCCGTCTTCATTGGAGAAGATGTTCTTGCCGGTCTCGATGTCGATAATGCTCTGGTGCAGGTGCATGGCGCTGCCTGGCTCGCCGGTCATGGGCTTGGCCATGAAGGTTGCGGCGACATCGTGCTTGAGCGCGGCTTCGCGCATGGTGCGTTTGAACACCAGTATCTGATCCGCCAGGTGCAATGCATCGCCGTGACGGAAGTTGATTTCCATCTGCGCCGTACCGTCTTCGTGAATCAATGTGTCCAGATCAAGATTTTGCAGCTCGCACCAGTCGTAGACGTCTTCGAACAACGGGTCGAATTCATTGGCGGCTTCGATGGAGAACGATTGGCGACCCGTCTCGGGACGCCCAGAACGACCAATCGGCGGCTGCAAAGGATAGTCGGGGTCGTCACTGCGCTTGGTCAGGTAAAACTCCATTTCCGGCGCCACAATCGGCTGCCAGCCTTGATCGGTATAGAGTTTCAACACTTTTTTGAGGACGTTGCGCGGCGACAGCTCGATGGGGTTGCCTTGCTTGTCGTAGGTGTCGTGGATCACCTGCGCAGTAGGCTCTATGGCCCAGGGCACCAGAAACACCGCGTTCTGATCAGGGCGGCAGAACATGTCGATGTCCGCAGGGTCCAGCAACTCGTAATAAATGTCGTCTTCGACGTAATCGCCGGTCACGGTTTGCAGCAAAACACTTTCAGGCAAACGCATGCCTTTTTCGGCGATGAACTTGTTGGTCGGTGAAATCTTGCCCCTGGTGATACCGGTGAGGTCGGAGATCATGCATTCGACTTCGGTAATCCTGTGTTCTTTCAACCAATCGGTGAGCTGGTCGAGGTTGGTACTCATAAATACCTCAGGTTTCAGTGACTGATCACCATCATGGTAATCAGGCGTTTTTTGACGCTTGGGCGTCACGTTGCAGTGCCCGTTTTCGACAGGCATCGCCAAATGCCTGGAAGATTGAAAGATAGTCTGGATTTCGCGTGACCTGCCACTCCGGGTGCCACTGAACGCCTAAAGCAAAAGCTGCGCCCGACGGCACCGAGATCGCCTCGATCAGGCCATCGGGCGCCACCGCCTCCACGCGCAGACCGGGCGCCAGACGCTCGATGCCTTGCCCATGAATCGAGTTGACCTGTATTTCACTCGCAAGCCCCAGGCCGTCGAGGATACCGCCCGGCTGAACATGCATGAGGTGGCTCGGTGCGTATTGAACCTCGACCGGTTCATTCTGCGGTTCACGATGATCCATATAGGTTCCGGTTTCGTGAACCTTCTGATGCAGGCTGCCGCCAAACGCCACATTCATCTCCTGAAACCCGCGACAAATACCCAGCACCGGCACACCCGCAGCCACGGCAGCACGAATAAGGGGTAAGGTGGTTCGGTCGCGCAAGGGGTCATGATCGGTACCCGCCGCACTGGCTGGGCCGCCATAGTGATAGGGTTCGACATTGGAGGGAGAGCCCGTAAACAGCAGCCCATCGACACTTGAGAGTATCTGGGCCGGGTCTATCAACTCGGCCAGCGATGGCAGAATCAGCGGCAGGCCCTTGGCAGCGACAGCGACTGCGCGGACGTACTTGTCGCCACTGATGTGATAGGCATGCGAACCGATCTGCTTAGTGCATGCGGTGACGCCGATCAGTGGCAGGCGAGGCATGTGACCCCCGGTATTATTGCTGTTATGGGTTGAAATCGAGCTTAGCCTTGTTCATTTTTTTTCACAACACCCCCGTAAAAAATACAACACAGCCCGCTCGAGCCCGTAGCTCCAACGACGTTCAAGGTATAAAATTTGCCCCAAAGTGCGGCAAAAAAGCCCATAAGGCGCCTTTTTAGGGCAAATCAGGGCTCTCTTGACTTCATGAGGGCTTTCAGATTGACTGAAACCCGTAATGCTCGATGATTGATATTTTCAACAACAAAGGTGTTGCATCATGTCGGTACCCCCGCGTGCCGTTCAGCTCAACGAAGCGAACGCGTTCCTTAAGGAACATCCTGAGGTTCTATACGTTGACCTTCTGATTGCAGATATGAATGGAGTGGTGCGCGGCAAGCGCATCGAACGCACCAGCCTCCATAAGGTTTACGAAAAAGGCATCAACCTCCCAGCTTCTCTTTTCGCTCTGGATATCAACGGCTCAACGGTGGAAAGCACCGGTCTGGGTCTGGACATCGGTGATTCTGACCGAATCTGTTATCCAATCCCCGACACTCTCTGCAATGAGCCCTGGCAGAAGCGTCCTACCGCACAACTTTTGATGACCATGCACGAACTGGAAGGCACCCCCTTCTTCGCCGACCCGCGTGAAGTACTGCGCCAAGTGGTGAGCAAGTTCGACGAAATGGGTCTGACCATCTGCGCCGCTTTCGAACTCGAGTTCTACCTGATCGATCAGGAGAACGTGAACGGTCGCCCACAACCCCCGCGCTCGCCGATTTCCGGCAAACGCCCGCACTCGACACAGGTCTACCTGATCGACGACCTCGACGAATACGTCGATTGCCTCCAGGACATTCTGGAAGGTGCGAAAGAGCAAGGCATCCCTGCCGACGCCATCGTCAAGGAAAGTGCTCCGGCGCAGTTCGAAGTGAACCTGCACCACACCGCAGACGCGCTAAAGGCCTGCGACTACGCGGTACTGCTCAAGCGTCTGATCAAAAACATCGCCTACGACCATGAAATGGACACCACCTTCATGGCCAAGCCGTACCCTGGCCAGGCGGGCAATGGTTTGCACGTACACATTTCGATCCTTGATCGCGATGGTAAAAACATCTTCACCAGCGAGGATCCCGAGCAGAACGCCGCATTACGTCATGCGATCGGCGGTGTGCTCGAGACCCTACCGGCACAGATGGCGTTCATGTGCCCGAACGTCAACTCCTATCGCCGGTTCGGTGCTCAGTTCTATGTGCCCAACTCGCCGTGCTGGGGTCTGGACAACCGTACGGTCGCCGTGCGCGTTCCGACCGGCACGCCCGACTCTGTGCGCATCGAACACCGGGTCGCTGGCGCAGACGCCAACCCCTACCTGCTGATGGCGTCGGTATTGGCCGGTATTCACCACGGCCTGACTAACCAGATCGAGCCAGGTCCGCCCGTTGAAGGCAACTCCTACGAGCAAAACGAACAAAGCCTGCCCAACAACCTGCGCGATGCATTGCGCGAGTTGGACGACAGCGAAGTCATGGCCAAGTACATCGATCCGAAATACATCGATATCTTTGTGGCCTGCAAGGAAAGTGAGCTGGAGGAATTCGAGCACTCCATCTCCGACCTTGAGTACAACTGGTATCTGCACACCGTTTAACGACCGTGTGAAATAAAAACAACGCCGCCGGCCCGCGAGGACCGGCGGCGTTTTTTATTTTGGACAGCACGCGCTTCTGCGAACGGAATGCGATCCCCCCAGGAGCCGCCGAAGGCTGCGATGCAATGCGTCAGACGCTGCGAGCATGTCGATTGCCATGCCGTCTCGCAGCCTTCAGCAGGCTCTACAGGGATTGCATCTGGATTTACGACCTCGCGTACAATGCCCCATCCTGCGCTCCAGAGATGCTTCGATGACCCGCACTGCCACTCCCCGCAAACCCCGCGCACGCAGCCAGGCCCGGATCGATTCGATTCTCGACGCCGCGCGTGCGCTGCTGGCGGCAGAGGGCGTGGCAGGCTTGTCGATCTACAGCGTCGCCGAACGTGCCGGGATTCCGCCCTCGTCGGTCTATCACTTCTTCGCCAGCGTCCCGGCTCTGCTGGAAGCGCTCACTGCCGATGTTCACGCCGCCTTCCGCCAAAGCCTCGAACAACCGATTGACCACGCCGAGCTGAACGCATGGCGCGACCTGTCCCGCCTGGTCGAAACCCGCATGCTCAACATCTACAGCGAAGATGCCGCGGCGTGTCAGTTAATCCTCGCCCAGCACGGTTTGACCGAAGTCACCCAAGCTGACCGCCAGCACGACATAGAGCTCGGCAACCTCATGCACGCGCTATTCGCCCGGCATTTTCAGTTACCCGCCCTGCCGGATGACGTGGATGTCTTTGCTTTGGCGATCGAACTCGCCGACCGTGTGTATGCGCGATCGGTACAGCTGCATAACGAGATCACCCATCGCATGGCCGAAGAGGGCATGCGCGTGTTTGAGGCGTACCTTGGGCTGTACCTGCCGCCGTACCTCCCAAAGAACGCGCCTTCCCTGTAGGCGCACTCCCAGGGGGGAATGCATCCCGCCTGGACTATCGTGGATACGCCGACCGCAAATGTTGGGGCGTCAATTGCTCGCCACGCCATTCAAATCCGACCGGCCAGAGCTTCTGGTCGATCTGGGCCTGAGCCCATAACTGACTGAAGACGATGTTGACGCCTGGATGCTTAACCTGCGGCGCGATCAGCGAAAGCGGCCACAGCACGAACGCGTTCTTCAGGATTTCGGCACGCGGCAAGATCAACCCATCAAAATTACCCACCTGCTCACCGTACAACAGCACGTCGATATCCAGCGGCAAGCCTTTACGGTCCGGCGCGTACCGACCATTGTCGGCTTCGATGAATTTCAGGCGACGGTCCAGCTCCATCAGGGGCAAATCAGTCAGCGCCGACACCACCAGATTAAAAAATGGGCCACTTTTGATACCCACTGGATGGCTCTCGAAGACGGGCGAGCACCTCATATCGGTCAGAAAACCCGCCAGCGCCTCTAGCCCCGCGCACAGATGGTTTTCGCGCTCAATGTTGCTGCCCAGTCCCAGGAAAATTTGTGTCAGCGACATCCGCGCTCTATCTCCACACCCACACCTTTGGCGGCCGGAACAGCACCAGGCTTGGTCAGCTTGAGGTGCATCCAGGGAATATTGAACTCACTCATCAGCACTTCGGCCAGGCGTTCGGCAAAAGTCTCGACTAACTGAAACTGAGACGCCTGCGCAAAAGCCTGGATACGCTGGGAGACACTGGCGTAATCAAGCGCCTTGCTCAAATCGTCATCCGTAGCGGCAGACCGGTTATCCCAGGCAAAGCTCAGGTCCAAACGCAAGCACTGACGGATGCTACGCTCCCAGTCGTAGGCGCCGATGACTGTATCGACTTCCAGCCCCTCGATAAACACTCTGTCCAACCCGTTCTCTCCGCTGCACGACAAGGGCGCGATGCGCCGTTAGAATCAGGGCTTCCTCACCCGGAATGGTTAGCATGTTTTGGTTACTGGCGTTCCTCGCCTACCTGCTCGGCTCACTGTCCTTCGCCATCTTGCTAAGCCGCCTCACTGGCAGCCCGGACCCGCGTGGCAGCGGTTCAGGCAATGCTGGCGCAACCAATATGCTACGCCTGGCCGGAAAAAAGCTCGCCATCCTCACCCTTATCGGTGACCTGTGCAAAGGACTGATTCCGGTACTGATCGCCAACGGCGTCGGCCTGGACCCACGACAACAAGCGTGGATCGGCCTGTGCGCAGTGATCGGCCATCTATTCCCGTTGTACTTCCGCTTTCGCGGCGGCAAAGGCGTCGCCACCGCCGCAGGTGTGCTGCTGGGCCTGTATCTGCCTGCCGCCCTTCTGGCTATCGCTGCCTGGCTGTTGACCTTTTACCTGACCCGAACCAGTTCACTCGCCGCATTGATTGCCACACCACTGACCCTACCGTTGCTGGCCTGGCAAGAACCGCAAGTACTGATGCCGATGACACTGTTGACGCTGCTGATTGTCTGGCGCCATCGGGGCAATCTACGCGACCTGTTTGCCGGGCGCGAACGGCATTTCTGAATCCTGACCATGAGCGAGATTCATCGCGCTCGCCATCACAGCGCCGGCAATTGCTCCATGGGCCATCGAGCCTGAACACTGATACTCAATCCTTCCCGTTGACCGGCCTGCAATCGCTGACAACCGGCAAAGGCGATCATCGCGCCGTTATCGGTGCAAAACTCGGGACGTGCGTAATAAACGTTGCCGCTCAAGCCATCGAGCATCTGTTCAAGTGACTGACGCAATGCCTTGTTGGCACTGACGCCACCGGCGATCACCAGGCGTTTGAGGCCGGTCTGCTTTAATGCACGCTTGCATTTGATGGTTAAAGTGTCCACCACCGCTTGCTGGAAGGCCAGCGAGATGTCGCAACGGGTTTGTTCGCCGTCGTCTCCAGCGCCCTGACACTGCTGCCAGGTGTTGAGCGCGAAGGTTTTAAGACCGCTGAAACTGAAATCCAGACCTGGACGATCCGTCATCGGACGCGGGAACACGAACCGCCCCGCCACACCGCGCAGTGCCAGACGAGAGATTTCCGGACCGCCTGGATAATGCATGCCCATCATCTTCGCGGTCTTGTCGAACGCCTCGCCCGCTGCATCGTCCAGGGTCTCACCCAGCAACTGGTATTGACCGATACCATCGACCCGCACCAGTTGCGTGTGCCCCCCGGACACCAACAAAGCGACGAACGGGAACTCAGGCGGGTTGTCTTCCAGCATGGGCGCCAGCAAATGGCCTTCCATATGGTGTACGCCCAACGCTGGGATATCCCAGGCAAAGGCCAGCGCCTGCGCGCAGGAAGCGCCCACCAGCAAGGCGCCGACCAGCCCGGGCCCTGCCGTGTAGGCAATGCCGTCGATCTCGGTCACCGCACAATCAGCCTCGGCCAGCACCTGACGAATCAACGGCAGCATACGTTTGACGTGATCGCGAGAAGCCAGCTCAGGCACCACGCCACCATAGACCCGGTGCAGGTCGATCTGACTGAACAGCGCGTCGGCGAGAAGCCCGCGTTCACTGTCGTACAGCGCCACACCGGTTTCATCGCAAGAAGTTTCCAATCCCAGTACTAGCATGGGGTACGCCTTGTTGGGGCTCGATTCGAAGGCGCGCATAATAGTCGCCGCTCATGCCCCCTACCAGCGGTTTTCGATCAGAGGCTTTGCATTCCTCGCGTCGAGGGGTTAACATCCGCAACCCTTAAAAACCGACGTACTTAGTGCAGTGTTTGCACCAAGCGTTGACCCGGTAATGAATGAAGGTAGCTCTGGATGCCAGCCGTCAAAGTTAAAGAGAACGAACCCTTCGACGTAGCTCTGCGTCGTTTCAAGCGCTCCTGCGAAAAAGCCGGTGTTCTGGCTGAAGTTCGTAGCCGCGAATTTTACGAGAAGCCGACTTCTGAGCGTAAACGTAAAGCAGCAGCTGCTGTTAAGCGTCACGCCAAGAAAGTTCAGCGCGAACAGCGCCGCGCCGTTCGTCTGTACTAATCAGACGTCTGTCGCAAGCTTCTGCCTTGCCCGGCCTCAAAACCGGGCTGTCGGCAGTTGCAGTAATTAGCTACATGCACCACTGACAGAGGCTGTCGATGCCGCCGATGCGACTGAGACAAATCTCGTCAACCCGTCTAGCCTGATCGGGCCGCGTTGACCACGTCTACACTGACCAAGCAACCGTCGTTACGCTTTGGATTCGCCACGACTTCTCTGGCGAGGCGCCTGATGATGAGAACGCCATGGCCGGACTGATTCCCCAAGGTTTTATTGACGACCTCCTGAACCGCACCGACATCGTCGATGTAGTCAGCTCACGCGTCCAATTAAAAAAAACCGGCAAGAACTTCAGCGCCTGCTGTCCGTTCCACAAAGAAAAGACCCCATCATTCAGCGTCAGTCCAGACAAGCAGTTCTACTATTGCTTTGGCTGTGGCGCAGGCGGCAACGCACTCGGCTTCATCATGGACCACGACAACCTGGATTTCCCTCAGGCCGTCGAGGAACTGGCCAAAGCGGCTGGCATGGAGGTTCCGCGCGAACAGGGGGTCAAAGGCCAAAAGCCACGACAACCTACTGATTCTCCGCTTTACCCGCTATTGGCAGCCGCCGCCGAATACTACCGAGTCGCACTGAAAAGCCATCCGACTCGCAAGTCGGCAGTGGATTATCTGAAGGGCCGCGGCCTTTCAGGCGAAATAGCTCGGGACTTCGGTTTGGGCTTTGCCCCACCGGGCTGGGACAATCTATACAAGCACTTGAGCAGCGATACGCTTCAGCAGAAGGCAATGATTGATGCCGGCCTGCTGATTGAAAACGCCGAAACCGGCAAGCGCTACGACCGGTTCAGGGATCGCGTGATGTTTCCTATCCGCGACAGCCGCGGCCGAGTCATCGCGTTCGGTGGCCGGGTTCTGGGTGACGACAAGCCAAAATACCTGAACTCTCCCGAAACGCCGGTGTTTCATAAAGGACAGGAACTGTATGGCCTGTTCGAAGCCAGGAAGCACAACCGCAACCTTGACGAGATCATCGTCGTTGAGGGCTACATGGACGTCATTGCCCTGGCCCAACAAGGCTTGCGTAATGCCGTCGCAACGCTGGGTACGGCCACCAGCGAAGATCATTTGAAAAAGCTGTTCCGGGTCGTACCGAACGTGTTGTTTTGTTTTGATGGCGATCAAGCCGGTCGCAACGCCGCCTGGCGCGCACTGGAAGCAGCGTTGCCGAGCCTACAGGATGGCCGGCGTGCGCGATTTCTGTTCCTACCGGAAGGCGAAGATCCGGACACCCTGGTTCGCTCCGAGGGCACAGATGCATTCAAGGCCAGGATCGCCCAGCATGCTCAACCACTGGCCGATTATTTCTTTGAACAACTGACCAAGGAAGCCGATCCGCGGTCGCTTGAGGGCAAGGCCCATATGGCCACCCTGGCGGCGCCGCTGATTGAAAAGGTCCCAGGCGCGAACCTGCGTGCGTTGATGCGCCAGCGTTTGACCGAAATTACCGGGCTCAATACGACGGCGATGACCCAGTTGGTGCAGAACGCACCGCAGGAAGCACCGAACGGCTACGACCCTGGGATCGATTACGACGCCATCCCCGATTACAGCGATTATCAACCGCACGACGCGTACCAGGCACAGACAGACTGGACACCGAACAAATCCGGTGGACAACAAAGGAAATGGGAAAAGAAACCGTGGGACGGCAAAAAGTGGGACAAGAACGGCAAACGCCCTGACTTCGAACCCCGCGCGCCGCGCACACCGGCGACGGTTGAACCGCCGACCCTTACCGCACTCAGAACCTTGCTGCATCATCCTGAGTTGTCGGGCAAGGTCGAGGATGCCAGCCACTTCGCCGCTGAAGACAATGTTTATTCGCAGTTGCTGGTGGCATTGCTCGAAGCGCTGCAGAAAAACCCGAAGCTGCGGTCGCTGCAACTGATCGCCCGCTGGCACGGAACCGATCAAGGACGATTATTACGACAACTTGCAGAAAAGGAATGGCTGATCTCGGCCGATAACCTTGAACAACAGTTTTTCGACACTATAACTAGGTTGTCCGCCCGCCAACGCGAGCGAAGCCTGGATCAATTGATCAGGAAGGAACGGCAGACCGGGTTGTCCGCTGAAGAAAAAGTTCAGCTACTCAATCTGTTAAATCGCAAAGTTCCTGCACAAACCCCGACCTCAACTGGCGCGTGAGGTCCTAGCTCGGGTATAATCCTCGGCTTGTTTTTTGCCCGCCAAGACCTTCAGTGGATAGGGTGTTATGTCCGGAAAAGCGCAACAACAGTCTCGCCTCAAAGAGTTGATCAGCCGTGGTCGTGAGCAGGGTTACCTGACTTACGCCGAGGTCAACGACCACCTGCCGGAGGATATTTCAGATCCGGAACAGGTGGAAGACATCATCCGCATGATTAACGACATGGGGATCAACGTATTCGAGAGTGCCCCGGATGCGGACGCCCTTTTGTTGGCCGAAGCTGACACCGACGAGGCGGCGGCTGAAGAAGCAGCCGCAGCGTTGGCGGCAGTCGAAACCGACATTGGTCGCACAACCGACCCGGTGCGCATGTACATGCGTGAAATGGGTACGGTCGAGCTTCTGACACGTGAAGGCGAAATTGAAATCGCCAAACGTATCGAAGAAGGCATCCGTGAAGTGATGGGCGCAATTGCGCACTTCCCTGGCACCGTCGATCACATTCTCTCCGAATACACTCGCGTCACCACCGAAGGTGGCCGCCTGTCCGACGTACTGAGCGGCTACATCGACCCGGACGACGGCATTGCGCCGCCTGCCGAAGTGCCGCCGCCAGTCGATCCCAAGGCCGACAAGGTCGAAGGTGCCGACGACGAGGAAGAAGAGGCTGATGCGGACGACGAGGAAGAGGCCGAAAGTGGTCCCGATCCAGTCATCGCCGCGCAGCGCTTCGGTGCAGTCGCCGATCAGATGGCTATTGCAGTCAAGGCCCTGAAGAAACACGGTCGTGGCAGCAAGCAAGCCAGCGCAGAACTACTGGCCTTGGCCGAGCTGTTCATGCCGATCAAACTGGTTCCAAAACAGTTTGAAGGTCTGGTTGAGCGTGTTCGTAGCGCACTTGAACGCCTTCGTGCTCAAGAGCGCGCGATCATGCAGTTGTGCGTTCGTGATGCCCGTATGCCGCGTGCCGACTTCCTGCGCCAGTTCCCGGGCAACGAAGTTGACCAGAGCTGGACCGACGCGCTGGCCAAAGGCAAAAGCAAATACGCTGAAGCCATCGGTCGTCTGCAAACCGACATCCAGCGCTGCCAGCAAAAGCTGACAACACTGGAAGAAGAAACCGGTCTGAAGATCTCCGAGATCAAAGACATCAACCGTCGCATGTCGATCGGTGAGGCCAAGGCCCGCCGCGCGAAGAAAGAGATGGTTGAAGCAAACTTGCGTCTGGTGATCTCCATTGCCAAGAAGTACACCAACCGTGGCCTGCAATTCCTCGATCTGATCCAGGAAGGCAACATCGGCTTGATGAAAGCGGTGGACAAGTTCGAATACCGTCGTGGCTACAAATTCTCGACTTATGCCACCTGGTGGATCCGTCAAGCGATCACTCGCTCGATTGCCGACCAGGCACGTACCATTCGTATTCCGGTACACATGATCGAGACGATCAACAAGCTCAACCGTATTTCCCGCCAGATGCTGCAGGAAATGGGTCGCGAACCGACGCCGGAAGAGCTGGGCGAACGCATGGAAATGCCTGAGGACAAAATCCGCAAGGTATTGAAAATCGCCAAAGAGCCGATCTCCATGGAAACCCCTATCGGTGACGATGAAGATTCGCACTTGGGTGACTTCATCGAAGACTCGACCATGCAGTCGCCAATCGATGTCGCCACCGTTGAAAGCCTGAAAGAAGCGACGCGCGAAGTCCTCTCCGGCCTTACCGCTCGTGAAGCCAAGGTGCTGCGTATGCGCTTCGGTATCGACATGAATACCGACCACACGCTTGAAGAGGTAGGTAAGCAGTTTGACGTAACGCGCGAGCGTATTCGTCAGATCGAAGCCAAGGCGCTGCGCAAGCTGCGTCACCCGACAAGAAGCGAACACTTGCGTTCGTTCCTCGACGAGTAAACAAAACGTTGATCACAAAACCCCCGGCTCTGTCGGGGGTTTTGCGTTTTGAAGAATAAATCTCCGGCACAGTGCCACCTCTCGCCAGCCCGACTACACTCGATTCAATCCTAGCGCTGAATTTTGAGGCTGCCATGTTTTGGATACCGGCAGTAGCTTTCTTATGCTTGATGGGGTCGACAGTTGTCGACGCTCGGGCTCTCTCCGACAAGGAGAAGACCGAGACCGGCTTTCATGAAGAAAATACATATCGCACGGACGCTGCCTTGCCCTCCCTTGAGCAAAGAAACGTCTTGCATCAGGACCTTTTGGCCATTTCTGACAGCCCATCTGTAACGGAAAACGTTTCAGCCGAGCTACCAGGAGCGCAAGAGCGATATCCAACGTCTCGAGGTTTTGACGAGGGGAAGTTCTGGCGCGACTTTTTACTTTATGGGCTGCCAGGCCTTTTGCTGCTCTGCACGGTTCTGGCTGTCGTGGTACGCATCAACCGTCGACTCAGCTCGGAAATTTCTCGTCGAGTTGCCCTCGAACAAGAACTGCGCAGCAGTGAATATCACTACCGCGGCATGATCGAGAGCCTATCGGCCATAGCCTGGGAAGCGAACACCCACGACTACTCCTACAATTACGTCTCTCCGCACGCAGAAAACCTGTTGGGCTATCCGCTAGCACAATGGTTACATCCTGGCTTCTGGCGAAGCATCGTCCATCCCGCTGACATCGCAAGAGCAGAAGCCTATTGCAACCAGGAAACCGCCCTCGGCCATGATCACAGTCTCGATTACCGTGTGATCAGTGCCGACGGCAGGACGCTGTGGGTCCGCGACATTGTCAGCCTGATTGGCTATGGTCACGAGCCCGTGATGCGCGGCCTGATGATCGACATCAGCGAAACCAAGCAGACTGAAGAAGCGCTGCGCCTTTCCGAGGGCAAATTCGCCTCAGTGTTCGCGCAATGCCCCGATATTCTGGTGATAGCCCGACTGTCAGATGGCTGCTTTCTGGAGGCCAACCAGGCGTTTGTCGAACAAATTGGGCTGACCGCCGCCGACGTCATTGGCAAAACGCCTTCGGATCTCAACATCTGGGGCATTCCCGATATCGGCCCAAGCCTGCTCCAGCGCCTGCAAAAAGGCAGCATTCGAAACCTCGAGATGCCTTTTCGCCGCTGTGATGGTCGCTTATTCACCGGCCTGCTGTCGGCAGAACCGTTTGATCTGGACTCAACGCTGGCCTTAGTTGTCGTGGTACGTGACATCACTCCGCTCAAGGAAGCGCAACAACAGTTGCAGCTCTCAGAAGAAAAATTCGCCAAGGCGTTCCACTCATCGCCTGACGGCCTGCTGATCACTCGACAAAGCGACGGATTGCTGGTGGAGGTCAACGACGGTTTCAGCCGCATTACGGGCTATCAAAGCTCGATGTCACTGGATCACACCACACTGGATCTCGGTATCTGGGTCGACCTGAACGAACGCCAGCTACTGCTCGAACAACTGAATCGCGACGGCTTCGTCCGCGACTTTACTAGCCATATACGCCGTAGGGATGGCCAAGTCAGACTGTGCGAAATTTCATCACGGCCACTGCCCATCGGCGGCGAAGATTGCATGCTGACCATTGCGCGCGATATCACCGAACGCCATCAGATGCAGGAAAAACTACAACTGGCCGCGACGGTATTCGAAAGTACGGCTGAAGGCGTTCTGATCACCGATACCCGCCAGCGGATCAATGCGGTAAATCGGGCATTCAGTGAGATAACGGGCTACAGCGAGCACGAGGCAATCGGCGAAACCCCACGACTGCTCGCATCAGGGCTGCACGACAGCGCGTTTTATGCAGCCATGTGGTACCAATTGACCGCCGAAGGCCACTGGCAGGGTGAAATTAGTAATCGTCGAAAGAATGGCGAAATCTATCCGAGCTGGCTGACCATCAGCGCAGTAAGAAACCGCGACAAATTCATCACCCACTTCGTGGCCGTGTTCGCCGATATTTCCAGCCTCAAACAGGCCCAGGCGCGACTGGACTATCAGGCTCACCACGACCCATTGACCAGCTTGCCCAATCGCACGCTGTTTGAAAGTCGACTGCACACTGCGCTCCTGCACAGTCAACATGGCAACAGCCTCGGCGCGGTGCTGTTTCTCGACCTTGACCGCTTCAAGCACATCAACGACAGCCTTGGGCATCCGGTGGGCGACCTTCTACTCAAGGGCATTGCTCAACGCCTGAAAGAAAACTTGCGCGACATCGACACCGTGGCCCGGCTCGGGGGGGATGAATTCATTATCCTGCTGCCAGGCCTGCAGAACGCCAGCGATGCCGAAGCAATCGCAATCAAGCTGTTAAATAGCTTTAACGCACCGTTTCAGGCGGGCGAGCACGAGTTTTTCATCAGCTCCAGCATCGGCACCGCGCTGTTCCCCAATGATGGACTCGACGTCGCGACGATCATCAAGAACGCCGACGCAGCCATGTATCGCTCCAAGGCCAAAGGCCGCAACCGAGTAGAAAGCTACACTCGCGATCTAACCGCGCAAGCCAGTGAACGGATCGCCCTCGAACATGAGTTGCGTCGAGCCATTGAACGCAACCAGTTCACCCTGTCTTATCAGCCCAAACTCAGCCTCTTGACCCAACGCTTGGTCGGCGCTGAAGCATTGCTTCGCTGGAACCACCCAACCTTCGGCGATGTGCCGCCCGAGCGCTTCATCTCTCTGGCCGAAGAAAACGGCATGATCCTGGAGATTGGCGAATGGGTTTTGGAAAGCGCCTGCCGGCAGATGTATGAATGGAACCAGACCTACGACGTCTTCGGCCCTTTGTCGGTCAACCTCGCCGGAGCGCAACTGCGAAAGCCCAATCTGGTCAACCGCATCGAACAGTTGCTTACTCAATACCGGTTGCAGCCAGGCTGCCTACAGCTGGAAATCACCGAAAACTTCATCATGAGCCAGACAGAAGAAGCACTGTCCGTGCTTCATAAACTGAAAAAACTGGGCGTACAACTGGCAATCGACGACTTTGGCACAGGCTATTCATCCCTGAGCTACCTGAAGAAACTGCCGCTGGACATCCTCAAAATCGATCAGTCTTTCGTGCGCGGCCTGCCGGACGACCCTCATGATGCTGCCATCGTTCGCGCCATCATCGCCCTGGGCCGCAGCATGCAACTCACCGTCATCGCCGAAGGCGTGGAAAACATCGAGCAGCAGCAATTTCTGGCCGACGAAGGCTGCGAACAGATCCAGGGCTACATCGTCAGCCTTCCCCTGCGGCCAGAGGAATTCTGCGCGACGTTTCTTCGTATAACAGTTTCAGACTTTTCGGATAGCACAGCACGTAAACCATCGTTATAATCCGCGGCCTACTGAGGGCCTATAGCTCAGTTGGTTAGAGCAGGGGACTCATAATCCCTTGGTCCACGGTTCGAGTCCGTGTGGGCCCACCATACTCAAAGCCGCGCAGTGCGCGGCTTTTGCTTGTCTGGCGATTACATCTGTCGTGGATTGAGAGCAGCCGTTTGTAGGGTAATCAATTACACAGCTATTTATTCCCGCGAATACCTCGTGGGCGCAAGCCCGGTATAGCGGGTAAACGCGACACTGAATGCGCTCGCTGAACTGTAGCCGACCCGCTGGGCAATCTCGAAAACACTGCCGTCCTTACGGTGCAGCAGGTTCTTGGCCAACGCCATACGCCATGCGAGCAGGTACGCCATTGGCGCCATGCCCAACGCTTGGGTGAAGCGCTCAAAGAAGGTGGAGCGTGAAAGGGCGGCTTCCTTGGCGAGCTGCGCCACGGTCCAGGAACGGCTTGGATGTTCGTGCATTTGGCGTATTGCCACGGCCAAGCGTTCGTCGCCGAGTCCGCGCAGAAGGCCGGGCGATGCGGTCATGTTCGGGTGAGTCTGGTGCTGCCAGGCCGCGCTCCCGCAGACGCCTCAAATCAACCCGCATCCGTTCCGTGCCATTCGCAATGTGCGATAACTCGCCTTGGTGCGAATCCCCACCACAGGCAAGTGCTGCAAGAACGCTTCTGGCTCATCCAGCGGCAATGTCTTCAAAAGACTCGCCTGAGCTTCCCACCAACGGCTCGCAAGCAACTTTTCGATCACCTGCGCCGAATGCCTGTAACGCACAACTCGTGCAGGAAATCCGACGACGATGGCGTATGACGGGACGTCCTTAGTGACAACGGCGCGGGTGGCGATGACCGCACCTGTGCCGACGGTAACGCCTTCCATGATCATAGCGCTGTGCCCGATCCAGACGTCATGGCCGATGACGGCTTGATCGGTTCTGGCGGTATAGGTCAACGGGGAATCGGTGTATTGGAAGGGGTGCGTGCTGACCCAGTCGGTCGGATGAGTGAATTTCTCTTGTCCGATAATGACGTCGGATGCGATAGAACAGAACCGTCCAATCGACGACACCAGCGACAGGTGGCTGCCGCTGCGAATATAGGTGTGTGCGCCGATCTCAAGCTGTTTCGAACGAATTTCGACATGCCCCAGCTCGGCGTGCTCCTCCACGGTCAATTCGGTCTGCTTGCTCAATGACGGCAGACCACCGGCAAGTTTTACGCCGTGCTTCCTGATCCAGCGTTTCCAGTAGAGGTTTTTCAGGTACGACAACGGGGCGTTCCTTATCGTCCGACGACGGGATTAAATTGGCGATAAGCCTAACAGAAGGCATAGTTCCAGACGTTCGTGAACGCACTGGATACATTCGCCATTCTGATGGTCTTTAGCCCATGACAACCTCTCGCACATTTCCACGATTCCCTTGGCTGCGTCGCCTCCTGCGCCCGTTGCTGGACCCTTATCGCCGCTACCAACATGCCCGTTACATTCATGCCGGGCGCATCGTCGTCGGTCTGCTGGTGTCGATCCTGTTGACCACGGGGATTAATCTGCCCCACGGTGAATGGGCGTCGGTGACGATGTTGATCGTGATTGGCGGTTTGCAGCACCATGGCAACATCGGCAAAAAGTCGGTCGAGCGCGCATACGGGACGCTGATCGGTGCCGCGCTGGGGCTGGCGGTGGTGACGCAGCAAAACTATCTGGGCCTGCCACTGCTGACGTATCTGCTGATGTCGTTGATTTGCGGGTTCTTCGCCTATCACGCGATCGGCAAGGGCGGCTACACGGCGCTGCTGTCAGCGATCACGCTGTTCATCGTCGCTGGGCATGGGGATAACCCCGTGTCAGATGGGCTGTGGCGCACCGTGGATATTCTGATTGGCATCGCGTTGGCCTTGGCGTTTTCCTTTGCGCTGCCGCTGTATGCGGTTTACTCGTGGCGTTACAACCTGGCGAGCGGTCTGCGCGATTGCGCGAAGGTGTATGAGCGCATCAACAGCGGGCAATCGATCACGACCGACGAGCATGTCAAGCTGACCGCAAAGCTCAACGCGACCATGCTGCAACTACGTTCACTGTTGCCGTCGGTGTCCAAGGAAGTGCGGATTCCCATCGTCGAGCTGGAAGCGATTCAGGGGCACTTTCGCATGTGCCTGAGCACGCTGGAGATCCTCTCCAACATCCGTCCCGCCGACATGAGCCAGGCGTTATTAAAGGTTGAGCAACAACACATTCGTCGCCAGTTCATTAGCATGGCGCGGGCGCTTCAGAACGGCGTGACGCAAAGGCTCAAGCGCAAACCGCAACCGCTGGAAAACGGGCCGGACACCGAAATCGCCATCCCTGGCGAACTGATCGGCTATCGGTTGCTGACGCTGCAGCTCGCAAAAACCCTCGACAGCTTGCAGTTGCGTCTGGCCAAGACGGCTAAACGCTGGAGGATCTGACGCCGCACGCCGTCGATCAATAAACCGACGGCACCACCATGTCCCTCGGGACTGGCGCTCGCAGGTAATCGGCGTTGTATTCCCGGGCAGGCAAAATCACCTGCGGCGATTCGGTTTCGCCGCGCGGAATCTGTTCCAGCAGGTGATGAATGCAATTGAGGCGAGCGCGCTTCTTGTCGTCGGCCTCGACAATCCACCATGGCGCGACATCGGTGTGGGAGCGGGTCAGCATTTCCTCTTTGGCCCGCGTGTAATCCTCCCAGCGACGGCGCGACTCAAGGTCCATTGGCGACAGTTTCCACTGCTTGAGCGGATCGTGGATGCGCATCAGGAAGCGCCGATACTGTTCGTCGTCGGTGATGGAGAACCAGTATTTGATGAGGATAATTCCAGAGCGCACCAACATTTTTTCGAACTCGGGCACGGTGCGGAAGAACTCTTCATATGCCTCGTTATCGCAAAATCCCATCACCCGCTCAACACCAGCGCGGTTGTACCAACTGCGGTCGAACAACACCATCTCGCCCGCCGCAGGCAGATGCGATATATAGCGCTGGAAATACCACTGCGTGCGCTCACGCTCGCTCGGCGCGGTCAGTGCAGCCACACGCACCACCCGCGGATTAAGCCGCTGGGTGATGCGCTTGATCGCCCCGCCCTTCCCGGCCGCATCTCGGCCTTCGAACAACACGACAACCTTGAGCTTCTGGCTGACCACCCAGTCCTGCAGCTTGACCAACTCACCTTGTAGCCGCAAAAGCTCACGAAAATACACACGCCGATCAATGCCTTTGGGTACGTCTTCGCCCAAGTCGGACAACAAGGCATCCAGGCGTGCATCGTCGTACTCCATTTCCAGCTCTTCGTCGAAGCTGTCAAGGATATCGGCATGCATGTAGCGTGCGGTTTCGGATAAATCCAGAGGCTGGCTATCGGTCATGGCTGGGCTCCCGGCAAGGATTCAGAGGGTCTTGACCGGATTTAGGCATGCCAGGAGTGACAGCAGAATGACAAAGCAATGACAGCGAGGAAAAGTCCTACATAACGCCGCGCCAACACGAAGCTATAAGGGACTTTTGCGCGAAGACGTAATTACATGCGGCCTGAAGGGTGTCAGTCAGGTGAAAGCAGTCTCAACCGTAATCTGCTGAACCGCCCGAAACGCTGCCAACAACCGCTCATCTGCCTGCAAGGACGTGATCAACGTCCACTCTCGTTCAATCGGTGTCCAGTGCTGCTGGCGGGCGCGCCCCAGTTTGTCGGAGTCGGCGAGGACAAAAATCTGTGCCGCGCGCTTGAGGATGCACTCCTTGAGATAGGCCTGTTGATCGCTGGCCTCGCACAGACCGAAATCGGCCACCACGCCATCCGCCCCGAGAAACGCCTTGTCGACGCTTAAGCGACTCAGCGTCAGCTCCGCCAACGGCCCCAGCGTGCTCATGCTCGACCCACGCAAATCGCCACCGATAATCGTCAAGCGAATCCCCGGTGCGTTTGCCAGCGTCATCACCGCCAGCAGGTTGTTGGTCACCACATGTATGTCCTGCCGCGAGCAAAGATGCAACGCCAACGCTGCGCAGGTGGTGCCGCCGTCGAGCAGTACCGTGTCGCCATCGCGCACATGTGCTGCCGCCGCTTTGGCGATAGCGTCTTTCTGATCGCGCTGCGTTGCCTTGCGCTCTTCCAGCGACGCCTCAGGTTCATGAACCCCGACCAGCGCTGTCGCGCCGCCATGGGTACGCACCAGGTGTCGCTGTTTGGCAAGCATGGTCAGGTCGCGACGAACCGTGGCTTCCGAGACCCCAAGGGCAGCACTCAACTGTTCGACGTTGGTGTCGCGTGCGCGAACCAGTTCGAGGATGGCGCGGTGGCGGTCGGCAGCTTTCATGGGTGGCCTCATTGCGGGAAGGCCGACGATCTTACACGACCGCAGGCCTGCAACTCATCCCCGCCGCGTGGCCAGTTCGGCCCCCTGACGCAACGCTTCCAGCAGGCTGCGCTCGTCAGCGATGCCTTTACCGGCGATGTCGAACGCCGTGCCGTGGTCGACCGAAGTCCGGATCACTTCCAGCCCGACCGTGACGTTGACACCCGCTTCCAGGCCCAGCACCTTCACCGGACCGTGACCCTGGTCGTGATACATCGCCACCACCAGATCGAAATCACCCCGTCCAGCCCGGAAAAACAGCGTGTCTGCTGGCAGCGGGCCTGTCACGTCCAAGCCTTTTTCCTGAAGAATCTTCACCGCAGGGATGATCTTTTCTTCCTCTTCACCGTAGCCGAACAGCCCGTTCTCACCGGCATGCGGGTTGATCCCGCACACGCCAATACGCGGCTTGGCGATACCGGCTTTGATCAATGTCGCATTGCCACGCTCGATGGTGCGCTGTACAAGGCCCGGCTCGATCTTGCGGATCGCGTCGATGATGCCAATGTGAGTGGTGACATGGATTACCCGCAGTTGCGGCGCCACCAGCATCATCGACACCTCGTCGACGTTGGTCAGGTGCGCGAGCATTTCGGTGTGGCCTGGATATTTGTGGCCACCTGCGTGCAACGCTTCTTTGTTCAACGGCGCCGTGCAGATGGCGTCGATCTGCTTGGCTTCGGCCAGTTGCACAGCACGCGCGATGTATTGATAGGCGGCGTCACCGGCAATCGGTGACAACTGCCCGAACGGCAGATCATCCGGAATCAGATCCAGGTCAATGCAATCAATGGTGCCCGGCTCATACAGCGCTTCGGACGCCTCTTTGATACGACGGATTTTTGCGCTGCCCTTGACGATGATATTGGCCTGTTCCAGACGGCGCGCATCACCCACCACCAGCGGACGGCACTGTTGATAAACGATGTCGTGGGTCAGGCTTTTGACGATGACTTCCGGGCCCACGCCAGCGGCGTCGCCCATGGTGATGCCAATGATCGGGAGATAGTTACTCATGAATGATTACCTTGTCGCGCAGGAAAGAGTGTTGAGCCGTCGGTATAAACCGCAGGCTCGGCGGCATCGCGCAGATGCAGCCATGACGCATAAAGAGCGTGATCGGTGCCGAACGCACCGGCCTTGGTGATGACGCCGGGACGATGACCATCGCGGCTGGCGACCGGACGCCCGAAGGCGACACCGGCTTCGACTTCACAGAGCAGTTTCAGGCTGCCGATACCGACGGCGCTGAGCATCGCCCGCGCAGTTTCGCCACCGGTAGCGACCAGGCCACCGACCTTGTCGAAATGCGGCTGGACCAATTTGGCAAGCAACGTCGACAGCCGGGCGCCTTCGGCGGGATTGAACGCTTCGTCGCGACCGATACGCAGCAGTAAGTCATCACCGCGCTGCAAATGCGCGCCGATGCGCACTTCCAAGCCAGCCCAATCCACATGGCGAGTGCCTTCGCGCAATACCGCAGGCGGCACAATGAGCTCATCAATGCCCGCGCGCTCTTTGAGCATCGTGCATTGGCGCTCGGAAACACCGGACAAACTGCCGACCAAAACCAGGATCGGCGCCTTTTTTTCGCGCTGGAACGAGAGCTCCTGCGTGGCGGTTTCGAACAAATAGGGTAATGCAGCGATCTCCCGAGCCAAGCCTGCGGAGCCGACCCAGAACAGGGGCTCGCTCATTTGCATGGTGACTTGTGCCAGCCGGCGCAGATCTTCGGCGGTTTCGGCATCGACGATGAGCGCTTGAGTGGCGCTTTTTGCGATCTCGGCAATGTGCTCGGTCAACGCTGCAGCACCGCTACGCAACGTCGCAAGGGACAACTTTGTCGTGCGCAAGCCAGCGGTTTCGAGCATCGCGTCAAGGTCTGCGCACTGCCCGGCATGCTCCAGCGTCCAGGTCTCGGTGGTTTCCAGCGGTTGATCATTGACCCTCACACGCCCGCCGAGCGTGGTCCTTCCCGTTGCCGGGAATGCTGGCGCGACAATCGCCAGGCCAGCAATAGCCTGTAACCCGGCGACTTCCGCCGCCCAGTTGCCGCGCAAGGTGGAATCAATCTTTTTGTACAGCCGGTGCCCTGTTTTCAGCAGCGTCTCACACGCTATCACTGTGCGCCCAGCGGCCTCACTCGGCGACAGACGACGAGTGTCGGTATCGATGGCCACCACTTGCGCGTCGCCCGTGTCATGGGCCGGATCGAGCGTCACTACTGTGCGCAATCCGGCGCTGGCGAAGGCGATCGCACAATCGGCCGCGCCAGACAGATCGTCGGCAATGATCAGCAACGTCATCGAACGACCTCCCGTTCGGCACCTACGCTCGGTCTGCTCGCGCCATGGCGCTCGTTGTAGCGCTTGGCGACCATCGACGTAAGAATCGGCGACAGCACTGCCGTCACCACCACGCACGCCGCCACCAGCAAAGTCGCGGTACTCGCCGCATCCGCATAGACCGGGTTCGCGGCGGCGACCAATGCCGGAACCGCCGCAGCGTTCCCCGCCGTGTTGGCCGCGGCAACCCCTGCCACACCTGTGCCACCTGATACCCGATCAGCGAAGTACAACGGAATCCCCGTGACAACCACCACCGCAACACCCAAGCCGATACCGAGCAGGCCAGCCTGCCAGACTTTGTGCAGGTCCAAGCTCGCACCCAGCGCCAACGCAAAGAAGGGGATCATCACCGGCACGGCTTTGGCGAGGAAGTCGCGCATTTCACGGTCCAGATTACCCAGCAGCATGCCCAGCAACAGCGGCAGAATCGCGCCCACCAGCGTCGGCCATGGGAATGCAGCCAAACCAGCAACGCCGAGCGTAACCATGGTCAAGAATGGCCCCGACTCCAGCGACATTACCGAATAGGCGCCGACGTCTTCCGAGCGACCGTATTGGCCCATCAGCGCCATGTACAGGCCGCCGTTGGTGTCGTTCATCGCAGCGACGACAGCGAGGGTCGAAATCCCCGCAAAAATACCCGAGGTAATCGGCTGCTCCCCGAGGAAGTGGCCCATGATCACGCCGATCACTACCGCCGTGCCGACTTTAGTGCCGAACAGCACGCCACCTTTTTTCAGCAAATAGGGTGTGGCTTTGATGTCGATGCTGGCGCCCATGCAGACGTAAAACACCGCCAGGATCGGCAAAGCACCGGTGAACAAAGCATTGGTAAACGAACCGAAGAACTTCGGCATATCGGGCAGAAACGTTGCGACCAGCGAACCGATGAGCAGAGGCACGATCATCATGCCGCCAGGTACACGTTCGATTGAGCGCTTGATTGGGATTTGGGCCACGCGAGTTCTCCTTATTTTTATGTGTTGAGTACAGTCGCTAAACACTTGAGATTGAGCGAATCAATCATAATTATGATTGATTCGATCAAATCAGCTTATGACACTCCTATAAATCGCGCAAACCAATCATTTAAATGATCGTTTTGAGCAGAAGGTAATGTGGAACTCAGCTTCGAAAGCTCACTTGGACACACATCATCGCGCAGCCTTCGGCAGCTCCCAGATGATCGGTGCTCACCGCGAGGGTGGCGGATGTCTTCAATGTGGGCGGTTGATCAGTTGTAGGAGTGAACTTGTTCGCGAGGCAGGGTTTCAGACACACCGCGTGAGTCGCCTCGCCAACAAGTTGGCTCCTACAGACGAGGGTCAGACAGCGTTGGATCTGCGGCATCAACCCCAATTACCTGCCACTGCTCATCCGTCACGGCGCGCCATTGGCGGATGTCTTCAATGTGGCGGTTGATCAGCTGTAGGAGTGAACTTGTTCGCGAGGCAGGGTTTCAGACACACCGCGTGGGTCGCATCGCCAACAAGTTGGCTCCTACAGACGAGGGTCAGACAGCATTGGATCTGCAACCTCGACCACAATGCCCCACCGCTGCTCATCCGTCACGGCGCGCCATTGGCAAATATTCAACGTGGCGCTTGATCCGCTGTAGGAGTGAACTTGTTCGCGAGGCGGCGTTTCTGGCACACCGCGTGGGTCGCCTCGCCAACAAGTTGGCTCCTACAGATGAAGCGCGTTCTGCATACGAGGATCAGACAGCGTCGGATCTGCGGCCTCGACCACAATTACCCACCGCGGCTCATCCGTCACGACACGCCATTGGCAAATATTCAACGTGGCGCTTGATCCGTTGTAGGAGCGAACTTGTTCGCGAGGTGGTGTGTCAGGCGCACCGCGTTGGTCGCCTCGCCAACAAGTTGGTTCCTACCGGGAAATGCAGTTCTCAGCTTGTGCAATGGATCTTTGGAGAACTCGCCGCTTTACTGGTTTTTCAAAAATGCCGCAATCAGCTGATTAACCTGCTCCGCTGCCTCCATCTGCACCATATGCCCCTGCTTGGCCAGCACCTGGACCTGAGCGTCCAGCCCCTGCGCATGGGCGGCGGGAATGATCCTGTCGTCCTCGCCCCAAATTACCAGCGTCGGCTGTTGCGCGACGACTGCCCGCAGCTCGGTTTTTTGCACGCCTTCGGGGAATAACTGCCCCGCTAGCTGCCGGAGCGCGGCATCGACACCTTCCAGGCGCTTGAACTTGAGTATGTCTTCAAGCATTTGTCGGTTGACCAGCGAAGGGTCGTGGAACAGTTGGACCACCTGCGGCTTGAGTGCATTGCGGTTACTGGCGTCGATAAACCCTTGCAGGTAGTCGCCGTTGATTTCGTGTCCCAAGCCGGCGCTGGCAATCAGCACCAACGAAGCCACCCGCTGCGGCGCCAACCGGGCAATGTTCAGCGACACCGCGCCGCCCATGGAATGCCCAGCCAAATGTACGCTGGCGATGTCCAGGTGATCGAGCAGCGCAAGCACACTGTGGCTCAACTCGTCGAGATCACCGACCCTGAGTACCTTGCCGGATTCGCCATGCCCCGGCAGGTCCAGAGCAATCACCCGACGCTCAGCGGCCAACACCTGATGGTTGAACAACCAATTGTTTAGATCACCACCAAATCCGTGGACCAACACCAACGGCGTACCGCCTTCGCCCAGATCGAAATAGCGCAGCAAACGCCCTCCGATCTCGATTTTCTGCGCGCTTGGGCCTGACACCTCTTCCTCTTCACCTCCGGGCACGAAAGTGGCCTGAAACTGCTCTATCACCGCGTTGATCTGCTCATCGCTTGCCTCGCCCTCAACCACGATGGCCAGCAGCGCG
>NZ_DASWOT010000168.1:0-7540 GCF_036404235.1 Pseudomonas sp.
CACCCGCGACACCCTTGCCTCTGGCTAACACTTCCCCTTGCCGGGTGTGTAGAGGACTTTCACCTCCGAGTCACCAGCGTGGCTACCACAGCCAAGCTGGTTGCGCTTACGCGCAACGCGCCATGCCTGGCGCACAAAAAATAAGCGGAGGCGACACGCACCTCCGCCTTTGATTAAATCTCAAATTCCTCAATGGCCGTTTTGGCACTATTACCTAATTTATCCTGAATGGCCTCACGTACTTTTTCATAATGGCGAGAGTTGAAAAACAACAGATCTTCGCCACGATGAGTTTCTACTTCGGCATTGTTCCATTCCCAAAACAGTACATTGGTGACTGCCGAGCGGGCCGCGAAGTGAACCGCACCCAGCGCCACACTTACCGTACCGTCACGATCTTCATTGCAACTGGCAATGCGGAAACTGCCACCGCGATGCAGCTTGGTTTGACGCTCGAACAAACGTAGCGGTTTTTCACTGGCCTTCAGCGCATTGACGGCATCCCCAGCCACCTTGAGCATTGCCAGCGACGCAGGGCCGGGCAGCGCTGCAGCAACAAGAATGGAACTGATAATCTCCAGACCCACCTGATCCATGGAGAAGTTTTTCTGGGTAGCACGATATTGTGCGTAATCCCATCTGCGCGAACCAAAACCGGCATAGCTCAACACCTGGAAGAACTTGCGATACCAATCCTGCACGTCAGTTTGTTGATTGAATGCCTTGTTGGCGACCAAGGTGGCGAACAGGAAGGCATCCATGACGTCCTCGCGGTTCTGGCGAGACATACCCTCGGTGAAGGCCATGATATTGCCTTCGACAACGGCAGCGTGTGCCGTGGCAATGTCTTCAGGAATGGCGACTGGCGAACTCAACTTAGAAACATGTTCCATAAGAGAGTGAGAGCAGTCGGAAACTTCACAACTTTCGATAAAATTGTGGCGATCACTTTCATCAATACGTGCTTTTGCGTTCATATTTTTAATCCATTAATTGATATGTCCTCATGGACAGGAATGAGACTAGCGAAGTTTTATGTCTGCGACCAATCGGCGTTATTTAAAAATACGGAGTGGAACAGATTAATACGTTTACATTCAGAGACACCTGAATGTATCGCTGCGGTCGCCTGAGATCCGCATAAAGGCGGTATCTAAAGGGCTGACGACAATTCGCAATGTCATTGAAGAAATAACCTACCGACGCAGCAGCATCGCCGACTTTTTTTCTTTACTCATCCAGGGTTTTGCCCTGCGCAGGAAAAGCCTGAATCCTTGGAGAGATCAGACTTTTCACTCAAACACTGCGATGGTGTCCGGCGCCAAATCAGCCTAACGCTGTAGGTTTTACCCCATACCACCGTGGTGTGTAGACCCATTGGCCGCCATCCACTCGATCAAAAGTGGTGGTCAGAGAGGAGCCAATCAGCACCATGGTGCGCATGTCCACCTGCTCCGGCGTCAGTTCAGCAAGCGTGGTGACACGCAACGTTTGACCTGAGCGCCCGATGTCACGCCCCAGGGTTACCACCGTTTCAGGCGTACGATGTTGACGTACGATCTCCAGCGCACGCCCCAACTGCCAAGGCCGCGAGCGTGAAATCGGGTTGTAGAACGCCAACGCTAGATCCGCCTGACACGCAAGGTCCAGGCGCTTCTCAATGATGTCCCACGGTTTGAGATTGTCCGACAGCGACATCACACAGAAGTCATGCCCTAACGGCGCGCCGGCTTGCGCGGCGGTTGCGAGCGAAGCAGAAACCCCCGGCAGGATTTCCAGCTCGACGGCATGCCAATCAGGGTTATTGGACTCATGCAACGCCTCCAATACCGCAGCCGCCATGGCGAACACGCCAGGATCACCGGACGACACTACAACTACCGAACGACCTTGCGCTGCCAGTTCAAAGGCGTGGCGGGCGCGCTGCATTTCTTCACGATTGTCGGTGCAATGCTGCACCTGATCATCGCGAAACGGCCCGGCCATACGCACGTAAGTTTCGTACCCCAATACATCGTTGGCGCGCGCCAGCTCGGCCTTTACCGCAGGGATCATGAAATCCTTGGCGCCAGGGCCCAAACCGATAACGGCAAGTCGTCCTCGCCCACGTCCAACCTGCTCTACGTCGAGCGGTTGCGGCGCCACCGCGACGGCGATGCCCTCGGCTGAGCTGATCGAAAGCAATGGTGGCAATGCCTGCGCAAGCATGTTGCTGACGTCAGAGGTTGCCTTGGCAAAGCGAAGCGGCACGCCCAGCTCCGCCGCCGCAGCGTGCAACGTCGGGCTGGCCATTTCGGTTTCGCTTGCTAACAGACAGGCCAGTGATTGGACGGCAATATGCGCATCGTGCAACGCCGAACGCACAGCGGTCGCCAACTCAGGCAGCGCTGCACTCACCGCCACCAATACATTGCGCGGGTAGATCAGCAATTCATTAGGCGCAGGCTCACGCTCGGCATAACCGACGTGAATCGCCAGTTGCGCGTGATCGTCTTGCGGCAGTTGGGCCTGCGCCAGCCATGGCGCAGCGCCTTCGATGCGCACACTTTGGCCGGACAACACATCCGAAACAAAGCGCTTGCCCAGCTCCAGATCACCCAGTGAATACCCCGTGGGGGGATTGAGCAGGCACGTGCCGAAACGCAATTCGCCACTGGTGGTAATCGCCGCTGCAACCTCAAGCCCGGCGGCGATCTCGCGGGCCATGACATTGACGCCGCCCAACCCGCCGAGCAACGGCACCACTGCACTGCCGTCTTCAGCGACAGCCAGCACTGGCGGTTCGACGCCCTTTCCCAGCAGCACCGGCGCCAGGGTACGAATGACAATGCCTGCCGCGCATAAGGCAATGATCGGCGTGTCCTGTTGATACAGCTGACGTAACGTGGCGCCAAATTCATCGTAACGGCGGTCAGCGCTATCGACACGCCCAGCCAAGCCGTGGATCAGCGCGCCGGGATACAGCTGCTGAATCCGCCGCGCCGTCGCCAATGCGCCGTTACCCAGAATGACAATCGCCAGGGCATTTTGCGTGTGAGCACTCATCAGCCTTGCCACCTTTGACCTGGCACGATGATCAGCGAGAAATACGGTGACGACGTGGGGTCGACTTCAGCCAGTGGCACGATCTTCTGATTGGTCATGGTCGCGCGCTCAACATACAACGCGCGCGCCGCCAATCCGGTGTCCACCAACGCCTGCCGCACTTTCGGCAGATTACGTCCCAGTTTCATGATCACCGCCGCATCGGCCTCTAACAATTTGCGTTTCAGCTCCTCGGCTGGCAACACGCCAGAGAGCACCGACAAGCTTTGATTGCGATACACCAGCGGCGCGCCGAGCACCGACGCACCACCGAGCATCGAGCAGACGCCCGGTATCACTTGGGCCTCATAACGCTCAGCCAGGCGGTCGTGCAAGTACATATAGGAGCCGTAGAACATCGGATCGCCTTCGCAGATCACCGCCACGTCGCGCCCGGCATCCAGGTGCGCGGCCAGCTCGACGCTGCAAGTGTCATAGAAGTCGCTGATCACTTGCTCGTAGGACATCGGCGCAGGCAGCGCTTCGGTGGTCACCGGGTACACCAGCGGCATTAGTGTCTGCGCTTGCTGCAAATGCGCTTCGATAATACCGAACGCATTGCCCTTCTTGCCCTTGGCCACGAAGTACGCAACTACCGGCGATTCACGCAGCAGGCGCAGGGCTTTGACAGTGATCAGCTCCGGATCGCCGGGACCGACGCCCAAGCCAATCAAACGACCGCGAGGCTGCATCACTCAACCTCCGTGGCCAGTGCGTTGACCGCCGCTGCCGCCATGGCGCTGCCGCCACGCCGGCCCTGCATGATCACGTACGGCACGCCACGGCTGTCAGCAGCAAGCATGTCTTTTGACTCAGCGGCGCCCACAAAACCGACCGGAAAACCCAGGATCAACGCCGGTTTTGGCGCGCCGGCATCGAGCATTTCCAACAGATAAAACAGCGCGGTCGGGGCATTGCCGATCACCACCACGCTGCCTTCCAGGTACGGACGCCACAGCTCCAGCGCCGCCGCGGAACGGGTATTGCCCAATTCGCGGGCCAAGTCCGGGACGCTGCTGTCCCTTAACGTGCAGATCACCTGATTGTTGGCCGGTAAACGCGTGCGGGTGACACCTTCAGAGACCATTCGCGCATCGCACAGAATCGGCGCACCCGCAGCCAATGCATCGCGCCCGGCCTTGCCTGCGCCTGGCGAGAAGCGCAGGCCTTCAATGACGTCGACCATGCCGCTTGCGTGAATCACCCGCACTGCGAGTTTTTCCAGGTCAGCGGGGATCGTGTCCAGCCGAGCTTCGGCACGAATGATCGCGAAGGAGTTGCGATAAATCTCCTGGCCATCGCGGATGTAATCAATCATCGGTGTTGCTCCGTGAGTCGGCGTTCAACTGCACGCCGACTGCTTCAATAGTGAGGTCACGCCCACGCAACTCACCGAAACCCGGTTGATCTGCGTGGCGAAAATAGAGGTCGTAACGGCCGCTGGACACGGCGAGCAAGGTCACCGGCGCGATATGCGCGGCCGCGCAGGATCGTATGCAGCCGGACACGTGAACGGGCCGAGCGGGTCGCAAGTCACTCGCCAGCTTCAACGCGTCTGACTTGGTATCGGCCAAGCCTTTCGCGCACGCGGCTGACCCGGTGCAGGCGATCAACTGCCCCAGCGATTGTTCCGCGCTGACGATCAGCCCGGCGTCTTGCAAGCCTTCAAGCACCTGCGCCGCGTTATCGAGCGCGACGTTGCGCAGCATCAGGCTTTGCCACGGCGTCATCGACAACGTGCCATCACCCAGTTCGACGGAGAGATCCGCCACGCGGGACAGCATCGACGGATTCAGACGCCCCAAAGGCACCACCGCCCCCACAGCGACCAAGGCCGTTTCGGCCTGTGGATAAAGGCCGATATGACCGTTGGGTTGAATCGGGGGGCGACGCCAAGTGGTTATGCGTTGATCGGTTCGCGCTGCGACTGTCAAACGCGCTGACAGCGCTCCAAGGAATTCACTGACCGACATGTCAGCCAGCAGATGGCGCATGCGGGTGTGTTCAGCCTTGGCTGCTGCCAGGAACAACTCCAGCACCGCAATGACCAACTCATGCCCCCGATCCAGCGGCACCGCGCCGACAGGGGAATGACTTGCCGGACATCCCGCAAATCCAAACCCCAGCAGCATTTCTCCATTGACCTGCATCGCCGACAGCCACAGGTCGTGAGGATGCTCCAACATCACCAACCCTTCGCCGCCGTCCAACGACAACGCGAACTTCGGTGACAGGTCATGAAAGCCCGGATGGTTTTCCAGCGAGTCGAGGATCAGCCGGGCCAACGGTCGTGTATCGAACAATTGCTGCGGATCAACCCCAGCGGTAGGGCTGAGCATCAGGTTGCGTACATCATCGCCAGCCGGATGACTCGGGCCGAGACCGGCATCGAGCAAGGTCGCGATCAAACCATTGTGGTCAGCGCCGATGCCGCGAATTTGCAAATTGCCGCGATTGGTCGCCTCGATCAGCCCACCGGCGTACCGCTCGGCAGCCCCGGCCACGGCCTTTGCCTGCGCCGCCGTGATCACACCGCCAGCCAGCTTGATCCGGCAGATCCCACCGTCCAGCGCCGGAACAATACGCAACAACCCCGGACAAGCCGAGGGGCGTAAAGGCGTTGAAAGCGGGCGAGCGGGCATCGGCTCGGACAATGGATCACCTGATCTGGAAACGTAACGAAACAATTGAGCCCCGGGGCGGCGGTATTATGCCTGCTTTGTTCGTTGGCATGAAAAGGTGGTTGGTCGACCTGTCACCACAACTTACCTAACAGCCCCAACGCGACGATGGCAATGACGAAGCCCAGACACGCCAATCTCATTGGGAGGACTATCCAGCGACGATTTATCGTCGAAATCCGGCTGACCTCATCAAGGTCCACCAGACCCTTTTCACTCAAGCTACGCGTAGAGGTCAGGGCGAGATTGCAGACCGCTGCATCCTCCCGAAACAACCAGTGAGTCCCCAGAACGCTCTGGCGTCGGCAACTATGCTGCAATTCTTTAGCGGGTCCTCAATCTTCGGAAGAATAACGTGATCCACGTAAAGCGATACAAGATAGGTAACGCTGATCAAAACACCTGATACGACAACCATCCACTCCAGGATACCGCTACTCATTTTTAGCGAGTTCGTAAAGCATGTCATTGGTAATGACGCCAAATGTAGAATGCTGCTCGATAAAACCCAAACGAAACCGGGAATAACCTCGAGAACATCGATTCATCACCACATTTTCCCCATCAAGGCCCAAGTGACAAAAAGTACAGCCAAACTTTTCTGACTAATATTCATCGGGATACATATCCAGCGTCTGTCCCGTAAAGAAATACGGCTAACTTCATCGACATCCACCATGCCGTTTTTTCCGAAGCGCCGCGTGGACGTGAGCGCGGACTTCACTGCAATAGTCGATAGCCTCTTCCAACGAACCCTGAGTTTCGCCAAAATCTTTTTGCGTCAATTACAACTGCACAGTTCATCAGTTGCTCCTCCACACGATCAAGGATGAAATATTTGACGTAAATATTTACGAGAAAACTTAGAAACAACGAAATAACCGATGCCAGTAGTACCCACGCCAAGGGATCTTTAGTCATCGCCGACAAGCTCGTAAATCATGGTGCCCACAAAATCGCCTGCTTTAGATCCCTCCTTCCTGCCCACCGAGCACGCCTCATGAATCTCCAGCGCCACCCGAGCGTTTGAAACAGGGACGTAATATCGGAACATCACCACAACTTACCTAATAAGGCTAAAGCCAGAAAACAAATGGTCATACTCACGAAGCTGACGTTCATCGGGATAACTATCCACAGCCGGTGACTTTTTGGAATCCGGCGAACCTGATCAATATCCACCATGCCTTTTTTGCTCAACTGGTGTGTCGCCGTGAGCGCTAAATTCACCATAACCAGACGGTGACCTCTTCCTACAAACCCAGACCCGCCCCAAAATCTTTTTGCATTATTCACAATTGAACAATTGCTTAGTTGCTCCTCAACCGCAGCAAGAATGAAGTACTTGACGTAAATCATTACGTAAAAATTGAGAACCATCAGAAAGCCCGAAATGAGGGCTACCCATTCAAAGAGAAGGTCACTCATCGCCGAGAAGCTCGTAAAGCATCGTTCCCGCAAAATCGCCAAATGCAGAACCGCCTTTACCTGCCAACCATCCTCCAGCAGCACCTGCTGCAATGCCACAAACCAGTATGCTTGCACCTCTGGTGGGACCAGCCAATCTCACGCACAGCGTCGCGGCTGTATAGCCGCCAGCTGTAGCCGCCGGAATCCCAACCACCATTTTCCCCACCTCCACAAACTTGGCCTTTGTACACATCTCCTTCCTGCCCATCGAGCACGCTTCATGTATCTCCAGCGCGCCCGCGCCAAGATCCAGCGCGATACCCACGACGCTGCCCTTGCTTAACTTCCTCGCGACGTTGTTGACC
>NZ_DASWOT010000169.1:0-24497 GCF_036404235.1 Pseudomonas sp.
CATCGTTGATGCTCCCTGCGCAGAGCGAAGCATTCTGCGTTATTGACAGCGGGGTGTCGCGCGTCCCATGTGCGCGATCCACCCCGTATTCCCGTATTCCCGTATTAGCTGGAAAAGGTCAGGCCTTGGGGTTTCATTTCAAGTGTCGCCAGTGAGGTGCGCAACGTTAGTGCCTGAAGATCATTCACCTCCAGCCGTTGTCCGGGCACCAGTAGCAGGTGATTCTCGTCAACCCCGGTGGGCAATGATCGGCGTAAGGCGGCCACGGCCGACTCAGCGGTTGCCTGGCACAACACACCACAAATCACCGGCTGATCGGTATCGTCGTCAAAGAAGCGAACGCTCACCTGGGCTGTGCTGTCATTGATCTCCACGGCGTTACAAAGCTTTGCCCAGCTGTCTTGCCCACCCTCGTCGATACTCGGCGGCTGCCACGCGAAACGCAATTTCACGCGTCCGCTGGCGTCAAACGCCTGTGGGCACGATAGGGTGGCGGTATGTGTCCCCGTGATGGGCGGCTTGCGATGATCCAGCGCGGGACGAAAGGGCATGGCCCAGGGAATCACGGCGAACTCGTTCCGGTACTGACAGGCCGACATGCGTTCGCTGCCCGTCGTCGAGGTTTGATACGGCTCCATCGCTCTGAAGGTCAGGGCGCGCATGGCTAACGTGGCTTTGACGATGACCGCGATGTCGCTGGAATGACAGCCTTTGAGTACACCCAGATGCATCCCTTCATGGCGAACTTCGGTCAGTAGCCACTGATCGTTCAGCAGCCGTTCTGGATGATGAGTCACACGCATGATTTGCCCACTGAGCAGCGTGGGGTCATTACTGCGTCCTTTAACGACGCGCCGCTCGCAGCGCAGGCGCTCCAGTGTGCGCGTGCTGATCTGACGTTGACGCGCAGACTCGCCGTCACGCACGCCAAAAAGCGATGGCACACCGGACAGTTCATCTGTCTGCAACGCCGAGCCGCCGACACCGGAGCGCTGATAGGCGGCTACAGAGGGCAGGTTGTCATACATATGACTGCTGTAACTGAGATGAATCGACATCTGTTCAGCGAAATGCTCAATGCCAATCCCGGATTCATTGCCATCGCGCGACAGGAGCATCGGTAGCGCTTCCATCATTTCCGGAAAGCTTGCCGGATCGTCGGCAAAGACCAACACATGTCCGCCCAAGCCGTGTTCAAAACGGAAACTGATCCCTTCCTCCTCGCACAGGCGTTGCAGCAAGTGAAGGTCTGTTTCCTGGTATTGCACGCAGTGTTCCCTCGGTGGATAGAGGCCAGTGGTGCGCTCAAAGCGATAAGCCTCTGTTTGTATGTCGTGATTGCCCAGTAACTGCTTGATAATCTGCGGCACGCTCATGCCGTTGAATGTCCGGGCCTTACTGGTCGTGGCAAGTCGTTGCAGGTCAGGCATCAGGCTGACTCGGTACAGACTTAAACAGTCACCGGCATGTAGCTGATTGGCCTCCCATATCTGGCCGTGTATGCCCTGCTGCTGTGGGCCGAACGCCAGATAGGCATCGCGGCGCAGCAGGTTGGAGCAGTCGAGTCCCGAGTGTCGACTGACCAGATCCACGTCAAAACGGTAAGGTTGGTTCAGAGCCTCTCGCCCTGTGAAGCTGATGACATGCAGATCCATCTGGCTATCATTGATCGCCAGTGTCATTGGCCCTTGCTTGTCTTCGCGCATCTGCGTGCTCTCTTACCTTGGAAATCGAGGTGCAGAGGGTACGAAAAGCAGCGCGTCAAAGTCATCGTTAGTGGATATTTCGGAAAAGGACTACAGGGTGCGTCTGCTTGTCGTGGCTAGCGAAGCGGCCTGTGAGATGAAACTTATAGGCTTAGGTTTGATCGACAGCGTACTGCGAGGGGTTTCATCTGGCGTTATCGCGTATAAAATGCGCGGGCACCTTGGATTTGCCTAGGCGCATCAGTATCAGTCACCATTTTTCAGCGCTTATTGTCACGCAAACGGCACGCCATGCCGCTCGCACGACCCTGATGGTAAGGCGCTACCGAAACAAGAGAGCAATAATGGGCGCACAGTGGAAGGTCAAGCATAAAGAAGCAGCAGCCAATGCCAAGGGGCGTATTTTCGGCAAGCTGTCCAAGGAACTCATGATTGCCGCGCGTTCCGGCGCTGATCCTGACATGAACGCACGCCTGCGCCTGGTCGTGGAACAGGCGAAAAAAGCCTCTATGCCGCGTGAAACCCTCGAACGCGCGATCAAGAAAGGCGCCGGATTGCTTGGCGAGCATGTGCATTTCGAGAAGCTGACCTACGAAGGTTTCGCTCCGCACAAAGTACCGGTCATCGTTGAGTGCCTGACCGACAACATCAACCGTACGGTTTCGGAAATCCGCGTGTTGTTCCGTAAAGGCCAATTGGGTGCCGCAGGCTCGGTATCCTGGGACTTCCTCCATCAAGGCATGATCGAAGCCGTGCCAGCCAGCGCCGATGCCGACCCGGAAGAGGCCGCGATCGAAGCCGGTGCGCAGGACTTCGAACCAGGCGAAGAGGGCGCAACCCTGTTCCTCACTGAAATCACTGATCTGGACGCCGTGTGCAAGGCGCTGCCCGAATTTGGTTTCACGGTGCAGTCCGCACACATTGGCTACCGGCCGAAAAGCACGGTGGACGGCCTCACAGACGAGCAAATGGTTGAGGTTGAAGCGTTCCTCGAGGCAATTGACAGCCACGATGATGTGCAGAACGTGTATGTAGGCTTGGCGGGCTGAGGCTCGCAACAGACCCTGGCGTCAGCGGCCAATGATTTTATTGGACTCACCGGCGCTTTCGCGAGCAAGCCCTCATACCGCCTTATAGAGCGGGCTTGCTTGCGAATACTGAAGATTAGGCGTCGCTAATTGCCGCCAGTTGTTGCTCCACCTCTAGAAAAGACGGCCGTTGCGCGACATTCGCTTGAATGCACTGGGCCTGAAGCGCTGTCAGCAACGCTATTTGTAGGGCTTTCATCCCATCACATCGCTCAATCAGCTCCCCCAGCAGAATCCCGAAAGCCCGTACTTCAAGTCGCTCCAGCGCAAGCCCGGTCTGGGCATCCGGATAAAACGAAGCCGCACCGAAATCCCCCAATAGACAGTCGCCGCGTTCATTCCAAAGAATGTTATGCCCGTACAGATCCCCGTGGGTGATGCCGTGAGCATGCAAATGAGCGGCGGCGGCAGCGACGCCAGCGGCAATGCGCAAAATGACCGAGGGGGTAAAACGGGTATCGCCATACTGGTCGCGCGTACAGGTTTGTAGGCTCGGCGGGCCTGCCAGGTTCATAAATGTCGGTGAAATCAGTTGCATGACCAACCCATCAGTCTCGTGTGGATGGCCGTGGATCTGCCCTTCTACCGTGATCAGGTTGGCGTGATTACCCGCGGCAATGCACGCCGCCATTTCATTGAGTGGCGAGCCATCGCTGGTCACGGCGCCCTTATATAGCTTGACTGCAACCGGTTGCGGCGCCACGTCATCGCAGAACCACAGCGCTTGCTGAATGACGCCTGAAGCGCCTTGGCCGAGTACTTGCTCAAGCTGTAAGTCTTGCCAGGCGATCGGATGGATCGGTGTGTCGGTCGGCGCTGACGACAACGGGTTACCGGCGCAGGCAAGCCATGCCAATGCGGGCATGTTCAGCAGCCATTCGGGCAATTGATGGATGTTATTGGCCGCGATTCGAAGCAGCTCCAGTCGCTCGCAATTGACCAGCGTCTTCGGTAGATGCTGCAGCCGATTGCCCGCCATCATCAGTTTTTGCAAGGCGTGACAGTTGCCCAGCTCGTCGGGCAAGGACTCGATGCAATTGTCAGTGAGGATCAAGGCACGCAACTGGGGAGGCAGTGAGCGCGCGGGTACGTCCTGGATGCGGCACGCCTTGAAGCCGACAACCTGGAGTTGCGGGCACTGGCCGATGCCTTCCGGGAGGCGGGTAAAGGGGTTGTTGGAGCAAAACAGAATGTTCAGGTGCTTGAGCCGATGCAGGTCAGCGGGCAGTTCCGTCAATGCATTGCCGCTCAGGTCGAGCATTTCCAGGGTATCGCCGAGGCTGAAGATTTCCTCAGGGAACTCAGTCAGGCCGCAGGCCAGCTCCAGGCGCTTGATGCCGGCCAGTTTGCCGGCGCGCAGGTCTGCGAGAGTGTGCATAGAGGTGTTCACAGATGGCTAATTTGGCCGAGCATCATAACGATTTGCAGGTCGCGGCGGCAGTCAGATGCGCGGTGGCGCTGCACTACTGACGCTTAGCCCAGGCAGCGATCCAGTAACTGATACATGCGCTCAAGGCCAGGAGGGGTTTCGGCGTAGAGAATGCGATAGATCATTGGCGCGACCACCGCGTCAATCAGTTCATCCGCCGAGGGTGTGCGTTCGCCGCGCTCGCGGGCCCGATCAATCATGATCTGGAACTGATCGCGCACCATGTTCAAGCACTTGCCCGAGCACAAGGTCGCGCTGCTGGACACCACGTCGCGCATCATTTCCCGGCCCGGCTCTGAACTCATCTCATCCAGATAGACTTCGGTCCATTTGCGCAAATCGTCGCGCAGGTTGCCGCAATCGACCGGTTCATCGGGGCGCAGACGTTCTACGGCAGCGTCCGCAAGCAGGGCGGTGAGGTCGCCCCAACGGCGATAGATCGTCGACGGCGTAACGCCCGCCCGCGCGGCGATGACGGGCACGCTGAGTGCCGAACGCTCCTGTTCGAGCAGCAGATCGCGAACCGCCGCGTAAATTGATGTTTGCACCCGGGCACTGCGGCCACCTGTGCGTATGCCTTCTTTTATCGCCATGGAACAGACCTTAACGCAAAGTATTTGCTTTAATGTATTTCAGCTTGCACACTCGGTAACGCTAAATATTTGCTTTTGTGTTGTGGTTTTTTGGAGAGTGTACCTGTGTCTCAACCATTGCAGAACCCGAAAGTCGACGCTCGGGATCGTGGCCACCTCGGCTTCCTTGCGTTCGTCCTGCTGTGCTTCTTTGCGGCCTCCAGTACACCCACGCCGCTTTATCACCTGTATCAACAACATTGGGGCTTTTCGCCGGCCTTGCTGACGCTGATCTTTGCCGTCTACGCCCTGAGTTTGCTGGTCGCGCTCCTGGTCGTCGGTTCGTTGTCCGATTACCTAGGGCGACGGCCGGTGATTTTTGCGGCGTTGCTGCTGGAGGCGCTTTCCATGCTGTTGTTCATCTGTGCCAGCGACGTCAGTTGGCTGCTAAGCGCCCGCCTTGTGCAGGGCTTCGCCACGGGAATGGCCACCAGTGCGCTCGGCGCAGCGTTGCTCGACACCGACCCAACGCAAGGGCCGCTGGTAAATAGCATCGCCCCGATGTTCGGCATGACTGCTGGTGCATTAGGCACCAGTGCGCTGGTTGAGTTTGCGCCGTTGCCCTTGTTGCTCGCGTACGCAGTGTTGTTGACAGCGTTCGTCGCTCAAGCCCTTTACCTGTGGCGCACACAGGAAACTGTCACGCCACAACCGGGTGTCTGGCGCTCGCTGCTGCCCTCGTTGCATGTGCCGCAACGTGCGCGCGCAACGCTCTGGCTGGTATTGCCGGCGGACATCGCGGCGTGGGCGTTGGGCGGGTTTTTCCTGTCGCTGACACCTTCGCTGCTGGCCGCTGCCACTGGGTCCAGGTCGGTACTCAATGGTGGTTTTGCCGTGGCAGCGCTGACCATCAGCGGCGCCGTAACGATCATGAAGTTGCGCATGCGACCGCCAAGGATGGCGCTGCTGGTGGGCTGCAGTTTCTTGGCGCTGGGGGTGTTGGTGATCCTCGCCGCAGTCAACCTGGGGCTGTTATGGCTGTTTTTTGTCGGCACGGTAGTGGCAGGTATCGGTTTTGGCTCAAGCTTCCTCGGGGCGCTGCGCTTGTTGCTGCCTCTGGCCCATGCTCATGAGCGTGCGGGCTTGATGTCGGCATTCTATGTGCTCAGTTACCTGGCGTTTTGCGTGCCGGCCCTGATTGCAGGCCTCTCGGTTAAACACGTGGGGCTCATTGCCACGACCAATATTTATGGATTGATCGTGGTGTCGTTGGCCTTGACTGCTTTGGTTGCCTTACTGGTGGCCTTGAGACAATCGGGCAAGGTTTCGCAGGTAAGTGGCGTTCGCTCGTAGCCAGCCGGGCCAAACACCAGGGTGCTTCGCGGATCATGATCAGCCGCATGGCATGGCAAGCGGTCGCGAGCGCCAAGCGGGGCGGTCCGGCGTTCAAGTTCGTGGCGAGTCCGCCGTTATCCTGAGTTAGAGAAAGTGAAACTCAACAGGGACGCGAACGTTTTATGACAAGCATAAGCGCAGTCAATCAGGCCCAACTGCTGGTGCCCAAGCCTGCAACGACCACGTCTGCGGTGAACGATGGCGTGGTGGTGGAAACCGTTCCGTCGCCCGCGGCAGTGGTGATACTCGGTCAGGAGACAACCGTTCAGACGCCGGTTTATTCATCCCGAGGCCTGCTGCCGGACACCGAGGTGTCGCTGGCCTGGGAGACAGAGGCCAATGATAAGGTCTCGACAGCGATGCTCAGCAACTTCACGTCATCATCCACGCACGGCAGATTCCAGGGGTTGGGTGCCGCGCTGCTGGCACAACTGGCCAGCAGCGGCAGCGGATTTTCCCAATCGCTGGTCAAGTCCAATGGCAAGTTGGACACCGCAGCGTTGTCCGCCGCGCAATCGACGCTGCACACTAACGCCGACAACAGCATTACGCTGAGCATCAAGACGGTCAGTGGTGCAACGGTGAACTTGAGTCTGACCAGTCAAGCCGATGGTCTTGCGGTACAGGCCAACGTGACCGGCGGCACGCTCACCGACGATGAACTCGCAGCGCTGGCTGATCTGGCGGATGGTTTTCAGTCAGCGATCGATGGCTTTACCGCCCAACCACCGAAGCTGGACCTGGGCAAACTGACGCAGTACGACACGCGCGCGTTCTCGGCGGTAGACCTTAATGCCCAACTGAAAGTCGGCGATGACAGCGTGCAAAGCTTGAGCCTGCATGCCGACAGCAACACGCGCTCAGTCACCATGAGTGGGCCCTCCGGTAATCTGCAAATGGCTGTCGATATGAAAAACTCGGCCATTTTGGGCGATGCCGACCAGCAGGCCAAAGCCTTGCAGGGCTATCTCAAGCAATTCGATGCAGCCCGCCAGCGTGGCCACGGCGACGCAGAATTGATGAGCCTGTTCACCGACACCTTCACCGCCTTGAACAGCCATTATCCCGATACGATCAACAAGGCCACCGCGCCGCAAACCGTCAACTCAATTCGCCTGACCGATGTCGACCACGCCATGCTGAACGGATTGGCGGACTTCACCGCCTCGGTCACTCAGAGCGTGCAGGCCAGCAACCCCATGCAGCCCGATGAACTGGATGCGTTCGCCTACCAAGTGTCGCAAACGAGCGAAACCAAGGGCACTAATCAACTCAATCGCACGGTCGAGCAGGACCAGCAGTCGCATCTGACGGCCAGTTATCACCAGGCGCTGTATCCAGGCTCAACCCTCAAGCTTGGCAGTAGCTCCGATTCACAGAACTACGCCTATTACCAGATCGAGGACAAGACCAGTAGCTCGCTGCGCATGGCCTACGACAAAGGCAGGCTGATCGATGCGTCGGTGAGCAAATCCACCAGTCATTCCACACGGGTTTCGAAGTACGAGATGGGGCGTCTTATCGAAGACACGTTAACCCCGGAAAAAACGCAGGAGCAGAAAAACTACACCCACGTATTGGAGGCGGCCTTGCAGGAAGACAGAAAGTCGCGGCTGGAGACCGGGCGCTCCAGTTTGCTGGACGCATTGGCCTCGATACGTGACCAGGTGATGCAACCGGCCGGATCATCGAAGTTCGGTAACTGAAGAACACCGGGCAACTGACGATGGCAACAGGGTGAAAGAACCGGTCTCGATAACGAGATCGGTTCTTTGCATCACACGCCAATCAAATCGGAGGGTTCAACGCCTGACGTGCCGCTTTCGCCACCGGATCGTCGGCCGGACCGACCATCGCATAGTTATAGCCGCTGCTGGACCAGTAGTCGGCCTGTAACTCTCCGTCACGACGGCTACCGCGTGGCAGCAGATGGTTACGTTCGCCAGGCGGACGAATGTAAAAGCTCAGCGTGCGACCTTCGGCATCCTTGTACACCACCATCGCCGCAGCGCCTTGCTCGGTAGGCGTCAGCCGGCCGCTGACCGGTTTAAACCCTGCGGCCGCCAGATCCGGCATGCGATTGGCCTGGGCGAAGTTGCTGTCCAACCAACCTTGAGCGTCCCTGGCCTTGGTCGGGCTCCAATCGGAGGCCAAGTCGTCTTTTGCCGCGAACATCCGGTACGCCTGTATGGCGTCAGCCATTGGCGGCGTATTGCTCGCCAGCGTCATTTCCCGCGCTTGCCAGCCACTCATGCCGCCCACACTCACTGCAATCAGCAGCACGGCGGCGGTCGCGTAATGGCGGGTCCGGTTATGACGCAGGCGCTGGCGGATGAAGGCCGGGTCAAGCTCCGGGTTGGGCGCGCGGTGTAGCTCGCCACTCAACGAGGCGCGCAGGCTTTGTGCGTCCAGTTGCCAGGCCAATACCTGTTCGGCTAACTGCGGATGCGCCGCCAGATAGGTTTCCATGGTCAACTGGTCGGCATCATTGAGCTGACCGTCGACGTAGGCATGCAAATCGCGTTCGCTGGGGGGCAGGGTGATCATTTCAGTATCCGCAAGGCAGGGGTGGAGATTTCGCCATCGCTGAGCAGGCGTAAGGCCTGACGCGCGCGAGACAGGCGGGACATGACTGTGCCCACTGGGACATCAAGAATTTGCGCGCATTCGTTATAGCTCAGCCCTTCGACCGAGACCCACAGTAACAAGGCGCGTTGTTCGGTGTTCAAACGTTCGAAGGCTTGCAATGTCGAGCGGGCGACGATGGTGCGCTCCACTGACGGCTCGAAGTGCTCGTCCTTACCTCCGGTGAACAGCTCCAGCATGCGGCTGTATCGACGTGAGCGGCGATGGGCATCGAGAAACTGTCTATAAAGAATGGAGAACAGCCAGGCTCGCAGATCACCTTCGGGGCGTTTACCGCCCCAGGATGACAGGGCTTTTTCAAGACTTGATTGCACCAGGTCATCAGCACTGCTTGGGTCGCGGGTCAAGGACACCGCGAAACGGCGCATGCGCGGTAGCAGTTCTCTGAGGTGTTCGTCCAGATCGTTCATGGGTTGGTTTCCAGGTCATCCACCGGGATGATTCAGATCGTATGACCTGAGAGACGCATGCCGATGAAGGTTATTCCAGGCACCAAAAAATAAATATCACTTCCTGGAATAAACCCACGGCGACAACGTCCCACTCTTCAAACCGTGAATAGAGGCCCCAAGGCCCGGAGTGTTCTCCCATGATTGAGCGCAACCCCCCGCAACATTCGAAACCGCCCCTGAGTCCCTTACAGGTTCTGCTGCGCCTGGCAGGCATTGGCGCAGTGGTTATCGTGATCGCTGGCGCCTTCGCCTACGTCAACGGCACCCTCGACCCGCATCGATTAACCCCGGCACGGGTGGTGGATACGTTCGAACACAACAATGGCCTGCACCCTGGTTATCGCCGCAATCATCCCAAAGGCGTTTGTGTCGCGGGCTACTTCGAGAGCAATGGTGCGGCCGCCTCGTTATCCCGTGCCCAGGTGTTTGCGGCCGGGCGCACGCCAGTGACCGGCAGGTTCGCACTGCCGACTGGCAATCCTTATTCGCCGGACAACGCGGCCCCCATCCGCAGCCTGGCGCTTCAGTTCACCCAACCAGACGGCCAGCAATGGCGAACCGGCATCAACAGCATGCCGCTATTTCCGGTCGGCACGCCGGCTGCGTTTATCGATCTCCAGAACGCGACCGCTGCCGATCCAAAAACCGGCAAACCCGACCCTGCCAAACCGCCAGCGTTCTTTGCCGCGCACCCTGAAACCGCGCCGTTTCTGGCGTGGATCAAAACCGCGAAGCCGTCGGCCAGCTACACCACCGAAACGTATAACTCGGTCAACGCCTTTGTCCTGGTCGCGGCCGATGGCAAGCGCCAGGCCGTTCGCTGGAGCATGGTGCCGCAAGCGCAGGACTCGTTACTGGCGCCTACGCCGCAAGACAAGGATTACCTGGAGAAGGATCTGGTTGAGAAGCTCGCCGCAGGACCTCTGCGCTTCAGCCTGGTGCTGACACTTGCCAACCCTGGCGACCCGACCAACGACGCCAGCAAACAATGGCCGACCGACCGCAAAACACTGGACGCCGGCACCCTGGTCCTCGATAAGAGCCAACCGCAACTGACTGGCGATTGCCGCGACATCAACTACGACCCGTTGGTCTTGCCAAGCGGGATCGAAGGTTCGGATGACCCCTTGTTGGCGGCGCGCTCCGCAGCCTACGCAGCGTCCTATGAACGTCGTACCAGCGAAGTGAACCAGCTCAAAGCCGCACCTGCACAGGAGAAGCAACCATGAGTGCTCCAACGTCCCACTTCGCACCGCTGGCGCGGCTGTTGCACTGGCTGATGGCATTGATGGTGATCGCCATGTTGTTCATTGGCGCCGGCATGGTGGCCTCGATATCGGAGCGTCACGGGTGGCTGCTGAACCTGCACAAGCCGCTGGGCATCGCGATTCTGGTGTTGGTGGTTGTGCGTTTGATCGTGCGGTTGTCTACAAAAACACCACCGTTACCGGCTGATTTGCCGGCTTGGCAAGCACTGGCGGCCAAGCTATCGCATTACCTGTTGTATGCGCTGATGCTGGCGATGCCTTTGATCGGTTGGGCGATGATTAGCGCGGCGGGGGATCCGGTGATGCTAGGACACAGTGTGCGCTTGCCCTCGATTGTGGTAGCCAATGCAGAAACCTTCGCTGTGTTGCGCAAGGCTCATCGCTATCTGGCCTATCTGTTTTTCCTGACCATCCTCATGCACCTGGCGGCAGCGTTGTTCCATGGCTGGATTCGACGCGACGAAGTGCTAGGCAGCATGTTGCGGGGCAAGGGCGGGGTATAGCGAGGCCGATTGGGCGGGCATTTCTGAACCGATTCAAAAAGTCGGAAGGGGTGTCCAACATTTGGGGCGCAGTTCAGTGCGTTTTGGCCCTGACGCCCCCATAAATGAAGGCTCAGTTCAAGTCGTAGGAGCTGGGCTTGTCCCGCGACCGGCGGGGAACCCGTCGTAAAACTGTGCATGCGGTGTGACAGGCAGACCGCGCGCAACTGGTTTGAGAACACAGTTGCTACAGGATAGCTATCCTCGAACGGTTCAACGCAGCACTGGCACCATCTGTGCCAAGGTGGTCAACACATCCTTGGCCAACTGTTTGGACCGCTCACCGGACCAGCCGGTCAGCGGGTTTGGCGCATCGTCATTGTCCTTGAATGGCATTTCCAGCGTCAGCGCCAGGCATTTGTAACGCTCGCCCACGCTGTTGCACGCCAGGTTCATGTTGGCATTGCCAGGTGTTGAGCGCGGGTAGCCGTAGCGTGTCTGAAAGTCTTTGGTAAGACCGCTCAGCCGCGTGCGGAAGTCCGCTTCGAGCTCTTTTTGTTTGTCTGTGTAACCCGGATTGCCCTCGCAGGCGGCGGTAAAGACGTAAGGGATTTCCTCGTCACCGTGAACGTCGAGGAACATGTCCACGCCATACTTTTCCATTTGTGCTTTGACGAAGAATACTTCCGGACTCAGTTCCGGGGTGGCGTCCTGCCATGTCCGGTTGAGGTCTTTACCCAGCGCATTGGTGCGTAGATGACCGCGGAACGAGCCGTCCGGGTTCATATGCGGCACCAGGTACAGATCGGCTTTCTCAAGCAGGCCCGCCAGCTCGGTATCGTTTTGCTGCAAACGCTCAATTATGCCTTCCATGAACCATTCGGCCATGTGCTCGCCGGGGTGCTGTTGCGCAATGACCCAGATCTTGCGTTTACCTTCAGCGCCATCACCTTTACGCAGTAAAGGAATGTCACGACCTTCAATGCTTTTGCCGGTCGCCAGCAGTACTGCGCCAGCGTTGTTTAACGCCTGATCGATCAGCCATTGGTGGCGTTCGCGGCTGTAGGGTTCGAAGTAGGCAAACCAGATATGCGGCTCGGTGGGCGTCAGATCGAAATTCAGGGCCTTGCCATCGAAGGTACTGGGCACGCGGAACCAGGTTTTCTGATCGTAAGACGCGGCGGCGTTGTAGCCCGTCCATGCGCGGTTGTAGCTCGACTGGCCAGCGTTGGTCAGGCTGAAACTGTGGGGTTGGCCGACCTGCATCCCGTCCACTTTGAAGTGGAACCATTGGAAGTGCTGGCTGTTGGTATCGGGGCGTATGGCCAGTTTGATGTGTTGCGGGTCGCTGGCATCGACAACGGAAATGTTGCCGCTGTCGAAATCTGCGTTGATAGCGATCAAGGATTGGGTCACGGAAGGATCCTGAATACGTTAATGCCAACTTGCTCCGTCTGAGAACCGCAGCGTAGCTGCGCGGTTCGCGGGCTTGTCATGGCACTTACTTTACACGGATCGGGGCAGGGGACTGCGACGGATTGTTCCGTCAAACGGCCATGGTGCAGGCGGTATAACGCTGACCTCAAGGCAACGACGAGATGGCCTCGGCAGTGACCAGCAAGCTGCACAGGAACGCCGTCAACAAAAGCCAACCGATGTAGACCCGACGTTTGCGTAGGTGCCAGCCGCTTGCGCCGAGTACCCGCGCAGGTGCCTCAAGGCGACGCCAAAGATGCTCAGTGGCTTCGAAGGCTGCAAGATGCCTGGTATCGGCATCGAGCCAGTGCCGAAACTCAATACGCTGGCTGGCGGTGGCTTGCGGACTTTGAAGGTGTATATACCAGCGACGAGCTTGTGAGGTAACAGGGTCCAGGCTCCTTGCGGCGCCGTTGCTCCCTTGAGTCCGGTCTGTACAGTGCTCCAGCAGACGCACCATTGATCTTTCCACGGCAGCAGTGCTGATCTCGAGCAGTTGTCCGATGCCAAAATACGACAGCCGATCCAGCCGACTCAAAAGGAAAATCTGCTGGGTACGTCGTGGCAATCGTTGAATGCGTCGACGAAGCTCATCGCATTCCTGGCTCAGAGGGGTGTCGGGTTGCCGTGAAGGCAAGGTAAACAAAGAGGTGAATTGACCCGTCATAGTGAGTTCACTCGCTGCTCGTCCATGGTCGTCCTTTGAATGAGGAGTGGGGGCATCGTCCCTGACGCTCTGGGAGCCTAGTAGTTATGAGACTCATTCTCAAGTGATGCGTTCGAAATAATGTCACTTCTTTGCAAAATGTGTCGTTTTCGACCGATTTGGAGGTTCAGCGCTCGCCATTGTTTTGCTATGATCTGCGTCATCGAAATCGACCCTCTTCATTAGCCTGAAGAAAAGCAGCACCTCGAACCTTGATGGCCGCAAAGGCCACACCCAAAAAAAGACCCGGCCTAAAGAGCCGGGTCAAAAACCGTGATTAGCCTGATGAGGAGATAATCCGGAAGCCGACCTAAGGCCTCTGGTTTATCAAGCCGATCTTGCGACCGGCTGAGTGCAATAGTAATCATTATCATTTGAGAGTCAAATGTTTTTTCGCATCCTCGCGAAAAGAGTTTGCTCGCGGTGCTCGTTCTTGCCTGGCGTAGCGCCTTCAATCCAGTGGCAACTCCGTCGTCCTCTTCACTTCACTCATCGCGATATTGGAATGCGCTTCCTGCACGTGCGGGCTTTGCAGCAGGTGATCGCGTAGAAAACGCTCATAGCTGGCGATGTCCTGCACCACCACCTTGAGCAGAAAATCCATATTCCCAGCCATGGTGTAGCACTCCAGCACCTCGGGGTAACCGATGATCGCTTCTTCGAATTCGGTCAGATAACGGCGCCCGTGCCCCGACAGCTTAATGTCGACGAACACAGTCATGGTCAGGCCCAGCTTGGCTGGGTTGAGAAGGGCGACCTTGCGCTCAATGACGCCTTCTTCCTGCAGCCGGTTGATGCGGCGCCAGCAGGGCGATTGCGACAGCTCCACACGCTCGGCGATCTCGGCTGCGGAGAGGTCGGCATCGTGTTGCAGCAAGCGCAGAATTTTACGGTCGATAGGACTTAATTTGACCTGCATGAATTGACCCTTTTTTATTATTTAAATGAAACAGGCATGCAGGATATCAACAGATTCCAGTCAATTTAGAAAGAAAAAGCCTCTCGGCCACGGGCACTATTTGACCCATGAGCGTCGGATCTACCGTCCCGCCGCTTGAGCAGGCAGGCCCACAAGGTCGCCGCTGCTCGCCTCATTCAAAACGCACCGTATAAAAACAAAGGAGTGCATGAATGTCTTTGGCCGATATTCGTCTGGACGATAAGTACCGCCTGGCAACCGGCAATGTTTACCTGACCGGCACCCAGGCATTGACCCGCTTGCCCATGCTGCAAAAGCAGCGCGACGAAGCCCGAGGGTTGAATACCGCAGGTTTTATCTCTGGTTATCGCGGTTCACCGTTGGGCAACCTCGACAAAAGCCTATGGGACGCGAAGGATTATCTTCAGCAAAACGCCATCCATTTTCAGCCGGGCGTGAACGAAGAACTCGCGGCCACGGCCGTGTGGGGCAGCCAGCAAGTCAATCTCTTTGCGCACGGTAAGTACGAGGGTGTATTTGCCCTCTGGTACGGCAAGGGCCCTGGCGTCGACCGCTGTGGCGACGTGTTCAAGCATGCCAACTCGGCGGGCGTTTCGGAAAAAGGCGGCGTGTTGGTCTTGGCAGGCGACGACCACGGGTGTAAGTCGTCGACCATCGCGCACCAGAGCGAACACGCGTTCATTGCTTCGATGATCCCTGTACTCAACCCCAGTAACGTTCAGGAAATCCTCGACTACGGCATCCTCGGCTGGGAGCTATCACGCTACAGCGGCTGCTGGGTAGCGATGAAAACCATCGCTGAAAACGTCGATTCCTCCGCGGTGGTTGAGGTTGATCCGCTTAGGGTCAAAACCCGTATTCCCGACGATTTCGTATTGCCCAAAGAAGGCCTGCACATCCGCTGGCCGGACCCGCCCCTGGCCCAGGAAGCGCGGCTCAATACCTACAAAATCTACGCCGCACGCGCTTTTGCTCGGGCCAACAACCTCAATCAGGTGATGATCGACTCGCCGCAGCCACGTCTTGGCATCATTACAACAGGCAAGTCCTATCTGGACGTGCGCCAGGCATTGCAAGAGCTGGGTATTGACGAGGCGCTATGCGCTCAAGTCGGCGTCCGCGTGCTTAAAGTTGGCATGAGCTGGCCGCTGGAGCCGGTTTCAGTCCACGACTTCGCGCAAGGTCTGGACGAGATTCTGGTGGTTGAAGAAAAACGCAGCGTGATCGAGGACCAACTTACCGGCCAGCTCTATAACTGGCCGGTGGACAAGCGTCCACGGGTGGTCGGTGAGTTCGACGAAGAAGGGCGCTCACTGCTGCCCAATCTTGGGGAGTTGACCCCGGCGATGATCGCTCGCGTCATCGCCAAACGCTTGGTCCCCATCTACAGCAGCCCTAAAATCGAAGCCCGGCTGCAATTTCTCCAAGACAAGGAAAAAGCCCTCGCCGCTCCACTGTTCAATACCCAACGCACCCCACATTTCTGCTCCGGTTGCCCGCACAACACCTCGACCCGTGTGCCCGAAGGCAGTCGGGCGCTGGCCGGGATTGGTTGTCACTACATGACCATCTGGATGGACCGGGCAACCGAAACCTTCACCCAAATGGGCGGCGAGGGCGTGACCTGGATTGGCCAGGCGCCGTTTACCGAAACTGCGCACGTGTTCCAGAACCTGGGTGACGGCACTTATTTTCACTCCGGCCATCTGGCAGTGCGCGCAGCGGTCGCGGCCAAGGTCAACATCACCTACAAGATTCTCTACAACGATGCGGTAGCGATGACTGGCGGGCAGCCCATCGATGGCATCCTGCGTGTCGATCAATTGAGCCGTCAGGTGTTTAACGAAGGCGTGCAGCGTATTGCGCTGGTGTCCGATGACCCGGACAAATACCCGAGCCGCAAACACTTCGCGCCCATTACCACCTTCCACCACCGCCGTGACCTAGACGCGGTGCAGCGCGAGTTGCGCGAATTTACGGGGGTGTCGGTGATCATCTACGACCAGACCTGCGCCACCGAGAAACGTCGCCGACGCAAACGCGGCACCCTGATTGATCTGGACAAACGCGCAGTGATCAACCCGGCCGTCTGCGAAGGCTGCGGCGATTGCGGGGTGAAATCGGGCTGCTTGTCGGTGCTGCCGAAGGAGACAGCCCTGGGTCGCAAACGCGAGATCGACCAAAGCGCCTGCAACAAGGACTTCAGCTGCGTCGAGGGTTTTTGCCCCAGCTTCGTCACCGTGCATGGCGGCAAACTGCGAAAACCTCAGTTGCCCACCCAGGCGCCCGCGTTTGCGCAACTGCCAGAACCTACACTGCCGGGTTTAGACCAACCGTTCAATATTCTGCTGTCGGGCGTTGGCGGCACCGGCGTCACCACCGTGGGCGCAATGCTCGGGTATGCCGCCAATCTCGAAGGCAAAGGCTGCAGCGTGCTGGATCAGGCAGGGCTCGCGCAGAAGTTTGGTCCGGTGGTCAGCCATATTCGGATCGCTGCGCGCCAAGACGAGTTGTTTGCGGTACGCATTGCTGCCGGCGAAGCGGACCTGCTGCTGGGATGCGACTTGTTGGTGGCGTCCGGGCCCGATGCCATCGCCAAACTCAACATCGCCAAATCCCATGCGGTGATCAATAGCCAGCAAACGCCCACGGCAGAATTCACCCGTAACCCGGATGCCGAGTTCCCAGCCCAGGCGATGATGCAGACCCTCCGAGAGGCGGTCGGGGTCCAGAAAACTCACTTCGTCCAGGCCACCGATCTTGCGACCAAACTGATGGGCGATAGCATTGCCAGCAACTTGTTCATGCTCGGTTTCGCCTTTCAATTGGGCTTGATCCCGCTGACATCCGCCGCTATCGAGAAAGCCATCGAACTGAACGGCGTGGCGGTCAATCTCAATCAGCAAGCGTTCCTATGGGGACGCCGCGCGGCGCATGACCTACCAGCCGTTCAAGCGGTAGCCCATCCAGACAGCGTATCGGTCGAAGACCTGCAACCCATAGAGTTGGCTAAACGTCTGGAAAATAACCGGGACATGCTCATCGAGTACCAAAACAAGGCCTACGCCGAACGTTATTTGCAGTTGGTTTACCGCGTGCGCGACGTTGAAAGTCGCCTGTTTGCGGGACAACAGCCTGCACTCACCGAAGCCGTAGCCTTTAGCTACCTCAAGCTGTTGGCCTACAAAGACGAGTACGAAGTCGCGCGGCTGTATAGCAACGGTGAGTTCACTCGTCAGTTGCAGGCGCAGTTCGAAGGCGATTACCGGCTGGAGTTCCATCTGGCCCCGTCCTGGCTGGCCAAGCGCGATCCGCACAGTGGCACGCCACGTAAACGCAGCTTCGGGCCTTGGATGCTGAAGGCGTTCAATGTGTTGGCAACGTTCAAGTTTCTGCGGGGGACGGCGTTCGATCCGTTCGGTCGTAGCCTTGAACGTCAACAGGAGCGAGGGCTGATCAACAATTATGAGGCGGACATCGAGCTGATCCTAAGCCACCTTAACGCGAGCAATCGTCACACTGCGTTAAGTCTGGCGCGTTTGCCCGAGAAAATTCGCGGGTACGGTCACGTGAAGGACAGCGCGATGAAAGCGGCGGCGTTGCAAGCTGCGCGGATGCGCCAAAGCCTGGTGAGCGGCGACATAGAGCTGCCGAAGCTTTATGAAGCAGCGGCTTAAACGTCCATGCGCAGGATGAATCTTGCGTACACGGCGCGTGCTCTGTAGGCGATCGCCCGGGGTCCAGGCGCCGGGCTGTCGCGCAGTAAACAGGGATATGTAGGCGCTGCCGAAGGAATGATGCCCATGCCTAGGCTTGCAACGGCGTCAGTGAAACAAGCACCGTCCCTTCGCTGACCATCTCTCCCTGCGTGCAATACAATGCCGCCACTGTCCCGTCCTGTGCGGCGCGCACGCTGTGCTCCATTTTCATCGCTTCGAGCACCACCAGTTGTGTGCCGGCTGCTACGTGCTGACCGACTTCGACCAGCACCCGCACAATGCTGCCATTCATCGGCGCGGTCAGGCCGCCATGTTGATGGTGGCGGGTGTCGGCGGCGGCAATCGGATCGACACGCCTGACCGCGTGCAGTTCACCTTGCCACCGCAGGTACAGCGTGTTGTCGCGGCGGATGGCCTGATGCTGGCGACGTATGCCGTTGTGTTCGATGGTCAGTCGCTCGCCATGCAGTTCCGCGTGGGCGGCGTCTAGTGTGCGCAACTGGACTTTCTGTTGCTCGGTGCCGCAGATGAGGTGCAAATCAACTTCGTTCGGTAGGCCGAAACGCTGGCCGTCAAGGCTTGACCAAGGCGAGTGTGGGTCATCGTCACGAACACGACGCGGGGTGCTCTGGCGAAATGCTTCGGCGGCGGCTTGCCAGAATTCAACCGGCAACGCTTGGACCGCAGGCAGCAGATCCGCGTGATAGCGAGCAATGAAGTCGGTATCCAGCTCGGCCTCGGCAAACGCCGGGTGCGCAATGATGCGCCGCACAAACGCAAGGTTGCTGCGCAGCCCGCCAATGGCAAACTCGTCGAGCATCGCCAACAAACGCAGCCGAGCTTGCTCGCGGTTTTCACCCCAGGCGATCAACTTGCCAAGCATCGGGTCATAAAACGGCGAAACCACGTCACCCTCAGCCACGCCGCTGTCGACCCTACGCCCCGGCCCTTCGGCCGATTCGCGGTAGACATCCAGCTTGCCGGTTGCCGGCAAGAACTCGTTGCCGGGGTCTTCTGCGTACAAGCGCACTTCAATGGCATGGCCCATCAACGGCACCTGATCCTGGGTGATGGGTAGCGCTTCACCTTGGGCCACGCGGATCTGCCAGGCCACCAGATCCAATCCGGTAATGGCCTCCGTGACGGGATGTTCCACCTGCAAGCGAGTGTTCATTTCCATGAAAAAGAACTCGCCGCGAGCGTCCAGCAAGAACTCAACCGTGCCTGCGCCGACATAGCCGATAGCCAACGCAGCACGCACCGCTGACTCACCCATGGCTTGCCGTAATTCAGGACTTAAGCCTGGAGCGGGAGCTTCTTCGACGACTTTCTGGTGACGGCGCTGAATCGAGCAGTCGCGCTCGTTGAGGTACAGGCAATGGCCATGCTGATCGGCAAACACCTGGATCTCTACGTGACGCGGTTTGAGTACATATTTTTCGACCAGCATTCGCGAGTCGCCAAAGGACGACTGCGCTTCCCGCTGCGCAGACGCCAAGGCTTGCGCCAGATCCTCGTCGCGCTCGACGACTTTCATGCCTTTGCCGCCGCCACCGGCCGTGGCCTTGAGCAACACCGGATAACCAATGCGTGCGGCAGCGTCACGGAAGGTCTGGGCGTCCTGGGCGTCGCCGTGATAACCCGGTACCAAAGGCACACCGGCTTTTTCCATCAAGGATTTTGCCGCCGACTTGCTGCCCATGGCGTCGATGGCCGAGGGGGGTGGACCAAGGAAGATCAGACCTGCGTCTTCAATGGCGCGGGCAAACTCGGCGTTTTCCGACAGAAAACCATAGCCAGGGTGAATCGCCTGAGCACCGCTGGACTGGGCGGCGGCAATCAGCTTATCGATCAGCAAATAGCTGTCCGCTGCTTTGTTACCGCCTAAATCAACGCAAATATCCGCTTCTCGTGCATGTCGCGCGTCGCGATCAGTGGCGCTGTGTACCGCCACGGTCCTCAGCCCCAGTGCTTTAGCGGTACGCATTACGCGGCAAGCAATTTCGCCACGGTTGGCTACCAGCAAGGTGGTCAGCCGTGTGGGTTTGATGGCACTCATGCGGACGATTCCCCATTGTCGTTAGGGTTTTGGCGTTGCCAGGCGGGGGTACGTTTTTGCAGGAAAGCGCGCAGGCCTTCCTGGCCCTCAGGGCTCACCCGTATTCGGGCAATCGCGTTCTCGCAGAATCGCCGGCGGGCAGGGCTTAGTTCGCCACTGCCCACTTCACGCAGCAAATCTTTACTGGCGCGCATGGCCTTGGGGCTGTTGAGCAGCACATTGTCGATCCAGCGTTGCACCTGCGCTTCAAGCTCGGTCGACGGGTAACACTCAGCCAGCAAACCCATTTCCCGCGCGCGTTGGCCATCGAAACGCTCGGCGGTCAGCGCATAGCGACGTGTTGCTCGCTCGCCGATGGCCTTGACCACGAACGGACTGATGACCGCAGGCACCAAGCCGATGCGCACCTCGGACAGGCAGAACTGCGCGTCTTCGCTACCAATTGCCATGTCGCAACAACTGATCAGCCCCAAGGCGCCGCCATAAGAAGCGCCCTGTGCGACGGCCAGAGTCGGAATTTTCAATCGCGCCAGGTTGTACATCAGTTCAGCCAGCTCCTGGGCGTCAAGCAGGTTGGTGTTGTAATCAAGGTTCGCCGACTCCTGCATCCAGGCCACGTCGGCGCCCGCGCTGAAATGCTTGCCGCGTGCGCGGATCAGCAGCAAGCGCAGCGCGGCGTCGGCCTGTAGCTGATCCAGGGCGACAATCAGCTCACGAATCATCAGTGCGTTGAAGGCATTGTTTTTATCTGGCCGGTTTAGCCAGAGCGTAGCGAAGCCCCGTGGATCGCGTTCTATCTCGACAGTTTCAAAGTCAGTCATGGTCAATCCTTGGGTTACATCCGGAACAGGCCGAAACGGGTGGGCTCAATGGGCGCGTTGAGTGACGCCGAAAGGGCGAGGGCAAGGATGTCGCGGGTCTGCGCCGGATCAATCACGCCGTCGTCCCACAGCCTTGCGCTGGAGTAATACGGATGGCCCTGGGTTTCGTATTGGTCGAGGATCGGCTGTTTGATCTCGGATTCCTGCGCTGTGCTGAACGACTGGCCGCTGCGTTCGGCCTGCTCACGCTTGACCTGCACCAGCACGCCAGCCGCTTGTTCGCCACCCATGACACCGATGCGGGCGTTGGGCCACATCCACAGAAAACGCGGATCATAGGCTCGCCCGCACATGCCATAGTTACCGGCGCCAAAACTGCCGCCAATGATCACGGTGAATTTCGGCACCTTGGCGCATGCCACGGCAGTGACCAACTTGGCGCCGTGCTTGGCGATGCCGCCGGCTTCGTATTTCTGCCCGACCATGAACCCGGTGATATTTTGCAGGAACAGCAGAGGAATCTGGCGCTGGCAGGCCAGTTCGATAAAGTGCGCGCCTTTTTGCGCGGCTTCGGCGAACAAAATGCCGTTATTGGCGAGGATCGCAATCGGGTAGCCGTGCAGGTGGGCGAAGCCACACACCAGCGTGGTCCCGAACAGGGCTTTGAATTCATCGAACACTGAGCCATCGATCAGGCGGGCGATTACTTCACGCACGTCATACGGTTGTTTCGGATCGACAGAAATCACGCCGTACAGTTCTTCACTGGCATACAGCGGCGCGACAGGGGCCTGCACGTGCAATTCGCCCAGCTTGCGCCAGTTGAGATTGGCAATGCTGCGCCGCGCCAGTGCCAGCGCGTGCTCGTCGCTTTGAGCGTAGTGGTCGGCGACCCCAGAAACTTTGCAATGCACATCCGCGCCGCCCAACGCTTCGGCGCTCACCACCTCGCCTGTTGCCGCTTTGACCAGGGGCGGCCCGGCGAGAAAAATAGTCGCCTGATTGCGCACCATGATTGCTTCGTCGGCCATCGCGGGCACGTAAGCTCCGCCCGCCGTGCAAGATCCCATTACGACGGCAATCTGTGGGATGCCTTGGGCGCTCATGTTGGCCTGGTTGAAAAAAATCCGCCCGAAGTGCTCGCGATCCGGAAACACTTCATCCTGACGGGGCAGGTTGGCGCCACCGGAATCCACCAGATAAATGCAGGGCAAGCGGTTCTGTTGAGCGATGGTTTGTGCGCGCAGATGCTTCTTCACGGTCAGCGGGTAGTACGAGCCGCCTTTAACCGTTGCGTCATTGGCGATGATCATGCATTCAACGCCTTCGACCCGGCCTATGCCGGCGATCATGCCCGCTGCGGGGACGTCTTCACCGTAGACCTCATATGCTGCTAACGGGCTGAGTTCAAGGAAGGGCGAGCCAATGTCCAGCAACCGGTTGATGCGTTCGCGGGGTAACAACTTGCCGCGTGAGGTGTGTCGCTCCTGGGCTTTGGCGCCGCCACCTTGTTGAACCTGGATGAGCAACTGGCGCAGCGCGGTGACCTGGGTGCGCATCGCTTCGTTGTTGGCCGCAAACTCTGCTGAGCGCGGGTTGAGCTGAGTGTTCAGAATTGCCATGGGAACCTTACTCCGTCAGCAGCACCTGCAAGAACATGCTTGCTTGCAGCTTTTCGCTTGAAGCGTGTGGCTGCTTCACTTCGTTTCATTGAACAGCTCGCGACCGATCAGCATTCGGCGGATTTCACTGGTGCCTGCGCCGATTTCGTAGAGCTTTGCATCGCGCAACAGTCGGCCTGCGGGGAATTCGTTGATGTAGCCGTTGCCGCCGAGAATCTGAATCGTGTCCAGGGCCATTTGGGTGGCGCGCTCGGCGGAATAGAGGATCACCCCGGCGGCGTCCTTGCGCGTGGTCTCGCCGCGCTCGCAGGCTTGCGCCACCGCATATAAATAGGCGCGACTGGCGTTGAGTTGGGTGTACATGTCGGCGACCTTGCCCTGGATCAGCTGGAATTCGCCGATGCTCTGGCCGAACTGTTTACGGTCATGAATGTACGGCAGTACCACGTCCATGCAGGCTTGCATGATCCCGGTCGGCCCGCCTGAGAGGACCACGCGTTCGTAATCGAGGCCACTCATCAGGACCTTCACGCCACCATTGAGTGCGCCGAGCAGATTCTCTTCTGGGACTTCTACGTCGTCGAAGAACAGTTCGCAAGTGTTGGAGCCGCGCATGCCGAGCTTGTCGAATTTGCTGCTGCGCGAGAAACCTTTCCAGTCGCGCTCAACGATAAATGCGCTGATGCCGTGTGCGCCTTTTTCCGGGTCGGTCTTGGCGTAGATCACGTAAGTACTGGCGTCGGGGCCATTGGTGATCCAGGTTTTGCTGCCGTTGAGTACGAAATGATCGCCGCGTTTGTCGGCGCGCAGTTTCATTGACACCACATCGGAGCCCGCGTTGGGTTCACTCATGGCAAGGGCGCCGACATGCTCGCCAGTGATCAATTTGGGCAAGTAACGGGCTTTCTGGTTGGCATTGCCGTTGCGGTTGATCTGGTTGACGCACAAATTCGAATGCGCGCCATAGGACAACGCCACCGACGCAGAACCGCGGCTGATTTCTTCCATGGCCACGACATGGGCCAGATAGCCAAGCCCCGCGCCGCCATATTCTTCACTGACGGTAATCCCCAACAACCCCATCTCGCCGAACTTGCGCCACATGTCCTCCGGAAACAGGTTGTCTTGGTCAATCTGTGCAGCACGTGGGGCGATTTCTGCGGCCACAAAGTGTTGGACCTGGCCGCGCAGGATGTCGATGGTTTCTCCAAGGGCGAAATTGAGGCTGGGGTGGTTCATGAGTTGGATTTCCCTATTGTTTTTGGAATGCTGGCGGGCAGCAATACTGGGCATCACCTTTACGTTAACGTAAGCCTGCAAGCGAAGGGATGTCAACGGGGGAGATAGAAGGGAAGGGGTTTGCAAATGCCAGACAGCACGAAGGGGAGCCAAGGCTCCCCTTCAAGTTTTGTGTTGCATGCTCTTTTTTATTTTTAGGCGGTCTTATTGTTGTTTTTGGTGCCGGCCTTTTTTGCTTTTTTGAGCGACCCCCATCCGGGGTCAAGAGCAAACGTATTTTTTTGAGCGCTGATAGTGTGCTTTCATGCCGCTCTAAAGAGCGACTGTCCAACCAGTTCGGGAGCTACCTGACGGTAGTTTTATTGTTCTCTGCCCGGTCGTGAGGCCTAAGCCTGCAAAAGCGATCCACTCCAAAAAAATCTGTTAGCTGCGCCTCTGTCCGTGTTGTTCTTGTTATGTCAGAGCCGATACGTTTTGTTTTTATTGGGTTGCTGCGATTTTTTATTTTTGTTGTACCTATGACAAAGCAGATGCCGTGCCAGTTTTTTAAAAGTCTTTAAAAACAGTACGTTGAGAAAATAAAGGATTCAGATTCAGCCGATGAAGGTCGTCATTTGTTTCCGTGTTACCCGTTTATCAACGGTTGATGCGACAGAGGGTAACACTGTGTGACAACTTGTCGCACCGTTAACCCGACAAACGCGCCTTGGCAACCCGCGATCCATTGCTACGCTTTACTGCCGTGCATATTTGCTGGCCTGCCATGATGAGCTTGTCCAGGTCGATACCGGTTTCGATGCCCAGTCCGTTGAGCATATACACCACGTCCTCCGTTGCAACGTTTCCGGTCGCTCCTTTGGCATACGGGCAGCCACCC
>NZ_DASWOT010000170.1:0-48798 GCF_036404235.1 Pseudomonas sp.
AATGCCCTATGCGGCACGATTGGATGAGCCAAAGGTTCACGGCGAAAATCGATCATCTGTGGACAGGGAAGTGCAAAGCTGGATAGGTGATCGTCGGCAGCATGCCGGGAGGTAGGAGGGGATTTCCGGTCTGTTGGCTCCCCAAAATGAAACCGCAAGCATTTGATTTCATTGGGTCGGCAACGATTAAATACCTTGCCTGTTTTTAGCCCTTGTTTTGATTCAAACTATTGATATGCATAGTGAATTATGAGAGTCGTAGGGTATCCCAGGCTTTGATACCGTACAGGTGCAACGTGTTGATTTCATCAGCCATGAGCCTGCCCCCGATGAGATGGTTGGAAAAAAACGGTGACGGATTATGCCATGGACAAGCGCACTGGGCTTGGCCTGCTGATGTGTTTATCCAGCTGCTATGCACGCAATACCCGTTTATACCTACGGGTAGCGGCGAAGCGACAGCTTAACCCGCTAAGATGGCACTTCGAAGCTGCACCGGAGTCAGTCTCCAGGTATCAGTCAGAACTTCCCCGATCAGGAAAGCGCACCTATGCAAACAGCCTATACAGTCCTTATTTTGCTGACGCTGGTAGGCCTTTCACGATTGGTTGCGCGGGTGATTCCTCTGCCGTTGCCGCTGGTGCAGATCGCCGCTGGCGCCTTGTTGGCCTGGCCGACCCTCGGACTGCATGTGGCTCTGGATCCTGAGCTGTTTCTGTTTCTGTTCCTGCCTCCGTTGTTGTTTTCGGACGGTTGGCGCATGCCAAAGCGTGATCTCTGGCGTTATCGCGGGCCGATTCTGACGCTGGCTGTCGGCTTGGTGATCTTCACGGTGATCGGCGCCGGCTACTTTATCCATTGGATTTTGCCTGGCATATCGCTGCCGGTAGCCTTCGCACTGGCCGCGGTGCTTTCGCCTACAGACGCCGTTGCCGTTTCTGCGATTGCTCAGGATCGTCTGCCTGCGCCAATCATGCGCATGCTGCAGGGCGAGGCGCTGATGAATGATGCAACGGGCTTGGTGACGTTCAAATTCGCGTTGGTCGCAGCGATCACCGGCGTGTTTTCGCTGGCCGACGCCAGTCTGATTTTCGTGCTAGTGGCCTGTGGCGGTTTGGCTGTCGGTGTCGCGTTGAGTTGGTTGGTTGGGCGTTTTCGCAGTTGGATGATTGCCCGTGGCTGGGATGATCCCGCCACACATGTGGTGTTCATGTTGTTATTACCCTTTGCCGCTTACGTGCTCGCGGAGCAGTTGGGAGCTTCGGGTATTCTCTCGGCCGTCGCGGCGGGAATGATGCAGAGTTGGGTCGACTTGCTGCCACGCCAGACCAGCACTCGGCTGCTCAATCGCAGTGTCTGGACGCTGCTCGAATTCGCTTTCAACGGATTGATATTCCTCCTGCTTGGGTTGCAGTTGCCGGACATCATCGGCGCCGTCACCCGCGACGAGGCAACGCTGTGGCCGACACTGTTATGGCGCTGTCTGGATGTGTTAGCGATTTTTCTGGTGTTGGTCGTCTTGCGTTACATCTGGGTGCAAAGCACTTGGCGCTTGATGGTTGTGCTAAGGCGCTGGCGTGGACATTCGCTTGAGCCCACCATGCGTTCTTCCTTGCTGTTGACCGTGGGTGGTGTGCGCGGGGCGGTGACCCTTGCCGGTACGTTATCGGTGCCTATGCTGATCTCGGCCAAGGTAGAGTTCCCTGAGCGCGATTTGCTGATTTTCATCGCGGCGGGGGTGATTCTGCTGTCATTGGTCTGCGCCAGTATTGCGTTGCCACTGTTGTTGCGTGGAGTGAAAAACCAACCCGATTTGCAGATGAAACGCGAGGTTCGCGAGGCTTGGAAGCGCACCGCCGAGGCGGCGATTCACGCCCTGGAAAACGAAGAAATGACCGATGCCACTACCTCGCCCGATGCTGCACAAGCGGTGCTGGCGACTGAAGTGAAAGCACGGATCATGTCCGAATATCGTCATCGTCTGGAAATCTTCAACGACACAGCCGAGGCTCAGGCCTTGGCGTTTCAGATGGACGTATTGGAGCGCAAGATGCGCGTCAGTGCCTTGCGGGCGCAGCGGCTTGAGCTGTACAGACTGCATCGTCATCACCAGATCGGTGATGACGTGCTTGCGTTGGTCCTGGCCGAACTGGACATCACCGAAGCCAATTTCGCATCGCCTCCCTAGGATCTGCCGTTTGATTGTGGCTCACAACGAAACGGCAGACAGCCCCAGGCAAGTGGTCACTTCTATCCGAACCGCGAGTTGGTTCTGGCCGGATAAATGCTGCTCATTAACTCGATGTCCTTCTGGCTGAGCGTCTTGTTAGTGTTGATGATTTGGAAATCTCCAACGGTCAGGGCATTGGGTACATCGAAGTGCATCACTGAACCTGGGTCGTAGTCGGTGTAGTGATAATCGGCCGCCTCGTAACGATCAAGGAAGTTGGCGTGTATCTGTTCTTCGGTGTATCCGGCCGCATACAGGAGTTGCCGCAGTTTCGCATGGTCCCAGGGGATGTTCGATTTTGGATGCTGGTGCTCATGCACGGCGCCCAGCATGTGCCCAAATTCATGTATCACCGTACGCTCGAAATCAGGTTTTGTGACCAGCTTGTTATCGACCACTTCGCCAGTGAGCAGGTGCGAGAGGTTGAACGTCATGGTGGGTTGATTCTGCGGAACCAACAAGGCATCGGTGCCGACTTCACTGCTATGGATGCTGTTTGTCATTGCAATGCGTATATCGCTGGGACCTGTGGATACGAAATCAAACTTCAGATTGATGTGAGGTAACCACTGATTTGCGGCATCGATGAATGGTTGTTTCAGAATGTCTGGCAGATGGTTCAAAAACTCGATTTTGAGTGTTCGACCGCGTGCCCAATATTTGGTGAACGCTACCAATAACCTCGGTTGACGATCGCCTTGAGCCTCGGTGCCGTATTCGCTTTCATAGGTAGGCGTAATAGCGGCGTTGGCTTGGTCTTCTCGAATGGCGGTTTCGTACGAGGCTTGATAATCCTCTGCGTGTTTCTGGATACACAGAGACATGGACGTAGGATTGGATGGTTGAGGGTTTGACATCAAGAGACCTCCAAGGTCATGACAAATGAAGTTTGGAGGTAACAGGTTTGCCACAGGTCGCAGGTGGTATTTATTTAGGGTTGCTGACGGCGTTTTATATGCACTTCTTGAGTTTGATTTAACGTAGCCGAGTCGCAAGTGGTTGACCGGTTGTCGGTCTCGATCAACAGAGCACCCCGCGGCGAATAATCGTCGCCATTTGATAGGGCAATGGGTAGTGGCGCGACCGCCTGTCAGTGATCGCTCCACATACATAAGGAGATAGCCGGGTATTCATCCGTTTGGCAGACTTCCCCAGACCTATCCATCTTTGGGCTTATCGTTGGTTTATGAAGTCGCGAATACGTTCTGCTGCTTCAATGCATTCCGCCAGAGGCGCAACCAGCGCCAGGCGCACACGACCCGCTCCGGGGTTGAAACCATCGACTTCACGGGACAGGTACGAACCCGGGACCACGGTCACGTGCTCGGCCTCGAACAGGTCACGACAGAACTCGGTGTCGTCGGTGCCCACATTCGGCCACAGATAGAAACCGCCATCAGGGCGTTGCACGTCCAGCACAGGCGAAAGGATTTCCAGCACGGCATCGAATTTTTCGCGATACAGCGTGCGGTTGGCGCGCACGTGCTCCTCATCGTTCCAGGCTGCGACACTCGCCAATTGGGTTTGAATAGGCATCGCACAACCGTGGTAGGTGCGATACAGCAGGAACGCCTTGAGAATCTCGGCATCACCCGCGACGAAACCCGAACGCAAGCCTGGCAGGTTTGAGCGTTTGGACAGGCTGTGGAACACCACGCAACGCTTGAAATCCTGGCGACCCAATGCCACGCAGGCGCTGAGCAGCCCGGCGGGCGGGGTTTGTTCGTCGAAATACAGTTCGCTGTAGCACTCGTCTGCTGCGATCACAAAATCATGTTTGTCGGCCAGCGCGATCAGCTTTTTCAGGGTTGCCAGCGGAATCAGCGCGCCAGTCGGGTTACCTGGCGAGCAGAGGAACAGAATCTGGCAGCGATTCCAGATGTCGTCGGGTACTGCGTCGAAATCCGGGTTGAACCCGTGCTCTTGCAAGCATGGCAGGTAGTGCGGCGTGGCTCCGGCCAGAAGCGCTGCGCCTTCGTAGATCTGATAGAACGGGTTTGGACTGACCACCAAGCCGTTGTCGTCGCGATTGACCACGGTCTGGGTGAATGCAAACAGCGCCTCACGGGTGCCGTTTACCGGCAACACATGTTTCGCTGGATCGAGCCAGCCGCTCGGCACGTCAAAGCGCCGTTCGCACCAACTCGCGATGGCTTCACGCACCGCAGGGGTACCCGCAGTCGTTGGGTAGACCGCCATTTGATCGAGGTTGGCCGCCAGCACTTGCGCCACGAATGCTGGCGATTTGTGCTTGGGCTCACCAATCGACAAGGCAATAGGGCGCTTGTCCGGATTCGGTTTGACGCTGCCGAGCAGAACGCGGAGCTTTTCGAACGGGTATGGTTGAAGCTGTTGCAGGGCATTATTCATCGGGTGTCGGTCTCAATGAGCAGGACGTCCCAGCCTTGGATAACCGGGTTGGCGGGACGCTATTGAATCGAATGTTCGGGCTATTCAAATGCTGATGCGCCATTCGCCGGTGGGCTCTTGATTGACGCTGAGCTGTTCGACGATGGCATCTTGCAAACGGCTGCACAGTTGCGGGTCGGACAATGGCTGGTTGTGCTCATCGGTAATGAAGAACACGTCTTCCACACGCTCGCCCAGCGTGGCGATCTTGGCGTTCTGCAACGACAGGTCGAACTCCAGGAAAATCTTGCCGATCCGTGCCAGCAGTCCCGGACGGTCCGGTGCGCTGAGCTCCAGCACCGTCACTGGCCGCTGGGCATCATTGGAAATCGTGACCTGAGGCGCGAATGCAAAGTGTTTGAGCTGACGCGGTACGCGGCGTTTGATGATCGTCGGGTAGTCGTCGGGGTTGCGCAGTGCTTCGGTCAAACCATCGCGAATGTCTTTGATACGCTGTGGATTGTCGCCGATCGAGCCGCCTTCGCTGTCGAGCACTATATAGGTGTCGAGAGTGAACTGGCTGGTCGAGGTAATGACTCGGGCGTCGTGGATGTTCAGGTTCAGTTGGTCCATCGCGGCCACAGTCACTGCGAAGAAATCGTGTTGGTCAGGGGCATAAATGAAGATCTGCGTGCCGCCCTCGAATTCGCGCTGCGTGGTTTCCTTGATCAGCACCAGTGGCCCGCCGTCGGCAGGTTGTTGCAGGATCGCATCGCTATGCCAGGCCACGTCGCCAGCGGTATGACGCAGGAAGTAGTCGTCACCCAACTGTGACCACAGTTGCTCGACATCATCAGGGTCGGTGCCATTGCGAACGAGGATGTCCAGCGCAGCGGTTTGCGTGCGGCGGATTTGCTCTTCGCGGTCGACCGGGTTCTCCAGCCCGCGCTTCAGCGCACGCTTGGTTTCGGTGTACAGCTGGCGCAAAAGGCTGGCACGCCAGGAGTTCCACAGCGTTGGATTGGTCGCGTTAATGTCGGCAACTGTCAGTACGTACAGATAATCCAAATGCACTTCATCGCCGACGAATTGGGCGAAATCGTGGATCACTTGCGGATCGGACAAATCTTTACGCTGTGCGGTGGTGGACATCACCAGGTGGTTCTGCACCAGCCAGACAATCAGGTGCGTGTCCCACGTTGGCAAGTGATGGCGAATACTGAACGCTTCGGCATCGTGTGCGCCCAGCTCGGAATGATCGCCACCACGGCCTTTGCCGATGTCGTGGTACAAGCCTGCCAGGTAGATCAGTTCTGGTTTGGGCAGCTTGCCCATGATCTTGCTGGCCAGCGGGAATTTGTCTGATACCTGCGTGTACTGCAGCTTACGCAGATGTTTGATCAGATTCAGCGTGTGAGCATCGACTGTATAGATGTGAAACAGATCGTGCTGCATCTGTCCCACGATATGGCCGAACTCCGGCAGATACAGCCCGAGAATACCGTAGCGGTTCATCCGGCGCAGGTTGCGATGGATGCCGATCTCGCACTTGAACAGCTCAATGAACAGGCTGGTGTTACGAATATCGTTACGGAAGTCGTCGTTGATCAGATGCCGGTGCTCACGCAGCAGGCGGATGGTGTCGGCGCGCACGCCCTTGATTTCGGGCCGCTGAGCCATCAACACAAAAATCTCCAGCATCGCGAACGGCGTACGTTTGAAAACGTTCAGATGCGTGGCTTCGATGTAGCCGTCGTGCAGTTGGAAGCGTGTGTTGATTGATTCGGTCAGTGCATTCTGATCGTCTGAGAGAATGACTTCCTCGAAGTGCTGAATGATCAGGTCGCTCAACTGCGCGATGCTCATGACCACCCGATAATACTTCTGCATGAAACGTTCGATCGCCAGCTTTGCGTCGCTGTCCTGATAGCCCAGCAGGCGCGCGATGGTGTTTTGATGGTCGAACAACAGCCTGTCTTCGGAGCGGCCCGCCAGCATGTGCAGTGCATAGCGCACTTTCCATAGGAATTCCTGGGACGAAGCCAGCAGGTTATTTTCGCTCTCGAGCAAAAAGCCCTCACCAGCGAGCGCATGCAGATTCAACGTGCCGTACTGGCGACGCGCCACCCACAGGATGGTCTGGATGTCGCGCAGGCCGCCCGGCGAACCCTTCACATTGGGCTCCAGGTTATATTCGGTGTCGTTGTACTTATGGTGACGGTTTTTTTGTTCGGCGCGCTTGGCCAGGAAAAACTCTTTGCTCGGCCACATCTCTTTGGGGCTGGTGACTTCCAGCATGCGCTTGCGTAGCCGCTCGGGGCCGGCGATGGTGCGGCTTTCCATCAGGTTGGTAATCACTGTCAGGTCAGCACGTGCCTCGACCGCGCACTCGTCCACTGAGCGCACGCTTTGTCCGACCTCCAGGCCGATGTCCCACAGCAGCGTCAGAAAACGTTCGATGGGTTCGCGAAAAACTTCGTGGTCGGCGCTGTCCAGCAGGATCAACAGATCGATATCGGAGTACGGGTGCAATTCGCCGCGGCCATAGCCACCGACCGCCAACAAGGCGATATCGGCATCTTCGCTCCAATCGAAATGCTCCCACGCCTGTTGCAGGATGTTATCGACAAACCAGGCGCGGTCCTCGATCAGGCGACGGATGTCGCGTCCTGACTTGAAGCGCTCATCAAGTACTTCATGCGCCTGACGAATGGCTTTCTTGAAGGCCGCGATCGGGCTCGCCTTCAGCGCCAGTTCGGCCTGAAACTGGCCGCGATCGAACAAATCTGGATCCACCTGCGGCATCGAACTGCTTTCCTTCTATTTATATCGGGCCGTATGTCATCAACGTCGGCGCAGGATCAGGCCGACGTGCGGGCAATCGTGTCGTCGCTGCGAAGGGTGAAAATCTCATAGCCACTGGCGGTGACGAGTAGGGTGTGCTCCCACTGAGCGGACAGCTTGCGGTCCTTGGTGATTGCTGTCCAGCCATCGCCCAGAAGGCGGGTTTCGGCCTTGCCCTGATTGATCATTGGCTCGATGGTGAAGGTCATGCCTTCCTTGAGTTCCATGCCAGTACCCGCCTTGCCGTAGTGCAGCACCTGCGGCTCTTCGTGAAATACCTTGCCGATGCCATGGCCACAGTATTCGCGAACCACCGAGAAGCCGTTTTTTTCTGCATGCTTCTGGATAACTTCGCCGATATCGCCCAGGTGAGCGCCTGGTTTCACCGCCTCGATGCCTTTATACAGGCATTCCTGGGTGATCCTGGACAGGCGTTCAGCCCATTCTGGCACTTTGCCTACATGGAACATTTTGCTGGTATCGCCGTGGTAGCCGTCCTTGATGACAGTGACGTCGATGTTCAGCACATCGCCTTCTTTCAAGGCCTTTTCGTTCGGAATACCGTGGCAGACCACATGATTGATCGAGGTGCAGATCGACTTCGGGAAGCCTTTGTAATTGAGGGGCGCAGGAATGGCTTTTTGCTCATTGACGATGTAGTCGTGGCAGATGCGATCAAGCTCTTCAGTGGTGACGCCGGGCTTGACGTACGCACCGATCATTTCCAGTACGTCGGCGGCCAGGCGGCCAGCGATACGCATCTTTTCGATGTCTTCGGGGGTTTTGATGGTGACGGTCATACAAGGCTCTCTGGGCGCGGCGGGGCCGCAGCTAAACACGGAAAAGCGTGATTCTACCAGACCGTAGGAAGGGCAGTTATCGTTGCTGTCTCTAATAGAAGATGCAATGGCAGGAGTCGCCGCTGGCGCAGGATGTAAAAACGCCCGAAGAAACAGGATCTTATTACGGGTTTCGTTATCAGGTCTTTTGTGATATAAAATGCGCCGCTTTCCGGGGTACGTCCCGCAAGCTTAAACCCACACACGTGTCGACACGATGACCTGGGTGCCCTCGGCTCGAGCCGTTGGTTGGTCATTGGGATACGTGGAGGCCTAACCCGACTTATCAAGGAACTATCATGTCCCAAGTCAACATGCGCGATATGCTGAAGGCCGGTGTGCACTTCGGTCACCAAACCCGTTACTGGAACCCGAAAATGGGTAAGTACATTTTCGGCGCGCGTAACAAGATTCACATCATCAACCTTGAAAAAACCCTGCCTATGTTCAACGAAGCTTTGACTTTCGTAGAGCGCCTGGCCCAGGGCAAAAACAAGATTCTGTTCGTCGGCACCAAGCGTTCCGCCGGCAAGATCGTTGCTGAAGAAGCTGCACGTTGCAACTCGCCGTACGTCGATCACCGCTGGTTGGGCGGCATGCTCACCAACTTCAAAACCATCCGTGCTTCCATCAAGCGTCTGCGTGATCTTGAAATTCAGTCAGAAGACGGTACTTTCGCCAAGCTGACCAAGAAAGAAGCGCTGATGCGCACTCGCGACCTGGAAAAGCTGGATCGTAGCCTCGGTGGTATCAAGGACATGGGCGGTCTGCCAGACGCACTGTTCGTTATCGACGTTGATCACGAGCGTATTGCGATCACCGAAGCCAACAAACTGGGTATCCCGGTTATCGGCGTAGTTGATACCAATAGCAGCCCGGAAGGCGTTGACTACATCATCCCAGGCAACGATGACGCAATCCGCGCTATCCAGTTGTACATGGGTTCGATGGCCGATGCTGTAATCCGTGGTCGCAACAACGTTGCTGGTGGCACCGACGTGTTCGTCGAAGAAGCTCCAGCAGTGGCAGTTGAAGGCTGAGTAACTAACGCCTGGCGTTTACTCAGTACGCAAAAAGGGGGCTCTGCCCCCTTTTTGCCACCTCGAAAACCCTCTGGCGTTGCCATCGGTCGAATGGTCATGTGCAGCTGTCAGCATGGATTTTCAAGAATTTGAACGCCCGTTCAGGCGGGTGGAATGGTTGAAGACCTATCCAAAGAGGATTTTGAAATGGCAGAGATTACTGCAGCGTTGGTCAAAGAACTGCGCGAGCGTACCGGCGAAGGCATGATGGACTGCAAGAAAGCCTTGACCAAGGCTGGCGGCGACATCGAAAAAGCCATTGATGACATGCGTGCTTCGGGCGCGATCAAGGCAGCCAAAAAAGCGGGCAACATCGCTGCTGAAGGCGCTATCGGCGTTAAGGTAAGCGAAGACGGCAAGCGTGCGGTCATCCTCGAAGTCAACTCGCAGACCGACTTTTTGGCTTTGCAGGACGATTTCAAGAACTTCGTTACTAGCGGCCTCGAAAAAGCCTTCGCTGACAAAATCACCGATGTGGCTCCGCTGATTGAAGCGCTGGAAGTCGAGCGTACTGCACTGGTTGCGAAGGTTGGCGAGAACGTCAATATCCGTCGTCTGGCCAGCATTGAAGGTGACGTGGTCAACGCTTACCTGCACGGCAACAAGATCGGTGTGGTCGTGGTTCTGAAAGGCGGCGACGCTGAACTGGCCAAAGACATTGCGATGCACGTTGCTGCAAGCAACCCTGAGTTCCTGCTGCCTTCGGAAGTTTCGGCCGAAGCGATTGAGCGTGAAAAAGGTGTTTTCCTGCAACTGAACGAAGACAAGATCAAAGGCAAGCCAGCCGAAATCGTTGAAAAAATGGTTGGCGGTCGTATCTCCAAGTTTCTGGCCGAAGCCAGCCTGGTTGAGCAAGCGTTCGTTAAGAACCCTGAAATCAAGGTCGGTGAGTTGGCCAAGAAAGCCGGCGCTGAAATCGTATCCTTCACTTACTACAAAGTGGGCGAAGGCATCGAGAAGCCAGTCGATAACTTCGCTGAAGAAGTCGCTGCTCAAGTAGCTGCCAGCAAGAAGTAAGACGGTTATCCAACTGTCGCCCCAAAGAGGCTGCCCGCTCACGCGCGCAGCCTCTTTGTCAAAGCGATGGGAGGAATTTGTTTTTCAGGATGCGGCTGACAAGGCTGCATTTCCCTGACGTTGTAGCCTAGAGTTAGCGCAAGCTGAAACCAGCTCGCAACATAGATTTTTTTTAAACGCCGCAGGAGAGATTCGCAATGGCTCAGCAGGGCAGTGGTTATCAAGCTCGCTATAAACGCATTCTACTCAAGCTTAGCGGCGAGGCCCTGATGGGGTCCGAAGAGTTCGGTATTGACCCTAAAGTCTTGGATCGCATGGCATTGGAAGTCGGCCAATTGGTTGGCATTGGTGTTCAGGTCGGTCTGGTCATTGGTGGCGGGAACCTGTTTCGTGGCGCCGCCTTGAGCGCTGCGGGCATGGATCGGGTCACGGGCGATCACATGGGCATGCTGGCCACGGTGATGAATGCACTGGCGATGCGTGATGCGTTGGAGCGCGCCAACATCCCGGCTATCGTCATGTCGGCCATCTCCATGGTGGGTGTGACCGATCACTATGATCGTCGCAAGGCCATGCGTCATCTGAACGCCAGGGAAGTGGTGATTTTCGCGGCAGGTACCGGTAATCCGTTCTTCACCACCGACTCAGCTGCTTGCCTGCGAGCAATCGAAATCGATGCTGATGTTGTGTTGAAGGCGACCAAGGTGGATGGCGTGTACACTGCGGACCCGTTCAAAGACCCACATGCCGAGAAGTTCGATCATCTGACCTACGATGAAGTGCTGGATCGCAAATTGGGTGTGATGGACCTGACGGCGATCTGCCTGTGTCGCGACCACAAGATGCCGCTGCGTGTATTTAATATGAACAAGCCCGGTGCCCTGCTGAATATCGTGCATGGCGGTGCTGAAGGAACCCTGATCGAGGAAGGCCAACAATGATCAACGAAATCAAGAAAGACGCTCAGGTGCGTATGCAAAAATCCCTGGAGTCGCTGGCTCATGCATTCAGCCGCATCCGCACCGGCCAGGCCCATCCGAGTATTCTCGGTGGTGTCATGGTGCCTTACTACGGCTCTGATACTCCGCTGAACCAGGTGGCCAACGTGACCGTGAAGGATTCGCGCACCCTGCAAGTCGTGGCGTTCGAGCGCAACATGTTGGCGGCGGTAGACAAAGCCATTCAGAGTTCTGGCTTGGGCTTCAATCCGACTAACCTGGGTGAGCTGTTGTTGATCTCCATGCCCGCATTGACGGAAGAAACCCGCAAAGGCTTTACCAAGCAGGCGCGTGATGCTGCGGAAGACGCTCGCGTCGCTGTGCGTAATATCCGTCGTGATGCCCTCAGCCAATTCAAGGATCTGGTCAAGGAGAAGGAAGTCAGCGAAGACGAAGAACGTCGTGCCGCTGATGACATTCAGAAGTTGACCGACAAGTTCGTGGCCGAGATAGAAGTGGCTGTGAAACAAAAAGAAGCAGACCTGATGGCCGTATAAGGGCCGGAAGCTTTCATGGAAAAGACAAAGCTGGCTGAGCCGTCGTCGGTGCCGCGTCATGTCGCGATCATCATGGATGGAAACAATCGTTGGGCAAAAAAGCGTCTGCTGCCGGGTGTTGCCGGTCACAAGGCAGGCGTTGATGCCGTTCGAGCGGTTATTGAGGTGTGTGCCGAAGCCAAGGTCGAGGTGTTGACGCTGTTCGCCTTCTCCAGTGAAAACTGGCAGCGCCCCGCGGAGGAGGTGGGAGCGTTAATGGAGCTGTTCTTCACCGCATTGCGTCGTGAGACGAGGCGGCTGAATGACAATGGCATCAGTTTGCGAATCATCGGTGATCGCTCGCGTTTTCACCCTGAGCTGCAAGCCGCGATTCGTGAGGCTGAAGCACGTACGGCTGGCAATAGCCGCTTCGTCCTGCAGATTGCCGCCAATTATGGTGGGCAGTGGGATATCGCCCAGGCCGCGCAACGTTTGGCGCGTGAAGTTCAAGCGGGGCATTTGCGTCCCGAGGACATCACGCCCGAGCTATTGCAGACCTGCCTGGCGACGGGTGATCTGCCCTTGCCGGACCTTTGTATCCGCACAGGCGGCGAGCACCGGGTCAGCAACTTCCTGTTATGGCAGCTAGCATACGCCGAGCTGTACTTCTCCGACCTGTTTTGGCCGGACTTCAAACACGATGCCATGCGCAAAGCGCTGGCCGATTTTGCTTTGCGCCAACGCCGCTTTGGGAAAACCAGCGAGCAGGTAGAAGCTGGAGCCCGAGCTTAATGCTGAAACAACGGATCATCACTGCGCTGATTTTGCTGCCGATAGCCCTGTGTGGCTTTTTCCTCCTTGAGGACGGCAGTTTTGCGTTGTTCATTGGCGTGGTCGTTACACTCGGAGCATGGGAGTGGGCGCGTCTGGCAGGTTTCGAGGCGCAGTCGGCGCGAATTCTTTACTCGGTTTTTGTCGCCGTTCTGCTGTTTTTCCTTTATCTGCTTCCGGGGCTTGCACCTTGGGTGCTGGTGGCGGCGTTGTTGTGGTGGTTGGTAGCGACCTGGCTGGTGCTGACGTATCCGGACTCAAGCGAGCACTGGTCCAGTGTGCTCTGTAAGTTGGTGATCGGTCTGCTGATTCTATTACCTGCGTGGCAAGGTTTGATTTTGATCAAGCAGTGGCAACTGGGTAACTGGCTGATCCTGTCGGTCATGGTGCTGGTCTGGGGGGCGGATATCGGCGCCTATTTTTCCGGCAAGGCATTTGGCAAGCGCAAATTGGCACCAAAAGTCAGTCCCGGTAAAAGTTGGGAAGGCTTGTACGGTGGTCTGGTTGTGAGCTTGCTGATCACCGCTGTCGTTGGCATTTTTCGCAGCTGGTCTGCTTCGCAGTTTTTCTTTGCTCTGATCGGCGCGGCAATCGTGGTGCTGATTTCCGTCGTGGGTGACTTGACCGAAAGTATGTTCAAGCGCAAGTCCGGCATCAAGGACAGTAGCAACCTGTTGCCCGGACACGGCGGCGTGCTTGATCGCATAGACAGTCTGACTGCCGCAATTCCAATATTCGCATTGCTGCTGTGGGCCGCTGACTGGGGCGTGATGTGAGCAATCTTCAGCAGATTACTGTTCTCGGTGCTACCGGCTCTGTGGGTTTGAGCACGCTGGATGTCATCGCACGGCATCCCGAGCGTTACCAGGTTTTTGCGTTGACTGGCTTCAGCCGTTTGACCGAATTACTGGCGCTGTGTGTTCGTCACAAGCCGCAATTTGCTGTTGTGCCAACGACGGAGATTGCTCGTACCTTGCAGGCTGACCTGCAGGCTATAGGTTTGGATACTCGCGTATTGGCAGGGGAGGGAGGCCTATGCGAAGTGTCGGCTCATCCTCAGGTCGACACCGTGTTGGCGGCCATCGTGGGCGCTGCGGGTTTGCGTCCGACCTTGGCGGCGGTCGAGGCCGGCAAAAAAGTCCTGCTCGCCAACAAAGAAGCGCTAGTCATGTCCGGCGCCCTGTTCATGCAGGCGGTGCGTCATAGTGGCTCAGTGCTGCTGCCAATAGACAGCGAACACAACGCAATCTTTCAATGCCTGCCGGGCCATTACGCCAACGGACTCGCAGGCGTGGGTGTTCGGCGCATTCTGCTGACGGCATCGGGCGGTCCGTTCCGTGAAACGCCGCTGTCGGACCTCGCTGGTGTGTCGCCAGAGCAGGCATGTGCGCATCCAAACTGGTCGATGGGCCGCAAGATCTCGGTTGATTCGGCGAGCATGATGAATAAGGGGCTCGAGTTGATCGAAGCCTGTTGGCTGTTTGATGCCCGGCCCGAGCAGATCGAAGTCGTTATTCACCCGCAGAGCGTTATCCACTCAATGGTGGACTATGTGGACGGTTCGGTGTTGGCGCAGTTGGGCAATCCAGACATGCGTACCCCAATCGCCCATGCGTTGGCATGGCCTGAGCGCATCGATTCGGGTGTCGCCCCATTGGATTTGTTTACTGTCGCACGTCTGGACTTCCATGCACCGGACGAACTGCGCTTCCCATGCCTACGGTTGGCGCGGCAAGCTGCGGAAACGGGGGACAGTGCGCCAGCGATGCTCAATGCGGTCAACGAAGTCGCTGTGGCGGCTTTTCTGGACAGGCGTATTCGCTATCCAGAAATCGCGAGTATGATCGACGAGGTTTTGAATCGGGAGCCTGTCGTCTCGATGGATGAGCTGGACGTCGTGTTCGCGGTGGACGCAAAGGCTCGTACGTTGGCTGAGCAATGGCTCGGTCGAAATGGACGATAGACGGAATATGTCACAAGACACAGGTCAGCGGGTGAGCGCGCACATCGTCAATGCTGGCATGATATTGCAGCTCGCACGCGTGGATAAACCGGTACCTGGAGAACAGCAATGAGCGCGCTATATATGATTGTCGGCACCCTGGTAGCTCTGGGCGTGCTGGTGACCTTTCACGAGTTTGGCCATTTTTGGGTGGCTCGGCGTTGTGGCGTCAAGGTTTTGCGGTTTTCGGTCGGCTTCGGTATGCCGCTGCTTCGCTGGCATGACCGCAAGGGTACAGAGTTTGTAGTTGCCGCTATTCCGTTAGGTGGCTACGTCAAAATGCTGGATGAGCGTGAAGGCGAGGTTCCGCCGGAACTCGCCGATCAATCGTTCAATCGCAAGTCCGTCTATCAGCGCATTGCTATTGTCATCGCGGGTCCGGTTGCCAACTTTTTGTTGGCAATTGTGTTTTTCTGGGGCCTCGCAATGCTGGGCAGCCAGCAGGTGCGTCCGGTCATCGGCGCGGTCGAGGCGGGGAGTCTCGCCGAAAAGGCAGGTCTGACGTCGGGGCAGGAAATCGTCTCGGTCGATGGAGAAGCGACTTCCGGCTGGGCCGCAGTCAATCTTCAGTTGGTCCGTCGTCTCGGTGAAAGCGGCACGATTGCGCTGCATGTGCGTGATCAGGACTCTGCTGCGGAGTCTGCGCATCAATTGGCCCTGAGAGACTGGCTCAAGGGCGCTGACGAGCCTGACCCGATTCGCTCGCTCGGTATCCGTCCATGGCGTCCTGCGCTGCCGCCTATTCTCGCTGAACTCGACGCAAAAGGGCCCGCACAGGCCGCTGGATTGAAAACAGGTGATCGCTTGCTGGCGCTTGATGGTCAGCCGCTCAACGAATGGCAACAAGTTGTCGACTGGGTTCGTGTCCGTCCTGAGACCAAAATCTCATTGCGTGTCGAGCGTGACGGTGCGCAAATTGACGTTCCCGTGACCTTGGCGACACGTGGCGAAGGCAAATCTGCTACCGGTTATCTCGGGGCTGGGGTCAAGGGTGTCGATTGGCCGCCCGAAATGCTTCGCGAGGTGAGTTACGGTCCCGTGGCCGCCGTTGCGGAGGGTGCGCGTCGTACTTGGACCATGAGTGTCCTGACCTTGGATTCGCTCAGGAAAATGTTGTTCGGCGAGCTGTCCGTAAAAAACTTGAGCGGACCGATAACCATTGCTAAAGTGGCGGGCGCTTCGGCCCAGTCAGGTGTCGGTGACTTCTTGAATTTCCTTGCTTATCTGAGCATAAGCCTGGGAGTTCTCAATTTGCTGCCCATTCCAGTGTTGGACGGGGGGCATTTGCTGTTTTATCTGATCGAGTGGGCGCGTGGTCGTCCCTTGTCGGAAAAGGTACAGGGCTGGGGGGTTCAGATCGGTATCAGTCTGGTGGTCGGAGTGATGTTGCTCGCACTGGTCAACGATCTGGGACGACTGTAAAAGCTACACCGAATTGTGAATCTGCCGCATTTTGCGGCAGTTTGTTTATTGCCAGTTGGAATAAGAAAGGACTTCATGAAACGTCTGCTGCTAACTGCGGTTCTTGCCGTACTGATGATCGCCGAAGTTCACGCCGAGTCCTTCACTATCTCCGATATCCGTGTCAACGGCCTGCAGCGCGTGTCCGCTGGCAGCGTCTTTGGTGCGTTGCCGCTGAACGTGGGTGAGCAGGCGGATGATGCGCGTCTGGTTGACGCTACTCGGGCGCTGTTCAAGACCGGATTCTTCCAGGATATTCAGTTGGGCCGCGACGGCGACGTCCTGGTCATCACTGTCGTCGAACGCCCCTCTGTTGCGAGTATTGAAATCGACGGCAACAAGGCAATCACCACCGAGGACCTGATGAAGGGCCTCAAGCAGTCAGGCCTGGCCGAAGGCGAAATCTTCCAGCGTGCGACGCTTGAGGGCGTACGTAACGAACTCCAGCGCCAGTACGTTGCGCAGGGTCGTTATTCCGCCGAAGTCGCGACCGAGGTCGTACCTCAGCCGCGTAACCGTGTGGGTCTGAAGATCAACATCAATGAAGGCGCCGTTGCTGCCATTCAGCACATCAATGTGGTGGGTAACAACGTTTTCCCTGATGAGGACCTGATCGATCTTTTCGAGCTGAAAACCACCAATTGGCTCTCCTTCTTCAAGAACGACGACAAGTACGCCCGGGAAAAGCTCTCTGGCGACCTGGAACGTCTGCGTTCGTACTACCTCGATCGCGGCTATATCAACATGGATATCGCCTCGACTCAGGTTTCCATCACGCCTGACAAGAAAAGCGTCTTTATCACCGTCAACATCAATGAAGGTGAAAAATACAGCGTCAAGTCGGTCAAGCTGAGCGGTGACCTTAAGGTTCCTGAAGATCAGGTCAAATCATTGCTGCTGGTCAAGCCGGGTCAGGTTTTCTCGCGCAAGGTCATGACTACCACGTCTGAACTGATTACTCGTCGTCTCGGCAACGAGGGCTACACCTTCGCCAACGTCAATGGCGTGCCGACCCCGCATGATGAAGATCACACGGTCGATATCACCTTTGTGGTAGACCCGGGCAAACGTGCCTATGTCAACCGTATCAACTTCCGTGGCAACACCAAGACCGCCGACGAAGTACTACGCCGTGAAATGCGTCAGATGGAAGGCGGCTGGGCATCTACCTACCTGATCGACCAATCCAAAACCCGTCTTGATCGTCTGGGCTTCTTCAAGGAAGTGAACGTCGAAACCCCGCCGGTGCCAGGCACCGATGATCAGGTCGATGTGAACTATGCCGTAGAAGAGCAAGCATCCGGCTCGATCACCGCCAGTGTTGGTTTCGCGCAGAGCGCCGGTCTGATCCTCGGTGGCTCGATCAGCCAGAACAACTTCCTGGGTACGGGTAACAAGGTCAGCATCGGTTTGACCCGCAGTGAATACCAGACCCGCTACAACTTCAGCTATGTTGATCCGTACTTTACGCCGGACGGTGTGAGCCTGGGTTACAGCGCCTTCTACCGTAAAACCGACTACGATGACCTCGACGTCGACGTGGCGAGCTACTCGGTGAACAGCCTGGGTGCCGGTATCAACATGGGCTACCCGATCAATGAAACGTCGCGTCTGAACTTCGGCCTGTCCGTGCAGAACGATGAACTGAGCACCGGTCGCTACACCGTCGACGAAATCTTCGACTTCATCGAGAAGGAAGGCGACAACTTCACCAACTTCAAAGGCTCCATCGGCTGGTCTGAGTCGACTTTGAACAAGGGCACCTTGCCGACCCGCGGTTCTTCCCAGAGCCTGACACTGGAAACCACCCTGCCGGGCAGTGACCTGTCGTTCTACAAAATCGATTATCGCGGCCAGTTGTTCCACCCGATCACCACCAACTACACCCTGCGTTTGCACTCGGAGCTGGGTTACGGTGACGGCTACGGTTCGACCTCCGGCCTGCCGTTCTATGAGAACTATTACGCAGGTGGCTTCAACTCCGTGCGCGGTTTCAAAGACAGCACCCTGGGTCCACGCAGCACGCCTAGTAAGGGTGAGGGAAACACTGGCGGCAAGCCTGGAACGACGCTGGATCCGGATCAGGATGCACTGCCGTTCGGCGGCAACGTCTTGATTTCGGGGGGGGCGGAAATTCTGTTCCCGCTACCGTTCATCAAGGATCAGCGCTCGCTGCGGACCTCGCTGTTCTGGGATGTTGGTAACGTCTTCAACACCAACTGTGGTTCGACCAAGTTCACGAATGATGGCGATAAGGTCGAGTGCAACGGTCCTGACCTTTCCGGACTGGCCAGCTCCGTCGGTGTCGGGGTGACCTGGATCACTGCGCTGGGCCCGTTGAGCTTCGCTCTGGCTATGCCGATCAAGAAGCCGGACGACAGCACCGAAACCCAGATCTTCCAATTTTCTCTCGGTCAGACCTTCTAATCGTCTGCCCTTCGATAACGACAACGGATTCTGTAGGAGTACATCGTGCGTAAGTTGACCCAATTGGCATTGCTGGCAACGGTTTTGATTGCCACTCCAGTATTTGCCGACATGAAAATAGCGGTACTGAACTATCAAATGGCGCTGCTGGAATCTGATGCAGCCAAGAAATACGCCGTTGATGCAGAGAAAAAATTTGGTCCACAACTGGCCAAGCTGAAAACACTGGAAAGCAGTGCCAAAGGCATTCAGGACCGTTTGGTCGCTGGTGGCGACAAGATGGCTCAGCCTGAACGTGAGCGTCTTGAGCTTGAATTCAAGCAAAAGGCCCGTGATTTCCAGTTCCAGTCCAAAGAGCTGAACGAAGCCAAGGCTGTTGCTGACCGCGAAATGCTCAAGCAGTTGAAGCCAAAGCTGGACCAGGCAGTGGAAGAAGTGATCAAGAAAGGTGCTTTTGATCTGGTGTTCGAGCGCGGTGCTGTGATTGACGTCAAGCCTCAGTACGACGTCACTCGCCAAGTCATCGAGCGCATGAATCAGCTGAAGTAATTTCATGACCGCGACCATCAAACTCGGTCAGTTGGCCGAGTTCCTCGGAGCCACGCTGCGTGGTCCTGCGGACAAGGAAATTACCGGACTGGCCACTTTGCAAGAGGCCGGTTCTGGGCAGGTCAGCTTTCTGGCCAATCCACAATATCGTAAATTCCTCGCCACGACCCACGCCTCTGCGGTGCTGCTTAAGCCGACAGACGCCGAACATTTTGCCGGGGATGCGCTGCTGATTGCCGATCCGTATTTGGCTTATGCACGAATTTCCCACTTGTTCGATCCCAAGCCCAAGGCTTCGGCAGGTATCCACCCGACTGCCGTGGTTGCCGATGATGCCCTGATTGATCCTACCGCCAGTATCGGTGCCTTTGCTGTCATCGAAAGCGCTGCGCGGATTGGTGCGGGGGTGACTGTTGGTGCTCATTGCTTCATCGGCGCGCGCAGCGTCATCGGTGAGGGCGGCTGGCTTGCCCCTCGAGTTACGCTTTATCACGATGTGCGTATCGGGCAGCGTGTGGTCATTCAGTCGGGAGCTGTACTTGGGGGTGAAGGCTTTGGTTTCGCCAACGAGAAAGGTGTCTGGCAAAAGATCGCGCAGATTGGCGGTGTCACTGTTGGTGATGACGTGGAGATCGGCGTGAATACCGCTATCGACCGCGGCGCCATGGACGACACCCGGATCGGTAACGGCGTGAAACTGGACAACCAGATCCAGATCGCTCACAACGTCCAGGTGGGTGATCACACCGCGATGGCCGCCTGTGTAGGGATTTCCGGCAGTGCCAGAATTGGCAAGCATTGCATGCTTGCTGGTGGCGTCGGTCTGGTGGGGCACATCGAGATTTGCGATGGGGTTTTCATCACGGGAATGACCATGGTCACCCGTTCGATTACCGAGCCTGGCTCCTATTCATCGGGTACTGCGATGCAGCCGGCCGCAGAATGGCGCAAGAGTGCCGCGCGGATGCGCCACCTGGATGAAATGGCGCGACGCCTTCAGCATCTGGAAAAGATTGTCGAGGCAGTGACCTCAGGCGGTAAAGCATCATCTGATGGCTGATACCTTTTTCTTATCAAGTGTGCACAGCCGATAAACTGCCTCCTTGATTTGCTAGAGGCGTGCTGCGCAACCGTCGCGCACTCCCAATCTTTACTACAGGCTTGCTCTCGAAATGATGGACATCAACGAAATTCGCGAATATCTGCCACACCGTTACCCGTTCCTGTTGGTGGATCGAGTGGTGGATCTGGATGTTGAGAGTAAAAGCATTCGTGCCTATAAGAATGTCAGCATCAATGAGCCCTTTTTCAACGGTCACTTCCCACAGCATCCAATCATGCCGGGCGTGCTGATCATTGAGGCCATGGCTCAGGCTGCGGGCATCCTGGGTTTCAAAATGCTTGACGTAAAACCTGCCGACGGCACTCTTTATTATTTCGTGGGCTCTGACAAGCTGCGTTTCCGTCAGCCTGTGCTGCCAGGCGATCAACTGATCCTTGAAGCGAAGTTCATCAGCTGCAAGCGTCAGATCTGGAAGTTCGAGTGCCAGGCGTCGGTTGATGGCAAGCCTGTATGCTCCGCAGAAATTATCTGTGCGGAACGTAAACTATGAGTTTGATTGACCCTCGCGCAATCATCGATCCGACGGCCATTCTGGCCGACAATGTGGAGGTCGGCCCTTGGTCGATCGTCGGGGCCGGTGTGGAAATTGGCGAGGGTACCGTGATTGGTCCACATGTGATCCTCCGGGGACCGACCAAAATCGGTAAGCACAACCACATCTACCAGTTTTCGTCGGTGGGTGAGGACACGCCTGACCTGAAGTACAAGGGTGAGGCTACCCGCCTGGTCATCGGCGATCACAACGTGATTCGTGAGGGTGTGACGATTCATCGCGGTACGATTCAGGACCGCTCGGAAACCACCCTGGGTGATCACAACCTGGTCATGGCCTATGCTCACATCGGCCATGACAGCGTCATCGGTAATAACTGCATCCTGGTGAACAACACGGCGTTGGCCGGCCATGTGCATGTTGACGACTGGGCGATACTCTCAGGCTTCACCCTGGTGCATCAGTATTGTCATATCGGCGCCCATAGTTTTTCTGGCATGGGGACCGCCATTGGCAAGGATGTCCCGGCATTCGTCACCGTGTTTGGCAACCCTGCCCAAGCGCGCAGCATGAACTTCGAAGGCATGCGCCGTCGTGGTTTCAGCGAAGACACGATCCATGCATTGCGCAACGCCTACAAGGTTGTATACCGCAAAGGGCTGACGGTTGATCAGGCTGTCGCTGAGTTGGCCGAAGCCTCAGCACAATTCCCTGAAGTGGCTTTGTTCCTTGAGTCCATCCAGACTTCGACCCGCGGCATCACACGTTAACCATGGCTACCTTGCGTATCGCGCTGGTTGCCGGTGAAGCCTCCGGTGACATTCTGGGCTCGGGGTTGATGCGCGCCATTAAAACTCGTCATCCAGAGGCCCAGTTCATCGGCGTTGGCGGTCCGCTCATGGAAGCTGAAGGGTTGATCTCCTACTTCCCGATGGAGCGCTTGTCGGTCATGGGGCTGGTGGAGGTGCTGGGTCGCCTGCAAGAGCTGTTGGCCCGTCGCAAAGCGCTGATTCAAACGCTCATCGGTGAGAAACCAGATGTCTTTATCGGTATCGATGCGCCGGATTTCACCCTCAATATCGAACTCAAATTGCATCAGGCCGGTATCAAGACCGTGCATTACGTCAGCCCGTCGGTGTGGGCGTGGCGACAGAAGCGAGTCTTGAAAATCCGTGAAGGCTGCGATTTGATGCTGACGCTGCTGCCTTTTGAGGCGCGGTTCTACGAAGAGAAAGGCGTGCCGGTGCGATTTGTTGGCCATCCGCTGGCGGACACTATCCCACTGCAAGCTGATCGTTACGCCGCGCGCACTGAGTTGGGTTTCGGCGACGGTCCGGTGGTGGCGCTCATGCCCGGCAGCCGCGGCAGCGAAGTCGGGCGGTTGGGCGCGCTGTTCTTCGATGCGGCCGAGCGACTGCTGGCGGCGCGTCCCGGCATACGTTTTGTACTTCCTTGCGCCAGTTCGCAGCGGCGGGCGCAGATCGAACAATTGCTTCACGGGCGCGACCTGCCGCTGACACTGCTTGATGGTCAGTCGCACCTGGCGTTGGCCGCCTGTGACGCGGTGCTGATCGCGTCAGGCACCGCGACGCTGGAAGCGCTGCTGTATAAACGACCGATGGTGGTTGCCTATCGCCTGGCGCCGCTGACCTTTTGGATACTCAAGCGTCTGGTGAAAAGTCCGTACATATCCCTGCCCAATCTGCTGGCGCAGCGTTTGCTGGTGCCTGAGCTGTTGCAGGATGCGGCGACCGCCGACTCGCTGGCACAGACGTTGCTGCCGTTACTGGACAACGGCGCAGCGCAGACGGCTGGTTTCGACGAGATTCACCGGACCTTGCGTCGCGATGCTTCCAATCAGGCCGCCGATGCGGTGTTGAGTCTGATTGGGCATTCGCCTTCATGATGAGTGCGCAAACAATGCAAATGGGTTTGGATTTCAATTTGGTTGAGGCGCTGGTCGCGGGTGTCGATGAAGTGGGCCGTGGACCGCTGTGTGGTGCCGTCGTGACCGCTGCGGTGATTCTTGACCCGGAGCGTCCCATTCTGGGGCTCAATGATTCGAAAAAGCTCACCGAAGCCAAGCGCGAAAAGTTGTTCGATGAGATCTGCGAGAAAGCACTGTGTTGGCATATTGGTCGCGCCGAAGTCGAAGAAATCGATGAACTCAATATTCTCCATGCCACGATGCTGGCGATGAAGCGTGCTGTGGAAGGTTTGCTGATTACGCCGAAACTGGCGCTGATCGACGGCAATCGTTGCCCACAATTGTCGGTGCCCAGCGCCCCGGTGATTCAGGGTGATGCACTGGTCCCGGCTATTGCTGCGGCGTCGATCCTGGCAAAAGTAAGCCGAGACCGTGAAATGGCGGCCATGGAGCTGATTTACCCCGGCTACGGGATTGGCGGACACAAAGGTTACCCTACCCCATTTCACCTTGAAGCCCTGGCTCGATTGGGTCCAACGCCGATTCACCGGCGTTCGTTTGCCCCGGTGCGTGCGGCCTATGAAGCGCGTGATCTGATGATCGCCACGTCCTTCACGCCGCTACCGTTCAATTGATCGCGTGCTGATGTTTTCATAAGAGGCCGTTACAATCCGGCCTTCGTTTTCTGTGCTTTATAGGATCACCCATGCCGGCTTCTTTCGTTCATCTGCGCCTGCACACCGAATACTCCCTTGTTGATGGCCTGGTCCGGGTCAAGCCGTTGGTCAAGGCCTTGGCTGGTATGAGCATGCCTGCGGTGGCGGTGACCGATCAGAACAACATGTGCTCGCTGGTTAAGTTCTACAAGGCCGCGATGGGCGCCGGCATAAAGCCTATTTGCGGCGCCGACCTGTGGCTGGCGGGCAGAGACAAGGATGCGCCGCTCAGCCGTATCAGCCTGCTGGTGATGAATCCCAAAGGCTATCGCAATCTCACTGAGTTGATTTCTCGAGGTTTCATCGACGGTCAGCGTAATGGCATGGTGATTATCGAGCGTGAGTGGGTAGCCGAGGCCAATGAGGGCCTGATCGCCCTGTCTGCGGCCAAAGAAGGCGAGATTGGCATGGCATTGCTCGGTGGCAATCCGGGCGAAGCCGATCAACTGCTCAAAGAGTGGATGAGCGTTTTCCCGGACCGTTTTTACATTGAAGTACAGCGCACCAACCGCATCAACGATGAAGAGCATTTGCACGCCGCTGTGGCCCTGGCCGAGCGCCATGGTGCGCCACTGGTGGCGACCAACGATGTGCGCTTCATCAAGCAGGAAGACTTCGAAGCCCACGAAACCCGCGTGTGTATTGGCGAGGGCCGCGCCCTCGACGATCCGCGTCGGTCGCACAACTACAGCGATCAGCAGTACCTGAAAAGCGCCGCGCAAATGGCCGAGCTGTTCAGTGATCTGCCGGATGCGATTGAAAATACCGTCGAAATTGCCAAGCGCTGCAACATCGATGTAAAGCTGGGCACGCACTTTCTGCCCAACTTCCCGATCCCCGATGGCATGACCATTGATGAGTATTTCCGCAAGGTCTCCTTTGAGGGCCTTGAGGAGCGTCTTGCGGTGCTGTGGCCCAGAGAGACCACTCCCAACTATGAAGACAAGCGTCAGGTTTACATCGACCGGTTGAATTTCGAGCTGGATATCATCATTCAGATGGGTTTCCCCGGTTACTTCCTGATCGTGATGGACTTTATCCAATGGGCCAAGAGCAACGGCGTCCCGGTTGGGCCTGGCCGGGGGTCAGGTGCTGGATCTCTGGTGGCCTATGTGCAAAAGATCACCGACCTTGATCCGCTGCAATACGACCTGCTGTTCGAACGCTTCCTGAACCCCGAGCGGGTTTCCATGCCCGACTTTGACGTCGACTTTTGCATGGACGGTCGTGATCGGGTAATCGATTACGTGGCCGAAAAATACGGTCGCAACGCAGTAAGCCAGATCATCACCTTTGGTTCCATGGCGGCAAAGGCTGTGGTGCGTGACGTGGCGCGGGTGCAGGGCAAGTCCTACGGCCTGGCGGATCGTTTGTCCAAGATGATCCCGTTCGAAGTCGGCATGACCCTGGAAAAAGCCTACGAGCAGGAAGAAATCCTCCGTGACTTCCTCAAGGTTGACGAGGAAGCGGCGGAAATCTGGGAGATGGCGCGCAAGCTCGAGGGCGTTGTACGTAACGTCGGCAAGCACGCCGGTGGCGTGGTGATCGCGCCGACCAAACTGACGGACTTTTCGGCGATTTATTGCGACGAAGAGGGCGGTGGGCTGGTTACCCAGTTCGACAAGGATGACGTCGAAGCCGCTGGCTTGGTGAAGTTCGACTTCCTTGGTCTGCGTACGTTGACCATCATCGATTGGGCGCTTAAGACCATTAACCGCGACCGCGCCAAGGTCAACGAGCCGCCGCTGGACATCGCTTTCATTCCACTGGACGACGCGCCGACTTACGAACTGCTGCAAAAAGCCGAGACCACGGCCGTGTTCCAGCTTGAATCGCGCGGCATGAAAGAGCTGATCAAAAAGCTCAAGCCCGACTGCCTGGAAGACTTGATCGCACTGGTAGCGTTGTTTCGTCCGGGGCCGCTGCAATCTGGCATGGTGGATGACTTCATCAATCGTAAGCACGGGCGCGCCGAGCTGTCGTACCCTCACGTCGATTATCAATACGAGGGCCTGAAACCGGTTCTCGCGCCGACCTACGGCATCATTCTGTATCAGGAACAGGTGATGCAGATCGCACAGGTGATGGCGGGTTATACCCTCGGTGGTGCGGACATGCTGCGTCGCGCGATGGGTAAAAAGAAACCCGAGGAAATGGCCAAGCAGCGTGGCGGCTTTATTGATGGTTGCAAGACCAACAATATTGACCCTGACCTGGCAGGTAACATTTTCGATCTGGTGGAAAAGTTCGCCGGTTACGGCTTTAACAAGTCTCACTCGGCTGCTTATGGATTGGTGTCGTATCAGACCGCCTGGCTGAAAAAGCATTACCCCGCGCCGTTCATGGCCGCAGTGTTGTCGGCAGATATGCACAACACCGACAAGGTCGTGACCTTGATCGAAGAAGTGCGCACGATGAAGCTGCGTCTCGATGCGCCGGACGTGAACACCTCCGAATTCAAGTTCACGGTGAATGACGAAGGCCGCATCGTTTATGGCCTGGGTGCGATTAAAGGCGTGGGCGAGGGGCCGGTCGAGGCCATTACTGAAGCGCGGATGGCCGGGCCTTTTTCGGACCTGTTTGACTTCTGCGCACGGGTTGACCTTAAACGCGTCAACAAACGCACCCTCGACGGATTGATTCGCAGCGGTGCGCTGGACCGTCTGGGGCCGTATTTCTACGATGAACCCAAGCCGTATCAGGCCAACATCGACCGCAACCGTGCGGTATTGCTGACCGCGTTGGAAGAAGCGATTCAAGCCGCTGAGCAAACTGCGCGCAGCCACGACAGCGGCCACGCCGACTTGTTTGGCGGTCTGTTCGTTGAAGCTGACGCCGATGTCTATGCGAACCACCGCAACGCCAAGGAGGTCACTCTTAAAGAGCGGCTTCGTGGTGAGAAAGAAACGCTGGGGCTTTATCTGACGGGTCACCCAATTGATGAATACGAAGGCGAGATCAGGCGGTTTGCTCGTCAGCGCATCGTCGATCTGAAACCCGCACGCGACACCCAGACCGTTGCCGGCTTGATCATCAACCTGCGGGTCATGAAGAACAAAAAGGGCGACAAAATGGGCTTCATCACCCTTGATGACCGCTCCGGACGTATCGAGGCGTCGCTGTTCGCTGAAGCGTTTCACTCGGCGCAGTCGTTGTTGCAAACCGACGCGATGGTGGTGGTGGAAGGGGAGGTCAGCTCGGACGACTTCTCGGGTGGCCTGCGCTTGCGAGCCAAGCGGGTGATGAGTCTGGAAGAGGCTCGCACCGGATTGGCCGAAAGCTTGCGCCTTTCAGTGCATAGCGACGCGCTCAAAGGCGATCGGTTGCGCTGGCTGGGTGAATTGTGCAAGAAGCATCGCGGTGCATGCCCGATTACACTCGATTACACCGGGCTGGATGCCAAGGCGTTATTGCAGTTTGGCGAAGCGTGGCGAATCGATCCCGCAGATAGCTTGATTCAAGCACTGCGTGACCAGTTCGGACGAGAGAACGTCTTCCTGCAGTATCGTTGAACGCATAGAGGTTGGTACGACAGCTTGCCGCCAAGGCAGGTTGCATCCAGCCTCTATTCTCAGCCCTGAATTTTTAATCTCGACCTGAATGCGTCATCTCCCTTATGGTATGGCGCTTACGGAACAACCGGCCGGCCGCTTGGCCGTCGACCCAAGACGGATGCCTATGAACCCGAATTTTCTGGATTTCGAACAGCCGATCGCTGACCTGCAAGCCAAAATCGAAGAGCTGCGTCTGGTTGGTAATGACAACTCGCTGAACATTGGCGACGAAATCTCTCGACTGCAAGAGAAGAGCAATACGCTCACCGAAAGCATTTTCGGCAACCTGACCAGTTGGCAGATCGCGCGCATGGCGCGTCATCCGCGTCGCCCATACACCCTGGACTACATCGGGCATATCTTCACCGAGTTCGATGAACTGCACGGTGATCGGCACTTCTCCGACGACGCAGCGATTGTTGGCGGTATAGCCCGTCTGGACGGTCAGCCGGTGATGGTCATCGGTCACCAGAAGGGCCGCGAAGTACGCGAAAAGGTTCGTCGCAACTTTGGCATGCCGCGTCCTGAAGGCTACCGCAAGGCTTGCCGTTTGATGGAAATGGCCGAGCGCTTCAAAATGCCGATCCTGACCTTTATCGACACGCCAGGGGCCTACCCAGGTATCGACGCTGAAGAGCGCAACCAGAGTGAGGCAATCGCCTGGAACCTGCGCGTGATGGCCCGTTTGAAAACCCCGATCATCGCGACCGTCATTGGTGAAGGTGGTTCGGGTGGCGCGTTGGCTATTGGCGTATGCGATCAGTTGAATATGCTGCAGTACTCCACCTACGCGGTGATCTCGCCGGAAGGCTGTGCTTCCATTTTGTGGAAAACTGCCGAAAAAGCACCGGAGGCTGCCGAAGCCATGGGTATCACGGCTGATCGCCTGAAAGGCTTGGGTATTGTCGATAAAGTCATCGGTGAGCCACTCGGTGGCGCGCACCGTGATCCTGCGCGTGCTGCGGCTTCGATCCGTGAAGAACTGAGCAGTCAGCTTGCGATGCTCAAAGGTTTTAATACCACCGAGCTGCTGGCTCGCCGCTATGATCGTTTGATGAGCTACGGCATTTAATCCAGCGTCATTGTCTTCTATCGTCCGGCCAGCGTTACGCAGGGTCTTTTCAGCATGAGCAAGCCGGACTCCATCAAAAAAGAACTTTGTGCCCGTTTGCTCTCGCGCCTTTCCCCTTGGCGTGAGGCAAGCGGTTGGCGAATTGCTTTTTCGGGCGGTCTCGACTCCACTGTCCTTCTGCATTTGCTCGCCGATCTCTCCCAGCACGAGTCTCTTCCGCCCCTGTACGCCCTGCATATCCATCACGGTCTTCAAGTTGCGGCCCAGAACTGGCCGGCGCATTGCCGCCGCGTGTGTCAGATTCTGGATGTTCCGTTGCAGGTCGTTTCGGTCCAGGTCCAGTCCGGGCCAAGTCTTGAACAAGCCGCCCGTGAAGCGCGTTACGCGGCGTTCAGCGAGGTGCTGTTAGAGGATGAGGTCTTGTTGACGGCGCAGCACCGGGATGATCAGGCCGAAACCTTGCTGTTTCGTCTTTTGCGTGGCGCGGGTGTTCGCGGGCTGGCGGCGATGCCCTTTGAGCGCGAGCTTGGTCTGGGCCGATTACTGCGGCCCTTGCTGGATGAGTCGCGTGAGCGGCTTGAGGCGTACGCGCGCCAGCAGGGGTTGAGCTGGGTGGAGGACCCGAGCAATGAAAATGGCCGTTTCTCGCGCAATTATTTGCGCCATCGGGTCATGCCGTTATTAGTCTCGCGCTGGCCGCAAGCGGTCGCCAGTATGGCGCGCACCGCCAGTCATTTGGCTGAAGCGCAAACCTTGTTGACCGAAATGGCTGAGCAAGATCTGGCTCAGGCGGCCACGGCATCGCCCTTCGACTGGCTGAACATTCCTTCATTGGAACTCGCGCCACTTGAGGCGCTGTCCCCGGCGCGGCAACGCAACGCACTGCGGCATTGGCTCGGATCGCGAACGCGCCTGCCCGACAGCGATCATTGGGCGGGCTGGGACAGCCTGCGAGACGCAGGGCCCGACGGACGGCCGATCTGGCGTCTGGCCGATGGACAGCTACATCGTGCAGAGGGCCGGATATGGTGGCTGGCAGGTGTCTGGATGCGCAATGTCAGCGGTTCCCACGCCTGGTCGATCCCTGAGGATCCGTTGGTCTTGCCGAGCAATGGGCAACTGGAGTTTGTCGGCCGGGCCCCTAAAGGCGGCTTGCACATGCACTATCGGCAAGGGGGGGAGGTGATGAATCTACCCGAGCGTGGGCGCCGTGATCTCAAAAGGCTACTTAATGAGCGCGGTGTACCTGTGTTTTTGCGTGGCCGACTGCCGCTGCTGTACCAGGGAGAGACCTTATTGGCCGTCGCTAACCTGCCTGGGTTGGACTCTGACCCCCGTGGCGACTGGCGATTGCATTGGAAACCACCGACGAATGACCAAAGTTTGAGCTGAAAGGCCGTTTCCGGTAGACTACGCTCCCTTCTTGATACAACTTCTGTCGATGCTTTTGGATCGACGAAAGTTGCCGGTTACCAGCCAGTCTTTACTGGGCGATTCTCAAAATGTGGCGAGCCATGGACAGACCTTTTTGGGTCAATGGTCCCGGCGCAACAATTTCGGAAGCGCACTGTGAGATATGCAGGTCATCGGGGGCTTCGGCCTTCCTTCGCTTTCCCCGGCGGCTCTGACCGCTTTAACGCAGACTTCTAGGGTTTTTCATGACGCGCTACATCTTCGTCACGGGCGGTGTTGTTTCTTCATTGGGGAAAGGCATCGCCTCGGCTTCATTGGCGGCCATCCTGGAGGCGAGGGGACTTAAGGTCACCATGCTTAAACTGGATCCGTACATTAACGTCGATCCGGGCACCATGAGCCCATTCCAGCACGGTGAAGTGTTCGTTACCCATGACGGCGCCGAAACCGACCTGGACCTGGGTCACTACGAGCGCTTCATTCGCACCACCATGACCCAGAACAACAACTTCACCACGGGCCGTGTGTACGAACACGTCCTGCGCAAGGAGCGCCGTGGTGATTATCTGGGCGCGACCATTCAGGTCATTCCGCACATCACCGACGAAATCAAGCGCCGCATCATCAAGGGCGCGGGTGACGCCGATGTCGCACTGGTCGAAATCGGCGGCACCGTGGGTGATATCGAGTCACAACCGTTCCTTGAAGCGATCCGCCAACTGCGCTTTGAAGTCGGCGCCCGCCGCGCAATGCTGATGCACCTGACACTGGTGCCCTATATTGCTACCGCTGGCGAAACCAAGACCAAACCGACTCAGCACTCGGTCAAGGAATTGCGCTCCATCGGCTTGCAGCCTGACGTACTGGTCTGCCGTTCCGATCACCCAATCGACATCTCGTCACGTCGCAAGATCGCTCAGTTCACCAACGTCGAAGAGCGTGCGGTCATTGCGCTCGAAGACGCCGACACCATCTACAAGATCCCGGGCATCCTGCATTCGCAAGGGTTGGATGACTTCGTCGTCGAGCGCTTCGGGTTGGAATGCTCCAGTGCCGATCTGTCCGAATGGGAAGCTGTGGTCGACGCCAAGCTCAATCCTGAGCATGAAGTCACCATCGCCATGGTCGGTAAGTACATGGAGCTGCTGGACGCCTACAAATCGCTGATCGAAGCGATGAGTCACGCTGGCATCACCAACCGCACCAAAGTCAATTTGCGCTATATCGACTCCGAAGACATCGAGAACCAGGGTACCGGCCTGCTTGAAGGCGTGGATGCGATTCTGGTACCCGGTGGCTTCGGTCTGCGCGGCGTGGAAGGCAAGATCACCGCGGTTCAGTTTGCTCGCGAAAACAAAGTGCCGTATCTGGGGATTTGCCTGGGCATGCAAGTGGCGGTCATCGAATTCGCCCGCAACGTGCTGGGCTGGAAAGATGCTAACTCCACCGAGTTCGATCGCAGCAGTCCGCACCCGGTCGTTGGCCTGATCACCGAGTGGGAAGATGCCACCGGCGCGGTCGAAACCCGTACCGAAACCTCCGATCTGGGCGGCACCATGCGTTTGGGCGCACAGGAGTGCCAACTTGAAATCGGTTCGCTGGTGCATGACTGCTACGCCAAGGACGTGATTGTCGAGCGTCACCGTCATCGTTATGAGGTGAACAACAACCTGTTGCCTCAGTTGATCGACGCTGGCCTGAAGATTTCCGGCCGTTCTGGTGATGGTGCGTTGGTTGAGGTGGTTGAAGCGCCGGATCATCCATGGTTCGTCGCTTGCCAGTTCCACCCCGAGTTCACCTCGACGCCACGCGACGGTCATCCGCTATTCAGCGGTTTCGTCAAGGCAGCGCTTGTTCAACACCAGAAAACGGCCTGATAGGGAACTTATTACATGGCACAGAAAACCATCCGCGTCGGTTCCATCGACATTGCCAACGACAAACCAATGGTCTTGTTCGGTGGCATGAATGTTCTGGAATCACGTGATATGGCCATGCAGGTCTGTGAAGAGTACGTGCGGGTTACCGAGAAGCTTGGCATCCCATACGTGTTCAAGGCGAGCTTTGACAAGGCCAATCGGTCTTCGGTGAACTCTTATCGCGGTCCTGGCCTGGAAGCAGGCATGCGCATTTTCGAAGAGATCAAAAGCACTTTTAATGTGCCGGTGATCACCGATGTGCATGAACCGTATCAGGCCGCTGCCGTGGCTGAAGTCTGCGACATCATTCAGTTGCCAGCCTTTTTGTCGCGTCAGACTGACCTTGTGGTCGCCATGGCCAAGACTGGCGCAGTGATCAACATCAAGAAAGCCCAGTTTCTCGCGCCCCAGGAAATGAAGCACATCCTGAGCAAGTGCGAAGAGGCAGGTAATGATCAGCTGATTCTGTGCGAGCGCGGTTCCAGCTTCGGCTACAACAACCTGGTTGTGGACATGCTCGGCTTTGGCATCATGAAGTCGTTCGAATACCCGGTGTTCTTTGACGTGACCCATGCATTGCAAATGCCGGGCGGTCGCTCCGACTCGGCGGGTGGTCGTCGAGCCCAGGTTACCGATCTGGCCAAGGCCGGCATGAGCCAGGGGTTGGCGGGCCTGTTCCTTGAGGCGCATCCCGATCCGGACAACGCCAAGTGCGACGGTCCTTGCGCGTTGCGTCTGAACAAGCTGGAGCCGTTCCTGACCCAGCTCAAGGCGCTGGATGAGCTGATCAAAAGCTTCCCGCCAGTCGAAACCGCGTAAGACATGCTTCTCCGGCACGGCACCCTCCGGTAAAGTGCGCTCGTTCTTTTCCCGACCGATGGGTCGGGAATTTTGTCGTTTCAAGGCCTGCCCGCTTTCCCGGAGCCTTGAGATACCAGGTCGTTTTTCCAGCTGCGTCGTTTTCGTCAATCTTGGAGTGTTTACAACAATGGCAAGAATCGTCGACATCAAAGGTCGTGAAGTTCTCGACTCCCGTGGCAATCCCACCGTGGAAGCAGATGTGCTCCTCGACAACGGCATCATCGGCAGTGCATGCGCGCCGTCCGGTGCTTCCACCGGCTCGCGTGAAGCACTTGAGCTGCGTGATGGCGACAAGAGCCGTTATCTGGGCAAAGGCGTGCTCAAAGCTGTGGCCAACATCAATGGCCCGATTCGCGACTTGCTGCTGGGTACAGACCCGGTCGACCAAAAAGCGCTGGATCAGGCAATGATCAAGCTCGATGGCACCGAAAACAAAGCCAGCCTGGGCGCCAATGCAATCCTCGCTGTGTCTCTGGCTGCTGCCAAAGCGGCTGCTCAGGATCAGGATCTGCCGCTGTACGCGCACATCGCTAACCTGAATGGCACTCCGGGTGTGTACTCGATGCCGGTCCCGATGATGAACATCATCAACGGTGGCGAGCATGCCGATAACAACATCGATATTCAGGAATTCATGATTCAGCCGGTGGGCGCTAAAACGTTCTCTGAAGGTCTGCGCTGGGGCACTGAAATCTTCCATCACCTTAAGGCTGTGCTCAAAGCCCGTGGCTTGAACACTGCTGTGGGTGACGAAGGCGGTTTCGCACCGAACCTCAATTCAAACGCAGACGCACTGGACGCGATTGCCGAAGCGGTCGCCAATGCCGGTTACAAGCTGGGCACAGACGTGACCCTGGCCCTGGACTGTGCGGCTAGCGAGTTCTACAAGAACGGCAAGTACACGCTGAGCGAAGAAGGCGAGTACGACTCTGCTGGTTTCGCCGACTACCTGGCTGAACTGGTCAGTAAGCACCCGATCATCTCCATCGAAGACGGTCTGGACGAGTCCGACTGGGCCGGCTGGAAAGTTCTCACCGACAAGATCGGCGACAAGATCCAACTGGTCGGCGATGACCTGTTCGTGACCAATACCAAGATCCTGAAAGAAGGTATCGACAAGAAGATCGCTAACTCGATCCTGATCAAGTTCAACCAGATCGGTACCCTGACCGAAACCCTGGAAGCTATCCAGATGGCCAAGGCCGCGGGCTATACCGCAGTCATTTCGCACCGTTCGGGTGAAACCGAAGACTCCACCATTGCCGATCTGGCCGTGGGTACCGCCGCTGGTCAGATCAAAACCGGTTCTTTGAGCCGTTCCGACCGTATGGCCAAGTACAACCAACTGCTGCGTATTGAAGAGCAATTGGGCAGCAAGGCGAAATACAATGGTCGCGGTGAGTTTCGCGGCTGAGTCGGAGATGGTAAAAAGGCAGCAGGCGCTGTAGGAAAATTCGCTATAAACGATTTTTCCTGACGTTCTGAACCCTGAGTCCGGTAAACCCCGGGCTCAAGTTCGCTTCAAATGGTCGGCTCTGCTGTCTTTCTCCACCGGGTAACTGATATTTCCAATGCGCAGTCCTAACTGGTTGTTCCTCGTTCTGCTCTTGCTGCTCGCTGGCTTGCAATACCGTCTGTGGGTCGGTAACGGTAGCTTGGCGCAGGTGGCCAGCTTGACTCAACAAATCGCCGATCAGCATGCTGAAAACGACGTGTTGCTGGAGCGCAACCGAGTGCTCGACGCCGAAGTACTGGAGCTGAAAAAAGGCCTGGAGACTGTCGAGGAGCGCGCCCGTCATGAGTTGGGCATGGTCAAGGACGGCGAGACTCTCTACCAGTTGGCGCAATGACGTTGGTGCAATGAACCATTATCTTCCTGCCTTTTGGGCAGTGATTCCCGCAGCGGGTGTGGGTGCTCGCATGGCGGCGGATCGTCCCAAGCAGTATCTGCAACTGGGCGGTCTCACCATTCTGGAACACAGCCTGCTTTGTTTTCTCGATCACCCCCGGCTCAAGGGGTTGGTGATTAGTCTGGCGGTGGACGACCCTTATTGGCCGACATTGCCTTGCGCTCTGGATTCAAGAATTCAGCGTGTGGACGGTGGCAAGGAGCGTTCGGATTCAGTGCTCAATGCACTTGTGCATTTGCATGCGCAAGGCGCAGACGATAACGATTGGGTGCTGGTACACGATGCCGCGCGCCCGAACCTCGCCCGTAGCGATCTGGATAACCTGCTCCGTGAATTGGCTGACGATCCTGTCGGCGGGCTGCTCGCGGTGCCAGCAAAAGACACGCTCAAGCGCGCTGACAACAATGGGCGGGTGACTGAAACCGTCGACCGCAGCCTGATTTGGCAAGCCTACACGCCACAGATGTTTCGTCTGGGCGCGTTGCACCGGGCGTTGGCTGACAGTTTGGTGTCGAATGTCGCGATCACCGACGAAGCATCGGCTATCGAATGGGCGGGCCAGTCGCCACGTCTGATCGAAGGGCGCGCTGACAACATCAAAGTGACGCGACCTGAGGACCTAGAATGGCTGCGGCAGCGACGCGGCGATTTCGCTCGCTAATGAAGCGGTGTCCTGGAGCGGATGGATCTGGTTCTAACTGTGAAGCCGCCTCGCCAACAAGTTGGCTCCTACAGATACTCCTCCCGCATCGCCAGTCCCTCTTTCAAATAATCCACCAGCTTCCTCACTTTCGGCGACAAATGTCGTTGCTGTGGATAGAGCCCCCAAACGGCGGTATTGGGCGGCTGATGCGCCTCAAGTAGCGAGACCAATGCGCCACTTTTTAGATAGCCCAGCACGTAATAATCCGGTAACTGACAGAGGCCGACGCCGTGCAGCGCTGCATCGAGCACCGCCTGTCCGCTGTTGCAGCGCCAGTTTCCATGAACTCGCTGGGAAAATTCCTTACCGTTTTGCTGGAGCAGCCAAGTGTCGGAACTGCCAATCAGGCAGTTATGCCGGCTTAGCTCCGACACACTATGAGGACGGCCGTAACGCTCCAGGTAAGAGGGCGCGGCGCACAGGTACATCCTGCGTGGCGCCAGGCGCGTTGCCACCAGGCGAGACTCCTGCAAACGGCCCAGCCTGATCGCCAGGTCCATGCCTTCATGTACAAGGTCCAGCGTGTTGTTGGTCAATTCGATGTCAATTCGCAGTTGCGGGTATTCATCCATGAAGCGCGTCACCAGAGGCGCGATAAACCGTTCGCCGTAAGCAACAGCGCAAGTCATGCGCAATAAGCCCTTGGGTTCGCTGGTGAGATCGCCTACCGCGCGCAATGCTTCTTCGCGCCCGTCCTGCAAGCGTTGGCAGTGATGCAGGAACGTCTGGCCAGCCTCAGTTAAGGCGACGCGCCGGGTGCTGCGATACAGCAGCCGCGTTTGTAGCCGCTCTTCCAGGCGGGCGATCTGCCGACTGATGTGCGATGACGAAACACCCAGGCGCTCAGCGGCTGCTGTGAACTGGCCGCACTCAGCGACTGCAACGAACTCATCCAGCCCTTCCCAGCGATTGGTGTACATCGATTATCCCTGTGCAGCATTAATGTTTTGCTTTTGGTCGGATTATTCATCAATCAGTCATGTATTACACTCCGTGGCTTGTATTTACTTCGCTGGAGAAGATTGATGATTAAGTCACGTGCTGCCGTTGCCTTTGAACCCAACAAACCTTTGCAAATCGTGGAAGTAGACGTCGAGGCGCCGAAGGCAGGTGAGGTGCTGGTACGCATCGTGGCCACCGGCGTGTGCCATACCGATGCCTACACGCTGTCCGGTGCGGACTCCGAAGGCGTATTTCCTTGCATCCTCGGTCACGAAGGTGGCGGCATCGTCGAGGCGGTTGGCGAGGGCGTGACTTCCCTGGCCGTAGGCGACCACGTGATTCCGCTCTATACCGCTGAATGTCGCGAGTGCAAATTCTGTCTGTCCGGTAAAACCAACTTGTGTCAGAAAGTGCGCGCAACCCAAGGCAAAGGCCTGATGCCCGATGGCACCAGCCGTTTCAGCTATAAAGGTCAGCCGATCTACCATTACATGGGCTGTTCCACTTTTTCCGAGTACACCGTACTGCCGGAAATCTCCCTGGCAAAAATTCCCAAGGAGGCGCCGCTGGAGAAGGTCTGCCTGCTCGGTTGCGGCGTCACGACGGGGATCGGCGCGGTGTTGAACACTGCCAAAGTGGAAGAAGGCGCGACCGTCGCTGTTTTCGGCCTGGGAGGCATCGGTCTGGCAGCGATCATCGGTGCGAAGATGGCCAAGGCCTCGCGCATCATCGCCATCGATATCAATCCGTCCAAGTTCGACGTGGCGCGTGAACTGGGTGCGACCGACTTCATCAATCCGAAGGACTACGACAAGCCTATTCAGGACGTTATCGTCGATTTGACCGATGGCGGCGTGGACTACAGCTTTGAATGCATTGGCAACGTGCAGCTGATGCGCGCCGCGCTGGAATGCTGCCATAAAGGGTGGGGTGAATCGGTGATCATCGGTGTGGCGGCTGCCGGGCAGGAAATTTCCACTCGGCCGTTCCAATTGGTGACCGGCCGCGTTTGGCGTGGCTCGGCATTCGGTGGCGTGAAAGGGCGCACCGAACTGCCAAGCTACGTGGAGAAATCGCAGACCGGCGAGATCCCGCTGGACACCTTCATTACCCACACCATGGGCCTGGAAGGCATCAATGAAGCGTTCGACTTGATGCATGAAGGCAAGAGCATTCGTACCGTCATTCATTTCTAAACCGCAGCCTCAAGCTGCAAGTTTCAAGCTGTAAGAGGAGAGGCGTATGACGTTCATCTGCTTTTGCTTGAGGCTTGAAGTTTGCGGCTTGTAGCTGGGAGGCTACGACTATGACTTTGGAAAACATTTCCTGCCAGAAAAGCTTCGGTGGCTGGCATAAACGCTATAAGCATCATTCCGATGTGCTCGGCTGTGACATGACGTTTGCTGTTTATTTGCCGCCACAAGCGGAGCAGGGCGGCAAATTGCCGGTGGTGTATTGGTTGTCTGGCCTGACCTGTACCGACGAAAACTTCATGCAGAAGGCTGGCGCGCACCGTGTTGCCGCCGAGCTTGGACTGATCATCGTTGCGCCTGACACCAGCCCGCGTGGGCCAGACGTTCCGGGTGATCCAGATAATGCCTGGGACTTCGGACTGGGCGCCGGTTTTTACCTGAACGCCACCCAGCAACCCTGGGCTCGGCATTACCACATGCATGATTACGTGGTGAACGAGTTACCGGCGTTGGTCGAGGCGCATTTTCCTGCGTCGGATCTTCGGGGTGTCAGCGGTCATTCAATGGGCGGTCATGGGGCGCTGGTCTGTGCGTTGCGCAATCCGGGGCGTTACAAATCAGTGTCGGCTTTTTCGCCGATCACCAATCCGATGGATTGCCCTTGGGGGCAGAAGGCCTTCTCTCGTTATCTGGGTGAAGACCGCTCGCGCTGGCGTGAATGGGACAGCTGCGCCCTGATTGCTGAAGCGACCGAGAAGCTGCCGCTCCTTGTGGATCAGGGTGATCGTGATGATTTTCTCGCCGCTCAGCTCAAACCCGAAGCGTTGGTTCAGGCAGCGAAATCCGCCGATCATCCCCTCGAACTGCGGCTGCAACCGGGTTATGACCACAGTTATTTCTTCATCGCAAGCTTCATTGAGGATCATCTGCGACATCATGCACGCGCCTTGATGCGCTAATGCTCGACAAAGTAGGTAGAATCACGCCCTGACTTTTTCAGGGCGTTTTTTTATGCGTATTGGCCACGGCTACGATGTGCACCGTTTCGCTGAAGGCGATTTCATTACCTTGGGTGGGGTGCGGATCGCGCACAAGTCCGGTCTGCTTGCTCATTCCGATGGCGACGTGCTGCTGCATGCCTTGAGCGACGCGTTGCTGGGCGCGGCCGCGCTGGGAGACATTGGCAAACATTTCCCCGACACCGACCCGCAGTTCAAGGGCGCGGACAGTCGTGTGTTGTTGCGTCACGTCCTGAAGCAAGTGCAGGCCAAAGGTTGGAAAGTCGGTAATGTCGACGCGACAATTGTTGCCCAGGCGCCAAAAATGGCCCCGCATATCGAGGCGATGCGCACATTGATTGCGGCGGACCTGCAGGTCGAACTCGATCAAGTCAACGTCAAGGCTACCACTACCGAAAAGCTCGGCTTTACGGGCCGTGAAGAAGGCATCGCGGTTCATGCCGTTGCGCTGTTGATTGCCGCATGACCGAACTCCAATTGTTAGGTCCTCGTGCCTATGGCGACGCCTTGGGCAGCGCCGTATTGAAAGCCATCGCTGAAGACTTTCAAGTCGATGAAGTGCTGGATATCCCGCTGTCCGGTGATGGAGAACACCTTTGGCTGTGGGTCGAAAAACGTGGACTGAACACCGAAGAGGCTGCTCGCCGATTGGCCAAGGCGGCTGGCGTGCAATTGCGAACGGTCAGTTATGCCGGATTGAAGGATCGCCAAGCGCTGACCCGTCAGTGGTTTAGCATTCAATTGCCGGGCAAGGCCGACCCTGATCTGTCTGGCGCTGAAAGCGACACGCTGAAGATCCTCAAAAGCATGCGACACAAACGTAAATTGCAGCGTGGCGCCCATGCGGCCAATGGGTTCACGCTGCGCCTGACCCAATTGCAGGCCGACAAAACGGCGCTGGACGCCCGGCTTGAGTCAATCAGGCAACGCGGTGTTCCTAATTACTTTGGGGCCCAGCGCTTCGGTTACGAAGGCGGCAACCTCGGTGAGGCGCGTCAATACGCCGAACGCCAGGCCTTGCCCGAACAACGCAACGTGCGTTCGCGACTGCTGTCGACGGCGCGTAGCTACCTGTTCAATCAGGTGTTAGCGGTGCGCGTTAGCGATGGCAGTTGGCAGCGTGCGCAAGTGGGCGATCTGCTTGCGTTTACCGACAGCCGAAGCTTTTTTCCCGCCGGTGAAGCTGAGTGTAACGATCCGCGTTTGGCGATTCTTGATCTACACCCTACCGGGCCCCAGTGGGGTAAAGGCCCATCGCCCGCGTCAGGTGTTACCGCCGAGCTTGAAAACGGCATTGCTGGCAAAGAGGCTGCGTTGCGTGACTGGCTGATAAACGCTGCAATGGAGCACGAACGGCGCATCCTGCGACTGCCCATTGGACAGTTGACGTGGCATTATCCCGAGCCTGATATTCTGCAACTGGAATTCGTTCTGCCGGCCGGATGCTTCGCCACGGTTTTAGTGCGCGAACTTGTCGATCTGGTGCCGGTAGGACAGACGGATAGCTCATGCGTATTCTGATTTCAAATGACGATGGGGTCACTGCGCCCGGTATCGCCGCGCTCCATGGTGCGCTGGCTGATTATGCCGAGTGTGTGGTCATTGCTCCCGATCAAGACAAAAGCGGCGCGAGCAGTTCGCTGACGCTCGACCGCCCGCTGCACCCCCATACGCTGGATAACGGCTTTATCAGCGTCAACGGCACCCCCACCGATTGCGTCCACCTGGGGCTTAATGGTCTGTTGGAGATCGAGCCGGACATGGTTGTCTCCGGGATTAACCTGGGCGCCAATCTGGGCGACGACGTGCTGTATTCGGGGACTGTCGCGGCTGCGCTGGAAGGACGTTTTCTACAACGGCCTTCATTTGCTTTTTCATTTTTGTCGCGCCAGGTCGATAACCTTGCAACCGCCGCTTACTACGCGCGATTGTTGGTCGAGGCGCATGAGCAACTCGATCTGCCACCGCGCACCGTGTTGAACGTCAATATTCCGAATCTGCCGCTTGAACACATACGCGGTATTCAATTAACTCGTCTGGGGCATCGTACTCGCGCGGCAGCACCCATCCGTGTAGTCGACCCGCGCGGCAAGGCCGGGTATTGGATCGCAGCGGCGGGTGACGCAGAAGACGGCGGCCCGGGCACTGATTTTCACGCGGTCATCCAAGGTTACGTTTCGATTACACCACTGCAGCTGGATCGGACCTATCAGAGCGGTTTCAACAGCCTGAACGCTTGGCTGGAGGGAATGGCCTGATGTCGCGTGAACAAGATGATCTGCTGCGTCGTGGCGTGGGGATGACTTCCCAGCGTACACGTGAGCGTTTGATACAACGTTTATATGAAGAAGGTGTGTCCAACACGCAGGTGCTGGACGTCATCCGCAAGACTCCTCGGCATCTGTTTGTCGACGAAGCGCTTGCACATCGCGCTTATGAAGATACGGCGTTGCCGATTGGCCATAACCAGACCATTTCCCAGCCTTATATGGTTGCGCGCATGAGCGAGTTGCTGTTGGCGGCCGGTCCGCTGGACAAGGTGCTGGAGATTGGTACGGGGTCGGGGTATCAGACCGCCGTGCTGGCACAGTTGGTCGAGCGTGTGTTTTCGGTCGAGCGGATCAAGGTGCTCCAGGACCGGGCGAAAGAACGTCTGGTCGAGTTGAACCTGCGAAACATGGTTTTTCGTTGGGGAGACGGATGGGAAGGTTGGCCAGCGCTGGCGCCTTATAACGGCATTATCGTCACGGCGGTAGCCACCGATGTTCCGCAGGCATTGCTTGATCAGTTGGCGCCGGGGGGGCGTTTGGTCATTCCGGTGGGTTCCGGAGAGGTCCAGCAGTTGATGCTGATCATTCGTGAGGAAAACGGCTTCTCTCGTCATACTCTTGGCGCAGTGCGATTCGTGCCATTGCTCAATGGGCCTCTGGCGTAGCGTTCGTTTCAGCGCAGCACTGAATTCTCGCTGAGGCTGTCTGTCTATAGCTGGCATTTTGACGTGCCGTGAGTTGGCGGCGCTTGAAGTGGCTACAACATGTATCAGCACCAGTTTTCGTTTAGCTGCCAGCGTCGTTAGTACGGCACAATAGGCAGCTTCTATTAGTCACCAGTAAAGGGAGTGGCGGGTGAGTCTCACAGTCATTCGGCAGCGTACGTTTTTCACAGGTTTTCAGCGGCTGGTGACTGGTATTGCCCTCAGTGTCCTGGTCGGTTGTTCCAGCACTCCGTCAGGGGGTGTTCGTGTTGTTGATCGTAATGGCGGTAAACCTGCGGCACCGCAACGCCAACCGGTGACCACTGGGCAATATGTGGTCAAACGGGGCGACACACTGTTTTCTATCGCATTTCGTTACGGTTGGGACTGGAAGGCACTGGCCGCCCGAAACAGCATTCCTGAGCCCTATACCATTCACGTCGGCCAGACGATTCGTTTTGACGGGCGCTCCTCTGGCAGCATTGTTTCGTCGCCTGTTGCAGTCCAACAGACGACCACAAACAGTTCGACCTCCCCCTCTGGCTCCCTGAAAACCACCGTAATTTCTAGGCCGATCGGCGTCACTCCGGTGGTTATACCTCCGGTTGCAACGACACCTGCAACCACGCCAGTCATCGCTGGAGCGCGCTCGGCGAGTGGTTGGGCATGGCCGACTAATGGCGTTTTGATCGGTAAATTTTCTTCAAACGGTAGTTTGAATAAAGGAATTGATATCGCTGGAGATTTGGGACAGCCTGTTTTGGCTGCGTCTGATGGATCGGTGGTGTACGCCGGGAGTGGCTTGCGGGGCTACGGCGAGTTAGTCATCATCAAACACAGCGATACCTACGTCAGTGCTTACGGCCACAACCGTAGGCTGTTGGTTCGGGAGGGGCAGCAGGTCAAGGTCGGGCAAACAATTGCCGAGATGGGTTCGACGGGTACTGACCGGGTGAAACTGCATTTTGAGATTCGCCGACAGGGTAAACCTGTAGATCCTCTGGAATTTTTGCCGCGTCGTTGATCAGTTGTCAGCCTGTTCCTGTCGTAGAGGGACAGGCTCAAGCGTTGCCAAGGAAAGCAAAGGCGTCGCTAGGGCTTGAGGTCGAACTCACCAAAGGACTATAACAATGGCTCTCAGCAAAGAAGCGCCGGAGTTTGACATAGACGACGAAGTTCTCCTTATGGAGCACGGGATCGTCCTGGATTCTGCATCGGACGAGAAGCCAGCTACACCTTCTGTCCGGGCAAAGACCAAACACTCCAGTGCGCTCAAACAACACAAATACATCGACTACACGCGGGCGCTCGACGCCACGCAGTTGTATCTCAATGAAATAGGTTTCTCCCCTTTGCTGTCGCCGGAAGAAGAAGTCCATTTTGCGCGATTGTCGCAGAGTGGATGTCCGGCCGGGCGCAAACGCATGATTGAAAGCAATCTACGGCTGGTGGTGAAAATCGCCAGGCGTTACGTCAATCGTGGTCTGTCATTGCTGGATCTGATCGAAGAGGGCAACCTTGGTCTGATTCGAGCGGTCGAAAAATTCGATCCTGAGCGTGGTTTTCGGTTCTCAACCTACGCGACGTGGTGGATTCGTCAGACCATTGAGCGCGCCATCATGAATCAGACTCGGACCATCCGGTTGCCGATTCATGTGGTCAAAGAGCTTAATGTCTACTTGCGTGCAGCGCGCGAGTTGACTCAAAAGCTTGATCACGAACCCTCTCCCGAAGAAATCGCCAACCTGCTGGAAAAACCCGTTGGTGAAGTCAAGCGCATGCTAGGTCTGAACGAGCGTGTGTCGTCGGTCGATGTCTCCCTGGGTCCTGATTCGGATAAAACCCTCCTCGATACCCTGACAGACGATCGTCCAACCGATCCGTGTGAGTTGCTGCAGGACGATGACCTCTCTCAGAGCATCGATCAATGGTTGTCCGAACTGACTGATAAGCAGCGTGAGGTCGTGGTGCGCCGTTTCGGGCTAAGAGGGCATGAAAGCAGCACCCTGGAGGATGTCGGTCTGGAGATTGGTCTAACCCGCGAACGTGTCAGACAGATTCAAGTCGAAGGCCTCAAGCGTCTACGAGAGATTCTTGAAAAGAACGGACTGTCGAGTGAGTCGTTGTTCCAGTGAGTGCTGGCTGTTGACCGTGACACTGTGTCACTAACTAAACCCCGATTTCGGGGTTTTTTTACAGGTGCATTAAGCGTAGCGCCATCCCATCCCCTGGACGTATGAGTCGGCTGACGTGGAGTTTCTATACCCGCGAAGAGCCGTGTTAAAGACGTGCGTGTTGGATTGCGTTTCTCATATGGATCATCAATAGCAAGAGTTCGTACCTAACCTGTAAGTTATCTCTTACTTGTGTTGTAAGTTATTGCGATATTGGCAGGCGAGCTTAAGTCTATTCTTGCGTAGGAACAATCCTATCTAATTGATTTATAAGTTTATTTTTTTGATGGATGTTGCCGTAACGTATTTTTTTGAAAGGTTTGGGGAGTTGCCTGCAGCGCTTAAATCTCTAATATCAGAACTGTGCCGAGGGATCGGCGCAAGTAGTCAAGGATGGCTATTTCAAGGACATCGCAGGATGCGATTCATCAGGATGATGAAAAGGAATAAAGGGATTAAGGAAAAAATGTGGGCGGGTCATACCGCCCCTTTTTTCGTCTGCAGAAAAGTATTCCGCTGAAAGCACAAAGGGCCCTGCTTGGAAGACCCTTTGTGGGTATCGTCGCCCAATCAGCGTTCCAGCTCGGCAATCTTGCCGGTCTGACCATCCCACTCTTGAGCATCAGGAAGCGGACTTTTCCGCTCGGTGATGTTCGGCCAGATGTCCGCGAGTTCAGCGTTCAGTTCGATAAAGTTTTCCATGCCCGCAGGTACTTCGTCTTCCGAGAAGATCGCGATGGCTGGGCACTCAGGCTCGCACAGTGCACAATCGATGCACTCATCCGGGTGAATCACCAGGAAATTCGGGCCTTCGTAAAAGCAGTCCACCGGACACACTTCTACGCAGTCGGTGTACTTGCACTTGATGCAGTTGTCGGTGACGACGAAGGTCATTTCTAGTTCTCTCCTCAGGCGGCGGCAGCAAAGCCCTACACACGGGGCTGCTAGGTTCGGGAAGTCCCCCGGCTGTTAAAACTCAGCTTTTGCTGAGCAGCGCTGCTGGTAGATTTACCCCGCATGCGCTACTCAACCCTGGTTCGCTGCGTTTAAACGCGGCTCGGATTTTCTGTTAAGTCAGGCAAAAGCTCACAGCATCCCAAACCGCGCGGGATTCTAACAGCTTGTTACGTTTCCCGTTAGAGTCGTGTTTGCAATGAGTACAACAACTCCAGCGCTTGGCGCGGCGTCATGTCATCGACTTTTACTTTTGACAGTTCTTCCAGAACCGGATGCGGCAAACTTGCGAACAGGTCGCTCTGCATTGGAAGCGGCGGCTTGCCCCGCTTGGCCTTAGGCTGCTCGTGGGGCAGGCTGGTGGTCTCCAGGCGCTGTAAATGCTCCTTGGCACGGCTAATCACATTGCCGGGAACCCCCGCCAACTGCGCCACGGCAAGGCCATAACTCTGGCTGGCCGGACCGGGCAAGACGCGATGGAGAAACACTATTCGCTCGTTATGCTCGGTTGCATTGAGATGCACATTGGCGACCAGTGGCTCGCTTTCAGGCAGCACTGTCAACTCAAAGTAGTGTGTCGCGAAAAGCGTGTAGGCACGCAGTTGTGCCAGACACTCCGCTGCGGCCCACGCCAGGGATAGGCCGTCGAATGTGCTGGTGCCACGGCCAACCTCGTCCATCAGCACCAGGCTTTTGTCGGTCGCGTTGTGCAGGATGTTCGCGGTTTCGCTCATTTCTACCATGAACGTCGAACGCCCGCCCGCGAGGTCGTCACTGGAGCCGATACGGGTGAAGATACGGTCGACCAGCGACAGTTCGCAACTGGCGGCAGGCACATAACTGCCGATGTGCGCGAGCAAAACAATCAGCGCTGTCTGGCGCATGTAGGTCGATTTACCGCCCATGTTCGGGCCGGTGATGATCAACATGCGCGTGTTGTCATCAAGCGCAAGATCGTTGGCGACGAAGGGGGACGAAAGCACTTGCTCAACCACTGGGTGGCGACCTTGCTCGATACGCATGCACGGTTCAGTGACAAAGCGTGGGCAATTGAGGTCCAGGTTGAGCGCGCGCTCTGCCAGGTTGCTCAGCACGTCCAGTTCTGCCAATGCAGCGGCGGTGTCTTGCAGTGGAGCAAGATGCCCGATGAGGTCTTCAAGCAGTGCCTCGTAGAGCATTTTCTCGCGTGCCAGCGCACGGCTCTTCGCCGAGAGCGCTTTGTCTTCGAACTCTTTTAGCTCCGGCGTGATAAAGCGCTCGGCGCCCTTGAGTGTCTGCCGTCGGATGTAGTCCGCTGGCGCCTGCTCGGCTTGCTTGCTCGGCAGCTCTATAAAGTAGCCGTGAACGCGGTTGTAACCGACCTTGAGGTGGGTGAGGCCAGTGCGGGCCTTCTCCCGGGTTTCGAGATCGATCAGGAACTGGCCGGCGTTTTCGCTCAACGATTGCAGTTCGTCGAGTTCAGCGTCATAGCCGGTTTTCAACACGCCGCCGTCGCGGATGACGGCAGGCGGGTTGTCGTTGATCGCCCGCTGCAGCAGGTCGGCCAGTTCGGGATAGGTGCTGGTAGTTTGTGCTAATCGTTGCAGGTGTGGTGTATCAAGATCGGCCATGGCCAGTTGCAATTCTGGCAGCGCACTGAGTGCATCGCGCAGGCGTGCCAGGTCGCGAGGGCGAGCGTTACGCAGGCCGATGCGCGCAAGAATTCGCTCGATGTCGCCGATTTCCTTCAACTGTGGCTGCAGGTTTTCAAAGCGATAACGTTCGAGCAAGCAGGTGATGGATTGCTGGCGCGCCTGCAGTACAGCTAGATCGCGCAGTGGACGATTAAGCCAGCGTGTCAGCAGGCGTGTACCCATGGCGGTCTGGCAGCGATCCATGACCGATTGCAAGGTATTGTCGCGACCGCCAGACAGGTTGGTGTCCAGCTCCAGATTGCGTCGGCTTGCGCCGTCCAGCACCACGGTATCGTCAATACGCTCGTGGCGCAGACTGCGCAAATGCGGCAGGGCGGTGCGCTGGGTTTCTTTGGCGTAACTCAACAGACAGCCTGCTGCGCCGATCGCCAACGTGAGATTTTCACAACCGAAGCCTTTCAGGTCCTGAGTCGAGAACTGTTGGCACAGGCTTTTATGCGCCGAGTCGCGCTCGAAGTCCCAGGGCGCTCGCCGCCGCGAGCCGCGACGCTTTTCTGCCGGCAATCCTTGCGGCCAATCATCCGGAATCAACAGCTCCACCGGATTGACGCGCTCAAGCTCCGCCAGCAAGTTCTCCCAACCCTTGATCTCCATCACGCTGAAGTTGCCGCTGGTGATGTCCAGCACAGCCAGCCCGAACAGGCGCTCGTCGCCCAGCACCGCAGCAATGAGGTTGTCACGACGCTCGTCGAGCAGGGCTTCGTCACTGACTGTACCAGGCGTGATGATTCGCACCACTTGCCGGTCTACCGGGCCTTTGCTGGTCGCCGGATCGCCGATCTGTTCGCAGATCACCACTGATTCGCCGAGCTTTACCAGCTTAGCCAGATAGCCTTCCGCCGCGTGATACGGGATGCCACACATGGGAATGCTCTGGCCTGCCGACTGGCCACGGGCGGTCAAGGTGATGTCCAGAAGCTTGGCGGCTTTTTTGGCATCCTCGTAGAAGATTTCGTAGAAGTCCCCCATGCGATAGAACATCAGTTGGTCTGGATGCTGGTTTTTCAGCTTCCAGTACTGTTGCATCATTGGGGTGTGCGCGGAGAGGTCGGAAATTGCTTTATTCATCAGTTATTTAGGCAAGTTCGTTAGGAGATTGGGGCAAAGAAGGAGCGATAGACGCACTACCACCTACGTGGGCCGTCGACATGTCCGATTACTTTTGCGATGGGCGCAAGGTTACCACGCACGCTCTGGAGCCGTGGAGTCGGCTCAATCGTCACGCTTCATTTCAAATCGATATTTTCCGCTCTGAGCTGTCTAGGCTATCGAAGTCGCCGTCCAATATTGTGCGGCTCATATCAGAAAAGGGATTTCATATATGAAGAGAAAGCGTGGAAGGGATTCGGTCAGCGGGCGTTTCATTGCGCTTGAGGAGGCCAAGCGTCGCCCCAGTGAAACGACAATTGAAACGGTTAAAAAACCGTGCCATCAGAAAACGCGTATGGACGAAAAGGAGCCAGCATAAGTGTGTATTCGGCGAGCGGCTGCTTCGGCGGCCGCTCCTGATCTTGCACGAGGATCTGCCTGGTGTACGGTATTGTTTTTTGTTTGGCCTTTAAGGGAGAAGCGTTGTGGATGAGATTACTCAGTTGGCGGCCGCCTTGGGTAAATCCCTTCAGCGGTCGGGCGCCCAAGTGACGACCGCCGAGTCCTGTACCGGCGGTGGCATCGCCGAAGCGATTACTCGGATTCCTGGCAGCTCTGCGTGGTTCGAAGCCGGTTACGTGACTTACTCCAATGCTCAGAAGACTCGCCAATTGAATGTGCCGAGCGATTTGTTTACGGCGGTGGGTGCCGTCAGTCGGGAAGTGGTGGAAGCCATGGTTCTTGGCGCATTGGAAAAAAGTGCTGCACAGTTCGCGGTGGCGGTTAGTGGTGTTGCCGGACCTGATGGTGGCTCGCAAGACAAACCCGTCGGCACCGTATGGATTTGCTGGGGTTCGGGCAAACAAGTGGTTTCCAGGCGCTGGCAGTTCGACGGCGACCGGGATGCTGTTCGCCGACAAACGGTGAAGGCTGCTTTAGAGGGGTTGATACAACTTGCTTCTGGAGAAATACCATATCGGGGGTAGGCGTGCGCTCAACCCTGTGGAATAATACTGTCTACTTATACAGGTATATCGGCCGTGAGGCCCAATTGATTACGTGAGGACTTCAATGGACGACAACAAGAAGAAAGCCTTGGCTGCGGCCTTGGGTCAGATCGAGCGTCAGTTCGGCAAAGGTGCCGTAATGCGCATGGGTGACCATGACCGCCAGGCTATTCCTTCTATCTCTACCGGTTCGCTGGGCCTCGATATCGCACTGGGTATTGGCGGCTTGCCAAAAGGCCGGATCGTCGAAATCTACGGTCCTGAGTCTTCCGGTAAAACCACATTGACCCTGTCGGTGATCGCAGAAGCCCAAAAAATGGGTGCTACTTGTGCGTTCGTCGATGCGGAACACGCACTCGATCCTGAATACGCGCTCAAGTTGGGCGTCAACGTTGACGACCTGCTGGTCTCCCAGCCGGATACCGGCGAACAAGCGCTGGAAATCACCGATATGCTGGTGCGTTCCAATGCCATCGACGTCATTGTCGTCGACTCCGTGGCGGCGCTCGTGCCAAAGGCTGAAATCGAAGGCGAAATGGGCGATATGCACGTTGGTCTGCAAGCTCGTCTGATGTCTCAGGCTCTTCGTAAGATCACCGGTAACATCAAGAACGCCAATTGCCTGGTCATCTTCATCAACCAGATCCGTATGAAGATCGGTGTGATGTTCGGTAGCCCAGAAACCACGACGGGTGGTAATGCGCTTAAGTTCTACGCTTCAGTCCGTCTGGACATCCGTCGCACTGGCGCGGTGAAAGAAGGTGATGAGGTCGTGGGTAGCGAAACCCGCGTTAAAGTCGTGAAGAACAAAGTGGCTCCGCCGTTCCGTCAGGCTGAGTTTCAGATTCTCTACGGCAAAGGTATCTATCGTAACGGCGAGATCATTGATCTGGGCGTTCTCCATGGCTTCATCGAGAAATCGGGTGCCTGGTACAGTTACCAAGGCAGCAAGATCG
>NZ_DASWOT010000171.1:0-25289 GCF_036404235.1 Pseudomonas sp.
CAGCGGTCGCGCGGCCACGCCAAGCACACCGAACGCGTTCTTCGAACTATTCAAAAGCGAAGACACACCGCCTAGCGTGAACGAAATGGGCGGCGCGCCTGCCCCGGGTAGCCCGCTGCCCGCGGATGAAGCTGCGCCGATCGATCTCTTCTGATTCAGCAGAGGGTCTGCAATCCACGCAGACCCTCTGTAGGAGCCAACTTGTTGGCGAGAGATACGGTGCAACAGGACGCTTCGCGAACAAGTTCGCTCCTACAGTCAATCAACAACCACATTGAAGACATACGTCAATGGCGCGCCTTAAAGGATGAGCAGCGACAAGCAATTGTGGCTGAGGCTGCGAGGCTGTAGGAGCCAACTTGTTGGCGAGAGATGCGGTGCAGGACGCTTCGCGAACAAGTTCGCTCCTACAGTTAATCAACAACCACATTGAAGACATACGCCAATGGCGCGCCTTAAAGGATGAGCAGCGACAAGCAATTGTGGCTGAGACTGCGAGGCTGTAGGAGCCAACTTGTTGGCGAGGCGACCAACGTGGCGTGTCTGAAACAGCGGTTCGCTCCTACAGACACCCACAAAAAAACCCTGCATCGCTGCAGGGTTTTTTGTTGATCCACTATCAGCCGTTAAACACTTCATCCACGCTGTTGAGCGGGTAGTGCTTCGGATAGGGCAGGGTCGCAACACCCGTCTCGATGGCGGCCTTGGCGACGGCATCGGAAATCAGGCCCAGCAGGCGGCTATCCATTGGTTTCGGAATGATGTACTCACGGCCGAATTCCAATTTGATGCCACCGTAGGCGTCGCACACTTCCTGAGGCACCGGCTGCTTGGCCAGTTCACGCAAGGCGTTGGCTGCGGCGATTTTCATCTCTTCGTTGATACGCTTGGCGCGAACGTCCAAGGCGCCACGGAAGATGAACGGGAATCCCAGCACGTTGTTGACCTGGTTCGGGTAGTCCGAACGACCGGTCGCCATGATCACATCGTCACGGGTGGCGTGAGCCAGTTCCGGGGCGATTTCCGGATCAGGGTTCGAACAGGCAAATACAATCGGATTGGCAGCCATGGACTTCAGGCCTTCAGCACTCAACAGGTTCGGACCCGACAGACCGACAAACACATCAGCGCCGCTGAGAGCGTCAGCCAGAGTGCGTTTTTCAGTCGAATGAGCGAACTGCGCCTTGTACTGGTTCAGGTCGGTACGATCAGCATGAACCACACCGTTGCGGTCGACCATGAAGATGTTTTCGATCTTCGCGCCCATGCTCACCAGCAACTTCATGCAGGAGATGGCCGCAGCGCCGGCGCCCAAGCAGACGATCTTCGCCGATGCCAGGGTTTTGCCAGCGATTTCCAGCGCGTTGATCATGCCGGCTGCGGTGACAATCGCGGTACCGTGCTGGTCATCGTGGAACACCGGGATGTCGCACTGTTCGATCAGCGCTTTTTCGATCTCAAAGCACTCAGGCGCCTTGATATCTTCCAGGTTGATGCCGCCGAAAGTGATCGAGATACGTTTGACGGTATCGATAAAGGCCTGTGGGCTTTCCGAATCGACTTCAATGTCAAACACATCGATACCGGCGAAGCGCTTGAACAACACGCCTTTACCTTCCATCACAGGCTTGGAAGCCAACGGACCCAGGTTACCCAAGCCCAAAATCGCGGTGCCATCGGAGATAACGGCAACCAGATTTCCCTTGCCGGTATATTTGTAGGCCAGCTCAGGGTCGCGAGCAATCTCGCGGACCGGCTCAGCAACGCCTGGACTGTAGGCCAACGACAAATCGCGAGCGGTCGCGGTGGCTTTGGTGAGTTCTACGCTCAGTTTCCCCGGACGAGGGCTGGCGTGATATTCGAGAGCGGCAGTTTTCAAATCTGACATGGGGGCATTCCGCTTTTTTTGCTGTTGGATAGACGGACCGAGGAGCATACGCAAGTCAGAAAGACCTAACAAGACTGAGTAGTCAGCAATGTCAAGGGGCTGGATATACGACTTTCAGCGTAGAGCCGCGAAACACAAGAGCTACAGTGTTGTGACCCGCTGTAAAGAGTGCCTGCGACATTAGCGCACGGTTGCATTCAACATGACGGGATGAGTGATCGACATCATCCAGCGCGGCTGTCCCGGCTTGAGCCCGCCGCGCCGCGAACGATCCACCACCCAGCCGCGTGCCTCGACTTGCTGCCCCTTGAGACGCTCAAGCATGGCGCTGTCGAACAGACCGACAAGCTGCGGCGCGATACGCAGTACCAGGGCATCCTGAAACTCAATCCAGATACCGCCGTTATTGCGCTGCACATTACTGACGCGACCGGAAACCAAGGCAAAACCGCCACTGTTGATCTGATCGACAGGTTGCAAAGGGGAGTTGCGCCAGAGCCCAAGACCGGCCTGTCGGGCGGTGCGCTCGGCGGCCTGCTGGCAATCGATCAGTGCGACGTTCGGCGAAATCGCAACCAGATATCCCAAACCTTCAGCCAGTAACTGGGCTTCCAGATTCGCACCGTCGCGGCCATAAACGTTCGCAAGGGTCCGACCGTAATGATCGGTGGCCTGTTCACCGACCCGCAGACGGACTTGCCCGTCGCTTTCGTCCACCAACGTTTGCAGGCGGCGCTTGGCAGCCTCGGCAAACGGCTGAGCGGTCTGGCCTTTCTTGCCGGTTTCCGGTGCGTTAATACCAATCATGCGCACACTTCGCCCATCGCGCAGGCGTACCGTATCGCCATCTACCACACGCTGCACCTGCGCCGTCGGCAAAGACGCCGGCGCCGGGCACAACGCATGGGCGACGGACAGCCAAATCGCGGACACAAAAAAGGCGCCCACGAGGGACGCCTTTTTAAGCAGCCTGGAGAAACCCATTGGGAACTCCAGAACCACCAACCTTACTCTGCAGCAGGAGCTTTGGTTGCGCCGAACGCACCGAAACGCGACTTGAACTTGTCGACACGACCGCCGACGTCCAGAGTCTTTTGCTTGCCGGTGTAGAACGGGTGGCACTCGTTGCACACGTCCAGGCTCAGAGGCTTGGCCAGGGTGGAACGGGTTTTGATGACATTGCCGCAGCTGCAGGTTGCGTCAATGGCTTCGTAAACTGGATGGATATCAGCTTTCATGGATACTTCCTCAGGCTAGCGTGCCGCCACCCAACACTATTGTTGAATACCGCACGGAATTAGGCCGCGCATAGTACCAGACATTGCAAACCACGCAAGCCGACGTTGAAACCGGCCGTCTGCTAAGATCGCGCTCTTCGTCATACTCCGTAACAGGAAACCCCACGCGTGCCCGACGCCATTCTGCGCCTCGCCCTGCCCTCGCCCTTGCGCCGCCTGTTCGACTACCGCGCACCCGCAGGTGTCCTGGGCAGCGAATTGCAGCCTGGCATGCGCGTGCGAGTGCCGTTCGGACGCCGGGAAATGATCGGCATCCTGATTGAAGTCACCGACCACAGCGAAGTCCCGGCCGACAAACTCAGGCCCGCCATTGCGCTGCTCGACAGCGAAGCGCCACTGCCTGCGGCATTGTTCAAGTTGTGCCTGTGGACCTCGCAGTATTACCAGCACAGCCTGGGCGACACCCTGAGCTGGGCGCTTCCGTCTCTGTTGCGACAGGGCGAACCGGCTGAATCACGCCAGGAGCGATTCTGGCAACTGGCCCCAAACGCCAGCCTCGACGACCCGCGTATCGCCCGCGCGCCCAGACAAAAAGAAGCGCTGACCACCCTGGCCCAGCATCCGCATGGCGTCGCGCATCAGTTGCTGAGCAAACTGATGCTCAATCGCGAGAGCTTGAACCTGTTGCTGGCCAAAGAACTGGTACAGGTCGAGGTGCGCTGCCACAAACCGGTCGAGCGGCATGAACGCTGGCTGGCGCAACCGGAACTGCCACTGAACACGGAGCAACGCGCGGCTTATCAAGCGGTCCGCGCCGGATTTGGCAGCTTTCATGCGTCGCTGCTGGCTGGTGTTACAGGCAGCGGCAAGACCGAGGTCTATCTGCAACTCATCCGCGAAACCTTGGAAGCAGGCAAGCAAGCGCTGGTGCTGATCCCTGAGATCAACCTGGGGCCGCAGACCCTGGCGCGGTTCGAGCAACGCTTCAATGCGCGCATCGCTCTGGTGCATTCGGCGGTCAATGATCGTGACCGACTCGACGCCTGGCTGGCGGCACGCGATGGCGAGGCAGACATCATCATCGGCACCCGTTCTGCGCTGTTCACGCCGATGAAAAACCCCGGCCTGATCATCATCGACGAAGAGCACGACGGCTCCTATAAACAGCAGGAAGGTTTGCGTTACCACGCGCGCGATCTGGCGGTGGTGCGTGCGCGGCAGGAAGACATCCCCATCGTCCTCGGATCGGCGACACCTTCGCTGGAAAGCCTGCATAACGCCTACACCGGCCGGTACGCGCTCTTGCGCCTGAATCAACGAGCGGGCGGTGCGCAACAACCGCGCTTCCTGCGTCTGGATGTAAAAAGCCGCCCGCTGGACAGCGGAATTTCCGGGCCGATGCAGCAAGCCATCGGACAAACCCTGGCGGCGGGCCAGCAGGTATTGGTATTTCTTAACCGCCGCGGCTTTGCGCCGACGTTGTTGTGTCATGACTGTGGCTGGCTCTCGGAATGCACCCGCTGCGATGCGCGCATGACCGTGCATCAACGTTCCGGCGAGTTGCGCTGCCACCACTGCGGCCATGTCGAACGCGTGCCGCGCAATTGTCCGTCGTGCGGCAAGGTCGACCTGCGCCCAGTGGGAGCAGGGACGGAGCGTGCCGAAGAACGGCTGGCGATTTTGTTTCCCGACTATCCGGTGCTGCGCGTCGACCGCGACAGCACCTCGCGCAAAGACGCGATGAATCAATTGTTCGCGACCATCCAGAAGGGCAATCCCTGCATCCTGGTGGGCACGCAAATGCTCGCCAAAGGGCATCACTTCCCTCGCGTAACGCTGGTGTCGATCCTTGATGCCGACGGCGGGCTGTTCTCTGGCGACTTCCGCGCCAGCGAGCGGATGGCACAATTGATCGTCCAGGTAGCCGGCCGCGCCGGGCGCGCCGAAGAGCCAGGCAAGGTGATCATCCAGACGCACCTGGCAGAACACCCCTTGCTGATTCAGTTGACCGAGCAGGGCTATTTCGCCTTCGCCGAGCAAGCACTGAGCGAGCGGCGTGCCGCTGGGCTACCGCCGTTTTCGCATCTGGCCCTGTTGCGTGCCGAAGCGCACAAACCGGGGCAGGCAGAAGGGTTTCTTGATCAAGCCTGCGCGCAAGCCGAGCAACTACTGATCGATATGAAGCTGGGCGGCATTGAACTATTGGGCCCGGTGCCAGCTCCGATGGAGCGTCGCGCCGGGCGTTATCGCGCGCAACTGTTGGTCCAGGCCAACGCCCGCGCACCGCTGCATAAATTGCTGTCGACGTGGCTACTGACCTTGGAAAACATGCCCAGTGGCCGACAAGTGAGATGGTCACTGGACGTTGATCCGGTGGATTTGTATTAAAGCGATGCACAATCTGATCTGCGCCCTGCGGCCTCGACCACAATTGCCCGCTGCTGCTCATCCGTCTCAGCGTGCCATCGGCGTATGCCTTCAACGTAGTGATTGATCACTTGTAGGAGCGAACTTGTTCGCGAAACGGCGTACCTGATACTCCGCGTAAACTCCCTCGCCAACAAGTTGGCTCCTACAGGGATTGCGCTGCAAAAATGACAATTCATAACCGTGCATCCATCGCGGTTGGCAAGGTGGCTTCGGCAACGGATAATGCCCAGTTTTTCCACCCGCGCATCCAGGCGCTGCCGCGCTTGCGGTCGAAGAGAGCATCATGAAAGACACCATTCGCCAGCTGATCCAACAAGCCCTGAGCCAACTCGTCATCGATGGCGTCTTGCCAGAAGGGCTGACGCCAGCGATTCAGGTGGAAAACGCCCGGGACAAGAAAAACGGCGACTTCGCCAGCAATATCGCCATGATGCTGGCCAAGCCTGCCGGGATGAAACCGCGTGACCTGGCAGAGAAACTCATCGCAGCCCTGCCCGCCGATGACCAGATCAGCAAGGTCGAAATCGCCGGCCCCGGTTTTCTCAACTTTTTTCAGAACACCCAGGCCCTGGCGTCGCGTTTGGATGCAGCCCTGGCCGACGGCAAAAGACTTTCGGTACGCAAGGCCACGCCGGTGCAACGGGTAGTCGTCGACTTGTCCGCGCCCAACCTGGCCAAAGAAATGCACGTCGGCCACCTGCGCTCGACCATCATCGGCGACAGCGTGGCCAATGTTCTGGAATACCTGGGCGACACCGTGATTCGGCAGAACCATGTGGGCGATTGGGGCACTCAATTCGGCATGCTGATGGCGAATATGGTTGATCAACCCAGAGCTGAAAGAAGCCTTTCGGATCTTGAAGATTTTTACCGTGCATCAAAAAAACGCTTTGATGAAGAGCCCGACTTCGCTAATCGCGCACGACAGTTGGTGGTTGACCTTCAAGCAGGCGATCACAACTGCCTGAGCATTTGGAGTGCGTTCAGAACCGTTTCACTGCTTCACTGCGAAAAGGTCTACAAGCGCCTAAACGTAAATCTGGAGCCCAAAGACATCCGGGGCGAAAGCGCCTACAACGATGATCTACCCACAGTAGTCGCAGATTTGAAAGCCGCCGGGCTTTTGGTTGAAAGCAACGGTGCCCAGTGTGTGTTTCTTGAGGAGTTCAAGACAGCAGAAGGCACACCCTTGCCTGTGATCATCCAAAAGGCGGACGGCGGCTACCTGTACGCGACCACCGATCTGGCGGCCATCCGCTATCGCAGCAATGTGCTGAAAGCCGATCGCGCGCTGTACTTCGTCGATCAGCGTCAGGCCCTGCACTTCCAACAGGTGTTCGAAGTCGCGCGTCGTGCCGGTTTTGTCACCAACGGCATGCGCATGGAACATATGGGCTTTGGCACCATGAACGGCGCCGACGGCCGTCCGTTCAAGACTCGCGATGGCGGCACCGTCAAACTGGTCGACCTGCTCGACGAGGCTCAGGAGCGTGCCTACACGCTGGTAAAAGAGAAAAACCCGGAAGTCGCCGAAGCTGAACTGCGCAACATCGCCAAGGTGGTGGGCATCAGTGCGGTGAAATACGCCGACCTGTCCAAGCACCGCGCCAGCGACTACAGCTTCAACTTCGATCAAATGCTGAGCTTCGAAGGCAACACCGCGCCTTACCTGCTGTATGCCTACACCCGCGTCGCCGGTGTGTTTCGCAAACTGGGTGCGTCATTTGACGAAAGCAAAGGTCATATCATTCTCGACACACCGCAGGAACAAGAATTGGCCGCGCGCCTGGCGCAGTTCGGTGAAGTCCTGAACAACGTCGCCGAGAAAGGCACCCCGCATGTGCTGTGCGCTTACGTCTACGATCTAGCCGTTCTGTTCTCGAGCTTTTACGAGAATTGCCCGATTCTCGGCGCCGAAAATCCCGAGCAACAACAGAGTCGTCTACGCCTCGCTGCCCTGACCGGCCGCACCCTCAAGCAAGGCCTGGAACTCTTGGGCCTGGAAACTCTGGAGCGTATGTAAGTTGGCAGTCAAAAAGAAACCTGCTCCCAAGCGCGGCGCCAGCCGTTATCAGGCACCCGCAAAGAAGCCGATTCCGGGCTGGTTGTGGATGGCAATCGGCCTCACCGTCGGTGCCTTCATTGTTTTCCTGATGAAACTTGAGCCCGGCGGTGACGACATCAAGCGCGTAAAAGCCGATGCCAAAGCCGCGAAGATTGCCGAAGCGAACAAGACGCCACCGAGCCCCACAGCCCCGGTCAAGCCCAAGTACGACTTCTATACGCTGCTGCCTGAATCCGAAGTCATCGTGCCTAACGAAGCGGTGCCTGAAAAGACGCCGCCTCCAGTTGTCGCGCCGCCGACCCCGGTATCGCCAGAACAAGCTGCGAAGATCGACACCGCCCGCGCCCAGGCAGCGCTTAGCGGCTTGACGCCGCCACCGCCGCCCCCGGTAGCCAAGCCTGCGCCGGTGACGCAGTTCTTCCTGCAGGCAGGTTCGTTCCGTAAACAGGCGGACGCCGACAAGGTCCGGGCGCAGATTATTCTGCTGGGGCAAACGGCCTCGGTTGAATCGGGCACCGTGAAGGATGAAACCTGGTACCGCGTGCTGGTCGGTCCGTTCAGCAACCGCGAACAACTGACCACCGCGCAGAAGCAACTGGCCGGTGGCGGGTTCAACAACCTGTTGTTGCAACAGCGGCAGAATCGCTGACTCACCTGCCCCCACGGATGTAGATACTCTGCTCCTGGTCAAGCTTTGAGCTGGTGTTTTTTGCCGAACAGCGTGGCCGTATCAAATGCTTCACATGTCTTCAATGTGGCGGGTGATCAGCTGTAGGCGCGCGGCTTGTCCCGCGATCTGGCGCGCAGCGGCAGTAAACCCGATGTGCGCGGTCTACCTGTCACACCGTGTTCGCAGGTTTACGACGGGTTCCCCGCCGGTCGCGGGACAAGCCCGGCTCCCACATGGGGGCTGGGTCAGAGCGCACTGGAGCCAGCTGGTTGGCGAGGCGACCCACACGGCGCGCCTGAAACACCGCCTCGCGAACCAGTTCGCTCCTACAGCCGGTCAACCGAGCTTGACCGGGAAGAGAGTGTCTACACGTGTTGCGTCGTGTCTCTGATTAATGGGCCGACGGCCCCACCACCACTCATCCTCCAAACCACCCAACAGTTGAAATACCCGCTCACACCCCCATATGAGTTTGCATCAGGGCATTTTCGCCCCGCAGCGTGGAGACTCTCCTCTTGACCACCATCGTTTCAGTGCGCCGTCACGGCAAAGTCGTCATGGCGGGTGACGGCCAGGTTTCCCTGGGCAACACCGTCATGAAAGGCAACGCGAAGAAAGTTCGTCGCCTGTACCACGGCGAAGTCATCGCCGGATTCGCCGGTGCAACTGCCGACGCCTTCACGCTGTTCGAGCGTTTCGAAGGCCAGCTTGAAAAACACCAGGGCCACCTCATTCGCGCAGCCGTCGAACTCGCTAAAGAATGGCGTACCGACCGCTCCCTCAGCCGCCTCGAAGCCATGTTGGCCGTAGCCAACAAAGACGCATCCTTGATCATCACCGGTAACGGCGATGTGGTTGAACCCGAAGATGGCCTGATTGCCATGGGCTCCGGCGGGCCTTTCGCTCAAGCGGCCGCGCGTGCCTTGATTCTGAAGACTGATCTGTCGGCCCGCGAGATCGCGGAAACCGCGTTGCACATCGCAGGCGATATCTGCGTGTTCACCAACCACAACATCACCATTGAGGAGCAGGACCTCGCCGAATAAGCCCTCGGCACTGGCCGCGTACATACGCAGCCTGCCAAGCCTGTTTGCGCTAGAGGACCGTTGAAAACCATGTCCATGACTCCCCGCGAAATCGTCCACGAACTCAATCGCCATATCATCGGCCAGGACGATGCCAAACGCGCCGTCGCCATTGCGTTGCGTAACCGCTGGCGCCGGATGCAACTGCCTGAAGAGCTGCGCGTTGAAGTCACGCCAAAAAATATTCTGATGATCGGCCCGACCGGTGTCGGTAAAACCGAAATTGCCCGTCGTCTGGCCAAACTCGCCAACGCGCCGTTCATCAAGGTTGAAGCGACCAAATTCACCGAGGTCGGCTATGTTGGCCGTGACGTCGAGTCGATCATTCGAGACCTCGCCGACGCGGCCATGAAGCTGCTGCGCGAGCAGGAAATAGTCAAAGTCCGTCATCGTGCCGAAGACGCCGCCGAAGATCGCATCCTCGACGCGCTATTGCCGCCAGCCCGTGTCGGCTTCAACGAAGATGCCTCATCGAGCAGCGACTCCAATACCCGCCAGCTGTTCCGCAAGCGCCTGCGCGAAGGTCAATTGGACGACAAGGAAATCGACATCGAAGTCTCCGAAGCCGTGGGCGTTGATATTTCCGCGCCGCCGGGCATGGAAGAGATGACCAATCAGTTGCAAAGCCTGTTCGCCAACATGGGCAAGGGCAAAAAGAAGAGCCGCAAGCTGAAAGTCAAAGATGCCCTGAAGATGGTGCGCGATGAAGAAGCCAGTCTTCTGGTCAACGACGAAGACCTCAAAGGCAAAGCACTGGAAGCTGTCGAGCAGCACGGCATCGTGTTCATCGATGAGATCGATAAAGTCGCCAAGCGCGGCAATGTCGGTGGCGCCGATGTGTCGCGTGAAGGCGTGCAGCGCGACCTGCTGCCCCTGATCGAGGGCTGCACCGTCAATACCAAACTGGGCATGGTCAAGACCGACCACATCCTGTTCATTGCCTCCGGCGCGTTCCACCTGAGCAAGCCGAGCGATCTGGTGCCTGAACTGCAAGGCCGTCTGCCGATCCGCGTCGAGCTCAAAGCGCTGACGCCGCAAGACTTCGAACGCATTCTCAGCGAGCCGCACGCGTCGCTGACCGAGCAATACCGTGAGCTGCTCAAGACCGAAGGCCTGAACATCGAGTTTCTGCCTGATGGCATCAAGCGTCTGGCCGAGATTGCCTGGCAGGTGAACGAGAAGACCGAGAACATCGGTGCCCGTCGTTTGCACACGTTGCTTGAACGCCTGCTTGAAGAGGTGTCGTTCAGTGCTGGCGATTTGGCCAGTGCCCAAGATGCCGAGACGATCAGGATCGACGCCGAGTACGTCAATAGCCATCTGGGCGAGTTGGCGGACAACGAAGATCTTTCCAGATACATCCTTTAAGTTGTAGGCGTGGATTTATCCGCGAAGGACCAGGGCAGACAACCAGCATGACGTTGTCTGAACTGACGCCTCGCGGATAAACCCACTCTTACAGTCCGGCCTGCCGCTTGAGACTTCTCCATGTCCCGAATACCCTCCGCCATCGAGCTGCACAAAGCGTCCAAAACCCTCACGCTGAAATATGCTCCAGGCGAGGAGTATCACCTGCCGGCTGAGTTTCTACGTGTGCATTCGCCGTCGGCAGAAGTGCAGGGCCACGGTAACCCGATCCTGCAATTTGGCAAGCTGGGGGTTGGCCTGACCAAGGTTGAACCGGCCGGTCAGTACGCACTGAAACTGACCTTCGACGACGGGCACGACAGCGGATTGTTCACCTGGGAGTACCTTTACCAACTGGCACAACGCCAGGAGGCGTTGTGGGACGATTACCTTGCCCAATTAAAAGCCGCCGGCAAAAGCCGTGACCCTTCCGAACAAGTCATCAAGCTGATGTTGTAGGCGCGCCGCTCTAGTCCGCCACTGGGCTTATTAGGACGCACTTTCTAATCCCTTCTGTTTCAATGATCCGCGCAGCGGCCAATGACTGGCCCTGCTTGCGATTTTTTGCAATCTCGCGTAACCAATGATTCTCGCAACTTTGTGCATCGGAGTTTATGCGCAAGTTTGCGGTGCTCGCCGCCGCTGAGAGCCTGAAGTGCAGGCCATTGCGATCGTTCGAGCATCTGCTCAAATGTGTTAATCATCGGTCACCCGCGAAGCAGTACTGGCGTGTGCCTGTGTCGCTGATTCACAGGAATGCCGGTACGCATCTCAGGACAATGGAGCGTCGTAGATGAATAACAAAAATAACGAGGACCTGCAGCGTCAGGCCTCAGAACACACGCTGGGGTTGAATCCCGTTGTCGGCTTGCGTCGTAAAGATTTACTCACCACGGCCCGTATGGTTTTGTCCCAGGCCATCAAACAACCCATCCACAGCGTCAAGCACATTGCCCACTTCGGTCTCGAACTGAAAAACGTGCTGCTCGGCAAATCCACTCTTCAGCCAGCAGGCGACGACCGTCGTTTCGCTGACCCGGCATGGAGCCAGAACCCGCTTTACCGTCGCTACTTGCAGACCTATCTGGCCTGGCGCAAGGAACTGCACAGCTGGATTGATGACAGCAACCTCTCCCCCCAAGACATCAGCCGTGGTCATTTCGTGATCAATCTAATGACCGAAGCGATGTCGCCCACCAATGGTGCGGCAAACCCTGCGGCCGTGAAGCGCTTCTTCGAAACCGGTGGCAAGAGCATTCTCGATGGCCTGTCGCATTTAGCCAAAGACCTGGTGAACAACGGCGGGATGCCCAGCCAAGTCAACATGGACGCCTTCGAGGTCGGCAAGAGTCTCGGCACGACGGAAGGCTCGGTGGTGTTTCGCAACGACGTGCTGGAGCTGATCCAATACAAACCGATCACCGAACAAGTCCATGAACGGCCACTGTTGGTGGTGCCACCGCAGATCAACAAATTTTATGTGTTCGACCTCAGCCAGGATAAAAGCCTGGCGCGCTTCTGCCTGCGCAATAACGTGCAAACCTTCATCATCAGTTGGCGAAACCCGACCAAGGCACAGCGTGAGTGGGGCCTATCGACCTACATTGATGCAGTGAAAGAAGCAGTCGACGCGGTTTGCGCCATCACCGCAAGCAAGGACATCAACATGCTCGGCGCCTGCTCCGGGGGCATCACCTGCACCGCGCTGCTGGGCCATTACGCGGCGCTCGGTGAACAGAAAGTACACGCATTGACGCTGTTGGTAAGCGTGCTCGATACCACCCTGGACAGCGAAGTGGCGCTGTTCGTCGATGAACAAACCCTGGAATCAGCCAAGCGTCACTCGTACCAGGCTGGGGTGCTGGAAGGTAAAGACATGGCGAAAATATTCGCCTGGATGCGCCCGAATGACTTGATCTGGAATTACTGGGTCAACAATTACCTACTGGGCAACGAACCGCCAGTCTTCGACATTCTGTTCTGGAACAACGACACCACTCGTCTACCGGCTGCGTTTCATGGTGACCTGATCGAGATGTTCAAGAACAATCCCCTGATTCGGCCCAATGCACTGGAAGTCAGCGGCACACCCATTGACTTAAAGCAGGTCAAAAGCGATGTCTTTTGCCTGGCAGGCACCAACGACCACATCACGCCTTGGGGCTCTTGTTACAAGTCGGCGCGGCTGTTTGGCGGCAAGACCGAGTTCGTATTGTCCAGCAGCGGCCACATTCAGAGCATTTTGAATCCGCCGGGCAATCCGAAGTCGCGGTACATGACCAACTCGCAACTGCCAGAAAGTTCGGCCAAGTGGCAGGAAGAGGCGACCAAACACACCGACTCCTGGTGGCTGTATTGGCAGGCGTGGCAGGCCGAACGCTCGGGCAAGCTGAAAAAAGCGCCTACCACACTGGGCAACAAGGCCTACCCAGCAGGCGAAGCGTCACCGGGGACGTATGTGCATGAAAGGTAGACGCTTCTGATTCTGCCCGCAGGGCGTAGGAGCGTGGCTTGTCCCGCGATCGACCGGGGCCGGTCGTAAATGCTGAAACGTGATGTGTCTGACACACCGAATTCGGTGGTTTTGCTGCCGCTTCGTGGCAGATAGCGGGACAAGCCACGCTCAGTTGAGTTTTCAGGATCGGCACCGCGTAGGGCAGCACCACCGGCGTTTTAACCCACAGGGCTTCGCGCATGCCGCAACCGTTTGTATTTCGCACCATCGACCTGGACGGTCACAACATTCGCACTGCCGTGCGGCCGGGCAAGGGTCATCAAACGCCTCTGCTGATTTTCAACGGTATTGGCGCCAACCTGGAGTTGGTGTTTCCGTTCGTCGACGCACTGGACCCAGACCTTGAGGTCATTGCTTTCGACGTCCCCGGTGTCGGTGGCTCGTCGACGCCCAGTCGCCCTTACCGCTTCCCTGGTCTGGCGAAACTGGCGGCGCGCATGCTCGATTATCTGGACTATGGTCAGGTCAACGTGGTCGGGGTTTCCTGGGGGGGCGCGCTGGCACAGCAGTTTGCCTACGACTATCCCGAGCGCTGCAAAAAACTGGTACTGGCAGCCACGGCGGCCGGCGCGGTGATGGTGCCGGGCAAACCGCGCGTGCTGTGGTTGATGGCGAGCCCGCGACGCTATATTCAACCGTCCCACGTGATCCGTATCGCCCCGGAAATCTATGGCGGCGCGTTTCGACGCGATCCGCACTTGGCCGCTAACCACGCCGCCAAGGTCCGCTCGTCCGGAAAACTGGGTTACTACTGGCAGTTGTTCGCGGGCATGGGCTGGACCAGCATTCACTGGCTGCACAAGATTCATCAGCCGACGCTGGTACTCGCCGGGGACGACGACCCTTTGATCCCGCTGATCAATATGCGTCTGCTGGCTTGGCGGATACCCAATGCCCAGCTACACATAATCGACGACGGTCATTTATTTCTGATTACCCGAGCCGAGGCGGTCGCCCCCATCATCATGAAATTTCTCCAGCAAGAGCGGCAACGCGCCGTCATGCATCCACAACCTGCGCCGAGCGTGCGATAGCCAAAGTTGGAACCCCGAGGAGTTGGCGCTAAACAATAAAAGCAGTTGCTTCACTGACGGTGCCATAGACCGGATGTCATGGCGCAGAACGGCGCGGACCAGCACTCACAGTGGCCGACGCAGGTGTATTTGTTAATGGCTGACGAAGGAGTGTTGAACCATGCAAGACAAATCAGCGAAGAATGCTGAGCCAACGCCCGCGACCTACATCAATGCGCAAAGCGTGGTCACTGGCCTGCGTGGCAGGGACTTGTTTTCCACCCTGCGTAACGTCGCCATACAGGGTCTGAAACATCCGATCTACACGGCGCGCCATGCGTTGACCCTCAGCAGCCAGCTCGGCCGCGTGATGCTCGGCGATACACCCTACACACCCAACGCCCACGACAGCCGATTCTCCGACCCCACCTGGACCTTTAATCCGCTGTATCGCAGGGGCTTGCAGGCCTATCTCAGTTGGCAGCATCAGATGCGCCAATGGATCGACGGTAGCCAGATGTCCAGGGATGACCGTGCTCGCGCACATTTCATTTTTGCGCTGCTCAACGATGCACTGGCGCCGACTAACACGCTGCTCAACCCGTTGGCCGTCAAGGAGCTGTTCAACTCTGGCGGCGCCAGCCTGATCAAGGGCCTGAGTCATCTGTTCGATGACCTGCTGCACAATAACGGGTTGCCAAGCCAAGTCACCAAGGACGCCTTCGAAGTCGGCAAGACGGTCGCGGTTACGCCTGGCTCGGTAGTGTTTCGCAATGAGCTGATGGAGTTGATCCAATACAAACCGATGAGCGAAAAGCAGTACGCCCGACCGATGCTGATCGTCCCCCCACAGATCAACAAGTTCTACATCTTTGACTTGAGCCCCACTAACAGCTTCGTCCAGTACGCGCTGAAAAACGGTCTGCAGACCTTCATCATCAGTTGGCGAAACCCGGATATACGCCATCGAGAGTGGGGCCTTTCCAGCTATGTCGAGGCTGCTGAAAAGGCAATGAATGTCTGCCGCGCGATCACCGGGGCACGCGAAGTCAATCTGGTGGGTGCCTGCGCTGGCGGTCTGACCATCGCTGCGCTACAGGGCCATTTACAGGCCAAACGGCAGATGCGTCGGGTATCCAGCGCGACGTATCTGGTGAGCCTGATGGACAGCGAAATCGAGAGCCCGGCAACGCTGTTCATTGACGAGCAAACCCTTGAAGCAGCGAAACGCCGCTCTTATCAACGCGGCGTGCTGGACGGTCGCGACATGGCGAAGATATTCGCCTGGATGCGGCCCAACGACCTTATCTGGACGTACTGGGTCAACAATTACTTGCTGGGCAAGGCGCCGCCGCCGTTCGACATTCTGTACTGGAACAACGACAGCACGCGCCTGCCCGCGGCGTTTCACGGCGATCTGCTGGACTTTTTCAAGCACAACCCGCTGAAGCATCCGGGCGGTCTGGAGGTTTGCGGTACGCCAGTGGATTTGCAGAAGGTCACAGTGGACAGTTTCAGCGTTGGAGGTCAGAACGATCACATCACCCCGTGGGATGTGGTGTACCGCTCAACCCTGCTGCTGGGCGGCGACCGTCGCTTTTTGCTGTCCAACAGCGGTCATGTGCAAAGCATTCTGTGCCCGCCAGGAAACCCGAAAGCGAGCTTCGTCGAGAACGGCAAACTGAGCAGCGATCCACGTGCGTGGTACTACGACGCAAAACGCTCGGAAGGCAGTTGGTGGCCGACGTGGTTGAACTGGATTCAACAACGCTCCGGTGCACAAAAAGAGACCCTGGCGACACTGGGCAACCAGAATTACCCGCCGATGGAAGACGCACCGGGGACGTATGTGCGGGTGCGGTGAGGGCTCCTACAATTTTCTTTTAAAGGGGTCTGATTTATGGCTTTTAAAGGGGTCTGATTTATTTGGCTTTTAAAGGGGTCTGATTTATTTAATTTTCACAGGCACGCCGACTTTGTCTTCTGACTTAAATAAATCAGACCCCTTTAAAAAAACACCTTTAAAAAACATTAAAACCTGAACAAGAAGACTGGATGAAAACCCGCGACCGCATTCTGGAGCGCGCCCTACGACTGTTCAATCAGCAGGGCGAACCCAACGTTTCAACCCTGGAAATCGCTAATGAACTGGACATCAGCCCAGGCAATCTCTATTACCACTTTCGCGGTAAGGAGCCGCTGGTGCTGGAGCTGTTCGAGCGCTTCCAGGCAGAGCTTGCACCCTTGCTCGACCCGCCCCCCGACGCACGGCTAGACGCCGAGGATTACTGGCTGTTCCTGCATCTGATCGTCGAGCGCCTGGCGCACTATCGCTTTGTGTTTCAGGATCTATCTAATCTCGCCGGACGCCTGCCCAAACTCGCCCGCGGCATTCGCAACCTGCTTAACGCGATCAAACGCACCCTCGCCTCGCTGCTGGCCAGATTAAAGGCAGAGGGACAGGTGATAAGTGATACCCAGGCGCTGGGACAACTGGTGGAGCAGATCAGCATGACACTGCTGTTTTCCCTCGATTACCAGCACATCCTCGGCCAAGAGGGCGAGGTTCGGGTGGTGGTGTACCAAATCATGATGCTGGTAGCACCACACCTCGCGCCGGACTCAAGGCATGCGGCGCAGACGCTGGCGCTGCACTATCTGGAGGAGTGAATCAAGCAGCGCACGCCCTAAAAAGACTTGAATAAAAAGCCCGACCTGTTTTCACACGTCGGGCTTTGTTGCCTCACAGGCCGTGATCAGGACTGACTGACGGGAGTCGACGCAGTGGTGGAAGGCGTGGTTGCCGAATTGCTGGGTGCGGGGGTAGATGACGCCGCAGTTGGAGCCGGGGTAGTTGCGGTGGGTTTGGCAGTTGCAACTGGCTTAGCGGCTGCGGGCTTTTTCGCGGCGGCGGGCTTGGCTGCAGGTTTAGCGGCTGGTTTTGCCACAGGTTTTGCCGCTGTTGCCGGCTTGGTAGCAGGTTTAGCTGCAGGTTTAGCCGCTACCGACTTGGCTTTCGCCGCCGTAGACGCCGCGGCCTTGGAGGCTGCCGCCACAGGTTTTGCGGCTGCTTTTGCAACGCCAGGTTTGGCCGCAGCAGTTTTGCTCGCAACAGTGCTGGCAGCCTTGGCGACAGGTTTAGCCACAGCTTTCACCAATGGTTTGGCCGTGGTTTTTGCCGTCGGTTTAATCGCAGGTTTGGCAGCAGCAGGTTTGGAAATCGGCGTCACCGAAGTACCGGTCAGCTTCTCGATTTGCTTGGTCAGCAGATCGACTTTGCTGTGCAGCGCCTTGACTTCGTTGCGGCTTGGAACGCCCAGGCGAGAGATCGCGCTGTTCAGGCGCTTGTCGAAAGCACCCTCCAATTCGCTCCATTTACCCAGCGCCAGATCTTTCACGTCGCCGACGCGGGATTTAGTGCTGGCCTTGGCCGTGTCGACCTGTTTTTCAACTGTAGTCTTGGTTTGTTTCTCGGCTTTCTCACCGTCTTTCACCAACGTTTCGAAAAGCTTACTGCCGTCATTGCTGATCTTCGAGTAAGCGCCTAAACCAGCCAACCAGATTTGGCGTGAGTATTTCTCAACCTCGCCAATCCAGGAGCTGCTTTCTTTTTCGGTTTTCTTTTTGCCAGCCATCCCGTTCTCCTTATTGTTTACGCGCGACGCGTTCAAGCAATGCCGTCAGTTCATCGAGCTTAGCAGAGAGTGTCTCAACATCATGTTTAGACGGTATACCAATGCGATTCAAGGCTCTGGCCACACGGCGGTCGAATGCGCTCTCGATTTTATCGAGTTGAACTTCGACACGGCCCTTCACTTTGGTGACTTCGTCTTTGACAGAATCGATCTCGCTGTTAGCCGCTTCAACTTGTTCATCAATGACTTTTTTGGCTTTTTTTTCGGTCTGCTCGCCCGTCTTGATCAACTCTTTGACGTACTCAGCGCCTTCCTGGCCGACCCTAACGTAGGCACCCAGCCCTGCGAGCCAGATCTTGCGCGCATAGAGACGGACTTCCGAAAAAGTCTTCGCTTCTTCGGCTTCTATTTTCTTCAGAGTAACTGTGACCATGGTGCACCTCACGCTCAAACAGGGTTGGAGGGACCGCCCCGATAGTTGTTGGGGCATGGGTACAACGTAGAGAGAAATATTAGAAAACTCACCCTAGGTTGGGTGAGATGACGCTTGATCTGTTGGCGTTACACGGTCAGCACTTTATCCAACTGCTTTTCGATTTCAGATTGGATCGAGCCGCTCATGGCAGACAGAAAGAAATTCAGTTCGATACTTACCCGCACAAGATCTTCTTCAACATCGACTGTGCCTTTGGCGCCCTTGCCTTCCAGCGCAACCGTGTCGCCGGTCCATTCATGGGCGATGCCATATTTGTCCGACAGCTTTTGCAGCATGAGTTCAGCCTTTTCGCGGGCCTTTTCCTTGCCCAGAGCATGAGCGCGTTCAACGGTGATTCGGGCCATTCAAAGACTCCTTCATCCAGGGGTAAATCGTCGGGGCACTATAACAGCGGGGCACAGCGAAGAAACTGTTCAGGGTGAGCCTTGTCAAGACAAAGCCAGCCCCGGCGATTAGAATGGCCGCACTTTATTCCGGTGACAGCGATATGAACGATCCGCGCAAAGGCAGCGATGCCGAACCCACCACCCACTTCGGCTACAAAAACGTGCCAGAAAGCCAGAAGGCCGAGAAAGTCGCCGAAGTTTTCCATTCAGTTGCGGCCAAGTACGACCTGATGAACGACGTGCTTTCCGGTGGTATGCACCGCCTTTGGAAGCGCTTCACCATCGAGCTGTCCGGCGTACGAACCGGCAATCGCGTGCTCGACATCGCTGGCGGCACAGGCGATCTGGCCAAAAAATTCTCACACCTTGTGGGTCCGACCGGCGAAGTGGTGCTCGCCGACATCAATGAATCCATGCTCAGAGTCGGTCGCGACCGCCTGCTGGATCGTGGTGTGGCGGGCAACATGAGCTTCGTCCAGGCCGACGCTGAAAAGCTGCCGTTCCCGGACAACTATTTCGACTGCGTAACCATCGCCTTCGGCCTGCGCAACGTCACCCACAAAGACGACGCCATTCGCTCGATGCTGCGCGTACTCAAGCCAGGCGGTCGGCTGTTGGTGCTGGAATTCTCCAAACCGACCAATCCGATCATGTCGAAGATCTACGACGCGTACTCCTTTGCCTTCATGCCGCTGGCTGGCAAGTTGATCACCAATGACTCCGAGAGCTATCGCTATCTGGCCGAATCGATCCGTATGCACCCGGATCAGGAAACCCTGAAAGCGATGATGGTAGACGCAGGTTTCGACCGCGTGACCTACCACAACATGACCTCGGGCATCGTCGCCTTGCACCGCGGCATCAAGCCCTGATGCTGATCAACGGCTTGCTCGCCAGTGCCGAACACGGCATCAACCGCGTGCTGCGCATGGACAGCACGGCGTTGCCGCGCCTTGATCGGTTGTCCGGCAAGGTGATTGCGGTCCAATGCACCAGCCCGGCGTTTCACCTGTTCATCCTGCCCAGCGATGAAGGATTGATGCTGGCGTCCCATTGGGAGGCTGGCGCCGACTGCACCCTTCGCGCACCCGCTGCAAGCCTGATGCGCCTGGCCCTGAGCAAGGACAAAACTGCCGTGCTGCACAGTCCGGAAGTCGAGCTGGAGGGCGAAAGCGCGGTGTTGCTGGAACTGACCGGCGTGCTGCAAGACCTGGACCTGGACTGGGAATACGAACTGTCGCGCTGGCTTGGCCCAGTCGCCAGCTCGCTGCTCGGCGGCCGTCTGCGCAGCGGCGCGAACTGGACCCGCGACAGCCTTGCCAGCCTGAGTCATAACCTCGCCGATTACCTGAGCGAGGAATCACGCACGCTGGTCGGTACACGTGAAGCCCAAGCACGTTTCGCCGAGCTCGACCAAGCCAAACAAGATCTCGAGCGCCTCGAAGCCCGCTTCGAACGTCTCGCCCAATCCCTCAAATCCAGCGATAACGCATGAGCCTGCTTGCCATCCGCCGTCTGTTTCGCATCCAGCGCGTCGTAATCCGCTACCGCCTCGATGACCTGCTGTTTGCCCTGCCGTTGCCGTGGTGGCTGCTGGCGGTGCGTTTTGTGCTGCCATGGCGCTGGCTGCCGCGACGCAAAAGTGAACTGACCCGTGGCGCGCGCTTGCGTCTGGCGTTGCAGGATCTGGGGCCGATCTTCATCAAGTTCGGCCAATTGCTGTCGACACGTCGCGACCTGCTGCCCGAAGACATCGCCGACGAGCTGATGAAGTTGCAAGACCGCGTACCACCGTTCGAATCGCAAAAGGCTATCGACCTGATCGAGTCGCAACTGGGCGCCAAGATCAGCCAGGTGTTCAGTCGTTTCGATGTCGAGCCGCTGGCCTCGGCCTCGGTGGCACAGGTACACGCCGCAAAACTAAGAACCGGCGAAGAAGTCGTGGTGAAAGTAGTGCGTCCGGGCCTCAAGCCGATCATCGGCTCGGACCTGGCGTGGCTATTCATTCTCGCGCGCATCGCCGAACGTTTATCCGCCGACGCCCGCCTGCTGCACCCGGTAGACGTAGTCAGCGATTACGAAAAAACTATCTACGACGAACTCGACCTGTTACGCGAAGCGGCCAACTCAAGCCAATTGCGCCGTAACTTCGAAGGTTCGCAGATGCTGTACGTGCCACAAGTCTATTGGGACTGGTGCAGGCCCAAAGTGCTGGTGATGGAGCGCATCTACGGCGTTCAGGTGACTGATCTGGCGACCCTTGCTGACCAGCGCACCAACATGAAAATGCTCGCCGAACGTGGCGTCGAATTGTTTTTCACCCAGGTTTTTCGAGACAGTTTCTTCCACGCAGACATGCACCCCGGCAACATTTTCGTCAGCACCGTGAAGCCGTGGAGCCCGCAGTACATCGCCATCGACTGCGGTATCGTCGGCAGCCTGACCCCGGAAGATCAGGATTACCTGGCACGCAACCTGTTCGCCTTCTTCAAACGCGATTACCGACGCGTCGCCCAACTGCACATTGACTCGGGCTGGGTCCCGGCGCACACCAAACTCAACGAATTCGAGGCGGCGATTCGTACTGTTTGCGAGCCCATATTCGAAAAACCGCTCAAGGATATCTCCTTCGGTCAGGTGCTGATGCGTTTATTCCAGACCGCGCGCCGCTTCAACATGGAGGTCCAGCCGCAACTGGTGCTGCTGCAAAAAACCCTGCTTAACATCGAAGGACTGGGCCGTCAGTTGTATCCGGATCTGGATTTGTGGAGCACCGCGCAACCGTTCCTGGAACGCTGGATGCGTGAGCGGGTCAGCCCCAAGACCCTGCTTGGCAACCTGCAATCGCAAGTGGAACAGATTCCGCACCTGGCGGGCATGACCCGTGACTTGCTGGAGCGCATGTCGCAACCTCATCGCAACGATCCGCCGCCAGCGTGGCGCGAGCGTAGCGATCACTGGGCACTGCGACTGATCGGCGCGGCGCTGCTGGCGGGTGGCGCGGTGATGGCGTCAATCCATCTGCAATCGGGTGCCCAATGGCTCGCATTGAATGCCGCTCCGACCGCGATCATGCTAATAGCAGGCCTGTATCTGATCGTTCGCCGATAGCCATCGACGCAGGCCGCTGGCACACTAGCCCCCTACACCATCCACAGACGGCCGGAGCCGACGATGAAAGACTGGCTGGACGAGATTCACTGGAACAGCGATGGTTTGGTCCCGGCGATTGCCCAGGACTACAAAACCGGGCGCGTCTTGATGATGGCGTGGATGAATCGCGAAGCCTTGAGCCTGACTGCCGCTGAAAATCGCGCCATCTATTGGTCGCGCTCACGTAGCAAACTTTGGCGCAAAGGCGAAGAATCAGGCCACGTGCAAAAGCTGCATGAGTTGCGCCTGGACTGCGATGCCGATGTCATTATTCTGATGGTCGAACAAATCGGCGGCATCGCCTGCCACACGGGTCGTGAAAGCTGCTTCTACCGCGTATACGATAACGTTGGCTGGAAAACCGTGGACCCGGTCCTCAAAGACCCCGACGCCATTTATCAGGCAGGACACTGAACATGACTGATACCTTGTCTCGCCTCGCTGAAGTGCTTGAAGCACGCAAAGGCGCGGCTGCCGACAGCTCCTATGTCGCTAGCCTCTATCACAAGGGTCTGAATAAGATTCTGGAAAAGGTCGGCGAAGAGTCGATCGAAACCATCATTGCCGCCAAGGACGCTGCCATCAGCGGCGATTGCAGCGATGTGATCTACGAAACCGCTGACCTGTGGTTCCATAGCCTGGTGATGCTTGCCTCATTGGGGCAACATCCACAGGCCGTACTCGATGAACTGGACCGCCGCTTCGGGCTGTCCGGTCACGTCGAAAAGGCCGCCCGTTCGGCTGAATGAACACTCACGCCTGCGGGCTATGAATTTCTTACGAGGAACGCGTCATGGGTATTTTTGACTGGAAACACTGGATCGTCATTCTGATCGTGGTCGTGCTGGTATTCGGTACCAAAAAGCTCAAAGGTCTTGGCACCGATGTGGGCGAATCGATCAAGGGCTTTCGCAAAGCCATGAACGATGAAGATAAAACCCCGGAACAACCCCCGGTGCAGCCACAACCACAGCCGCACACGACTCAGTCGTCGCCGCTGAATCAGCCGCACACCATCGACGCGCAAGCGCAGAAAGTCGAAGAGCCCATCCGCAAAGACTAGGTCGTGACGCATGTTTGGTATCAGCTTCTCTGAACTGCTGCTGGTCGGGCTCGTGGCCTTGCTGGTGCTGGGCCCCGAACGTCTACCGGGTGCCGCACGCACGGCAGGGCTTTGGGTCGGGCGCCTGAAACGCAGTTTCAATGCGATCAAACAGGAAGTTGAACGCGAAATCGGTGCCGACGAGATTCGTCGCCAGTTGCATAACGAACACATCCTTTCGCTGGAGCAGGAAGCGCGCAAGATTCTTTCGCCGCAGCAAACGACTGCTGAGCCTGCGGCCACGGTCGTGCCGTCTGCGATAGAAACGCCGCTACCGATAACCGCCGCGACACCCACGCCGATTCAGCCCACGCCGAGCGCCGATATCGGCCCGGCAGCGCCCGCTCAAAGCGCATCCGTCAGTGCAGAACCTGCCCACGTTGCGCCCGTTTCCGAACCGGCTCCGGCCAACCACACAGCGCCAGTGCAGTCCGCGCCTTCCGCCAACGATTCGTCTTTGCCACCGCGAGCCCCATGAGCGATATCCCGGAAAACGACCAGCAAATGCCGCTGGTCTCGCACCTCACCGAACTGCGCTCGCGCCTGCTGCGTTGCGTGCTGGCGATCTTTGTGATCTTCGCCTGTCTGTTCTACTTCACGCAGAAGATCTACACCTTTGTCTCGGCTCCGCTGCGGGTATTCCTGCCCGAAGGCGCGACGATGATCGCCACCGACGTGGCCTCGCCATTCATCACGCCGTTCAAATTGACCATGATGGTCGCGCTGTTCCTGTCGATGCCGGTAATCCTGCACCAGATCTGGGGCTTTATCGCACCCGGTCTGTACAAGCATGAAAAGCGCATCGCCGTGCCGCTGCTGGTTTCCAGCATCGTGTTGTTCTATGCCGGCATGGCCTTCGCGTATTACCTGGTCTTCCCGCTGATTTTCCACTTCTTTGCCAGCGTGACGCCCGAAGGCGTGTCGATGATGACTGACATCGCCAGTTATCTGGACTTCGTCATGACGCTGTTCTTCGCCTTCGGCGTGGCGTTCGAGATCCCGGTAGCAGTGGTGCTGTTGGTATGGATTGGCATCGTCGACGTCAAATACCTGAAGAAAATTCGTCCTTATGTGGTGATTGGCTGCTTCATCGTCGGCATGATCCTCACTCCGCCGGACATTTTCTCGCAGACCCTGTTGGCCGTGCCGATGTGGTTGTTGTTCGAAATTGGTGTGCTGTGCAGCTCCATGATCACCAAACGTAGCGACCATGTAGACGAAGAGACCGTCGAAGATAAGCCGGATCAACCGCCAGCAGCGCAGCCGTGAATCTGCTGTTACTAGAAGAAGCCGACTTCATCGCGGCGGATCGGGTCATTCTGCGTGACCGCCGCCTCACGCACATGCAGCAAGTGCATCGGTCGGTGGTCGGCGACAGCCTGCGCGTCGGGCGCATGGGCGGCTTGCTGGGCAGCGCAGAACTGTTGCGCCTGGAGCCCCACGAAGCCGAGTTGTCAGTAAGCTTCGACAAACAACCGCCTACCAAGCTGCCGCTGACGCTTGTGCTGGCACTGCCACGCCCCAAAATGCTGCGCCGGGTATTTCAGACCGTCGCCACCATGGGCGTCCCCAAAGTCATCCTGCTCAACAGCTACCGCGTCGAGAAGAGCTTCTGGCAAACGCCGTTCCTTGAACTTGAAGCAATTCGCGAGCAATTGATCCTTGGTCTGGAGCAAGCCCGCGACAGCGTGCTGCCCGAGATCGTCATCGAAAAACGCTTCAAACCATTCGTCGAAGACCGACTGCCCGCGCTGGTCGAGGGAACCCTTGGCCTGGTCGGCCATCCCGGCGACTTCCCGGCATGCCCTCGTGCAGTTGATGAGTCCGTCACCCTGGCCATCGGCCCCGAAGGTGGCTGGATACCCTATGAAATAGAGTTGTTACGCAAATCAGGCCTGCAACCTGTGCAGCTCGGCGAGCGCATCCTGCGCGTCGAAACTGCCGTCACCGCCCTGCTCGCACGCCTTTTCTGAAGACGGAAACATCCTCCCTTTTTGTCGAATAATTGCTTCAGTTTGTTGACAGACAGCCGATGAACAGGCGTCGACAATACAACGCTCAAGGAATCACCATGACTCGCTGGTTTGCCCAACGGCTCGGAAACGTAAGTGTCGGTTTGAAGCTGGGTTTTGGCTTTGGCCTGGTTCTGCTGCTGACTTTACTCATCACCATCACTGGCTGGTCTGGAGTGACGTCACTGATCGAT
>NZ_DASWOT010000172.1:0-21305 GCF_036404235.1 Pseudomonas sp.
CGACACTCGCGACCCACAGCGACCGCGAAGAGCTGTTCCTGCAAGCTGGCCGCACCATCGTCGAGCTGTGCAAAACCTACTATCGCGACAACGATGATTCGGTGCTGCCACGCAACATCGCCAACTTCAAAGCGTTCGAAAACGCGATGACGCTGGACATCGCCATGGGCGGCTCGACCAACACCATCCTGCACTTGCTGGCCGCCGCCCAAGAAGCCGAAATCGACTTCAACCTGCGCGACATTGATCGTCTGTCACGCAAAGTGCCTCAACTGTGCAAAGTCGCGCCGAACATTCAGAAGTACCACATGGAAGACGTACACCGTGCCGGCGGCATCTTCAGCATTCTCGGTTCGCTGGCCCGTGGTGGTCTGCTGCACACCGACCTGCCGACTGTGCATAGCAAGACCATGGCCGAAGGTATCGCCAAGTGGGACATCACCCAGACCAACGACGAAGCCGTGCATCACTTCTTCAAGGCCGGCCCCGGGGGTATCCCGACGCAAACCGCATTCAGCCAGTCAACTCGCTGGCCAAGCCTGGACGACGACCGTGAGAACGGCTGCATCCGCAGCGTTGAACACGCCTACTCCCAAGAAGGTGGCCTGGCCGTGCTGTACGGCAACATCGCACTGGACGGCTGCGTGGTAAAAACTGCCGGTGTCGACGAGTCGATCCATGTGTTCGAGGGCAACGCCAAGATTTTCGAAAGCCAGGACAGCGCCGTGCGCGGCATTCTTGCTGACGAAGTGAAGGCCGGCGACATCGTGATCATCCGTTACGAAGGCCCGAAAGGCGGTCCAGGTATGCAGGAAATGCTCTATCCGACCTCGTACCTGAAATCCAAGGGGCTGGGCAAAGCCTGCGCGCTGCTGACAGACGGGCGTTTTTCGGGCGGGACTTCGGGCCTGTCTATCGGCCACGCATCGCCGGAGGCGGCAGCAGGCGGCGCGATTGGTCTGGTGCGCGATGGCGACAAAGTGTTGATCGACATTCCCAACCGGGGCATCAACCTGCTGATCAGCGATGAAGAAATGACCGCGCGGCGCGCCGAGCAGGATCAGAAAGGCTGGAAGCCCGTTGAGTCGCGTCCACGTAAAGTGACCACCGCGCTGAAAGCCTACGCATTGCTCGCCACCAGCGCCGACAAAGGCGCAGTACGCGACAAGGCTCTACTGGACAAACTGGTGCCTTAAGCATTTGGGTACAGCGTAAAAACCAAAGCCCGGCAGCGATGCCGGGCTTTTTTTGTTATCGAACCTTGTTGGAGCAAGGCTTGCCCGCGAAGGCCACAACGCGAAGTGTCAGACAACCCGTGTCGCAAGCTTCGTCCGGATGCAGCCCAGCCTCACTCCAACAGATCCGCGTGATTACTGAATCTCCTCAGGCTTCACGATCACCCAGTTCTTGTCCGCAGTGACCGGCAAGCCTTCTGCCGCCTGGGCCGCAGCGTGCTTGGCCATCATGCCATTGAGCTGCGTCATGTATTTGTCTTTGCGATTGATCCACAGGTGAATGCCACCCTTGGCCACGTCGACATCGTGGAACAGCATGTAGCCATCGCTGGTTGGCGTATCGCCGCCCACCAGAACAGGTTTTTTCCACTCATCGATGTAGGTCAGGATCGCCGCGTGTTTGCCGGCCATCCAAGTGGCGGGGGTCCACAGGTAAGGCGTCAACTCCAGACCGAGGTTGGCCTTCTCGTCGTATTTGCCCGCCGTGATTTGCTTGCGAGCGGTGGTCAGCTCGCCTGTCTCACGGTTCTTCAGCAAGGTGGTCACGCCGATGACGTTCTGCGGTTTGACGTTGTAGCCGTACTTCGGATCGGACGCGACCATGCGCACCAGCTCCTCGGATGCGGCAGTCATCACGTAAACCTCGATGCCGTTTTCCGTCAGCTTGTTGAACAGCTCGGCCTGGCCGGTAAAGACTTTCGGCGGGGGCACGTCGATGGTTTTGACCGTATCGCCATCGTAGTACGTGCTGGACACCGGTTTGCCGGATGCCATCAGCTCGTCAACGTAACCTTTGAGCTGCTTGAGAGTGAAGCCCGAAAATACTTGCGCGACCCATGGATAGCAGACCATGTCATCCACTTCACAGAGGCGATAGTAGTAACTGAACAGGCTTTCCTTGTGGTTCGCGGTGTCCTTGAAAGGCATCAGTTTGAGGGACGGATCAAGGGACTCGCGGGTGATCAGCCCCTTGTTTTCCATGAACGGCAACAGCGACTCTTCCAGATCGTAGCGATAGCTGGTGTTGTCCATGTCGAAAACGGCGAAGTTACCTTTGTTGGCATTCGCTGCAATCATCGCGTTGAGCTGTTTGGCCGCAGGCTCCGGCCAGTGTTTGAGTTCTGTGGAGAAAGCCTGGCAGGCCAGACCGAGACAGAGAGCAGCGGCCAATAGTTTAGGTACGAGCTTCATAACGGTGTCCCCCCTTGTTTTGTTCAAGGATTGGACCGTAGCAAAAAGCCGTTACTGTTTGGGTACGTCAGCGACCGTGCGTGTTCTGATGACGTCACCGAGAGAACGATTCGCGACAACATGGTTGAAAACGACATTCTTGTAACAGTTACCCAAGCATCCGGCTCTCACGCATGAATCGGTCTCAGACTCGCTCCCACACCTCAAAACTGTATGCCGGCTTGTCATCGGCAGCAGGATTCCCGGTATTGGAAACCAGCTTCCATTGGGTTTGATCAAACTCGGGAAACCACGCATCCCCTTCAGGGCTCAAATCAACGCGCGTCAGGTACAGACGGTCCGCTTGCGGCAGGCCTTGCGCGTAAAGCTGCGCACCGCCAATCAACATCATTTCGGCGACGCCCTGCTCATCCGCCCACTCTTCGGCGCGTTCGACAGCAGCGTCCAGGGAGGTGAACACCTCAGCGCCTTCGAGCTGCAAATCGGCCTGGCGAGTGACCACCAGATTCAACCGACCAGGCAACGGACGACCCAGCGAATCCCAGGTCTTGCGGCCCATGATGATCGGCTTACCCAAGGTCGTTGCCTTGAAATACTTGAAATCCGCCGGTAAATGCCACGGCATGGAATTATCGACGCCAATGACCCGGTTTTGCGCCAGGGCGGCAATCAGGCTGAGGGAGAGATGTTTTTTCATGGGCGCGAGAATAGCAGAGGCGACGGCGGATTTTGTATCCGGGATGCCCTACAAAATCGTCCTCATCCCACCGCTGGTCTGCGCGAACTTGGCCACAACGGTTATGCTCCCCCCTGACTTAATCAACGAGACGCCGCGTGACTGTCCTGACCCCACTCGATGACCTATGGCTGACCGAAGCCGTGCGCCTGCGCGAGGAACATGCAGGCGCTCTTGAAGACACCGAAGCCAACCGCCGTGCTCGCGCCGAGGGTGGCGATCTGTTGACTCGGATCAAGCGCCGGGCCCGGTGGCTGGCCGAGCGCGACGGAATGCTCGTTGCGTTGCGGCACTACAAACAAGGCGCCCGGTTGTCGCTGATCATACTGGCCATCTTCGCCGTCATCAGTGGCACAGGCCTGGCATTCGCCGGATTAGGTGACGGACAAACACCTGTAAACGTGTTCTGGGCACTGGGCAGCCTGCTGGGGCTGAACCTTATCCTGCTGGTCAGTTGGGCATTGAGCCTGGCCTTGGCTGGCGAAAGCACCGCCAGCCTCGGACGCCTATGGCTTTGGCTCAGCGAAAAGCTCGCCCGCGACGCTCAGGCCGCACAACTGGCGCCTGCGTTGATCTTGCTGCTACAGCGCAAACGCCTGAATCGCTGGGCCCTTGGCACGCTCATTCACGGCGTCTGGCTGCTCGCATTACTCAGCGCGCTGGCGATGCTGCTAATACTGCTGGCGACCCGACGCTACGGTTTCGTCTGGGAAACCACGATCTTGGGCAGCGACACTTTTGTCGCGCTGACCCATGCGCTTGGCACGATCCCGTCTCTGCTGGGCTTTGGCGTGCCCAGCGATACGGTGATCCGCGCCAGCGGCGACAGTGTGTCGATCATTGAGGATGCCCGTCAGGCTTGGGCCGCGTGGCTGGTTGGCGTGCTGATGGTGTACGGCATTGTGCCAAGACTGCTGCTGGCGCTGGTGTGCTTTTGGCGTTGGCGTATCGGCCGAGCAGGCCTAACGCTGGACCTGAGCCTGCCCGGCTACGTCCACTTGCGCGAGCGCTTGATGCCCAGCAGCGAGCGGCTGGGCGTCAACGACGAGGCTCCCGAACACCTTCATCAGGTTCAACACACGCCCCCATCACTTCAGAGCGAAGGCGCGCTATTGGTCGCCATCGAGTTGGACGATCAGCGAACATGGCCGCCCAAACTGCCGAAAACCGTGGCTGACGCAGGCATCCTCGACAGCCGTGAGTCACGCAAAAAACTGCTCGATCAACTGACCCGCTTCCCACCCGCGCGCTTGGCTATCGCCTGTGATCCAAGGCGCTCCCCCGACCGTGGCAGCTTGGCGCTGATCGCAGAACTGGCGCGCTGCGCGGGCGCAACGCGCGTCTGGCTACTGCCCGCCCCCGTCGGGCAAGCGCTGGAGGCCGAGCGATTGGGCGACTGGCACGCCGCATTGCAACAAATGGACGTGACTTGGGCCGACAGCGCCCCGCTCACCTGGCTGGAGACAGGCCATGACTAAAAAGGACACGACTCGTGCGCTGCGGCTGGCCGTCGTCGGCCACACCAACGTCGGCAAAACCTCCCTGCTGCGCACCTTGACTCGCGATGTCGGTTTTGGCGAAGTCTCACATCGCCCCAGCACTACCCGCCATGTCGAGGGCGCACGCTTGTCGGTGGACGGTGAAGCGTTGCTGGAGCTGTACGATACGCCCGGCCTGGAAGATGCCATCGCCCTGCTCGACTACCTTGAACGCCTTGATCGCCCCGGCGAACGCCTCGACGGTCCGGCACGGCTGGCGCGGTTTCTGGAGGGCAGCGAAGCGCGTCAGCGTTTCGAGCAGGAAGCCAAAGTGCTGCGCCAGTTGCTCGCCTCGGATGCCGGGTTGTATGTGATCGACGCCCGCGAGCCGGTGCTGGCGAAATACCGTGACGAGCTGGCAGTGTTGGCCAGTTGCGGCAAACCGTTATTGCCGGTGCTGAATTTTGTCAGCAGCGCGCAACAGCGCGAGCCCGAGTGGCGCGAAGCCTTGGCACGGCTGGGCCTGCACGCACTGGTGCGCTTCGACAGCGTGGCACCCCCGGAAGACGGCGAGCGTCGGCTGTATGAAAGCCTGGCGTTGCTGCTGGAAAACTCGCGCGGCCAGTTGGAGCGGCTGATTGTTGATCAAGAGGCGCAACGTCAGGCGCGTCGCCATAGCGCTGCACGATTGATCGCCGAGCTGCTGTTGGACTGCGCCGCTTGCCGCCGTAGCGTCGCGACGAGTTCTGATCAAGTGCAGGTGGCTATTGCCGACCTGCGCAAAGCGGTGCGCCAGCGGGAACAGCGCTGCGTCGAATCGCTGCTCAAGCTCTACGCCTTCCGCCTTCAGGACGCCGCAGCCAACGACTTGCCGCTGCTTGATGGGCGCTGGGGCGACGACCTGTTCAACCCGGAAACCCTGAAATTACTGGGCGTGCGGGTTGGCGGCGGGATTGCCGCCGGTGCCGCTGCCGGTGCCGGGGTGGATCTATTGGTGGGCGGCATTACCTTGGGTGCGGCAGCGCTGGTGGGCGCTATCGCCGGGGGCGCATTGCAGACCGCACGCAGCTATGGCGGGCGACTGCTCGGCAAAATCAAAGGACAGCGCGAACTGACAGTCGACGATGCGGTGTTGCGGCTATTGGCGCTGCGTCAGCGGCAACTGTTGCAAGCGTTGGAAGCACGCGGGCATGCAGCGATGGACAGTATCAAATTGACCGCCCCGCAGGACAACACCTGGCGTGAGGGCAAATTGCCGGAAGACCTGCGCAAGGCAAGGGCGCATCCGCAGTGGTCTTCACTGAATCCGAATGCGAAGTTGAATCAGGCCGAGCGACAGGAAGCGATTGAGGGGTTGGCAACCCGCTTGGGCTCGCCATAAGACATGTAGACATGTCCAAGGGTACGAGCACCGACAGTCGCATTGATGATTTGGGGATACTGTTAACGCGCCAGCCCCGGTATCATCGCGCGCCCGATACACCCGGAACCGGATACACATGAAACCCACCTTGATCGCCGCCGCAGAAATCGACCGTCTCGATACCTGGGCCAAATACTCCAGTCACATGTGTGGAGGCTGTGTTTCCAGCTGCTGCACACTGCCGGTGGAAACCAAGATCAAGGACCTGATCCGGATTGGCATCGTCGACGAGTTCGAACAGGGCGACAATCCCAAGAACATCGCCAAGCGTTTGCAGAAGGAAGGCATTGTCGAGCGCTTCAACCAGAAGTCCGGGATTTTCACCCTGCAACGCATGAGCAACAACGACTGCCTGTATCTGGATCGCAAGAGTCGCTTATGTACGATCTACGATAAGCGCCCGGACACCTGCCGCAATCACCCAAAAATCGGGCCGCGCCCAGGCTACTGCGCGTACAAGCCCAAGGCAGTAGAGCGCCAGGACAGCGGAACGTTGAGTTCGAATTCAGGTCGCGCACCGTTGAAGTTCTGATTGAACACCCGGTTTCGGTAGGAGCCAACTTGTTGGCGAGGCGACCAATGCGGTGTGCCTGAAACACCGCCTCGCGAACAAGTTCGCTCCTACAACCGATTCTTCATCGCCCAGACATACAAAAACGCCCCCGACCTTGCGGTCGGCCGTTGAAGTTCTGATTGAGCACCCGGTTTCTGTAGGAGCCAACTTGTTGGCGAGGCGACCGACGCGGTGTGCCTGAAACACCGCTTCGCGAACAAGTTCGCTCCTAAAACCGATGCCTCATCAGTCAGACATACAAAAACGCCCCCAACCTTGCGGTCGGGGGCGTTTTTTTACGGCTGATTAAAAACTAATCAGTTGCCGCTTTTCTTGGCTGCGCGGGTACGCTCGCTTTCGCCAAGGATTTTCTTACGCAGGCGAATCGACTTTGGCGTCACTTCGCACAGTTCGTCTTCTTGAACGAACTCCAGCGCTTGCTCCAGCGTGAAACGGATCGGCGGAACCAGAGCGATGGTTTCGTCTTTACCCGAAGCACGCATGTTGTCGAGCTTCTTGCCTTTGGTTGGGTTAACGCCCAGGTCGTTGTCGCGGCTGTTGATGCCGACGATTTGGCCTTCATAGACGTCTTCGCCATGACCCAGGAACAGCTTGCCACGGGCTTGCAACGTTTCCAGGGAGTAGGTCAGTGCCTTGCCGGTCGCAACCGAAACCAGCACGCCGTTCTGACGGCCAGACATGTCACCGGACTTCATCACGTCGTAACGGTCGAAGATCGAGGTCAGGATGCCAGCGCCAGAGGTCAGGGTCAGGAATTCGTTACGGAAACCGATCAAACCACGTGCAGGGATGTTGTACTCAAGACGAACACGGCCCTTGCCATCTGGAACCATGTTGGTCAGATCGCCCTTACGCAGGCCCATCTGCTCCATGATCGCGCCCTGGGATTCTTCCGGCAGGTCGATGGTGACGTTTTCGTACGGTTCGTGCTTGACGCCATCAACCATGCGGATGATCACTTCAGGACGACCTACACCCATTTCGAAGCCTTCGCGACGCATGGTTTCGATCAGTACCGAGAGGTGCAGCTCACCACGGCCGGAGACTTTGAACTTGTCAGCGGTGTCGCCTTCTTCAACGCGCAGGGCAACGTTGTACAGCAGCTCTTTGTCCAGACGTTCCTTGATGTTACGGCTGGTGACGAACTTGCCTTCTTTACCGCAGAAAGGCGAGTCGTTTACCTGGAAGGTCATGGAAACGGTTGGTTCGTCAACGGTCAGCGGCTTCATCGCTTCGACGTTCAGTGGGTCGCACAGAGTGTCGGAGATGAACAACTGGTCGAAGCCGCTGATGCAGACGATGTCGCCGGCAGCTGCTTCTTCAACGTCGACGCGGTGCAGACCGTGGTGACCCATCAGTTTCAGGATACGGCCGTTGCGCTTTTTACCGTTGACGTCGACGGCAACAACAGGGGTGTTCGGCTTGACGCGACCGCGAGCGATACGGCCAACACCGATGACGCCCAGGAAGCTGTTGTAGTCCAGTGCCGAAATTTGCATCTGGAACGGACCTTCACGGTCGACTTTTGGTGCAGGTACATGGTCGACAATGGCCTGGTACAACGGCGTCATGTCTTCGGCCATATCGGTGTGGGCAAGACCGGCAATACCGTTCAGCGCAGAGGCGTAAACGACCTGGAAGTCCAGTTGCTCTTCAGTGGCACCCAGGTTGTCGAACAGGTCGAAGATCTGGTCCAGAACCCAGTCCGGACGCGCGCCTGGACGGTCAACCTTGTTGATAACCACGATTGGACGCAGGCCGGCTTCGAAAGCCTTTTTGGTCACGAAGCGGGTTTGCGGCATAGGGCCGTCTTGAGCATCGACCAGCAGCAGGACGGAGTCGACCATCGACATCACGCGCTCTACTTCACCGCCGAAGTCGGCGTGGCCTGGGGTGTCCACGATGTTGATGTGGTAGCCATTCCAGTTGATCGCGGTGTTCTTCGCGAGAATGGTGATACCACGCTCTTTTTCCTGGTCGTTGGAGTCCATCACGCGCTCGTCGTTGAGCTCGCCGCGTTCCAGGGTACCGGATTGACGCAAGAGCTTGTCAACGAGGGTAGTTTTACCGTGGTCAACGTGAGCAATGATGGCGATGTTGCGTAGATTTTCGATCACTTGTGTATCTCGATCAGAGGATTCGGTCAGCTGGCTGATTGTAGACAGCTATGAACAGTAGAGTCGGCTAAAGCCGTTACGGCTTGACGACGTGTGTCGGGGGGCCGGTGACGCAAGCCACAGGCAAACAGCCCCGGGCACTTAGCTCGGTCGATAAACGCGCACATTGGCATGCCCCTCACTGAGCAAATGGTGGGCATGCAGGCGACTCATGACGCCTTTGTCGCAATACAGCAGGTACTGGCGCGTGTAATCCAGTTCCTTGAAACGGCTGTTCAGTGCATAGAACGGCAGCGTTTGTACTTCGATGCCGGGCAAACTCAGCGGGCGATCGTCCTGTTCATCCGGATGACGGATGTCGATAACAACCTGACCTGCCAAAGCCTGACTGACTTCTTCGATTTCGACGCCTTGGCCCAACTCGTCGATCACACGATCGATAGGGACCATCCTGGCGTTTTCGAGCGCACGCTCGAGAATCGCCATGTCGAACTGTTGTTCTTCGTACTCGACGCGGTTGCGCTTCGCGGCGGTCTTGGGGTTGACCGAGATCACCCCACAATACTCAGGCATGTGCCGGGCGAAATTACCGGTGCCGATCTGATCTGCCTGATCGATGATGTCTTGCTTGTGAGTGGCGATCAGCGGGCGCAACACCAGCTTTTCCGTCACCTGATCAATTACCGATAGATTCGGCAGGGTCTGACTCGACACCTGGGAAATCGCCTCACCCGTTACCAGCGCGTCGATTTCCAGACGATCAGCAATAATGGTCGCAGCGCGCAACATCATACGCTTCAATACTACGCCCATATGACTGTTATCGACTTTTCCGAGAATTTCTCCCAAAACTTCTTCGAACGGCACGCTGACGAACAGCACGCGCTGGGAGCTGCCGTACTTTTTCCAGAGAAAATGCGCGACTTCCATGACGCCTAGCTCATGCGCCCTTCCGCCCAGATTAAAGAAGCAGAAGTGGCTCATCAGCCCGCGGCGCATGATCTGGTATGCCGCCACGGTTGAATCGAAACCGCCAGACATCAATACCAGTGTCTGCTCCAGCGAACCTAGCGGATAGCCGCCCATGCCTTTGTGTTGGCTGTGAATCACAAATAACCGTTGGTCGCGAATTTCCATCCGCACTTCAATTTGTGGCGCTTTCAGGGAAATACCGGCGGCACCGCACTCGACACGCAAGCGGCTGCCGACGTATTTTTCGACATCCATGGAGCTGAAATCGTGATGACCGGCTCGTTTGCAGCGAACCGAAAATATCTTTCCGGGCAGGACTTCCCCGAAGTGCTGCCTGCACTTCTCGTAGATGTCGTCCATGTCACCCAAGGGGTATTGATCGACCTGCAGGAAATGCGTAATGCCCGGCATGCAACTCAGGCGCTCGGTCATGTCGTGCAAGGCTTTGGGATCAGTGACCTTTGTTCCGACTTCAAGGTTATCCCACACACCATCGACCACCAGCGCCGGGTCCAGATCACGGAGCACGGTACGGATGTTTTTGGCCAGCTGTTTGATGAAGCGCTTTCGCACAGGCCGGCTTTTGATAATGATCTCGGGAAAAACTTTAACGATTAGTTTCATGAAAACAGCGCGCGAGGTGCCGGTCGAAAAAGAGGGGGCGGGATTATAGCGGAAATTGCTCAAGGTTTAACCAGTTATCGTACGGCCAATCATCGGCGCACCAAAAACGAACCAAGCATAATTACAAGGCACCAATAGAGTGCGTTAAGTTTTGCAAATGCATCGTCTATCCCCTGGAAAATCGGGATTTCGAGCAAAAAACCCAACACAGGGCACTGGCATGCAAATTGCTCCCTTGTGAGGCAGGTTGCCTTGGCCGACTATCGCGCCCGGCATCACCCAAATTGAAGGGCGAACAACTACCCAGCCCTAATCCACCCCGGAGGACAACATGTCGAAGTCGGTTCAACTCATCAAAGATCATGACGTTAAGTGGATTGATCTGCGCTTCACGGACACCAAAGGTACTCAGCACCATGTGACCATGCCAGCACGCGATGCTCTGGAAGACGATTTCTTCGAAGTCGGCAAAATGTTCGACGGCTCCTCCATTTCCGGCTGGAAAGGCATCGAAGCGTCCGACATGATCCTGCTGCCAGACGACGAAACCGCCGTTCTGGACCCGTTCACCGAAGAGCCGACCCTGATCCTGGTGTGCGACATCATCGAACCTTCGACCATGCAAGGTTACGATCGCGACCCACGCGCCATCGCTCATCGCGCCGAGGAATACCTGAAGTCGACCGGTATCGGTGACACCGTATTCGCAGGTCCAGAGCCAGAATTTTTCATCTTCGACGAAGTAAAATTCAAATCCGACATCTCCGGTTCCATGTTCAAGATCTACTCTGAGCAAGGTTCGTGGATGTCCGACGCTGATATCGAAGGCGGCAACAAAGGCCACCGTCCAGGCATCAAAGGTGGCTACTTCCCAGTTCCGCCGTTCGACCATGACCACGAAATCCGCACCGCAATGTGCAACGCTCTGGAAGAAATGGGCCAGGTCGTAGAAGTCCACCACCACGAAGTGGCAACCGCTGGCCAGAATGAAATCGGCGTGAAATTCAACACGCTGGTTAAAAAGGCTGACGAAGTTCAGACCTTGAAATACGTTGTACACAACGTTGCCGACGCTTACGGCCGTACCGCTACCTTCATGCCTAAGCCTCTGTACGGCGATAACGGTTCGGGCATGCACGTCCACATGTCGATCTCCAAAGACGGCAAAAACACCTTCGCTGGCGAAGGCTATGCCGGCCTGTCCGACATCGCGCTGTATTTCATCGGCGGCATCATCAAGCACGGCAAGGCGCTGAACGGTTTCACTAACCCAGCGACCAACTCCTACAAGCGTCTGGTTCCAGGCTTCGAAGCTCCGGTCATGCTGGCCTACTCGGCCCGCAACCGTTCTGCTTCAATCCGTATTCCTTACGTCAACAGCCCTAAAGGCCGTCGTATCGAAGCGCGCTTCCCGGACCCGGCAGCCAACCCGTACCTGGCGTTCGCGGCCCTCTTGATGGCTGGCCTGGACGGCATCCAGAACAAGATCCACCCGGGCGACGCCGCTGACAAAAACCTGTATGACCTGCCACCTGAAGAGGCTGCAGAGATCCCACAAGTGTGCGGCAGCCTGAAAGAAGCCCTGGAAGAGCTGGACAAAGGTCGTGCGTTCCTGACCAAAGGCGGTGTTTTCAGCGACGACTTCATCGACGCTTACATCGCCCTGAAAAGCGAAGAAGAAATCAAAGTACGCACTTTCGTACACCCACTGGAATACGAGCTGTACTACAGCTGCTAATCCAGCCACGTCAGCGGTATCGACGTGAAACGAGGCCTCCTTCGGGAGGCCTTTTTCATGCCTGCGGGAAAGTGGCGACGACGCCAGGCATGATTTTTTTGATATTTCCCGAAACGCAAACGCCCTAGCGTTTGCGTGGTCAGCCATTTCTAATCAGCCGTACCCGAAGCACACCGCTTCAATCATGCAAAGGAATGAATATGATCAAACTCACAGTTGCCTGCGCCACGGCGCTTTTCATGCTGAACACCGCAAACGCTCAAACCGCCCCCACCATCGATTCAAAAATCCTCTTGAAAACCACGTCATCCTGGGACGGAACCCCATACACGACCTATCCGAAAGGTCAGCCGGAGCTCACCGTGCGCAAGGTCGTCATGTCGCCTGGCGCGCAGTTTGACTGGCATTCACACCCTATGCCCGCCGCAGGCTATGTTATTTCCGGAGAGCTGATCGTCGAGGCGCTGGAAGGTGGCAAGACCATCACGCTGACGGCAGGGCAAGTCCTGCCTGAAATGAACAATATCGTACATCGCGGCACCAGCGGGGCGACGCAAACCGAACTTGTCGTGTTCTATGCCGGCATGCCCGGCATGCCATTAGCGGTTGATCACAACACGACAGAATGATGGGCGTGGTGGTATCCAGTTACCACATTTATGCATGATCCTTCGGTGATACTTGGAGCCCAGTCGGCAGTTCGATAACCGACTGGGCATCGATCCACCTTGTACGGACCCTTCCCATGATCAAGCTATTGCCCTGCGCTTTTCTGACTCTCACATTGCTCCCGCTACACCTCATGGCAGCACCCGCAGCGCCCACCCCAGCAGCCCTGACGCCTTTGATAAAGGCCATCAGCCAGAGGCTGGAGATCGCGAACGACGTGGCGCTGAGCAAATGGTACAGCGGCAAACCCGTACAGGACACTGACCGAGAACGCCAGGTCATCGCCAGTGCGACAGCAAAAGCGGGGGATTTCAGGCTGTCTCGCGACGACGCCAGTCAATTTTTTGCAGCGCAAATCGAAGCCAACAAGATGGTGCAGTACGCCCGCCTCGCGCAGTGGCATGCGACCGGCACCGCCCCAGCCAACCCAGCCCAAAGCCTTGCCAGCGACATTCGTAGCCGGCTGGATACCTTGCAACCAATCCTGCTGACGTCGTACGCAGCATTCTCGCCTTACCGCAAGGATGTCGCCTGCCCTGACTGGGTGAGAGCCGCAAGCGAGCTACAAGCCACTGATCCGGTGATGAGTAGCGCATTGGCACGTGCCGTGGGTGATCTGTGCATCCCCCGCAAAAAATGACACGAGACCAAGACCCTAGGCAACGGCAATGAAGTAGTGAAACGGGTTGTGTTCTATGCTGGCACCCCAGGCCAGCCGCTGTCACAGTAGGGCCCTGCCATTTGCCGTTAACCCTGTCGTTGGGATTGGAGCGTTCATGCATCAAAGCCTTGTTTTTCTGCTGCTGTTGTTTGCCTTGCCCGCTGTCGCGCAGATCTACAAATACACCGATGCCAATGGCAACACGGCTTACAGCAATCAACCACCCAACGGCACCAAAGCCGAAACGGTCGAATTGCCGCCGCTCAACAGAGTTAACACGGTCACGCCTTCCCCGGCGCCGGCAACCGCGCCGCAAAATCAGGGGCAAGCAACGCAAAAAGGCGCCGCTTACCAAACGCTTCAACTCACTGACCTGCCTGACGGTGAAGCGCTGCGGGCCAACAATGGCACCTTCACCGTGGGCGTACAAATTGAGCCGCGCCTGCAACCTGGTCATCTACTGCAACTGCTTTTGGATGGAACACCTTATGGCCAGCCGACCAACGTACCGCGCTTGCAGCTCATGGAGCTGGACAGGGGCGAGCACAGCCTGGCTGTTCAAGTCCTGCAGAACCAGCAGCCCATTCAGCACAGTCAGACAGTGACCCTCACGGTGCAGCGAGTTCATGTCGGTAAGCCTTGACCACCCATTGCTGCGCAGCATAACGATTTGCCTCCTGATGCTGACGGGGCATTCGGTGCTGGCTGACGTCTATACCTATATCGACGCACAGGGCAATCGCGTATATACCGACCAGCCGCGGCGCAACGCCAGCAAAGTTGATATTGCCCCCAGCAACAACATGGCCCTGCCGCTTAAAAAAGCACCACCCCAGCCAACCAAACAAACCATCCCAGCGTTGTTCCGCTACCAACTGCTGCGCATTCTCGCGCCGGAACCTGACGCCGCGATTCGCGACATGCAAGGCAACCTGATCGTGACGGTAACCAACGATCCAGCCTTGCAGCCCGGACATAGCTATCGCTTGCTGCTTGATGGCAAGCCGTACAGTGAATCAGGGCGTAGCCCGGTGTTCCCGATGACCAACATTGATCGGGGCACGCATCAGCTCTCGATTGAGATCGTCGATCAATACGGTCGCGTAGCGGAACGAACGCCTAATCAGCCCTTCCATATGTTCCGTATCTCCCTGGCGCAAAAACGTCTGGCGCAGCCGTGCAAGAACGAGGATTACGGCGTCCGCCCGGAATGTCCGCTCAAAGATAAGCCGGAAGAAGAAAGCAGCATTTTCTCTTTTTTCTGATTTCCCCAGGCGCAAGTTGATTTAGCTCCATTATGGTGCGCAAGCTGAACGAACAGCCGGGCCTACAACCCATTTTGGTTCAATTCGCGTGAACCGCTGCAGCGTGCTGGCGCACGCTGTCCGAAAAAAGCTCGGATTGTCTCGATTAACGCTTCTTTTCGGAGCCTTGGTTTGGTTTTTGCAGTTTCAACGGATAAGCACCGTATCAGCGGCTTTCCAACGCTGGCGAAGACCAACCAGTGGTCTGCTAATTCGGGCCCGCTCCGAAGTGCAATGTGCCAAAAGAGGTCAACGACATTCATGACTATCAGCGATACGCTGCACCGATTGTTACTCGACAACTTGACCACTGCCACCATTCTGCTCAACTCGGACTTGCGCCTTGAGTACATGAACCCGGCAGCCGAAATGCTGCTGGCGATCAGTGGTCAGCGTAGCCACGGGCAATTTATCAGCGAGCTGTTTACCGAGTCGGCCGAGGCGCTCAGCTCGCTGCGTCAGGCGGTCGAGCAAGCACATCCGTTTACCAAACGTGAAGCCATGCTCACCGCATTGACCGGCCAGACCCTGACCGTCGATTACGCGGTGACGCCGATTTTGTCCGAAGGCGAAACCATGCTCCTGCTGGAAGTCCATCCGCGTGATCGCTTGTTGCGCATCACCAAGGAAGAAGCCCAGCTGTCGAAGCAAGAAACCACCAAAATGTTGGTCCGTGGCCTGGCACATGAAATCAAGAACCCCCTCGGCGGGATTCGTGGCGCTGCACAATTGCTCGCCCGCGAGCTGCCTGAGGAAAGCCTGAAGGACTACACCAACGTCATCATCGAAGAAGCCGACCGCTTGCGCAATCTGGTGGACCGGATGCTGGGCTCCAACAAACTGCCTTCGCTGTCCATGACCAATGTGCATGAAGTGCTCGAACGCGTGTGCAGTCTGGTGGAGGCTGAAAGCCAAGGCTGCATCACTTTAGTGCGCGATTATGACCCGAGCATTCCCGACGTATTGATTGACCGCGAACAAATGATTCAGGCCGTGCTCAACATTGTGCGCAATGCGATGCAGGCCATTAGCGGCCAGAACGAACTGCGCCTGGGCCGTATCACCCTACGAACCCGCGCGATGCGCCAATTCACCATCGGTCATATTCGCCACCGACTGGTGAGCAAGATCGAAATTATCGACAACGGCCCTGGCATTCCTCCCGAGCTTCAAGAAACGATTTTTTACCCAATGGTCAGCGGCCGCCCGGATGGCACAGGGCTCGGTCTTGCCATCACCCAGAATATTATCAGTCAGCACCAGGGGCTGATCGAGTGTGACAGCCATCCCGGCCACACCACTTTCTCGATCTTCTTGCCACTGGAACAAGGAGCAGCTTCGACATGAGCCGTAGTGAAACTGTCTGGATCGTCGATGACGACCGTTCCATCCGCTGGGTACTTGAAAAAGCGTTGCAACAAGAAGGCATGACAACGCAGAGCTTCGACAGCGCCGATGGCGTGATGAGCCGTCTGGCGCGTCAACAACCGGATGTGATCATTTCTGATATCCGCATGCCCGGCGCCAGTGGCCTGGATTTATTGGCACGGATTCGTGAGCAACACCCACGTTTGCCGGTCATCATCATGACCGCCCATTCAGACCTCGACAGCGCCGTTGCCTCGTACCAGGGCGGTGCCTTTGAATACCTGCCCAAGCCGTTCGACGTAGACGAAGCGGTGTCCCTGGTCAAACGCGCCAATCAGCATGCCCAGGAACAACAAGGCATGGATGTCGTGCCTACGCTGACCCGCACGCCGGAAATCATCGGCGAAGCCCCCGCGATGCAGGAAGTGTTTCGCGCCATCGGACGCTTGAGTCACTCCAACATCACAGTGCTGATCAACGGCGAATCGGGTACAGGCAAAGAGCTGGTCGCTCATGCACTGCATCGCCACAGCCCGCGCTCCGCTTCGCCGTTCATTGCCTTGAACATGGCAGCGATCCCGAAAGACCTGATGGAATCCGAGTTGTTCGGCCACGAGAAAGGCGCGTTCACCGGTGCAGCCAACCTGCGTCGTGGCCGTTTCGAACAGGCCGACGGTGGCACGCTGTTTCTTGACGAAATCGGCGACATGCCAGCCGACACTCAGACACGCTTGCTGCGCGTATTGGCGGATGGCGAGTTTTACCGAGTCGGCGGTCATACGCCGGTCAAGGTCGACGTGCGAATCATCGCCGCGACTCACCAGAATCTGGAAACTTTGGTGCAGGCTGGCAAGTTCCGCGAGGACTTGTTCCATCGCCTGAATGTCATCCGCATTCACATCCCGCGCATGTCGGATCGTCGCGAAGACATTCCGACATTGGCCAAACACTTCCTAAGCCGCGCCGCCCAGGAACTGGCGGTCGAGCCAAAGCTGCTGAAGACCGAAACCGAGGAGTACCTCAAGCACCTGCCGTGGCCGGGTAACGTTCGTCAGTTGGAAAACACCTGTCGCTGGATCACGGTCATGGCCTCGGGCCGTGAAGTGCATATCAGCGACCTGCCGCCAGAACTGCTGAGCCTGCCTCAGGATTCAGCGCCGGTCACCAACTGGGAACAAGCACTGCGTCAATGGGCCGACCAGGCTTTGGCTCGTGGTCAATCCAGCCTGCTCGACAGCGCGGTGCCGACCTTCGAACGCATCATGATCGAAACCGCCCTCAAACACACCGCAGGGCGCCGTCGCGACGCTGCCGTATTGCTGGGCTGGGGCCGCAACACCTTGACTCGCAAGATCAAGGAGCTGGGCATGAAGATTGATGGTGGGGATGACGATGACGGGGATGAGGGCTGATTGACTCAGCGCCTGCCCTGATCGGCAGGCATCCCCCGATGCGAGGCAGGCGTATTCGGAGGGTACGGCGGGCTGGGTCCGCACGACACGATACGGTGTGTCGGATGCATCGTATCGCCAGGATGCGGCCCTAGCCTTCGTATCGTCTGTAACTCACAACGTTGGCTTCAATAGCTGGCCATTCAGTTACGCCCGTCGTGCATTCCTCAACGAAATCTGGTCGTTCAGCGTCCAGAAGTCATACAAGACCCCCAGAAAGAACAGCCCACCCGTCAGTGCATAGATGATCCCGCTGATCCATTTGCCCTGATACATCCGATGCACACCGAACACGCCCAAAAATGTCAGCAGAATCCAGGCAACGCTGTAGTCGGTCGTCCCTGCGTGAAAGCGCAGGTCCGCCTCGCGATCCATCGACGGGATCAGAAACAAGTCGATCAGCCAGCCAATACCCAGCAGGCCCAAGGTAAAAAACCAGATAGTCCCAGTTACCGGCTTACCGTAATAAAAACGGTGCGATCCGGTAAATCCGACAATCCACAGCAGATAGCCCATGACTTTACTGTGAGTGTCAGGACGCTGTACGTCCACTTGATAGGTATTCATTGACAGCCTCTTTTGCATTGATAGAAAAAAATATGCGTAAATTTTGTGACTTTCGTGACCCGTTCCGACGTATGGCCACAACCTCTTGATCACCCAGCAAACCCTTGTAACTAAAGGGGATGAGCAAAATCTTATGACAGTTTTTGCATCGAAACTGACCCGCCGGGCAGTAAATGATTCAAAAAGGGGGTCCGAAACGACGGAAAAAGCTGTTATAAAGTTGCGCGCTGACCAATAAGAGCCCTGCCTAATGCGTCCATTTTTCAAGACATGGCTAACCATTTGCCTATTTATGCCACTGGCCGCCCACGCCACCAATCGTGAGCAACCGTTACCTGCGAGCTTCAACGGCTTCACTGCGAAGACTCAGTCCTCGGAGAAAGTAACGAAGGTAACGCGCAATGTCGCCGCTCAACAGGCCGCGATAGCTGCAATAGACGAAACCGCCGAGCCACTGGCGACCTCCAAGCGCAAAACCCGAAACGGCAAGACGTCCAATCGTCCTTCGTCCCATAAGGTTTCGAAAAACACTGTCGCCCTTGCCAGCAAAGCACCAGGCAATAGCAAACAAAGCAACACCGTGGTCAACCGTGCCATGAATGCGATCGGTACCCCTTATCGTTGGGGCGGCACCAGCCCAACAAAAGGGTTCGACTGCAGTGGTTTGGTTAAATATGCGTTCAATAACGTGAGCGAAGTCGATTTGCCACGTACCTCCAACGCCATGGCCGAAGGTCACGGGCAGAAGGTTGACCGCAAGGATCTAAAGCCAGGCGACTTGTTGTTCTTCAACATCAAGAGCCGTCAGGTCAACCATGTCGCCATTTACCTGGGTGACGGCCAGTTCGTGCATGCGCCTCGTCGTGGCAAGTCGGTCTCGGTCGACACGTTGAACAAACCGTATTGGGACAGCCATTACGTGATTGCCAAACGCGTTCTGCCCAAGGAGCTGCCTTCGTCGCATAAACCGACAGTGCGTTTGGCACAGCGTTAATGCTGATCTGACGACTGCCCTGGTTCTGTAGAAGCGAATTCATTCGCGAATGAATTCGCTTCTACAAGTGCAAGCGCCTGACAATCAAAAATTGTCAGGCGTTTTTGCTTTCTCCCGCGCACTTTCGCGCGTGATGATGCCTTTGGTCACCAGATCCTTCAGGCACATATCCAGTGTCTGCATCCCCAGCGAACCCCCGGTCTGAATCGATGAGTACATCTGCGCAACCTTGTCTTCGCGGATCAGGTTACGGATCGCCGAGGTGCCAATCATGATTTCGTGGGCCGCAACTCGCCCACCGCCGATTTTCTTCAGCAGCGCTTGTGAAACGATCGCGTGCAACGATTCCGAGAGCATAGAGCGGATCATTGATTTCTCCTGCGCCGGAAACACGTCGACAATCCGGTCGATACTCTTCGCCGCCGAGGTGGTGTGTAGCGTGCCGAACACCAGATGCCCGGTTTCTGCTGCTGTCAGCGCCAACCGAATGGTTTCCAGGTCTCGCAGCTCGCCTACCAGGATCACGTCCGGGTCTTCACGCAACGCAGAGCGCAATGCTTCGGCAAAGCCGTGCGTGTCGCGGTGTACTTCTCGCTGGTTGATCAGACTCTTTTTGGATTCGTGAACGAATTCGATAGGGTCCTCAATGGTCAGGATGTGGTGGTGCTTGTTGGCGTTCAGGTAGTCGACCATCGCTGCCAGCGTCGTCGATTTGCCTGAACCCGTTGGCCCGGTGACCAGCACCAGACCACGCGGGACGTCGGTAATCTTGCGAAATACATCGCCCATCCCCAGGTCTTCCATACTCAGGACCTTTGAGGGAATGGTCCGGAACACGGCGCCCGCGCCACGGTTCTGATTGAATGCATTGACCCTGAACCGCGCCACACCCGGCACTTCGAAGGAGAAGTCGGTTTCCAGGTCCTCTTCGAAGTCCTTACGCTGTCTGTCATTCATGATGTCGTAGATCAACGCCTGGACCTCTTTCTGGTCCAGCGGCGGCAGGTTGATCCGCCGCACATCGCCATCGACCCGAATCATCGGTGGCAGGCCAGCCGAGAGGTGTAAGTCCGACGCGCCTTGCTTGGCACTGAAGGCAAGCAGCTCGGTAATATCCATACAGCTCCTCATCACATAGAATGCCGCAGACTTTAGCCCTGCTGGCGCAAATCAATGTCCACGATAGCAGAGAACATTTCAACGCTCGGTGAGCGAATTCACGCAGCTGCATGTGCAGCGCAGCGTGACCCGGCATCCATTGGTCTGCTCGCGGTAAGCAAAACCAAACCGGCAAGCGACCTGCGCGAAGCGTATGCAGCGGGTTTGCGCGACTTCGGCGAGAATTACCTCCAGGAAGCCTTGAACAAGCAGCTTGAATTGGCTGACCTACCCTTGATCTGGCATTTCATCGGCCCCATTCAATCGAACAAGACTCGCGCTATCGCCGAGCATTTCGACTGGGTGCATTCCGTGGACCGCTTGAAAATCGCACAACGGCTGTCCGAACAACGCCCCACCCAGTTACCACCGCTGAACATCTGCATCCAGGTCAATGTCAGTGGCGAGGCGAGCAAGTCCGGCTGCAAGCCCGATGACTTGCCCGCCCTGGCTCAAGCCATCACAGCTCTGCCAAATTTGAGGCTGCGTGGCCTGATGGCAATTCCCGAACCGACCAATGACAGCGCCAAACAAAACGCTGCATTTGCGGCCGTACGCAACCTGCAAGACCAGTTGAAGCTACCACTGGACACCCTTTCCATGGGCATGAGCCACGACCTGGACGCCGCCATCGCACAAGGCGCGACCTGGGTGCGGATTGGTACCGCCCTCTTCGGCGCCCGTCATTACGGGTAGCCATAACCCTTTGCCTCACAGGAATCCGCTCATGAGCAAGACTCGCATCGCATTCATCGGTGCAGGAAACATGGCCACCAGCCTGATCGGCGGGCTGCGCGCCCAAGGCGTCGAGCCTGACTCGATCAGCGCCAGCGATCCGGGCCTAGAAACCCGCGAGCGCGTGTCCGCCGAGCACGGTATTAAAGTGTTCGCCGACAACGCCGAAGCCATCGAAGGCGCTGACGTGGTGCTGCTGGCAGTCAAGCCGCAGATGATGAAGGCCGTCTGCGAAACCTTGCGCACGAGCCTGAAGCCCAACCAGCTGATCGTTTCAATCGCCGCCGGCATCACCTGCGCCAGTATAAAA
>NZ_DASWOT010000173.1:0-15271 GCF_036404235.1 Pseudomonas sp.
CCATTATGTGAAACATAATTAACAAAAACAGCCGTAATCCCCGTAATACAGGGCCTCTGGCTCTTTAACCGTGACATATCTCATTAATCTTACGAATAAATTTGATGCAGAAAATTTACTTGCTCTCTGTTTGCACATAAAATCGCCGAGATAGATTTACTGCGACATATCGTCACTGCCCAATCTCTATTCAAGCACAGAGACCTTTGCTCTCTGATAAGGACTGCCAGCATGCCCGAATCGACAGGTTTGATTGCCCACAACTGGGGCTTCGCCATTTTCCTTTTGGGTGTTGTCGGCCTCTGCGCCTTCATGCTCGGCCTCTCAAGCCTCTTGGGCTCCAAAGCCTGGGGCCGCAGCAAGAACGAACCTTTCGAATCCGGGATGCTGCCTACAGGTGGCGCCCGCTTGCGTCTCTCCGCAAAATTCTATTTGGTCGCGATGCTCTTCGTGATCTTCGACATTGAAGCCCTCTTTCTCTTTGCCTGGTCTGTGTCCGTCCGCGAAAGCGGCTGGACCGGATTCGCCGAAGCTCTCGTTTTCATAGCAATTCTGTTGGCAGGTCTTGTCTACCTATGGCGTGTGGGGGCTCTTGATTGGGCGCCTGTTGGCCGTCGTAATCGGCAGGCGAAGCTAAAACAATGAGGCTTTGGCAATGCAATACAATCTCACCAGGATCGACCCGGATGCTCCTAACGAGCAGTACCCCATCGGCGAACGGGAAACTGTTTCTGATCCGTTAGAAGATCAAGTCCACAAAAACATTTACATGGGCAAGCTCGAAGACGTGCTGAATGGTGCGGTCAACTGGGGGCGTAAAAACTCCTTGTGGCCGTACAACTTCGGCCTTTCGTGCTGTTACGTGGAAATGACCACCGCCTTCACGGCACCCCATGACATCGCGCGCTTTGGCGCCGAGGTTATCCGGGCATCGCCGCGTCAGGCGGATTTCATGGTTATCGCCGGTACCTGCTTCATCAAGATGGCGCCTATCATCCAGCGCCTCTACGAGCAAATGCTTGAACCTAAATGGGTTATTTCCATGGGTTCGTGCGCCAACTCCGGTGGCATGTACGACATCTATTCAGTAGTCCAGGGTGTGGACAAGTTCCTCCCCGTGGATGTCTACGTGCCTGGCTGCCCGCCCCGCCCCGAAGCATTTCTGCAAGGCTTGATGCTGTTGCAGGAATCCATCGGCCAGGAGCGTCGCCCTCTTTCCTGGGTCGTCGGCGATCAAGGCGTGTATCGCGCCGAGATGCCGTCGCAAAAGGAACAGCGCCGCGAACAGCGAATCGCAGTCACCAACCTGCGCAGCCCCGACGAAGTCTGATCCAGTTTTCTTTTACAAAAAGAAACCTGACCTGGGTTCATTCTGTACGTTGACCGATAGCGATCGAGACCTATGACTGCAGACACCGCTCTGTACATCCCGCCTTACAAGGCTGACGACCAAGACGTCGTCGTTGAACTGAATAACCGTTTTGGCGCCGAGGCGTTCACAGCTCAGGAAACCCGCACGGGCATGCCCGTGCTGTGGGTCGCGCGCGCCAAACTGTTCGAAATCATGACTTTCCTGCGCCAACTGCCCAAGCCGTACTCGATGCTGTACGACCTGCACGGCGTCGACGAGCGTCTTCGCACCAAACGCCGTGGCTTGCCAGGCGCCGACTTCACGGTGTTCTACCACCTGCTGTCGGTGGAGCGTAACAGCGACGTCATGATCAAAGTGGCATTGTCCGAGGGTGACCTTAGCGTGCCAACCGTTACCAGCATCTGGCCGAATGCCAACTGGTACGAGCGCGAAGTGTGGGACATGTTCGGCATCGACTTTGCTGGCCATCCACACCTGAGCCGCATCATGATGCCGCCGACCTGGGAAGGTCACCCGCTGCGCAAGGATTACCCGGCGCGCGCCACTGAGTTCGACCCGTACAGCCTGACCTTGGCCAAGCAGCAACTGGAAGAGGAAGCCGCGCGCTTTCGCCCCGAAGACTGGGGTATGAAACGTTCCGGTACCAACGAAGACTACATGTTCCTCAACCTGGGGCCGAACCACCCTTCTGCTCACGGTGCGTTCCGTATTGTGCTGCAGTTGGACGGTGAAGAGATCGTCGACTGCGTGCCGGACGTGGGCTACCACCACCGTGGTGCCGAGAAGATGGCTGAGCGTCAGTCCTGGCACAGCTTCATTCCGTACACCGACCGTATCGATTACCTCGGTGGCGTGATGAACAACCTGCCGTATGTGCTGGCGGTGGAGAAGCTGGCGGGCATCAAGGTGCCGGACAAGGTCGACACCATCCGTATCATGATGGCCGAGTTCTTCCGGATCACTAGCCACCTGCTGTTCCTGGGAACCTACATCCAGGACGTCGGCGCCATGACCCCGGTGTTCTTCACCTTCACCGACCGGCAGAAAGCCTACACGGTGATCGAAGCCATCACTGGTTTCCGTCTGCATCCGGCCTGGTACCGGATCGGCGGTGTCGCTCACGACCTGCCGCGCGGCTGGGAAAAGCTGGTCAAGGATTTTGTCGAGTGGTTGCCAAAACGCCTGGACGAGTACCAAAAAGCGGCGTTGGACAACAGCATCCTCAAAGGCCGGACCATCGGCGTTGCGGCGTATAACACCAAGGAAGCGCTGGAATGGGGCGTCACTGGCGCCGGTCTGCGCTCCACCGGCTGCGACTTCGATCTGCGTAAGGCGCGTCCGTATTCGGGCTACGAGAACTTCGAGTTCGAAGTGCCACTGGCGGTGAATGGCGATGCCTATGATCGCTGCATCGTGCGCGTCGAAGAGATGCGTCAGAGCATCAAGATCATCGATCAGTGCATGCGCAACATGCCGGCCGGTCCTTACAAGGCGGATCACCCGTTGACTACGCCGCCGCCCAAAGAGCGCACGCTGCAGCACATCGAGACCTTGATCACGCACTTCCTGCAAGTTTCGTGGGGCCCGGTCATGCCGGCCAACGAATCCTTCCAGATGATCGAAGCGACCAAGGGCATCAACAGTTATTACCTGACGAGCGACGGCGGCACCATGAGCTACCGTACCCGGATCCGCACTCCAAGCTTCCCGCATCTGCAACAGATCCCTTCGGTGATCAAAGGCAGCATGGTCGCGGACTTGATCGCGTACCTGGGTAGTATCGACTTCGTTATGGCTGACGTGGACCGCTAAGCATGAATAGCACGCTTATCCAGACAGATCGTTTCGCCTTGAGCGAAACCGAGCGCTCGGCCATCGAGCACGAACTGCATCACTACGAAGACCCGCGCGCGGCGTCGATCGAAGCCCTGAAGATCGTTCAGAAGGAACGCGGCTGGGTACCTGATGGCGCGGTTTACGCCATCGGCGAAATCCTCGGCATCCCTGCCAGCGACGTTGAAGGCGTGGCGACATTCTACAGCCAGATCTTCCGTCAGCCGGTCGGCCGTCACATCATCCGTGTCTGCAACAGCATGGTCTGTTTCATCGCCGGTCACGAAGACATCGTTGGCGAAATTCAGAGCAAGCTGGGCATTGGCTTGGGTCAAACCACTGCCGACGGCCGCTTCACCCTGTTGCCTGCCTGCTGCCTGGGCAACTGCGACAAGGCGCCTGCGGTCATGATCGACGACGATACTTTCGGCAATCTACAGCCAGCTGGCGTTGCCACCTTGCTGGAGGGTTACGTATGAGCATTACTTCCTTCGGCCCAGCCAACCTGATCGCGCGCACCCCGCAAACCCATCCGCTGACCTGGCGCTTGCGCGATGACGGCGAGCCGGTGTGGCTCGATGAATACCAGGCCAAAGACGGTTACGCGGCAGCCCGCAAGGCGTTTGCCCAGCAGTCTCCCGACGAGATCGTCCAGGCCGTCAAAGATTCCGGCCTCAAGGGCCGTGGAGGTGCGGGCTTTCCCACTGGCGTGAAGTGGGGCCTGATGCCCAAAGATGAATCCCTCAACATCCGCTACCTGCTGTGCAACGCGGATGAGATGGAGCCCAACACGTGGAAAGACCGCATGCTGATGGAGCAACTGCCCCATCTACTGGTTGAGGGCATGCTGATCAGTGCGCGCGCGCTCAAGGCTTACCGCGGTTATATCTTCCTGCGTGGCGAGTACGTGACTGCGGCCAAGCACTTGAACCGCGCAGTCGCCGAAGCCAAGGCCGCAGGTCTTTTGGGCAAGAATATTCTGGGCACCGGTTTCGACTTCGAGCTGTTCGTCCACACCGGCGCCGGGCGTTACATCTGCGGTGAAGAAACCGCGCTGATCAACTCCCTGGAAGGCCGTCGCGCCAACCCGCGCTCCAAACCGCCCTTCCCGGCCGCTGTTGGCGTATGGGGCAAGCCGACCTGCGTGAACAACGTCGAAACCCTGTGCAACGTCCCGGCCATCGTCAACAACGGCAACGACTGGTACAAGTCGCTGGCCCGTGAAGGCAGCGAAGATCACGGCACCAAGCTGATGGGCTTCTCCGGCAAAGTGAAAAACCCAGGTATCTGGGAGCTGCCGTTCGGCCTGCCCGCTCGTGAGTTGTTTGAAGACTACGCCGGTGGCATGCGCGACGGTTACAAGCTCAAGTGCTGGCAGCCAGGCGGCGCCGGTACGGGCTTCCTCCTGCCTGAGCATCTGGACTGCCTGTTCTATGCCGGTGGTGTCGCCAAAGTTGGCACTCGCATGGGCACAGGGCTGGCGATGGCCGTCGACGACAAGGTCAATATGGTTTCGCTGCTACGCAACATGGAGGAGTTCTTCGCTCAGGAGTCGTGCGGTTTCTGCACCCCTTGCCGCGATGGTCTGCCGTGGAGTGTGAAGATGCTACGTGCCCTCGAGAAAGGCCAGGGTCAACCGGGCGATATCGAGACGCTGCTGGGGTTGGTCAACTTCCTCGGCCCCGGCAAAACCTTCTGCGCCCACGCACCTGGCGCCGTGGAGCCGCTGGGCAGCGCGATTAAGTACTTCAGGCCGGAATTCGAGGCAGGCATCGCACCGGCGCGTGCAGGCGGCCTCAATCAGGTCGTGACGCCGACGGTGGTCGGCGCATAACAAGACAGACCGGTCGGTGGCTCACAAGGCCGCCTTCCTTATATCCGACTGCGCCGCGAGGCTGTTTGAGTCGGCTAGCACCGAGATTCCATTAGCCACGCCCGCTGACACCGGGCCAACGAAGACCTTTGAACCATGGCTACTATCCACGTAGACGGCAAAGCGCTCGAAGTCGATGGCGCAGACAACCTGTTACAGGCATGTCTGTCGCTGGGCCTCGACATCCCTTATTTCTGCTGGCACCCAGCACTTGGCAGCGTTGGCGCTTGTCGCCAATGTGCGGTCAAGCAGTACACCGACGAAAACGACACCCGAGGTCGTATCGTCATGTCTTGCATGACCCCTGCCAGCGACGGCAGCTGGATCTCCATCGAAGACGAAGAAGCGAAAGTGTTTCGCGCCAGCGTCGTCGAATGGTTGATGACCAACCACCCGCACGACTGCCCGGTCTGCGAGGAAGGCGGTCACTGCCACCTGCAAGACATGACGGTGATGACTGGCCACAACGAGCGCCGTTATCGTTTCACCAAGCGTACCCACCAGAATCAGGAACTCGGCCCGTTCATCGCTCACGAGATGAACCGCTGCATCGCCTGCTATCGCTGCGTACGCTTCTATAAGGACTACGCGGGCGGCACCGACCTTGGCGTGTTCGGCGCCCATGACAACGTGTACTTCGGTCGCGTTGAAGATGGCGCACTGGAAAGCGAGTTCTCCGGCAACCTCACCGAGGTCTGCCCGACCGGTGTGTTCACCGACAAGACACACTCCGAACGTTACAACCGTAAATGGGACATGCAATTCTCGCCGAGCATCTGCCACGGCTGTTCCAGCGGTTGCAACATCAGCCCCGGCGAGCGGTATGGCGAAATCCGCCGTATCGAAAACCGCTACAACGGCTCGGTCAATCAGTACTTCCTGTGTGACCGTGGCCGTTTCGGTTATGGCTACGTCAACCGCAAAGACCGCCCACGTCAGCCACTGCTGGCAGCCGGCAACGTCAAGCTGGGCCTGGACGCGGCACTGGACAAGGCCGCTGAGCTGCTGCGCGGTCGCAATATCGTCGGTATCGGTTCGCCGCGCGCCAGCCTGGAAAGTAACTTCGCCCTGCGTGAACTGGTGGGTGCCGAGCATTTTTACTCGGGTATCGAAGCCGGTGAACTGGAGCGTCTGCGCCTGATCGTCAAGGTTTTGAAAGACAGCCCGCTGCCGATCCCGAACCTGCGTGAAATCGAAGAACACGACGCTGTATTCGTGCTGGGTGAAGACGTTACTCAGACCGCTGCGCGCATGGCTCTAGGCTTGCGTCAGTTAGTCAAGAACAAGGCTGAGGACATGGCCGCCGCCATGAAAGTCCAGCCTTGGCTCGACGCCGCTGTGAAGAACATCGGTCAGCACGCAATGAACCCATTGTTCATCGCCAGCTTGGCTGAAACCCGTCTCGACGACATCGCCGAAGAATGCGTCCACGCAGCACCGGATGACTTGGCGCGCATCGGTTTCGCCGTGGCTCATGCCATCGACCCAAGCGCGCCTGCCGTGGTGGGCCTGGACAGCGAAGCCCTTGAACTGGCCCAGCGTATTGCCGCTGCCCTACTCGCAGCCAAGCGTCCGTTGATTATCTCCGGCAGCTCGCTGGGTTCCAACGCGTTGATCGAAGCCGCGGCAAACATCGCCAAGGCCCTGAAACTGCGTGACAAGCAAGGCTCACTGAGCCTGATTGTGCCGGAAGCCAACAGCATGGGCCTGGCCCTGTTCGGTGGCGAGTCGTTGGATGACGCGCTCCAAGCGGTGATTTCGGGCAAGGCCGACGCCATCGTCGTGCTGGAAAACGATCTGTTCACCCGTGTCGATTCGGCCACCGTAGACGCTGCGCTAAACGCTGCGAAAGTGGTGATCGTCGCAGACCACCAGAAGACGGCGACCTCTGATCGTGCCGATCTGGTACTGCCGGCTGCAAGCTTCGCTGAAGGCGACGGTACGCTGGTCAGCCAGGAAGGCCGCGCCCAGCGCTTCTTCCAGGTGTATGACCCGACTTACCTGGATGCCAGCATCCGGATTCACGAAGGCTGGCGCTGGCTGCATGCCCTGCGCGCGACCCTGCTGAATCAGCCAGTTGACTGGACCCAACTTGACCATGTGACAGAGGCCGTCGCCAAAAGCACCCCGCAACTGGCGGGCATTGTCAACGCGGCGCCTTCTGCTTCGTTCCGTATCAAGGGCTTGAAACTGGCTCGCGAACCGCTGCGTTACAGCGGCCGGACGGCCATGCGCGCCAACATCAGCGTGCATGAACCGCGCACTTCACAAGACATCGATTCCGCGTTCTCCTTCTCCATGGAAGGTTACTCGGGCTCCGTCGAGCCGCGTCAGCAAGTGCCATTTGCCTGGTCGCCAGGCTGGAACTCACCACAAGCGTGGAACAAATTCCAGGACGAAGTCGGTGGTCACCTGCGTGCTGGCGATCCGGGCGTGCGCCTGATCGAAAGCATTGGCGACCACCTGAGCTGGTTCGCCAGCATCCCGGCGGCCTTCTCCCCAGCTCGCGGGACCTGGCAAGTGGTGCCGTTCTATCACTTGTTCGGCAGCGAGGAAAACTCCTCGAAAGCTGCACCGGTGCAGGAACGAATCCCACAAGCCTACGTCGCACTGGCCAAGTCCGAGGCCGACCGCCTGGGTGTCAATGACGGTGCTCTGCTCAGCCTGAACGTTGCTGGCCAGACCTTGCGTCTGCCGCTGCGCATAAACGAAGAGCTGGGGGCAGGTCTGGTAGCACTGCCATCAGGTCTGGCGGGCATTCCTCCGGCATTGTTCGGCAAAACCGTTGAAGGCTTGCAGGAGGCAGCGCAATGACGTGGTTCACCCCTGAAGTGATCGACTCGATCATCGCGGTCCTCAAGGCCATTGTGATCCTGCTTGCCGTAGTGGTCTGCGGCGCCCTGCTCAGCTTCGTCGAACGTCGTCTGCTGGGCTGGTGGCAAGACCGTTACGGTCCAAACCGCGTCGGCCCGTTCGGCATGTTCCAGATTGCCGCAGACATGCTGAAGATGTTTTTCAAGGAAGACTGGACCCCGCCCTTCGTTGACAAGGTGATCTTCACCCTGGCGCCGGTGGTCGCGATGAGCGCCTTGCTGATCTCGTTCTCGATCATTCCGGTCACCCAGACCTGGGTGGTCGCCGACCTGAACATCGGCCTGCTGTTCTTCTTCGCCATGGCCGGTCTGTCGGTGTATGCCGTGTTGTTCGCCGGCTGGTCCAGTAATAACAAGTTCGCCCTGTTGGGCAGCTTGCGGGCCTCGGCGCAAACAGTGTCATACGAAGTGTTCATGGGCCTGTCGTTGATGGGCATCGTGGTTCAGGCAGGTTCGTTCAACATGGGTGACATCGTTGCCTATCAGGCGAACAACCTGTGGTTCATCATTCCGCAGTTCTTCGGCTTCTGTACCTTTTTCATCGCTGGCGTCGCCGTGACTCACCGTCACCCGTTCGACCAGCCGGAAGCGGAACAGGAACTGGCTGACGGTTACCACATTGAATACGCCGGCATGAAATGGGGCATGTTCTTCGTCGGTGAGTACATCGGCATCGTCCTGATCTCGGCACTGTTGGTGACCCTGTTCTTCGGTGGTTGGCACGGCCCGTTCAACATCCTGCCGCAGCTGTCGTTCATGTGGTTCGTTCTGAAAACCGCGTTCTTCATCATGCTGTTCGTACTGCTGCGAGCCTCTATCCCTCGCCCGCGTTACGACCAGGTGATGGATTTCAGCTGGAAGTTCTGCCTGCCGCTGACCTTGATCAATCTGCTGGTGACCGCTGCGATCGTGTTGTTGAACACGCCAGCGGGCTCGGTTCAGTGAGGATTTGACCCATGTTCAAATATATTGGCGACATCGTTAAGGGTACGGGTACCCAGTTGCGTAGCCTGGTGATGGTCTTCGGCCATGGCTTTCGCAAGCGCGACACCCTGCAATATCCAGAAGAAGCGGTCTATCTGCCACCTCGCTACCGGGGTCGTATCGTTCTGACCCGCGACCCTGATGGCGAAGAGCGCTGCGTAGCCTGCAACCTGTGCGCCGTGGCCTGCCCGGTCGGTTGCATCTCGCTGCAAAAAGCCGAAACCGAAGACGGTCGCTGGTACCCGGACTTCTTCCGCATCAACTTCTCGCGTTGCATCTTCTGCGGCCTCTGCGAGGAAGCTTGCCCGACCACGGCAATCCAGCTGACACCGGATTTCGAGATGGCCGAGTTCAAACGTCAGGATCTGGTGTACGAGAAGGAAGATCTACTGATCTCCGGCCCCGGCAAGAACCCTGATTACAACTTCTATCGCGTTGCAGGTATGGCGATCGCTGGCAAGCCTAAAGGCTCTGCACAGAACGAAGCCCAACCGATCAACGTCAAGAGCTTGCTGCCTTAAGGAAGAAAGATGGAATTCGCTTTCTATTTCGCATCCGGTATCGCTGTTTTGGCCACCCTGCGGGTGATCACTAACACGAACCCGGTGCATGCCCTGCTCTACCTGATCATTTCGCTGATCGCCGTGGCCATGACCTTCTTCGCCCTTGGTGCGCCGTTTGCCGGTGTGCTGGAAGTCATCGCCTATGCGGGCGCCATCATGGTGCTGTTCGTGTTCGTGGTGATGATGCTGAACCTGGGCCCGGCCTCGGTTCAGCAAGAGCGCGTCTGGCTCAAGCCCGGCATCTGGCTCGGCCCGATCCTGCTGGGTGGCCTGCTGCTGGCTGAACTGCTTTACACGCTGTTCGCCAACTCCACGGGCGCCTCCATCGGCCATACCACTGTGGACGCCAAGGCAGTCGGCATTAGCCTGTTTGGCCCTTATCTGTTGGTGGTCGAACTCGCCTCGATGCTGCTGCTAGCCGCAGCGGTCACGGCGTTCCACCTGGGCCGCAACGAGGAAGTCAAACCATGAGTGCAATCCCTTTGGAGCATGGTCTGGCAGTCGCCGGCATCCTGTTCTGCCTCGGCCTGGCGGGCCTTTTGGTACGCCGCAACATTCTTTTCGTGTTGATGAGCCTGGAAATAATGATGAACTCTGCCGCATTGGCCTTCGTCGTGGCGGGTAGTCGCTGGGCGCAGCCTGACGGCCAGATCATGTTCATCCTGGTGATCAGCCTTGCAGCCGCCGAGGCCAGTATTGGTCTGGCAATCCTGCTGCAGCTGTATCGCCGTTTCCACACGCTCGATATCGACGCTGCCAGCGAGATGCGCGGATGAACCTACTCTTTCTGACTTTCGTATTCCCTCTGATCGGTTTTCTGCTGCTGTCGTTTTCACGTGGCAGGTTCTCGGAAAACCTTTCTGCCCTGATTGGCGTAGGCTCAATCGGCCTGTCAGCCATCGTCGCAGCTTATGTGATCTGGCAATTCAATGTGTCGCCACCGGAAGGCGGTCACCTGACCATGGTGCTGTGGCGCTGGATATCGGTGGACGGTTTCGAGCCTAACTTCGCGCTGTATGTCGATGGCCTGTCCATCACCATGCTGGGCGTCGTGGTCGGTGTCGGCTTTCTGATCCACCTGTTTGCGTCTTGGTACATGCGCGGTGAAGACGGCTACTCACGCTTCTTCGCCTACACCAACCTGTTTATCGCCAGCATGCTGTTCCTGATCCTGGGCGATAACCTGTTGTTCCTATACTTTGGTTGGGAAGGCGTGGGCCTGTGCAGCTATCTGTTGATCGGTTTCTACTACAGCAACCGCAACAACGGCAACGCCGCACTGAAAGCCTTCATCGTCACGCGTATCGGCGACGTATTCATGGCCATCGGCCTGTTCATCCTGTTCCAGCAACTGGGCACGCTAAACATCCAGGAGTTGCTGGTGCGTGCGCCTGAACACTTCAAGGTCGGCGACTTCTGGATTGTGCTGGCAACGTTGATGCTGCTGGGCGGCGCTGTCGGTAAATCGGCGCAGTTGCCTCTGCAAACCTGGCTGGCAGACGCAATGGCGGGGCCTACTCCCGTTTCGGCACTGATCCACGCCGCAACGATGGTAACTGCCGGCGTCTACTTGATCGCCCGAACCCATGGTCTGTTCCTCCTGGCGCCGGATATCCTGCACCTGGTCGGTATCGTCGGTGGTGTGACGTTGGTACTGGCAGGTTTCGCGGCTCTGGTTCAAACCGACATCAAACGTATCCTCGCCTACTCGACCATGAGCCAGATCGGCTACATGTTCCTGGCGTTGGGTGTGGGAGCATGGGACGGCGCGATCTTCCACCTGATGACCCACGCATTCTTCAAGGCCCTGTTATTCCTTGCTTCCGGTGCTGTGATCGTTGCCTGCCACCATGAGCAGAACATCTTCAAGATGGGCGGCCTGTGGAAGAAACTGCCGTTGGCGTATGCCAGCTTCATTGTCGGCGGTGCGGCACTGTCTGCCCTGCCACTGCTGACGGCTGGCTTCTACTCCAAGGACGAAATCCTCTGGGAAGCCTTTGCCAGCGGCCATCAGTATCTGCTGTACGCAGGTCTGCTCGGCGCATTCATGACCTCGCTGTACACCTTCCGCCTGATCTTCATCACCTTTCACGGTGAAGCCAAGACCCAGGCCCATGCCGGCCACGGGATTGCCCATTGGCTGCCACTGGGTGTGCTGATCGTACTGTCGACCTTCATTGGCGCATGGATTCATCCACCACTGGCTGGCGTGTTGCCAGAAAGTGCGGGGCATGCGGGCGGCGAAGCCAAACACGGCCTGGAAATCGCCTCGGGCGCCATTGCCCTGTCCGGCATCCTGCTGGCGGCGCTGCTGTTCCTCGGCAAGCGCCGCTTCGTTACGGCCATCGCCAACAGTGGTCCGGGTCGTTTCCTCTCGGCCTGGTGGTTTGCGGCATGGGGCTTTGACTGGGTGTACGACAAGCTGTTCGTCAAACCTTATCTGGCAATCAGTCACCTGCTGCGCAGCGACCCGCTCGATCACACCATCGGTTTGATCCCGCGTCTGGTCAAAGGCGGGCACGTTCTGATGAGCCGCTCCGAGACCGGCCAGCTACGTTGGTACGCCGCTTCAATCGCCGCAGGTGCCGTACTGGTACTCGGCGCGATTGTGTTGGTCTGACATGAACCTTGCGAATTTGCGAAAGGAATTGAGCCCGTCATGATTCTGCCTTGGCTAATCCTGATCCCCTTTATCGGCGGCCTGCTGTGCTGGCAAGGTGAGCGCTTCGGCCCTACCCTGCCACGCTGGATTGCGCTGTTGACCATGTCCCTCGAAATGGCTTTGGGCCTCTGGTTGTGGAGCGCTGGCAACTACAGCTACGCCCCCGCGCCAGGCGCCGATCCGACCTGGGCCCTTGAGTTCAAGCACCAGTGGATCGAACGCTTCGGTATCAGCGTTCACCTGGCGCTCGATGGCCTGTCGTTGCTGATGATCCTGCTGACAGGCCTGCTGGGTATCCTCTCGGTACTCTGCTCGTGGAAGGAAATCCAGCGTAACGTTGGCTTCTTCCACCTCAACCTGATGTGGATTCTGGGCGGTGTGGTTGGCGTGTTCCTCGCCATCGACCTGTTCATGTTCTTCTTCTTCTGGGAAATGATGCTAGTGCCGATGTATTTTCTCATCGCGCTCTGGGGTCACAGCTCATCAGATGGCAAAAAGACCCGGATTTACGCAGCGACCAAGTTCTTCATCTTCACCCAGGCCAGCGGCCTGATCATGCTGGTGGCGATCCTTGGTCTGGTGCTGGTGAACTTTAACCAGACCGGCGTGATCACCTTCAGCTATGCCGACCTGCTGAAAACCAAACTGTCCCACGGCACCGAGTACATCCTGATGCTGGGCTTTTTCATCGCTTTCGCGGTGAAGCTGCCGGTCGTCCCGCTGCACTCCTGGTTGCCGGATGCTCACGCCCAGGCGCCTACCGCAGGTTCAGTCGACCTGGCCGGTATCTTGCTGAAAACCGCTGCTTACGGCCTGTTGCGCTTCGCGCTGCCGTTGTTCCCCAACGCGTCGGCAGAGTTTGCACCCATCGCGATGGTCCTCGGTTTGATCGGGATTTTCTATGGTGCCTTCCTGGCGTTCGCACAAACCGACATCAAGCGTCTGATTGCGTTCTCCAGCGTCTCGCACATGGGCTTCGTGTTGATCGGCATCTACTCCGGCAGCCAGCAAGCGCTGCAAGGTGCAGTGGTACAGATGATCGCTCACGGTTTGTCGGCCGCTGCACTGTTTATCCTGAGCGGTCAGTTGTACGAGCGTCTGCATACCCGGGACATGCGCAAGATGGGCGGTCTTTGGAACAAAATCGCCTACCTGCCTGCGGTCAGTCTGTTCTTCGCGGCGGCATCGCTCGGCCTGCCAGGCACTGGTAACTTCGTCGGCGAGTTCCTGATCCTGATCGGGACCTTTGCCAGCGCACCGTGGATCACGGCAATCGCGACTTCTGGTCTGGTGTTCGGTTCTGTCTACTCGCTGATCATGATTCACCGTGCCTACTTCGGTCCCTCCAAAACGGATGAAATTTTGAAGGGTATGGATGGACGGGAATTGATGATGGTCCTCGGCGTGGCCGTGTTGCTGGTGGTGCTCGGGATTTACCCGCAGCCGATCCTTGATACGTCCGCCGCGACCATGCACGGCGTGCAGCAATGGCTCGGCACCGCCTTCACTCAACTCGCTTCGGCCCGGTAAGAGCGCTATGGACCTGACGATTCAACACTTTATTGCGCTGGCACCGCTGCTGATCACCAGCCTCACCATTGTTGTGGTGATGCTCGGGATCGCATGGCGTCGCAATCATTCGCAATCATTCCTGCTGACAGTGGCAGGACTCAACCTGGCCTTGCTGTCGATCTATCCGGCCCTCAAGGTCGCGCCGCTGGTGGTGACGCCCCTGCTGCAGATCGACGCATTCGCTTGCTTGTACATGGCGATCATCCTGGTCTCGACGTTGGCTTGCGTCACGTTGGCTCACGCTTATCTGGGCGAGGGCAAGGTGGGTTATCCGGGCAACCGCGAAGAGCTTTACCTGCTGATCCTGATGGCCGCGGCTGGCGGTATGGTTCTGGTCGCAGCACAGCACTTGGCCGGCTTGTTCATCGGTCTGGAACTACTGTCTGTGCCGGTTTATGGTCTGGTGGCGTACGCCTTCTTCAACAAGCGCTCGCTGGAAGGTGGCATCAAGTACATGGTGCTGTCGGCAGCAGGCTCGGCGTTCCTATTGTTCGGCATGGCACTGCTGTACGCCGAAGCGGGCACACTGAGCTTCTCCGGTATTGGCAAAGCCATCGAAGCCACTGGCATGCCGAGCCCAATCGCTGTGTTGGGGCTGGGCATGATGCTGGTGGGGCTGGGCTTCAAGCTGTCACTCGTGCCTTTCCACCTCTGGACGCCGGATGTGTATGAAGGCGCCCCGGCGCCCGTGGCGGCATTCCTCGCCACGGCAAGCAAGGTGGCAGTGTTCGCGGTCATGGTGCGTCTGTTCCAGGTCTCGCCGGTCGCCAGCAGTGGCGTGCTCAGCGATGTGATGGCGGTGATTGCGGTTGCTTCGATCCTGATCGGTAACTTGTTGGCCCTGACGCAGACCAACCTCAAGCGCCTGCTGGGTTACTCATCCATCGCCCACTTCGGTTACCTGATGATCGCGATGGTTGCCAGTAAAGGTATGGCGGTTGAAGCCATCAACGTTTACCTGGTGACCTACGTGCTGACAAGCCTGGGTGCGTTCGGCGTAATCACCCTGATGTCGTCGCCTTACAGTGGCCGCGATGCTGATGCGTTGTTCGAATACCGGGGGCTTTTCTGGCGCCGTCCATACCTGACGGCGGTACTGACCGTGATGATGCTGTCGCTGGCCGGTATTCCGCTGACGGCGGGCTTCATCGGCAAGTTCTACATCATCGCCACCGGCGTCGAGTCGCACCTGTGGTGGCTGACCGGCTCGCTGGTGGTTGGTAGCGCTATCGGTGTCTTCTACTATCTGCGGGTCATGGTCACGCTGTATCTGCTGGACTCGAAGATCCAACGCAAAGATGCCCCGTTCAACTGGGCACAACGCGCAGGCGGCGTGATGCTGTTGGGTATCTCGCTGCTGGCGTTCTTCCTGGGCGTTTATCCACAACCGCTACTGACCCTGGCGCAACACGCGGGGCTGTAAGGTTTGGCTTGAAGTAATGGTATCGAGTAGGAGGCGGATTTACATCCGCCGTCCTCTCACACCACCGTACGTACGGATCCGTATACGGCGGTTCAGGTCAGGCGGCTAAGCCGGTT
>NZ_DASWOT010000174.1:0-57791 GCF_036404235.1 Pseudomonas sp.
CACCGTGCCTTGCCCGGCGATGGTGTCGGGGTCGTCGTAGGGGTGGACGTAGACGTAGCCTTTTTCATCGACCAATTTCAGCGAATAGGCCAGCGCTTCGGGGAACGAATCCCCGTGCAAAACCACTTTGCCACCTCGGGAGCGCACACCTTCGACCTTGATCTCCGGTGTGGTCTTGGGCATGACGATGGTCGCTTTGACGCCCAGGGTTTTCGCCGCCAGCGCCAGCCCTTGTGCATGATTGCCCGCCGACGCGGTGACCACGCCATGTGCCAGTTCTTCGGGGGTCAACTGCGCCAGCTTGTTGTAGGCGCCGCGAATTTTGAAAGAAAACACCGGTTGCAAGTCTTCGCGCTTGAGCAAGACCTGGTTGCCAAGCCGTTCGGACAACTGCCGAGCGCCCTGTAGCGGGGTTTCCACGGCGACGTCATAGACGCGAGAGGTGAGGATTTTCTTGACGTACTGTTCGAGCATCGGGGAAGCATCACTGGCGAAAGGGGCAAGGCCGAGAAGTCTACCCCGCACTCCAACCTACGACCACACGAAGACTCAGGTTTTAACCTCGGCATGTCGCTATAATGCACACCCTCAACGCATTGCTAGCCTCTGGCGGCGCAGCCTTCGTAACTTCGGCAGCTCCTACAGAGAGCATCTATAAAACCTCAGGCCCTCGTGGAGCCCACCCGCATGACCCAGGATCAACTCAAACAGGCCGTGGCCCAAGCCGCTGTCGACTTCATCCTTCCCAAACTCGACGACAAAAGCATCGTCGGCGTCGGCACCGGCTCCACCGCCAACTGTTTCATCGACGCGCTGGCGCAGCACAAAGGTGCGTTCGATGGTGCAGTCGCCAGCTCCGAAGCCACTGCCGCGCGCCTCAAAGGCCACGGGATTCCTGTGTATGAGCTCAACACAGTCAGTGATCTGGAGTTTTATGTCGACGGTGCCGACGAAAGCGACGAGCACCTGAACTTGATCAAAGGCGGTGGCGCGGCGCTGACGCGCGAGAAGATTGTCGCCGCCGTGGCCAAGACCTTCATCTGCATCGCCGATGGCAGCAAGCTGGTGCCAGTGCTGGGCGCGTTCCCGTTGCCAGTCGAAGTGATCCCGATGGCCCGCAGCCACGTCGCCCGCCAACTGGTGAGACTGGGCGGTGATCCGGTGTACCGCGAGGGCGTGTTGACCGACAACGGCAATATCATTCTCGACGTGCATAACATGAACATCACCAACCCGGCAGAGCTGGAAGCACAGATCAACAACATCGTTGGCGTGGTCACTAACGGGCTGTTCGCGGCCCGGCCGGCGGATTTGTTACTGCTGGGTACGCAGGACGGCGTCAAAACCCTGAAGCGCTGATCGTGTCGGGCTGACAGGAGTTTCGCCTGCTCAGCCCATTCGCGAGCATACTCGCGAATGGGCCATTACAAACGATGCAACTACTGCTTCTTGAACACATAAAACAGATTCGGCTCGCTCACCAGGTACAACGTGCCGTCATCTCCCATTGCGATGCCCTCCGCCTGCGGCACGCTCTTGTGCAAGCCCATGCTGCCTTTGCTCAGCGATACGTTGGCCACTGGTCGGCCCGCCGTATCAAGCTCCAGAATCTGCCGCGACTCATCGGACAACGCCAGTAAATGTCCACTGCGTTCGTCGAACTGCAGGCTGGACAGGTCGCGCACGAACAGGCCTGCGTTGCGCGCTTTATCGGTTGTCACCTCCAGAGCGTTTGCCGTGCGGGCGTTGGCCTGTGCAAAACCACGAACCTCGATGATCTGAACCGGCTTGCGCTCTTTGGCGACAAACAGTCGTTGCGCTTGCGTGTCATAAGCCAACCCTTCGAAGCCGTTATTGCCACCGACATCGATGTCCAGGGTCAGCTTCTCGCTATCATTTGCATCCAGAAACAGCGTTTGGTCATTCACATGGACCTTAAACAAACTCTGGCTGTGCTCGTCGCTGATCACGTAACTGCCGGGGCCGATGTATTCCACGGCTTCCGCATCACCAAAGCCGGTCAGCGGGATACGCCGGATAACCTGGCCTTCCAGGTTCAACTCGGCGAGTTCGCTGTTCTTGTTGGTGACGGTGAACAGTGTTTTACGATCCGGGTCGTAGCTTAGGGCCGAAACGTTATCGTCAAGGCCGTCGATGACCTTACCCTCGATGACCACCTGATAGTCACTCAGACCAAGGCTTTGGGCGTCAGCCGATTGCCAGAAGACATGCCAGTTGAACCGCAAGCGCTCGACGACACGGTATTGCCGTCCAACGAACAACGATGCCAGCACCAGCAGGCAGATGAGGCAGGCAACCAGGATTTTGACAGCGCAGAGACGACGCATTTAAAAGGCTCGGATTCAGAGGAGGCACGTTAATACCACGGGAATCTGAAGCGAGCCTTAAATCAGATCATTAAGCTCAATCACTTCTTCTTGAACGAATAAAACAGGTTCGGCTCACTGACCATGTACAACGTGCCGTTCTCGTCCATCGTCACGCCTTCTGCCCGAGGGATGGTTTGGCTCAGGCCGTTAAAGCCGTGTAGCAGGGTCATGAAGCTCACCTGCTCGCCGTGTTCATCCAGTTCCAGCAGCATGTGCGACTCTGCCGACAAAACCAGCAGATGGCCGGTGCGCTGATCGGCGTACAGCGCCGATAGGTTACGCAGGATGATGTTGTCATTGACCAGCTTGTGCTTATCGCCCTTGAGTGGGCTGCTGCCGTCGCTGGCCCAGGTGAACAACGCCGGTGGCCGTTCTTCGCCGAGCCAGATTTTCTGGTTTTTTGGGTCCCAGGCCACGCCTTCGAACGCCTTGTTCTGATCCTTCGAAGGGCCGAGGTCGTATTTCGGGAAATCAGCGATATTCAGCGTTTTGGTGTCCGGCGTCACCGTGACCACGGTCATCAGGTGCTGACGCTCATCGACAATCGCGATCAAACCGTTTTCCAGCACGGCCACGCCTTCGGGATTGCTCCAGCCCACCAGTGGGATCTTACGGATCACATCGCCATTGAGCTTGAGCTCGGACAGAAACGCATTCTTGCCCATCACCGAAAACAGGGTCTTGGTCACGGGGTTATAAGACAGGTCCGACGCCTCGTCCTTTTCCATGCCTGCCAGCGGTTTGGCATCGATATCGACCGTGTAGTCCGGCAGCCAAATGCTCGCGGCGTGTTGCGCCGGCGTGACGCTTTGCTCACGCAACCACAGGCGGGCGCGATCATCCCAATGGAAGGCATACGCAAGGCCATAGGCAATGACAAGGAGCAAAATCAGCCACCCATACCAGCGCACGCGCGGTAATCGGCCTTTGGGTTTAGCCAGTGGAACAGAATGATTGGCCATTGAAGCGCTCCGAAAAAAGGTCTCATAGGCGAAGCCATGACTCGGCGCGGATTATCCAGATCAGTTGTGAAAAAAACGGTAATTGCCGTTGTTGTTTTGCCGAACACAAAAAAGCCGCCTGCGCATTTATCGCCGGCGGCTCTCTATGCGCAGCGGTTCGTTCAGCGAACGTCGCTTTCGAAGCGGCTTTGCCCAGGCAACTCCAGCACGATCTTGTCGCCGACATTGAAAGGACCAACGCCGGCAGGCGTACCGGTCATGATCAAGTCCCCGGCTTGCAGTGAAAAATGCGAGGCGATGTGCTGAATCATCGGCACGATGGGGTTGAGCATCAGGCTGCTATTGCCGTCCTGGCGCACTTCGCCGTTAACCGTCAGGCGGATCGGGATATCGGTTAGATCAGGGAAGGCATCTGGCGACACGAAGGGTGCGATAACTGCCGCACCATCAAAAGATTTGGCCAGTTCCCACGGCAGGCCCTTTTCCTTGAGCTTCGATTGAAGGTCGCGCAATGTCAGATCCAAACCCGGCGCGATGCCCGAAATTGCATCCAAAACCTCTTCGCGACCAGGGTTTTTGCTCAGTGGCTTGCCGATCAGTACCACGATTTCGGCTTCGTAATGCACCGAACCACGGTCAGCCGGAATGGTAAATCCGCCTTCAATCGGCACCACGCAACTGCCCGGTTTGATGAACAGCAGCGGCTCGGTCGGTACCGGATTGTCCAGTTCCTTGGCGTGCTCGGCGTAATTGCGGCCGATGCAGACCACTTTACCCAACGGGAAGTGAATTCCCGTTCCATCGACATACTTGTGCTGGTAGCTCATGGGCGCTCCTGGGCTGCGGGGTGTCTTGGTTCTGGTTGTTTTGTGTTCAAGATCGAGCGTGAATCAAACGGCGAAGATCTTGCCTGGGTTCATGATGCCGTTGGGGTCAAACACGGCCTTGACGGCTTTCATGTATTCGATCTCCACCGGAGAACGACTGTACGTCAGGTAATCACGCTTGGTCATGCCCACACCATGCTCAGCGGAAATTGAGCCGTTGTACTTCTGCACGATCTCGAATACCCATTTGTTGACCGTCGCACACTTGGCAAAGAACTCGTCTTTGCTGAGGTTTTCGGGTTTGAGGATATTCAAGTGTAGGTTGCCGTCGCCAATGTGGCCGAACCAGACGATCTCGAAATCCGGGTAGTGCTGGCCAACGATTGCGTCGACTTCAGCCAGAAACGCCGGGACTTTGGAGACGGTCACCGAGATGTCGTTTTTATACGGTGTGAAGTGCGAGATGGTTTCCGAGATGAACTCGCGCAGCTTCCACAGGTTGTGCAACTGCTGATCGCTCTGACTCATTACGCCATCCAGTACCCAGCCTTGCTCGACGCAGTGCTCGAAAGTCGCCAGCGCATCGTTGGCGACTTCTTCGGTGGTGGCTTCAAATTCCAGCAGCGCGTAGAACGGGCAGTCGGTCTCGAACGGCGAGGGTACATCACCTCGGGCCATGACTTTGGCCAGCGCTTTGTCGGAAAAGAATTCGAACGCGGTCAGGTCCAGTTTGTTTTGGAAGGCATGCAGCACCGGCATGATCGCGTTGAAATCACTGGTGCCCAGGACCATCGCGGTGAGGTTTTTCGGCGCGCGGTCAAGGCGCATGGTGGCCTCGACGACAAAGCCCAGCGTGCCTTCGGCGCCGATGAACAGTTGGCGCATGTCGTAACCGGTGGCGTTTTTGATGAGGTCTTTGTTCAGTTCGAGAAGGTCGCCCTTGCCGGTGACGACTTTAATCCCCGCTACCCAGTTGCGGGTCATGCCGTAGCGAATGACCTTGATTCCGCCGGCATTGGTGCCGATATTGCCGCCAATCTGGCTGGAACCCGACGAAGCGAAGTCCACCGGATAATACAGGCCGTTTTCTTCGGCTAGATTTTGTAGTTGCTTGGTGACGACGCCTGGCTGACACACTGCCGTACGATCAGTCAGATTGAGTTCCAGCACCTGATTCATGTAGTCGAACGAGACGACGACTTCGCCATTGGCAGCCACCGCCGCAGCAGAAAGACCTGTCCGACCGCCGGACGGCACCAGCGCGACCTTGCGTTCATTGGCCCAGCGCACGATGGCCTGAACCTGCGCGATAGTTTTCGGAAACACGATGGCTGTTGGTGCAGGCGCGAAGTGCTTGGTGTGATCTTTACCGAAGAACTCGAGGGAATCGGCATCGGCAAGCACTTTGCCAGGCTCAACCAGGGTCTTCAGCTCATCAATCAGGGCGGGATGGTTCATCAATAGAACTCTCGAACAATTCATGGTCACCCTGAGAACGGCTCACGTCCAGGAATGGGTGTTTCGCGGGGTGCATATGCTAGCATACGCCCCCTGCTAATCGAGCCTAAGCCCGATAGCGAGCGGTTCACTTTCCTGCCATTTTTCTCCGGGACACAGGTTTACGCAGATGAGCAAGACTTCCCTCGACAAGAGCAAGATCAAGTTCCTTCTTCTCGAAGGCGTGCATCAATCCGCAGTCGACGTCCTCAAGGCCGCCGGTTACACCAGCATTGACTACCACACCAAGTCTCTGCCGGAAGCTGAGCTCAAGGAAAAGATTGCCGACGCACACTTCATCGGTATTCGTTCCCGCACTCAGCTGACCGAAGAGCTGTTCGACAGTGCCAAGAAGCTGGTCGCTGTGGGCTGCTTCTGCATCGGCACCAACCAGGTCAACCTGAACGCTGCCCGTGAACGCGGTATCGCCGTATTCAACGCCCCTTACTCCAACACCCGCTCTGTTGCAGAGCTGGTGCTGGCCGAGGCGATCCTGTTGCTGCGCGGCATCCCGGAGAAAAACGCTTCCTGCCACCGTGGCGGCTGGATCAAGAGCGCGGCCAACTCGTTCGAAATCCGTGGCAAGAAACTGGGTATCGTTGGCTATGGCTCAATCGGTACTCAACTGTCCGTCCTGGCTGAAGGCCTGGGCATGCAGGTTCACTTCTACGATACGCTGACCAAACTGCCGCTGGGCAACGCCACTCAGGTGTCGAGCCTGAACGAGCTGCTGAGTATGTCGGACATCGTTACCCTGCACGTTCCGGAAACCGCTGAAACCCAGTGGATGATCGGCGAGAAAGAAATCCGCTCGATGAAGAAGGGCAGCATCCTGATCAACGCCGCGCGTGGCACGGTTGTCGAGCTGGACGCACTGGCCAATGCGATCAAGGACAAGCACCTGATTGGCGCCGCCATCGACGTGTTCCCGGTCGAGCCGCGTTCCAACGACGAAGAGTTCGAAAGCCCGTTGCGTGGCCTGGACAACGTGATCCTGACTCCGCACATCGGCGGTTCGACTGCAGAAGCCCAAGCCAATATTGGTCTGGAAGTCGCGGAAAAGCTGGTCAAGTACAGCGACAACGGTACTTCCGTATCGTCGGTCAACTTCCCGGAAGTGGCGCTGCCCGCTCACCCTGGCAAGCACCGTTTGCTGCACATCCACCAGAACATTCCGGGTGTGATGAGCGAGATCAACAAGGTCTTCGCGGAAAACGGCATCAACATCTCCGGTCAGTTCCTGCAGACCAACGAGAAAGTCGGTTACGTGGTCATCGACGTCGACGCCGAATACTCAGACCTGGCGCAAGAAAAGCTGCAACAGATCAAAGGCACGATTCGTAGCCGCGTTTTGTTCTAGTTCGCGCTGCTGTACCCATTAAAAAGGAGACCGCGAGGTCTCCTTTTTTGCGCCTGCGACTGGGCATACGAACGACGTTTTTGTAGGCGCGTGATTACTTCACTGTCACTGTAATTTTCTGCGATTCCACGACTGGATTCAGCGGTACGTGGTTCTTGTCGCCCACCAGTAATTGCAAGGTGTGCTGGCCCGGTGCAAGGGTCAGTTCGGTTTCGGTCTGGCCTTTGCCGAAGTGGCGGATATTGTCGGTGGCTGGCAGCGGCGCATCCATCGCTGGCTGCTCTTTTACGTCGATCAGCAGATGGTGGTGGCCGGTATCAGGCACGTCGACACCGGCAGGCGCAACGCCCATACCCTTGAGGCCGAACTGTACTTTGAAGGTGCCGTTAAGGGTCGCACCGTCCTTCGGGGAAATGATGTACACCTCGGCGCCAGCGGGCGAAGCGGTGCGCGGAACGTCGGCAGCCTGCGCCGTGAGCGTGGCACCGAGCAGGGCAGAACCGAGCACCAGACTGGCAAGGGCAGATTTTGCGAATAAGGTTTTCATGGCTTCTCCGGGTTATTGTTTCTCTGCGTGGGACCCCGAAGCACCAAAGCGGTTCAGGGTCGCCAGAGAGGAAAGATCAAACACGCGGTTTACCTTAGCGCGCTCTGGAGAACGGGTTTCTGAATATGGGGGTTTCTGTCAGAGGTTTCATGTTGCTTGGGGCAACCCTGATGCCCCGTAGCTGGCGCGGCACCAAGAATTTGCTCTCGAATGGACCGTTGCTGAAGATGTGGCTGGCTAGTTTGCCTTCCCGATCTTCGAATCATCCACCCGCCAGATCAGCTTGGTCGTGTCATAGCCCTGCTGTTGCGCCTTGGACAGCAACTCGTTCTTGGTTTGCTCCGACACATGCGCGGTTCTCGACAGCAGCCATAAGTATTTGCGGCTCGGATTACCGACCAGCGCGGTCTTGTAGTCATCGCCGAGGTACAGCACCCAGTAATCGCCCTTCGCGACCCCTGGCAGCAGTCGGGAAAACCAGTTATCGAACACCACCCACAGCTTGTCGGTTTTGCCCGGTATCTGCGGCGATGCCGTACCAGTTGCTTCCTCCCACTTGCCTTCTATCGTGCGGCAGCGGTTGGTGACGGCGATGGTGCCGTCATCTTTAAGCGCGTAGTGGGCCTGGGATTGCGCACATTTACGCTGGAAAAACATCGGCATGCGCGCCAGTTCGTACCAGGTGCCCTGATAGCGTTTCAGGTCGACGTGATCCACCGTTTTCGGGTCCATGGAGTCTTCCCTGGACGAGGCGCAGCCCGCCATGAGTAACGTAACCATTGCCAACGCCGCTATTTGCAACGAGTGACGGATCTTCATTTCAGGCCCTGGCCGGAAAACAGCACCACCTTGTCGCCGGCGTACTGAACGCTGATGAAGCTCTTCTGATCGCCCCAGGTGCAGCTAGACATGCCCAATGCGCCGGAGCATTCAGTTGGGCTGCCCAACAGTTTTTCGACTTCGGCCTTGGGCATGCCCGCAGAAATTTTCGAATAGTTTTCCTGATTGACTTTACTGCAGGCCGCCAGCAATACGCAGAACGACAACACGACAAGAGAGCGCAATGACATGAATGAATCTCCTGAAACGGAAGGGGCGACATCGCAACGTTCGTCCGTGACGCAACACGCGGGTGGCGCTAAAAGGTTAGAAGATAAAGTCATAAAGAGCTTTTCAAAGTGTATGGCAGGCAACGTCTTCTCAGGCTAGGGCCACTATAAGAGCCGGGATCCACCCCCCTTCAAAACTTCCCTTCCTGCTCCGTAAAGTTCCTGGCCTTCGTCACGTCGGTCGGCGATTCGGCTGAGCCGAACCACCCATTAAGCAACGGTAACCAGGCAAGGGACGGTCATGATTGTTCAGTTCGTGTGGTATGAGGTCACGCGTTCGACTTCTTCTTTCGAGCCCAGGAACACCGCAACACGTTGGTGCAGGCCCTCTGGCTGGATATCGAGAATGCGCTGATGACCGTTGGTGGACGCCCCGCCAGCTTGCTCGACCAGGAACGACATTGGGTTGGCTTCGTACATCAGGCGCAATTTGCCTGGCTTGGAAGGTTCGCGGCTGTCGCGTGGGTACATGAACATGCCACCACGGGTCAGAATGCGATGCACGTCCGCAACCATCGCGGCGACCCAACGCATGTTGTAGTTCTTTTTCAGCGGGCCTTCTTCACCCGCCAGCAATTCGCCAACGTAACGTTGTACCGGCGCCTCCCAGTGGCGCTGGTTGGACATGTTGATCGCGAATTCCTGAGTGGACTCGGGAATCTTGATGTCTTCGTGGGTCAGCGCGAAACTGCCCATTTCACGGTCCAGGGTGAAGCCTTTCACGCCATCGCCCAACGTCAGCACCAGCATGGTCTGCGGGCCGTAGATGGCGTAACCGGCAGCTACTTGTTCGGTACCGGGTTGCAGGAAGGCCTTTTCGTTCAAGGCTTCGTTCTGGCTCAGGTATTCGTTCGGGCAACGCAGCACCGAGAAGATAGTCCCGACCGGCGCATTGATATCGATGTTGGACGAGCCGTCCAGTGGGTCGAATACCAACAGGTATGCGCCTTTCGGATATTTACCGGGGATCTGGTAGGCATTGTCCATTTCTTCGGACGCCATGCCGGCCAAGTGACCGCCCCACTCATTGGCTTCGAGCAGGATTTCGTTGGAAATTACGTCGAGTTTTTTCTGCACTTCACCTTGAATGTTCTCGGTGTCCATGCTGCCAAGGACACCGCCCAGGGCGCCCTTGGAGACGGCGTGGCTGATTTCCTTGCATGCGCGCGCGACCACTTCGATAAGGAAGCGCAGATCAGCAGGCGTGTTGTGGCTGCGGGTCTGCTCAATCAGATAGCGACTCAGGGTAACGCGGGACATGGAGAGCTCCAAAGATGGGGATTAAAAACGCGCACAGTTTAACGCGAGTGATGACGTAATGCTGCCTGTCAGACCGGGTGACAAGCCATTGAGTTCACGCGCCCCCTGAGCGTAGACGCAAAACGCGGATATATCTGACGGTTTGCAGGTGTGGTGTCGCTTTGGCTCAGCGACTTTTTTTCGACGCGTTCAGCGTGCTCAGCGCCATCCAGCCCAGAAATATCACCCCGATCACCAGCACCGCCCACAGTCCCATGCGTTTCCAGTCCGGGCCATCGGCGACAGGCACCGGCACGGCGGTTGCAGCGACGGGCGCTGAGGCCAGTGTTGCGCTGCCCAGTGCCGCGAGTTTTTCCGGCGTTACGCCGGGTATCAGCGTCGATAGCGGCAGGTTCGCGCCGCTTATGGTTTTATTGCCAATGGCCAGGCTATAAGGCGGGGCACCCCGGCCAAGGAACACGAGCTGAGTTGCGCGCACGGCAAAGCTGAGTGTCGGTGCTTGGGCCCCAAGGCCGCCGCCCCGTTCATCCACTTCCAGTTTTAATTGCTGCACGACGTCGCCGGGTAACTCCATTTCGTCCCGAGTCACGTCCTGACCGTTTTGCGTCAGCCGATACAGCAAGCTGTCGTCGATCAACCGCCAGGGTGCGTTGCTGTCGTGACGCCCATACAGCGTTGCCGGTGCAAGGCTGTTGGGTTGGGTGATGTTGATCTTCATGCGCTCGATTGGCATTGCTACCGGCAACTTCCAAACGTACACCCCCGGTTTTTCGGTGCTTCCTGTGATCGCTGGCGACCAACTGAGCGGCAAAATACCTGGGCGGGTGCTGAGCAATTGCGCGGAAGTCAGCGTGGGTGCCGATTGCGGATTGTTCCACAGCAAGCGCAAATAGCGGGCGGTGCCCCCCGGCAATGACACTTCGCGTTGCTCTACCAGCTCATCGGCAAAAGACAAGCGCGCAACCTGACCTTCGCCCCAGCGCTGCCAGTGTTGCAGGTCATCGCTGGCTTCGATGGTGAAGCGCTGGAAGCCTTCGCGTTCGGTGCTCCAGTCGATGATCAGTTGGTCCAGTGGTGCGTTGATCGCGCTGGTGTCCAGCAGCCAGCCGCGCAATATTTCCTCGCCTGCTTCGATCTCGCCCTGCGGTTGCACCTCGACCAGCGTGCCGCTTGGGGTGCGTTCGACGCGAATGGCGGGCTCGACATCCTGGGCGTCGTCACTGTTGTACAGCGGGAACCACTTTACCGAGACAGGATGTTCATCTTCGGCTCGTTGCGGTTGGCTCAGGGTTAACGAATAGGGTTGAGCCTGCCCGTCGGCATTGAAAATGCGGACGTCATTGAGGTTGCCCTGGCGCGCATTCAATTGCACGCTCAGTGGCAATTGCAGCCGATACCATGGGCCTTCGCCGCTGATAGTCAGAGGCATCTGGCTGGCGAAGTCGTCCGGCAGGTCTTCCGCGTAGCCAAGCAGCACGGTGCAGAGAAGGGAGCCGAACACAGCGGCCTTGATAATGAACTGACTGCTCAACAACGCATTCCTCATGAGCGGGCCGAATCCGTGGCGGGCTCTTCTGATGACGAAGGGCGTATAAGGGATTTTGGCGGTAGTGGTGCGAAATATCCCACTACGAGCAGCAGAATGCCAACGCCGATAAAGGAAACAATGCGCTCAAGCCCGCGTCGGTCGCTAAGCTCCACGAAGAACAGCTTGGCGACCACGACAGCAATCAGCGCTGCACCGACCAGCCAGATTTCCCTGCGAACCCGCAGATGACCGCCGATCATCAGGGCCAGCGCCAGGCGATCAACTGTGCTGCTCTGCGCGCGCGCTCGGTGGAGATACCCAGTTACTGCAGATTGCTGCGAATGCAAAGGCAAATCCCAGATCAGCTCTGGGCCGTCCGTGCTGACGGCCTGAGCATTGAGTGACGCTGGGAGCGGGTCTGCGACAGGCGCTGTGTCAGCAGCTTCAACGGGACTTGCCGGTGGGTTGTAGGAGTGAACGTGTTCGCGAGGCGGCGTTTCAGGCGCACCGCGTTGCTCGCTTCGCCAACACGTTGGCTCCTACAGATCGTATGTACGACGCGGCTTTTAAGCAAAGCGCTACCTCAATCCAGCGCGTTCCATATTTCCGTCGCGTACTCGCGAATGGTTCGGTCCGAAGAAAACCAGCCCATGCGCGACGTGTTAAGGATTGCCGAGCGCCACCATTCGTTGGTGTTGTGCCAGTGTGCTTCGACCTTGGCCTGTGCATGCCAATACGACTCAAAATCGGCGCACGCAAAGAAGCGATCGTAGGCAACCAGTTGATCGATCAATCCGGCATAACGGTTTGGATCATCCGGCGAGAACACCCCTCCGCGAATGGCTTGCAATACATCGTTCAAACGCCCGGACGCCGCGATGTCGCCATGTGCATTGAACTCGCCCGCATGTTTGCGCGCTTCGACTTCCTGCGAGCTCATCCCGAAAATGAACATGTGCTCCAGCCCGACTTGCTCGCTCATCTCCACGTTGGCACCGTCCAGCGTACCGATGGTCAGGGCGCCATTGAGGCCGAATTTCATGTTGCTGGTGCCTGATGCTTCCAGGCCCGCCGTGGAAATCTGCTCCGACAAATCGGCGGCGGGAATGATGCTTTCCGCCAGGCTGACGTTGTAGTTAGGTATGAACACCACTTTCAGTTGACCGCGCAGGGTTGGGTCGTTGTTCACTGTCCGGGCAATGTCATTGGCCAGTTTGATGATCAATTTGGCCGTGTGATAACTGGCTGCTGCTTTACCTGCGAAGATCTTCACCCGTGGCGCCCAACGGGTACTCGGGTCGGCACGCATTGCCTGATACAGCGCAACGGTATGGAACAGATTCAACAACTGGCGTTTGTACTCATGAATCCGTTTGACCTGAACGTCGAACATCGCTTCAGGATTAATCGTGATGCCCAGTCGGTCCTGGATAATGGCTGCCAGTGCCTTCTTGCTGTGCAGGCGTTGCGCGGCAAACTGCTTCTGGAAATCTCGATTGTCGGCAAACGGTTCCAGAGCGATGAGCCTGGTTTCTGGATCGTCGAGTACTCCTTCGCCCAGTTTCTCGACCAGCATCGAGGTGAGCGTCGGGTTGGACTGATACAGCCAGCGGCGGAACGTGATGCCGTTGGTTTTGTTGTTGATACGGTCCGGGTACAGGCTGTGCAGGTGCGAGAACACCGTTTTGCGCATCAATTGCGTGTGCAGTGCCGACACTCCATTGACGCTGTGAGAGCCGAGGAACGCCAGGTTGCCCATGCGGACCCGACGACCGTTGTCTTCTTCGATCAGCGACACGGCTCGCAGGATACCGAACAGGTCAGGATCGTCTTTGCATTTGACGCGAACTTCATCGATGTGACGCGCATTGATCATATAAATGATCTGCATATGTCGCGGCAGCATGCGCTCCATCAGGCCCACAGCCCAGGTTTCCAGGGCTTCTGGCAGCAAGGTGTGGTTGGTGTAGGCGAGCGTGCCGACCGTGATACGCCAGGCTTCGTCCCATTCCACGTTGTACAGGTCGATCAGAATGCGCATCAGCTCAGCCACGGCGATCGATGGGTGCGTGTCGTTCATCTGGATCGCAGCGTGTTCCGGCAGGCTGTTGATCGTATAGCCCATGTTCTTGTGGCGGCGCAGCAAGTCCTGCAGCGACGCCGAGACGAAGAAATACTCCTGACGCAGGCGTAGTTCCTGCCCCGCTTCGGTGCTGTCGTTTGGATACAACACGCGGGAAATGCTCTCGGCGCGAACGACTTCAGCCACTGCGCCGACATGGTCACCGGCATTGAAGCGTTCCAGGTGCAGGTCCTCGACGGCACGGGCGCGCCACAGACGCAGCGTATTCACCGCGTTACCGCGCCATCCCACCACGGGGGTGTCGTAGGCAATCGCCCGCACGGTTTCACCGGCGTTCCACACATGTTTGGTTTCACCCGCAGCGTCGAGCACCGGTGAGCCCGTGCTGTCGAGGACCGGCTCTACGCTGCCACTGAAGCCAATGTGGTAGATCACTTCCGGACGTTCGAACTCCCATGGGTTGCCGAAGTCCAGCCAGTTCTCGGTCTGCTCTTGCTGCCAGCCATCAACGATGGCCTGACGGAACAACCCGTGCTCATAACGAATGCCATATCCATGCCCCGCGACGCCCAGGGTCGACATGCTTTCCATGAAGCAGGCCGCCAGACGACCAAGACCGCCATTGCCCAGTGCGGCGTCCGGCTCAAGCAAGCGGATGCGTTCGAGGTCGACATTAAGACCTTTCAATGCCAGGCGGGCGGTTTCCAGCAGGCCGAGATTGCTGAGACTGTCCATCATCAGCCGGCCGATCAAAAATTCGAGAGACAGGTAATAAACCCGTTTTTTTTCCTGCTTATAGATGTAGCGGGTGTGCTTCATCCATTGCTCGGCCATTTTGTCGCGGGTGGCCAGAGCAATCGCTTCAAACCAGTCATGGTCAAACGCGTGGTCAGGGTCCTTACCCACCGCATAGGTGAGTTTGGTCAGTACCGCTTCACGAAAGGCTGCCACTTCAGCGTCACGAACATTGGGTTCCGGAGACATCGGGTACGACCTCAAGTTGGTTGGACGAGTGAAAGGGGTTTTTTGACTGTAGGACGTGTCGTCGGTTATTTCCCGCAAATAGAGTGAAATAGCCGATGACACGACCCATGCTTCGACTCAAGGAAAATGGCCTGGTTCGCATTCGATCTTAATCCGCAAACGCCTGCATTGATCGTTCCATTCTGATTGAGTGGTGTGGCATGTAAAAAACAGCAGGGCATGATCATTTCGCCGATTCGGGTTTATGATGCCCAACGGCAGAATAGATAGCAGCCCCTGAATTGGACTTGTGGAGCACCTATGCAGACTTTGTACCCGCAGATCAAACCTTATGCCCGGCACGATCTGGCAGTGCAAGAGCCTCATGTGCTGTATGTCGACGAAAGCGGCTCGCCCAAAGGTTTGCCAGTAGTGTTTATCCATGGTGGCCCAGGTGCAGGATGCGATGCACAGAGCCGTCGTTATTTCGATCCCAACCTATACCGCATCATTACTTTCGATCAACGCGGCTGTGGTCGTTCCACGCCACACGCCAGCCTGGACAACAATACCACCTGGCATCTGGTTGAGGATCTTGAGCGTATTCGCAAGCACCTGGGTATCGACAAATGGGTGCTGTTCGGCGGCTCATGGGGTTCGACGCTGGCACTGGCTTACGCTCAGACTCACCCTGACCGGGTGCATGCACTGATCTTGCGTGGCATTTTTCTCTGCCGTCCCCAGGAAATCGAATGGTTCTATCAGGCGGGCGCGAGCCGTCTGTTTCCGGATTACTGGCAGGATTATCTGGCGCCGATCCCGCTCGATGAACGCCACGACCTGCTGTCGGCGTTCCATAAACGCCTGATCGGTAACGACCAGATCGCCCAGATGCACGCGGCCAAGGCCTGGTCCACCTGGGAAGGTCGAACGGCGACATTGCGGCCCAATCCGCTGGTCGTCGATCGGTTCTCCGAGCCGCAACGCGCGTTATCCATCGCCCGGATTGAATGTCATTACTTCACCAACAATGCATTCCTGGAAGAAAACCAGTTGATCCGCGACATGCCCAAGATCGCGCATTTGCCAGGGATCATCGTGCATGGCCGCTACGATGTGATTTGCCCACTGGATAACGCTTGGGAATTGCATCAGGCGTGGCCCAACAGTGAGTTGCAAGTCATCCGCGATGCCGGTCATGCGGCATCCGAGCCCGGCATTACCGACGCCCTGGTGCGAGCAGCCTCACAAGTGGCTCAGCGTTTGCTGGATCTACCCCCAGAAGAGGCTTGATCGAGTTGCTGAAGACTTGGCCGCGAAGCCCTTGGATCAGACGATCAAAGGTCGCCTGAAAAACCGATTCGCGGGCAAGCCTTGCTCCAGCACGTATTGAAAGTGGAGTTGTGAGCATGAAAGGTTTGCTTCAGCGTGTCTCGCATGCACGAGTGGTGGTCGGGGCAGAAACATTGGGATCTATTGGAACCGGTTTGCTGGTCCTTGTCGGCATCGAGCCTCATGACACCCACGCCTCGGCCGATAAACTGCTGCACAAGCTGCTCAACTATCGGGTGTTCAGCGACGCCGAGGGCAAGATGAACCTGTCCCTGATCGATGTGGCGGGTGGCTTGTTGCTGGTGTCGCAGTTCACCCTCGCGGCGGACACACAAAGCGGCTTGCGTCCGAGTTTTTCCAAGGCGGCGCCGCCAGCGCTGGGTGCCCAACTGTTTGAGTATCTGGTTCAGAAGGCTAAAAACTCGCACGAAAAGGTTGGCGTGGGCCAATTTGGTGCAGATATGCAGGTTCACTTGATCAATGATGGCCCTGTGACATTTTTACTTGAGACGTAAAGGCCCGGTTTTGTTCGTATAGCCCGACTTTATTAGGCAAAAAGCCATAAATACTTCTGTTCCCCTGATGCGTTGTCACGCGACCTACTAGATAATCGCGCGCTACAAAGACAGGTATTCGCCTGTTCAATTGATAAACGCAGACTGGTTCGATATCGATTTGGGGAATCATTGCCCCCTTTCGGAGTCGGAACAATGCTCGCCAACCCGGCATTTGATAGCTGGCCGTTGGTTTCTTCATCTGTTTTCGGCGAGGGTTGCTCGTGATTGTTAGTCCATGTAATGCACCAAAGACCCCCGGCAAGCGCCTGCGTAGCGCGTTGTTGGCCGGGTCTGCTCTGTTTTGTCTATTGGGTGCCAACCAACTCTGGGCGTTCGATATCGACGACGTGGCGACAAAGGCCAAAGAACTGGCCGCGCAGAAATTTGTAGCGCCCAAGAGCAACCTTCCGGCGGAATTCCGTGACATGAAGTTCGCGGACTACCAGAAGATTCGCTTCTTGCAGGACAAAGCAGAATGGGCGAATGAAAAAACGCCATTCAAGATTTCGTTCTATCACCAGGGCATGCACTTCGACACGCCGGTGAAAATCAACGAAGTCACAGCCACGACGGTCAGCGAGATCAAGTACGACCCGAGCCGTTTCGATTTTGCTGATGTGAAGGTCGATCCCAAGTCCACCGAGAACCTCGGTTACGCGGGCTTTCGCGTCATGTACCCGATCAACAAAGACGACAAGCAAGACGAAATCATGACCATGCTGGGCGCGAGCTACTTCCGCGTTGTGGGCAAAGGTCAGGTTTACGGTTTGTCCGCTCGCGGCATGGCGATCGACACTGCCGCGCCATCGGGTGAAGAGTTCCCGCGTTTCACCGAGTTCTGGATTGAGCGGCCTAACCCGGACGACAACCATCTGGTGATCTTCGCGCTGCTCGATTCCCCGCGTGCCACGGGTGCATACAAACTGACCCTGCGCCCAGGCAGCAATACCCTGGTCGACGTGCAATCGCGTATGTTCCTGCGTGAAAAGGTCGGCAAGCTGGGTGTCGCTCCGTTGACCAGCATGTATCTGTTCGGCGCCAATCAGCCGTCCAAAGTGCTCAACTACCGTCGCGAGCTTCACGACTCCAACGGTCTGTCGATTCAGGCAGCCAATGGCGAGTGGATCTGGCGTCCTTTGAACAATCCCAAACACCTGGCCATCAGCAGCTTCTCGGTCGAGAACCCGCGCGGCTTCGGTCTGCTGCAACGTGGTCGTAACTTCAGTCACTACGAAGATCTGGATGACCGCTACGACAAACGTCCAAGCGCCTGGATTGAGCCAAAAGGCGATTGGGGCAAGGGCACCGTCGATCTGGTAGAAATCCCGACTGCCGATGAAACCAACGACAACATTGTTGCGTTCTGGAAGCCGGAAACCCAACCAGAGCCGGGTCAGTCGGTCGATTTCAACTACCGTCTGCACTGGACCATGGATGAAGACTCGATTCACTCGCCAGATCTTGGCTGGGTCAAACAAACCCTGCGCTCGACAGGTGACGTGAAGCAATCGAACCTGGTACGACAGCCTGACGGCAGCGTGGCTTACCTGGTGGACTTCGTTGGCCCGGTACTGGCCAAGCTGGGTGAAGATCCGGCGATTCGTAGCCAGGTCATCACTGACGACAACACTGAGTTGGTCGAAAACAACCTGCGTTACAACCCAGTGACTAAAGGCTGGCGGCTGACGCTGCGGCTGAAAGTCAAAGACACCAACAAGTCAGTAGAAATGCGTGCTTATCTGCTGCGTGAAACCCCTGCCGAGCCGGGCAAGGAACCTGCGGTCATCACGGCTGACAAAGCTGATAAGAACGCCGACAAAAAAGCCGAGAAGAAGGCCGAAGCCAAACTTGCTTCAGTCGCCGCCGCGCCTAAAGACGACAAGGCGCAAATCGTCAATGTCGACGCCGCACGCGCTGATGGCGTGAAAGCCGACGCGGCCAAAAATGCTGAAACAGCCAAGGTTGCTGAAGCCAAAGCCGATGCCGAGGCCTCCAAGCCAGAAGCGGCGCTGGGCGACGCGGCAAAAGCCAATAAAGGCAGCAAAGACATCCCGCAGCCAGCCCCGGCGACTGCATCCACCCAGCAGGAAACGGCCAAGATTCAACAAGTCTTGACCGAGACCTGGAGCTACCAGTTGCCAGCCGATGAGTAATTCACAAGCCGTGCCCGAGTCTCTTAGCGAGTACCTGGCACATTTGCCGATGAGCGATCAGCAGCGTGCCGAGCTGGCAAGCTGCACCTCGTTCGCTGAGCTGCATGAACGCCTTTCGGCGCAAACCGTCACCGATCCAGCCGACGCCGCCCAGGCTTCGGTGGGTCGTCGCCTGACCTTGACCACCGCTGACGAACTGCACGAAGCAGAGATGCTGGGTGTCGATGCCAATGGTCGTGTCTGCCTGAAGGCCACGCCGCCGATTCGCCGCACCAGGGTGGTTCCCGAGCCTTGGCGCACCAATATTCTGGTTCGCGGCTGGCGCAAACTGACCGGCAAGGGTAATCCGCCCACGTCGGACAAGAGCCATCTACCACGTGATCTGCCCAAGTCGCGCTGGCGCACGGTGGGGTCGATTCGTCGTTATATCCTGCTAGTGCTCATGCTCGGCCAGACCATCGTGGCTGGCTTTTACATGAAAGGCATCCTGCCGTATCAAGGCTGGTCGCTGGTGTCTCTGGACGAAATCAGCCATCAGACATTGCTGCAAACAGCCGCACAGGTGCTGCCATACGCCTTGCAGACCAGCATTCTGTTGTTGTTCGGCATTCTGTTCTGTTGGGTGTCGGCTGGTTTCTGGACTGCCTTGATGGGCTTTCTTGAACTGCTGACCGGGCACGACAAATACCGCATCTCCGGCGCTAGCGCGGGTAACGAGCCGATCGAAGCGGGCGCACGTACTGCGCTGGTCATGCCGATCTGTAACGAAGACGTGCCGCGAGTATTCGCGGGTCTGCGTGCAACCTTTGAATCGGTTGCCGCAACGGGAAATCTGGATCGCTTTGACTTCTTCGTCCTTAGCGACACCAACGAAACCGACATCGCCGTGGCCGAGCAGCAAGCCTGGTTGGACGTGTGCCGGGAGACCGGTGGTTTCGGTAAGATTTTCTACCGTCGCCGTCGCCGTCGCGTTAAACGTAAAAGCGGCAACCTTGATGACTTCTGCCGCCGTTGGGGCGGAGACTACCGTTACATGGTCGTCCTCGACGCCGACTCGGTGATGAGCGGCGAGTGCCTGACCGGACTGGTGCGCTTGATGGAAGCCACTCCGGACGCCGGTATCATCCAGACCGCGCCACGCGCTTCGGGCATGGATACGCTGTATGCGCGCATGCAGCAGTTCGCCACCCGCGTGTATGGGCCTTTGTTTACGGCCGGTCTGCACTTCTGGCAGTTGGGTGAATCCCACTACTGGGGGCACAACGCGATCATCCGGATGAAGCCATTTATCGAGCATTGCGCCCTGGCGCCATTGCCCGGTAAAGGTGCGTTCGCGGGGGCGATTTTGTCTCACGACTTCGTTGAAGCCGCGCTGATGCGCCGTGCTGGCTGGGGCGTGTGGATTGCCTACGATTTGCCGGGTAGTTACGAAGAGCTGCCGCCCAACCTGCTGGACGAACTCAAGCGTGACCGCCGCTGGTGCCACGGTAACTTGATGAACTTCCGGCTGTTCCTGGTTAAAGGCATGCATCCGGTTCACCGCGCGGTGTTCCTGACGGGGGTGATGTCGTACCTGTCGGCGCCGTTGTGGTTCTTCTTCCTGGTGCTGTCGACGGCCTTGCTAGCGGTGAACACGCTGATGGAACCGACGTATTTCCTTGAGCCGCGTCAGCTGTATCCATTGTGGCCGCAATGGCATCCGGAAAAGGCTGTCGCGCTGTTTTCGACCACTATCGTGCTGCTGTTCTTGCCTAAGTTGCTGAGCATCATTCTGATCTGGGCCAAGGGCGCAGTCGGTTTTGGCGGACGGATCAAAGTCACCCTGTCGATGCTCATGGAAATGCTGTTCTCCATGCTGCTGGCGCCGGTACGCATGTTGTTCCATACCCGCTTCGTGCTGGCAGCTTTCCTTGGCTGGGCCGCGACCTGGAACTCGCCGCAACGTGACGATGACTCGACTCCCTGGAGCGAGGCGGTCAAGCGGCATGGTCCACAAACGGCGCTGGGCTTTTTTTGGGCGCTGTTGGTGGCGTGGTTGAACCCAAGTTTCCTCTGGTGGTTGGCGCCTATCGTGGGTTCGCTGATGCTGTCGATCCCTGTTTCGGTGATCTCCAGCCGAGTCAAACTGGGCCTTAAAGCCCGTGATGAGAGCTATTTCCTGATTCCCGAGGAACACACGCCGCCACAAGAGCTGATTTCGACCGATCAATACACTCACGAAAATCGCTGGCATGCGCTCAAGGACGGTTTTGTTCGTGCAGTGGTCGATCCGCAGCAGAACGCATTGGCGTGTGCATTGGCTACCTCGCGCCATCGTTATGCCGAGCCCATCGAGGGGCTGCGTAACGAGCGCGTTCTTCATGCGCTCAAAGGAGGGCCGGAGTTGCTCAACAACAGCGAGCGATTGGCGCTGTTGAGTGATCCGGTCGCGCTGGCTCGCCTGCACGAACTGGTCTGGAGCGAAGGCCATTCGTCGTGGCTCAGCGCCTGGCGTGAATCGATCGAAGCTGATCCGCATGCACCGCTGTTACCGTTGCAGCCGGCCAGTCATGTGAATGAGCAGACGCTTGTAAACGCCTGATCGTTGATTGATCCAAAAAACGCCCTTGAAGCCCGGCTCCAAGGGCGTTTTTTATTGCCTGCGCACACCGTCGCAGCCTTTGTAGGAGCCAACGTGTTGGCGAGGCGTCCAACGCGGTGCGCCTGAAACACCGCCTCGCGAACAAGTTCACTCCTACAGCGGGTGTCTGGAAGGCATCCGCCACTGGCGCGCCCCGCCGAATAAGCCGCGGCGGGCAATTGTGGTCGAGGCTGCAGAACGCGTTTCATCTGTAGGAGCCAACTTGTTGGCGAGGCGTCCAACGCGGTGCGTCTGGGACACCGCCTCGCGAACAAGTTCACTCCTGCAGCGGGTGGGTTGAAGGCATCCGCCACTGGCGCGCCACGCCGGATGAGCAGCGGCGGGTAATTGTGGTCTGTAGGAGCCAACTTGTTGGCGAGGCGTCCAACGCGGTGCGCCTGAAACACCGCCTCGCGAACAAGTTCACTCCTACAGCGGGTGTGTGGAAGGCATCCGCCACTGGCGCGCCCCGACGGATAAGCAGCGGCGGGTAATAGTGGTCGAGGTTGCAGAACGCGCTTCATCTGTAGGAGCCAACTTGTTGGCGAGGCATCCAACGCGGTGCGCCTGAAACACCGCCTCGCGAACAAGTTCACTCCAGCGGGTGTGTGGAAGGCATCCGCCACTGGCGCGGCGCGCCGGATGAGCAGCGGCGGGCAATTGTGGTCGAGGCTGCAGAGCGCGCTTCATCTGTAGGAGCCAACTTGTTGGCGAGGCATCCAGCGCGGTGCGCCTGAAACACCGCCTCGCGAACAAGTTCGCTCCTTGGCCGAGGTCATTTCAAGAGTCATTGACTCTCCAGCCACCCTCGCACTCGCCTCGTCAGTTGCTCTTGCTCGGTGGCTGAATTGCCCGGAACGGTATTAAGGGTAATTTGGGTAAATTTAGCGCCTTTGACCCGCTTGCTCGCGTCAAGACGTTCCTGGGCCTGTTTGCGTGAAACAGGTCGATCCTTATCGACGAAGTCTGCGGTGGCGACCTTCAGGGTCGGCAGGATTTGCAGCAGCGATGGCGTGTCCTTGCCGGTTTCTTGTGCAGTGATCATCACCAGTTTCTGAACCGCAGGCGAAGATTTTTCGCTCATGAATCGCGCAGCCCAATAGGCGCCGCTGCCATGGCCGACCAGCACAATGCTGCGCGCCTTGTTCTGTTGGGCGAATGCCACTGCGCTTTCAATGCGGGTGAAGATGCGCTCGGCATAGGATTTGGCCTGTTCAGCATCGGCAGTGGCACGCGCGGCTGTGGCTGCCGCTTCGGCTTCAGCCGTGGCGGTGGGATCTGTCGTTTTGTTTGCGGCGTCCTTGGGCGTTGCCTTGTCAGTCGCCGCATCGCCGGCGGCAGGTATGGGCTCGGGGGCGCGTGCGATAACGCCGTCATCGGGGGCGTCCGGCATCGTTAGGCTCAGGCTCGCCCAGCCCACATCGGGCAATTTGCGGCGCAGCGGGCCGACAGCGTTTGGCCAGTCGGCGGTTTCCCCAGCGCCGGGGATCACAATCACTGCACCTTTGGGGTCATCGCTATTGGCTGGCTTCCATAGTGCCAAAAAGCTTTCGTCGCCGGCCTGCAACTGTTGCTGCTCGGCTTGCGGCAATTGTCGCTCTAGGGCCAGCGCATCTTCCTGGCTGCGCGAGGGCAATACCTGAGGCTCCACCGGCACGTCGGCAGGCGGGGCGTCTTTACTTGGCACCGGGTCTGCTGCCAGAAGCGGCGGAACAAAGGGTAGGATAAGTGTCAGGCAAATCGCAGGAAGCATTGCGCGAATGGTGTAGGACATCGGATATTCCAAAAGCCAGAAACAATCCCGGCAGCCTAATGGGTTGATGAATGTTTGTCAGGTCTGCGCTCGGTCAAGCGAGCCGCCGCAGATCCCTGTTAAAAACGCGCACGTCGAATGATCGGTAAAAGGATTCAGGTAATGGAAATAACACGTTGATCATCCGCTTGCTGCGCCTTTGGGTTATCGGCTGTGCGGGATGGCTCTTGATGGTCCTGTTTTTCATGGGTGCTCCGTTGTCGGTCATGGCAGACAACGCCGCGCCGAGCCTGGATGCGTTGACCGTCGCTCAACGCGACTGGCTGAGCCAGCGCGGGCAGTTACGCGTCGGCATCGTGTTGCAGGCGCCTTACGCGCAATTCGACCGACGTGCGCAGCAATTGTCCGGGGCCAATGTCGATGTGGTGAACTTGCTGGCGAAGACCTTGCAGACCGAGCTGCTGTGGCGCAACTACCCCGATCAACCGGCGCTTGAGGAAGCGCTGGTCAAAGGCGAGATCGATTTTGCGCCGGGGCTGACCCAAACCCCTGCGGGCTTGCGCCTGTGGCTGTTTTCCGATCCCTACATGCGCGTTCCAGCACTGGTCGTTGGCGAGCGCGACGGCTCTGGCGCGGTGGACCTTGAGAAGCTTGATTCGCGTGTGCGCGTCGCGGTGCGCATGCCGAGCCTGACCGCGGATTATTTGCGGGCCAATTACACTCACCTCAACTTGCAGGGCGTGCCACTTGAGCGGCAGGCGTTGCAGCTATTGCTCAGTCAACAGGCCCGTTATGCGGTGATCGACGAAGCTCAGCTCAGTCGGCTGTCGCGTGAAGGTGAGTTCGCCGGATTGGCTGTGGTAGGTGATGTGGGTTTTCCGCAGTTGTTACGCATCGCATCCCGACGTGATTTACCGCAGCTGGCCGAAATCATCACGCGTGCGTTGGGTGCGATTGCGCCCAAAGACCTGGAGCAGGTTCACGCGCAGTGGCTGCAACCCAAATACCCACAGCTCAGTGAATCCTCCGGTCTCTGGAAAAACCTGACACTGCTGCTCTTGCTGGTTTCGGTGGCTTGCATTGCCATCGTCGTTGGCCAGCGGCGCCAGCAACACACGCTGGAAACGGAATTGCTGGCCGCGCGCGACGACATCGCCCGGCGCCAGGCCGGGGAAGAAGCGTTACGGTTGGCGCAGTTTTCAATCGATCAAAGTACCGTCGGCATTCTCTGGGTCAATTGGGACAGCCATGTGCGTTACGCCAATCACGCCGTGGAAAGCATGCTCGGCTATGCACCCGGCGGTGTCGTGGACAGGCCCCTGATCGACTTCGAACCCAGCCTGAACATGGACCGCTGGCTCAACCTGTGGAAGCGAGCCCGGTCCAGTGAAGAGGCGCCGCAAACCTTCGAGAGCAACTGTATTCGTGCCGACGGCAGCACCTTGCCGGTAGATGTGTCCTTGAGTTTCCTGCGCTTTCGCGACGCCGAATATCTGGTGGTGTTTATCACCGATGTGACTGAGCGGCGCCGTTCGTTGGAGGCGCTGCAAGAGAGTGAGTCGCGCCTGCACAGCCTGGCCGAGCAACTGCGCGAGCTGTCTGCCCACCTTGAAACCGTGCGCGAAGAAGAAAAGGCACGAATTGCCAGGGAGGTTCATGACGAGCTCGGTCAGATGCTGACAGTGCTCAAGCTGGAAACGTCTATGTGCGAACTGGCCTACGCCGATCTCGATCCTGGACTGCGGGACCGGCTGAACAGTATGAAGCGACTGATCGCCCAGTTGTTCCAGTTGGTGCGCGATGTGGCGACCGCCTTGCGCCCGCCCATTCTGGATGCCGGGATTGCCTCGGCGATTGAATGGCAGGCGCGTCGTTTCGAGGCACGCACGCAAATTCCGTGTTTGGTCGAGGTGCCGGACAACCTGCCAACGTTGCCGGACGCAACGGCTGTCGGCCTGTTCCGCATCCTTCAGGAGGCGCTGACCAACGTCATGCGTCATGCCCAGGCGCACACCGTCGAACTGAATCTGACGCTGGAGGCGGGTGTGTTGTGCATGACCATCGCCGACGACGGCCGTGGGTTCGAGCAGGACCTCGACCGGCCGGTGTCCTTCGGCCTGGTCGGCATGCGTGAGCGAGTACTGATCATGGGCGGACGATTGCAACTGGACAGTACGCTGGATGAAGGCACAACCTTGCGCATCTATATTCCGATTCCGCTGGAACAGGTCGAGCAGGAGCAAGTGAAGTGATTCGTGTATTGGTCGCTGAAGACCACACCATCGTCCGAGAAGGCATCAAGCAGTTGATCGGCCTGGCCAAGGATCTGCTGGTGGTGGGCGAAGCCAGCAATGGTGAACAACTGCTGGAGACGTTGCGTCACGTCGAGTGCGAGGTGGTACTGCTGGACATCTCGATGCCCGGCGTAAACGGTCTGGAGGCAATCCCGCGGATTCGTGCACTGAACAATCCTCCCGCTATTTTGGTGCTGTCGATGCACGACGAAGCGCAGATGGCGGCGCGGGCGTTGAAAGTCGGCGCGGCAGGCTATGCCACCAAGGACAGTGATCCGGCGTTGCTGCTGACGGCGATCCGACGAGTGGCGGCTGGCGGGCGATACATCGATCCGGACCTGGCGGATCGCATGGTGTTCGAGGTCGGCCTCACCGACAATCGGCCGCTGCATTCGCTGTTGTCGGAGCGAGAGTTTTCAGTGTTCGAGCGTCTAGCGCAGGGCGCTAACGTCAATGACATCGCCCAGCAAGTGGCGTTGAGCAGCAAAACCATCAGTACTCACAAGGCGCGGTTGATGCAGAAGCTCAACATCACCTCCCTGGCGGAACTGGTGAAGTATGCGATGGAGCATAAGTTGCTGTGAGGTCTGAAAACGACAACAGATCTGTAGGAACTGCCTAAGGCTGCGATTCGCCGCCCCGCCTGATTGAAGGCTTTGCCGGCCTTCTCGCAACCTTCTGCTGTTCCTGCAGAAAATCGCCGTCTTCCGACATATCTATTCCCGCCATCCTTGTAGGGCAATCCCTACACAGAACCTTCCATGTGCCTTAGGCGAATCTCTCCTGCGCCCCGATTTGCTTGGTTTGCAAGCTAATCTAGGCTTGTTCCCACGGTTGATTAAGCAAAGGTGTGGGAAATGAGCAATGTCGATTCAAGCGCTGGGGCGAATGATGTTCTGGTCAGCTTTCGTGGTGTGCAGAAGAGCTACGACGGCGAATCACTGATCGTCAAAGACCTCAACCTGGACATTCGCAAAGGCGAATTTCTCACGCTTCTCGGGCCGTCCGGCTCCGGTAAAACCACCAGCCTGATGATGCTTGCAGGCTTCGAAACGCCAACTGCGGGTGACATTCTGCTGGCTGGGCGCTCGATCAATAACGTGCCGCCGCATAAACGCGACATCGGCATGGTGTTTCAGAACTACGCGTTGTTTCCACACATGACCGTCGCCGAGAACCTGGCGTTTCCGCTGTCGGTGCGTGGTATGAGCAAGACCGACGTCAGCGAGAAGGTCAAGCGTGCGCTGGACATGGTTCAGCTCGGCACCTTCGCTCATCGGTATCCCGCGCAATTGTCTGGTGGTCAGCAACAACGTGTGGCCCTGGCGCGTGCGCTGGTGTTTGAGCCGCAGTTGGTGCTGATGGACGAACCGTTGGGTGCCCTCGACAAGCAACTGCGTGAACACATGCAGATGGAGATCAAGCACCTGCACCAGCGCCTCGGCGTGACGGTGGTTTATGTGACGCACGATCAGGGCGAGGCGCTGACCATGTCTGACCGCGTGGCGGTGTTCCATCAGGGCGAAATCCAGCAGATCGCACCACCGCGCACGCTCTACGAAGAGCCAAAAAATACCTTCGTCGCTAACTTCATCGGCGAAAACAATCGCATTAACGGCACGCTGCTCAGCCAGAACGGCGACCGCTGCGTGGTCAGTCTGGCCCGTGGCGAGAAGGTCGAGGCGCTGGCGGTCAACGTCGGACAGACCGGTGACGCCGTGACCCTGTCGATTCGCCCCGAGCGCGTCAATCTCAATGGCCGTAGCGAAAGTTGCGAGAACCGATTCTCTGGGCGCGTCGTTGAGTTCATCTACTTGGGCGACCACGTACGTGTGCGCCTGGAAGTGGCAGGCAAGACCGATTTTTTCGTCAAGCAGCCGATCGCCGAGCTGGACCCGGCGCTGAGCGTTGGCGATGTGGTGCCCATCGGATGGCAGGTCGAACACGCTCGCGCGCTCGATCCTTTGCAGGACGCACACTGATTCACCCGCAGCAGCACGTAAAAAAAGAAGAAGCATCCAGAGGCGAAATCATCGCCCCTAAACGCTTAACCAACACCGCTCGTGGAGAGAACAACACATGTTGAAGACATTGAAACTCACCGCCATCACGCTGGGCATGATGTGTGCAGCGCAGGCGATGGCGGCTGACCTGACCGTCATTTCCTTCGGTGGCGCGAACAAGATCGCCCAGGACAAAGCGTTCTACGCACCATGGGAAAAAGGCGGCGGCGGTAAGATCATCGCGGGCGAATACAACGGTGAAATGGCCAAGGTCAAGGCCATGGTCGATACCAAAAGCGTGACCTGGGACCTGGTGGAAGTCGAATCGCCGGAGCTGTCGCGCGGTTGCGACGAAGACATGTTCGAAGAGCTCGATCCGGCCATTCTGGGCAAAAGCGAGAACTACGTGCCAGGTGCCATCCAGACCTGCGGCGTGGGCTTTTTCGTGTGGTCTACCGTGTTGGCTTACAACGCTGACAAGCTGAAATCGGCACCCACCGGCTGGGCGGATTTCTGGAACACCGAGAAATTCCCGGGCAAACGCGGCCTGCGCAAGGGCGCCAAGTACACGCTTGAATTCGCCCTGATGGCTGATGGCGTTGCGCCGAAAGACGTCTACAAAGTGCTGGCCACCAAAGAAGGCCAAGACCGCGCATTCAAGATGCTCGACAAGCTCAAGCCAAGCATTCAGTGGTGGGAAGCGGGCGCACAGCCGCCGCAATACCTGCAATCGGGTGATGTGGTCATGAGTTCGGCCTACAACGGCCGTATCGCTGCCGTGCAGAAAGAAAGCAACCTGAAAGTGGTGTGGACCGGCGGCGTCTATGACTTCGACGCATGGGCCATTCCAAAGGGCGCGAAAAACGCTGCTGAAGCGAAGAAATTCATCGCCTTCTCGCTGGCCCCTGAGCAACAAAAGACCTTCTCCGAGAACATCGCGTACGGCCCGGCCAACAAGGAAGCCGTCAAGCTGTTGAGCGCCGACACCCTGCAGAACATGCCGACCACCGAAGCCAACATCAAGGATCAGGTGCAGATCGACGTGAAATTCTGGGCTGACTTCGGTGAGTCGCTGGAACAGCGCTTCAACTCTTGGGCGGCCAAGTAAGCGCGTTGGTTTGAGTTAGATCCGGGTGCGTCTTCTGTTGTGCCGATGGCTGGCAGTGCAGAGGGCGCCCCCTTTGTTCAAAGATTTCGGAGTTCGCTATGGCCATCGCCGTGCCCCTGACTGAAGGCGCCAGCCCTACCTTGAAGCAACGCCTGGCCCATGCTGAGCGCGTCAACCGCTGGAAGGCTCAGGCGTTGATCGCGCCGTTGGCGATTTTCCTGCTGCTGGTGTTTTTGGTGCCCATTGCCGCGCTGCTCTATAAGAGCGTCAACAACCCGGAAGTGGTGGGTGGTATGCCGCTGACGGTGGTTGAAGTGGCGAAGTGGGATGGCAAGGGACTTCCATCGGAGTCGGTGTACAAGGCGTTAAGCCTGGACCTTGCCGAAACCCGCAAGAATCAGACCTTGGGCGACCTGTCCAAACGCCTGAACATGGAGCTGGCTGGCTACCGCAGTCTGTTGGCCAAGACCGCTCGTGCATTGCCGTTCAAGGACGAGCCTGCTTCTTATAAAGACGCGCTGGAAGCCCTTGATGAACGTTGGGGTGATCCCGCGTACTGGCAGGCGATCCGTCGCAACACGTCGAGCTACACCCCCTATTACCTGCTGGCCGCCGTCGATCATCGTATTGATGATCTTGGCGACGTAGCACCTGCAACGCCTGATCAGGCGATCTACGTCGACATCTTTGCCCGCACTTTCTGGATGGGCCTGGTGATCACGATGATCTGCCTGTTGCTGGCGTATCCGTTGGCTTACCTGCTGGCGAACATGCCAGCGCGTCAAAGCAACCTGCTGATGATTCTGGTGCTGTTGCCGTTCTGGACTTCGATTCTGGTGCGCGTTGCGGCCTGGATCGTGTTGCTGCAATCGAGCGGCTTGATCAATAGCGCGCTGATGGCCATGGGTATTATCGATAAACCGCTGGAGCTGGTGTTCAACCGGGTCGGCGTATACATCTCGATGGTCCACATCATGTTGCCGTTCATGATTTTGCCGATCTACAGCGTCATGAAGGGCATCTCGCCGACCTACATGCGTGCTGCGATTTCGTTGGGTTGCCATCCGTTCGCCAGCTTCTGGCGTGTGTACTTCCCGCAGACTTACGCCGGGATCGGCGCGGGTTGTCTGTTGGTGTTCATCCTGTCGATTGGCTACTACATCACGCCTGCGTTGCTCGGTAGCCCGAACGATCAAATGGTCAGCTACTTCGTGGCCTTCTACACCAACACCAGCATCAACTGGGGTATGGCGACCGCACTGGGCGGCTTGCTGTTGCTGGCGACCGTTGTGCTGTATCTGATTTATAGCTGGTTGGTCGGCGCCAGCCGCCTGCGTTTGAGCTGAGGAGCGTCATCATGTTGAGTCCTTACATCTCGCCCGTCGAGCGGGTCTGGTATTACGCGCTGCGCATTGGCTGTGGGCTGGTGTTGTTGTTCCTGGTGCTGCCGGTGCTGGTGATCATCCCACTGTCGTTTAACTCGGGCAGCTTTCTGGTCTATCCGCTGCAAGGGTTCTCGCTGCACTGGTACCAGGATTTCTTCGGTTCGGCAGAGTGGATGCGCGCCTTGAAGAACAGCTTGATCGTCGCGCCAGCTGCGACAGTGCTGGCGATGGGTTTCGGCACGCTGGCGGCGATTGGTCTGACTCGCAGCAATTTTCCGGGCAAGTCGCTGGTGATGGCGCTGGTGATTTCGCCGATGGTGGTGCCGGTGGTGATTGTCGGCGTATCCAGTTACCTGTTCTTTGCGCCGCTGGGATTGGGCAACAGCTACATTTCGCTGATTCTGGTGCATGCGGTGTTGGGCGTGCCATTCGTGATCATCACTGTGTCGGCGACGTTGCAGGGTTTCAATTACAACCTGGTACGTGCGGCGGCCAGTCTGGGGGCATCGCCGGTGACGGCGTTTCGTCGAGTGACGCTGCCGTTGATTGCGCCGGGGGTGATTTCCGGGGCGTTGTTCGCGTTCGCTACCTCGTTCGATGAGGTGGTGGTGACGCTGTTCCTCGCCGGTCCCGAGCAAGCGACCTTGCCACGGCAGATGTTCAGCGGCATCCGCGAAAACCTTAGCCCGACGATTGCCGCTGCGGCGACATTGTTGATCCTGTTCTCGGTAGTGCTGTTGTTGACACTGGAATGGCTGCGTGGACGCAGCGAGAAATTGCGCACAGCGGTGGAGTAATAAACACCGGTCGTCTGCACGAGCGCGGCTTGCCCCGCGTGCGGCTACCTGTCACACCGCGTGCGCAGGTTTACGACGGGTTCCCCGCCGGTCGCGGGATGAGCGCACTGTAGGAGTGAACTTGTTCGCGAGGCGGCGTCCCAGGCATACCGCGTTGGTCGCCTCGCCAACAAGTTGGCTCCTACAGTTTGAACTGCGCCCTCAGCCACCTGCTCATCCGACGGCGGGGGATCGCTTACCGGTTATGCAGCATTTGTGCGGTCACCGTTTAAACTCCACTCCTTTGCAGCCCCACGCACGGAGCCCCCGGTGAACGTCCATGACGCCAGTTTCGAAGATCTGCTCAACGCCCTGCACGACGGGGTGTACATCACCGATGGCAATGGCAAGACGCTAAAGGTCAACCATGCATATGAGCGGTTGACGGGGCTGAGTGGTGCGCAACTGATTGGCAGACCCATGCAGGAGTTGGTCAAAGAAGGCGTCATTTCGCAGTCGGCTTCGCTGCGTGTGCTACAGGAAGGCCAACCTGTCTCGGTAATGCAGAGCCTGAGCCATGGTAAAAAACTGCTGGTCAGTGCAACCCCGATTCTCGATGACCAGCAGCGAATTTGTTACATCGTCAGCACCGTACGCGACATGACTCAATTGCTGCGCATGAAACACGAGCGCGACGAGCTTGCGCAGCTCAAGCAACTGCGTAACAGCACCGCCAAGCTTCACGCCGGTCAGCGCGACAATCTGCTGCATTCGCCATTGATGGCTGATCAGGAAGTCTCTGGACGCGTCTTCGCCCTGGCACGACAAGTGGCCGTCAGCTCGGTAAAGGTCTTGCTGCAAGGCGAAACCGGCGTCGGTAAAACCCTGGTCGCGCAGTTCATCCATAACGCCAGCCCACGTGCCAAAGAGCCGTTTTTGGCGCTCAATTGCGGCGCCCTGCCTGAAAACCTGATTGAAGCGGAACTGTTCGGTTATGCCCCCGGTGCGTTCACTGGGGCGGGGCCGAAAGGCAAGCGTGGGCTGCTGGAGCTGGCGCACCAAGGCACGTTGTTTCTGGATGAAATCGGCGATCTGCCGCTGGCGGTGCAGGTCAAGCTGCTCAAGGTCATTGAGGAAAACCGCTTTATCCCGGTGGGCGGTCTGGAGCTTAAGGAAGTAGACGTGCGCATCATCAGCGCCACCCATCACGATCTCAAACAGCTGGTGGCAGAAGGGCGCTTCCGTGCTGACCTGTTCTACCGGCTCAACGTCGTGCCGATCAACATCCCGGCCTTGCGTGAGCGCAGCGAAGAAATCCCGCCGCTGCTGCATTACTACCTCGACAGCTTCAACGCCCGTTACGAGCGTCAGGTGCAATGGAGCATCGAAGCGCTCGACCTGATGTGCGAATACACCTGGCCCGGCAACATTCGCGAGCTGATCAACATTGTCGAGCGGCTGGTGGTGACCAATCAGACCGGCACCATCGAGGCGCTCGACATGCCAGAAGAAATCCTCAACCTCAACCCGTCAAACACCGATGACAGCCGCTTGCCGTTGCGCAAGGTGCTGGAGAATGCCGAGCGGGCGGCCATTCGTGCGGCGTTGCAGGTCCACAAAACCACCCGTCAGGCGGCCAAAGCCCTGGGCGTCAGCCAGGCGACGGTGGTGCAGAAGATGAAGCGCTGGGAACGATCTGATTAGGATTCCAATCGCAGCCCTGTCAATCGATCAGAAAACTGATCAAAAATCGCCTGTCATATATGAGCATTTCGCGCAAAGCCCCGCCAGACGGGGCTTTGCGCGTCTTGGCACAGGTTTGGCTATATCAATTGGCACGTCTTCCTTAAAAACAACGCATACAGGACGAGCCCGATGAGTGTTTCTGCCTTCAAAATCGCTAATAAATTGATTACCGGCCCTGCTGCCATTGAGCAACTGGCTGTTGAACTGACTCGCCTGAACATCAATAACCCGCTGATCGTGACCGACGCCATTCTGGTCAAGTCCGGGACTGTCGACCTTGCGCTTGCGCAACTGGGTGGCCGTCGTTATGGCATCTTCGATCAGGTCAAGCCGGAGCCGGAAATCTCCATCGTTGAAGACTGCACCCGCGCTTATCGCGAGGGTGGGCACGACGGTCTGATTGGCTTGGGTGGCGGCAGCGCCATCGACATCGCCAAAGGGGTGGCGGCATTCGCCAACCATGAAGGGCCGCTGGCTGAGCTGTTCGGCGTTGATCTGGTGAAGCGTAAAGGCCCCGCGCTGATTGCGATTCCGACCACCGCCGGTACGGGTTCGGAAGTGACCAATGTGGCGATTTTCTCCGATAAAGAAGCGCAACTGAAGAAAGGCATCGTCAGCGATTACTTGCTGCCAGACGTTGCGCTGGTCAGCCCGATCATGACCCTGACCTGCCCGCGTAGCGTGACCGCCGCCAGCGGTGTTGACGCACTGGTGCATGCCATCGAGTCGTACCTGTCAGTCAACGCCTCGCCGATCACCGATGCCATCGCATTGGGTGCCATCAAACTGATCGCCAAGGCGCTGCCCAAGGCCTACGCCAACCCGTCGAACCTGCAAGCGCGCGAAGACATGGCCACCGCCAGCCTCATGGCCGGCATGGCGTTTGGCAACGCCGGTGTGGGCGCCGTGCATGCGCTGGCGTATCCGCTGGGCGGGCGTTTCAACATCGCTCACGGCGTCAGCAATGCCTTGTTGCTGCCGTACGTGATGGCCTGGAACAAGATGGCCTGCGTCGAGCGCTTCCGGGATATTGCCGAAGCCATGGGGGTGCGCGTTGCGCACTTGAGTGACAAGGACGCCGCCGACCAGGCCGTCCAGGCGATGACCGACCTGTGCGTCGCCGTTGACATCCCGTCCGGCATACGCAGCTTCAACGTGCCGGAAGATGCGATCCCGGAAATGGCGATAGAAGCCAGCAAGATTGAGCGTCTGATGCGCAACAACCCGCGCAAGCTGACCGCTGCCGACATCGAGAAGATCTACCGCAGCGCTTACTGATTGTTTGATTAACACAATGCCGCTCGGCGAATGAAAGCCGAGCGTTTGCCATTACAAGACCAATAAAACAGGTGCGTTCAATGTCCAATCTCCCTCAAGCGGGGCGTGAAAGCCTCTACATTCCCCTTGGCCCGTTCAAGGTGCGTTTGCCATTCATTCATTACAAATTCGAGTTGCCGGACTACCTGCAAGGCCTGTTGATGTGCGCCGTGGACCTGGCCGCCATCCCGCTGATGACCGAGCTGCTCGGCATGCCGTTCGAAGTAGCGCTGGCGGTGGTGATGCTCAACGGTTTGCTCTATCTCACCCACCACTTGCTGGGCGACCCGACCGTGCCGGGTTGGATCACGCCAGCCGTTCCGCTGCTGATGGCCTATTGCGCGCAATTCCCCATTGGCCCGGAGCGTGTCCACGCCTTGATTGCCTTCCAACTGATGCTCGGCATATTTTCCATCGCGCTCGGTGCCACGGGGATGGCAAAGAAGGTGGTGGAATATGTGCCATCGGCGATCAAGTCGGGGATCATCGTCGGTGCCGGATTGAGCGCGGTAATCGCCGTGTTTCAGGTCGGCGGCAAATTCAACGTGCTGCCATGGACCATCTCTATCGCTGTGGGCATCGCGTTCTACCTGATCTTCTCCCAGCACTTCAATGAGCTGAAACAGCGCAACCGTTTCTGGTGGAATTTCGCCAAGCTCGGGATCTTGCCGATCATTTTGCTGGCGGTGGTGATTGCGCCGCTGTTCGGCGAAGCGCCATGGCCAACTATCCAGTGGGGCATCAGCAAGCCGGACTTCGCCGGGCTATGGAGCAATTACACGGTCTTCGGCCTAGGCATGCCGCCGCTGTCGATGTTCATCTCGGCGCTGCCGACCATGCTGGCGGTGTACATCATCGTCTTTGGCGACGTGTTGAGTGCGAAATCACTGCTGGATGAAGCGGAAAAAGTCCGGACCGATGAGATCGTCGATTACAACCCGGACCGCGCGCACCTGATCTTCGGTGCGCGTAACGCCTTCATGAGTATCTTCGGCCCGGACGTCGCCATGTGCGGGCCGAAATGGGCAGCAATGCTGGTTGTCGTCATCGAACGTTTCAAAGGCGGCCCGAAGGCGATGAAGTCGATCATCGGTGGCGTTGGCTCGTTTCGCTGGGGCACCAATACTGGCTTGCTGCTGTTGCCGGTGGTCACGCTGGTGCAACCGATCCTGGGCGTGGCGTTGTCGCTGACCTTGTTGATTCAGGGCTACGTGAGTGTGCGCCTGGGAATCCTCGAAGCCCGCAGTCAGCGAGACCTCGGTATTGCGGGCGTGATTGGTGCGGTGCTGGCGATCAAGGGCGCAAGCTGGGCCTTCGCGATTGGCGTGGTGCTGTGCTTGCTGATCTACGGCAAGAACTTCTTCAAGGGCGAGAACGACGGCACCTTCAGCAAGGATTTGAAAGCGGCGGATGCCAAGCCTGTGGTCAAGGCAAAGCGTATAGAGGAGGCGTTGGTTGATTGATCTGTAGGAGCCAACGTGTTGGCGAGACGTCTGACAGGGTGTGTCCGGTTTTACGTCTCGCGAATAAATTCGCTCCTACAGAGCGGCGTCGCACTGCATTCATCCGCCACCCAACCCGTATTCGAATCGCTTGGAGTACAATGCGCGCCATCGTGATTTAGCTCAAAAAAAGGTGCGTCATGCAGCCCTTCGTTATTGCTCCGTCGATTCTTTCCGCCGACTTTGCCCGCCTGGGGCAGGAAGTGGACAACGTTCTTGCCGCCGGTGCGGACTTTGTCCATTTCGATGTGATGGACAACCACTACGTGCCGAACCTGACCATTGGTCCGATGGTGTGTGCGGCATTGCGCAAGTACGGCATCACTGCTCCAATCGACGTGCATTTGATGGTCAGCCCGGTGGATAGGATCATTGGCGACTTCATCGAAGCGGGTGCTACTTACATCACCTTCCACCCGGAAGCGAGCCAACACATCGACCGTTCCCTGCAACTGATTCGTGAAGGCGGCTGCAAATCCGGCCTGGTATTCAACCCGGCCACACCCCTGAACCTGCTCGAATACGTCATGGACAAGGTCGACATGATCCTGCTCATGAGCGTTAACCCAGGTTTTGGCGGTCAGAAATTCATCCCCGGCACCCTCAACAAGCTGCGTGAAGCTCGCGCGCTGATCGATGCCTCCGGTCGCGACATCCGCCTTGAAATCGATGGTGGGGTCAACGTCAACAATATCCGCGACATCGCTGCCGCTGGCGCCGATACGTTTGTGGCAGGCTCAGCTATCTTCAATGCGCCCGACTACCGAGAGGTCATTGAAAAAATGCACGCAGAACTGGCGTTATCCCGCCCATGAGCGGTTTCGAGCAACTGTTCCCGGGTCAACTGCCCAAACTGATCATGTTCGATCTGGATGGCACATTGGTCGACTCGGTGCCTGATCTTGCGGCAGCTGTGGATAAAACCCTGCTTGAACTCGGTCGCCCGGCAGCCGGTATCGATGCTGTGCGCGACTGGGTTGGCAACGGCGTGCGGGTTTTGGTGCGTCGGGCGTTGGCCAATAATATTGATCACAGCGGTGTCGACGAGGCGTCCACTGAAGCTGCGCTGGCGATTTTCATGGAAGCCTATAGCGAGTGCCATTCACTGACCGTGGTCTATCCCGGCGTGCGTGAAACCCTGAAGTGGCTGCAGAAGAAGGGCGTCGAAATGGCCCTGATCACCAACAAGCCGGAGTGCTTTGTCGCGCCGCTGCTCGATGAGATGAAGCTGGGCCGGTTCTTTCGCTGGATTGTCGGTGGCGATACCTTGCCTCAGCAAAAGCCCGATCCGGCTGCGTTGTTTTTCGTGATGAAAATGGCCAACGCGTCGGGTTCGCAATCACTGTTCGTGGGCGACTCGCGCAACGACGTGCTGGCGGCCAAAGCTGCCGGTGTAGCGTGTGTCGCATTGAGCTATGGCTACAATCACGGACGACCGATTGCCGAGGAGTCCCCGGCACTGGTCATCGACGATTTGCGCAAACTGATTCCCGGCAGCTCTGCCGGTTGCTTAGAGCAGGGCGCTGAGATAACGTTGCCCCACGTTCAATCTCCCTCCTTTAGAGAATCCGTCGTGGTAGTCACTCGCAAACTCTGGATGAAAGTCATCAAGGCCCTGGCCCGCTGGCGTTGGCGCACCTGACTTGAATCTGGCCGGATGTCCGGCACGTTTGCACACCTGACCGTTTTACCCTCACACCACGAGGCTGCTCATGATCCGCGAAGAATTCCTGCGTTTAGCTGCTGAAGGCTACAACCGCATTCCGCTTGCCTACGAAACACTGGCCGACTTCGACACGCCGCTGTCGATCTACTTGAAGCTCGCCGACGAGCCGAATTCCTATCTTCTGGAGTCGGTACAGGGCGGTGAGAAATGGGGCCGTTATTCGATCATCGGCTTGCCATGCCGGACGGTGATGCGTGCCCATGAGCACAAAATCAGCGTGACCCATGATGGCGTTGAGATCGAAAGCTTTGAGTCCGAAGACCCGCTGGCGTTCGTCGAAGCGTTCAAAGCGCGCTACAACGTCCCGACGGTTCCTGGCCTGCCGCGTTTCAATGGTGGCTTGGTCGGCTACTTCGGTTACGACTGTGTGCGTTACGTGGAAAAACGCCTTGGTGCTTGCCCGAACCCCGATCCGTTGGGTGTGCCGGACATTCTGCTGATGGTCTCCGACGCCGTGGTCGTATTCGATAATCTGGCGGGCAAGATGCACGCCATCGTGTTGGTCGATCCGGCCCAGGAGGGCGCGTACGAAAGCGGCCTCGCGCGTCTGGAAGAACTGATGGAAAAACTGCGTCAGCCGATCACTCCGCGTCGCGGTCTGGACTTGACTCGTCCGCAAGCGGCTGACCCGGTGTTCCGTTCGAGTTTCACCCAGGATGACTACGAAAAAGCCGTCGATACCATCAAGGAGTACATCCTGGCGGGCGACTGCATGCAGGTGGTGCCGTCGCAGCGCATGTCCATCGACTTCAAGGCCGCGCCGATCGATCTGTACCGCGCACTGCGTTGCTTCAACCCTACGCCATACATGTACTTCTTCAATTTCGGCGATTTCCATGTCGTTGGCAGTTCGCCGGAAGTGCTGGTGCGGGTTGAAGACAACCTGATTACCGTTCGCCCGATTGCCGGTACTCGTCCGCGGGGCGCGACTGAAGAGGCCGACCACGCGCTGGAAGTGGATTTACTGTCGGACGACAAAGAGATTGCCGAGCACTTGATGCTGATCGACCTGGGGCGCAATGACACGGGTCGGGTGTCGGAGATCGGCTCGGTGAAACTCACCGAGAAGATGGTTATCGAGCGTTATTCCAACGTGATGCACATTGTGTCCAACGTCACAGGCCAACTGAAAAGTGGGCTGACGGCGATGGACGCGCTGCGAGCGATTCTGCCAGCCGGTACTTTATCGGGTGCGCCGAAGATCCGTGCAATGGAAATCATCGATGAGCTGGAGCCGGTCAAGCGCGGTGTCTACGGCGGCGCGGTGGGCTATCTGGCGTGGAACGGCAACATGGACACCGCGATTGCAATTCGTACCGCCGTGATCAAGAACGGCGAACTGCACGTTCAGGCCGGTGGCGGCATCGTCGCTGACTCGGTGCCCGCGCTGGAATGGGAAGAAACCCTGAACAAACGCCGGGCGATGTTTCGTGCGGTGGCATTGGCGCAGCAGACGCCGGAAGGGTGAGACAAGCTGCTCCCACAGATTGCATCGGTCTGTTGGAGGTTTGCCCGCGAATGGATACACACGCAGTGTGTCAGGCTCCCCGCGTCGTGAGCTTCGCGGGTACAAGCCTCGCCCACAAAGAATGGCGTGCTGCCGACGCGGTCTCTGTGGGGGTAATAGGAAGGAAAATGAGTCGGGATCAGAAATCCAGACTCACCGCCAGATTCAACCCTTGCTGTGTCACGTCGTCATTCTTGCGCCAGCTATAACCAGCACGCAGAGTCAAATCCTGCATCAGTCGCTGACTGACTCCAAAACTTGCACGATTCAAACTGCGTTGCGGCTCATACCCCTGCAGGGTGAAGTCGACCCCCTGCACGCTGTTCAGCGCAATTGTCACGTCCTGTTGATCGTTCTCAAATTCACGCTCATGAGCGAATTCACCAAACACCTGCGTCTGTGGTGTGACATCGAACTTGCCCTGCAAGCCTGCGCCCAAACGTTTCGAGCGGCGGGTCTGATCGTCGAATGACAAGGCTGTAGAACGTGTACCTTTTTCTGAGTAACCGTCCACATCGATGTGCGCGTAATCAGCACTGACGAACGGCGACAGATGCCAGCGACTGCCCGACTCGGCAATATCAAAACCCACTCGCCCGCTCACGGCCCACAGATTGCCATCGGTATCGCCTTTCTCGGTGCCTTCGCTGACGCCCAGTGCGAACTTGCGTTTCAGGCTGTCGTAATTCTGCTTGCCGCCCGAAGCTGCCAGATCTGCCCACCAATGATTGGCCTGAAATTGCACGAAGGCAGTGGCGATGTAGCTGTTTAGTTTGTAGTCAGAATCCTTGGAGCCGGCTTCCAACGTCTGCCGATACGCGCCCGCCACTAAGCCCGCTCGCCAGTCGTCAGCGAAACGATAACTGCCGCCGACAGTCAGGTTGTAGCCATGCCCGTCAGCATCAGCGGCATTGCTTTGCGAATCGAAATCCATCTTCTGACCGCCGCCCGCGATGATGGCGCGCCACTGTCCTACGTTCTGCCAATTGCCCCAATCTGCCAGCCATTGACTGCGCAATTCATCTTGTTGCGCACGCAATGTGCCATTGGCCATTTCCGGTAACAACGTGATTTCCCAAGGTGCCGAGAGAATCGAGTAGCCATAGTCCGCGATTAACTGTTGCCCGGCGACCGTCGGGTGTACGCCATCGTTGAATAGCAGTTTTGTCGGGTCGGGAGTGGCGCTGTTGATGCCGTATGTGGTGTTTTCCACACAGCTGTTGCCACTGAAACAAGTGCTCACCAGACTTTGGTTCGCCGCCAGCCCATAGCGCGCAGGATCAGCCAGGATTTCACTCAGCAGGCCGGGAACATTGAGCGGGATGACCTCGGCGTCGATCTGGCCCAGACGCGCAATCAGTTGCTGGTTGAACACACCGCTGAGCAAGGTCGCGGGTTGTTGCAGCGCCGTACCGAACACTGCTGGCGTCTGGCCGATGTCCGGCAACAGCCAGACCATGATGTAGCGCGCGCCAGCCTGTTGCAGTGCTTGGGCGCTGGCGGCAAGAGTGTTCGCCGCAGCGACTGCCTGGCGTAAGCTCAGGACCTGGCCCTGGAGGAAGTCATTGCCACCGCCTGTCAGGTAGTACAGCGCGTTTGGGTCGGCGCGAAAGTTGTTCGCGACCAGATAGCCCGGTCGTTCGCGAAATACTGTTTCGACGCCAGTGGTGGCGTCGGTGTTGGCCACCTGTGACTGCGAGGTAATGGCTTCAAGGATCTGATCGGTTCTGTCGCCACCCACTGCCCAGTTATTACCATCGGCCAGGCCGAGCGCCTGACGGACCGGGGACGTGGAGGAGGCCAAATCCCCTGGCGCTACACCCAGCATGCCGCCCAGCAGCGTCGACGAGTTCAGGTCGTAGATTTCGCCACTGCCGTTTTGATAAGTAGGACCGGTCCGATTAGTGAAGCGAAGCGTAGCGCCTTGCGGACCTCCCGCATCGGGGAATTGTCCGGCGTCAGCGAGGCTGTCGCCAAACACCACCATCGTTGAGTAAGGGGAGGAGGCTGCCGCTGCTGAGGAGCAAGCGAGGGTGAGCAAACAGGCCGCGAACGGCAATGACAGAATGGGCTTGAGCATCGAGAAATCCTTTCTTGTTATGTTAAATCCGTACGACAAGGTAGCAGTTAGCTGCAAGGCTGACACCTTATGCGCCCGTTCGGACATGCGGCAGACGGCCTGGCACGAGTAATTTTTGCCTGGTAACCAAAGGCACTTTGGAAGGCGCAGCTTGAGAGCAGGTTTAGTCAATCGGCGCCTGGGTTGGCGCGTGAGTGTGATGACTGCGATACATGGCCAGCGTCAGTGCCTGTCCATCGTGAGATAAAAAGGTAGCCGCTCCATCGGCCGAGCCTTCTGCAGATTCAACAACGCGGGCAAACATCAGCTTTTCGTACGCTGCGACGCCGTCTGCCCAGTGTGCGGATTCGATCAGCAGTCGTGCGAGTTCAGCCGCATCGAACATAGCGTTATTCACCCCTTCGCCACCAAAAGGGGACATCACATGTGCTGCGTCTCCGACCAGAGTCAGGCCTTTGCGGTTTGCCCAGCAGTGGCCCACAGGCAGGGCATAAATCGGGCGAACGGCAAAATGATCATTGCAGGCGTGGATCAGTTGCAAAATTTCGTCGGCGAAGCCTGCGAACTCATGCGCCAAACCCTCACGTACGGCCTGCGGCGAGCTGAAATCGAAGCGTTGTTCCGCCCAGCCAAGGGGGACGCGAAAGATCGCATAACCGCGAAAATGTGAGTGGCCGTTGCGTTGAACGATCATTGCCTTGCCGTCACCCTCCACGCTTATTTTGCCACGGCCCACCAGTTGGGCCAGCGCGGGATGGCACTGGTCTACATGGTCGATACCGAACTCCACGAAGCACAAGCCGCTGTATTGCGGTTTGTAGGGCGAGAGCAGCGGCCTGATGCGCGACCACGTGCCATCAGCACCCACGACTAAATCGAAAGGCCCCTCCTGGCCGTGATCGAACACCAGGTTCCAACGGCCGTCACCGTTTTCTCGTGCCTCCAGCAGTGCGCAGTTCCACCGAACGCAGGGCTGCGGTAATGCATCGAGCAACATCGCACGCAAGGCTGTTCGATCGACCTCAGGCCGGTTGCCGTCAGCTATTGGCTGGTCATCAAAAAGTACCTTTGCCGACTTATCGAGTAGCCGTGTGCCTTGGTCTTCATAGCGGGCAATGAGCCGGAATTTGTCCATCAATGCAGCGCGTTCAAGTGCTAACAGCCCTGAGCCTTCGTGCAGGTCCAGGGTGCCGCCTTGCGGTCGCTCGAGCGGATGGTTTTCACGCTCATAAACGCAGCTGGCAATGCCATGAAGATGGAGAATCCGAGCCAGTGTAAGGCCGGCGGGGCCAGCACCGACAACGGCGATTTTAAAGTTCGCGCTCATAGGTGAATCTCATTAATATAGGTGCCTATGGAAACTACATAGGCGCCTATATTGATGTCAAGTACACCCCGAAACGAAAACGTCGCTCACCCCATGAGGTTGATTGGTCAAGTGTCCAGGACATTCGCGCGGTTAGTCGACGCCCCCATGCGCGAGTTTGGTTTTGCGATAGGCCAATTGCCTGTTTTGGTGACACTGAAGAATGTCGGCGCTTTGTCCCAGGTTGAACTGGCGCGCATTGCGCAGGTTGAGCAGCCCAGCATGGCCCAGCTTCTTAAGCGAATGGAGCGTGACGGCTTGGTCCAGCGAGTGCCTGATCCGACCGACAGGCGCAGCCAGCTGATATCGCTGACAGAAGCGTCTTCTCTCCAGTTGCCCAACGCCAAGAAGGCGATGGATGCGGTATGCGACCAAGCGCTGGCAGGCTTAACCCATGAGGATCAGCAGCACTTACTCGATTTACTGTTAAAAATTGATGCCAACCTCGCCCAAGCGCTGGATCAGCTACTCGCAAACAAGAAAGTCTGATTGAGTGTGTGTAGTGGCATTTGCAGTTCTATACGGACGCTACGGGAAGGATTCGTTCCGGGCACTCCCGCAGAGCGCTGATCCGCTATGTAGTGGCGATTCTGATCACATCCATAGAGATTTTTCTATCGTACAATGATATTGCACCGTGTGACCCGGTAAGCTAATGTCCCAAAACGTATAGATGAGACCCTTCCGTGACGACTGTCAGCAAACTCTTGATGCGCGTTATCAAGGCCCATGCCCGTTGGCGTTGGCGCGCCTGACTCTTTCTCTGCCGGTTTCCGGCCCTGTAACACCCTGTCTTCACACCGTGATTCATACCGCTGGTCGAGCGTTTTGCAGCGACCAAAATAGCGGCTACCAACGCAGGTATGGATTTCGAAGGCTTGAACAAAGGTCAGTAATTTCAAGAGGTTATTCACAAAATGCTGCTGATGATCGATAACTACGACTCTTTCACCTATAACGTCGTGCAGTACTTGGGCGAGTTGGGCGCCGACGTCAAAGTGATCCGCAACGACGAAATGACCATCGCCGAAATCGAGGCGTTGAAACCTGAGCGCATCGTCGTTTCCCCCGGCCCTTGCACGCCGAACGAAGCCGGTGTCTCGTTGGAAGTGATCAAACATTTTGCTGGCAAACTGCCGGTGCTGGGCGTTTGCCTGGGGCATCAATCCATCGGTCAGGCGTTCGGCGGCGACGTGGTTCGTGCCCGTCAAGTGATGCACGGCAAGACCAGCGACCTGATTCACGAAGATCAAGGTGTTTTCGAGGGCTTGAAGCACCCGCTGACCGTTACTCGTTATCACTCGTTGGTGGTCAAGCGTGAAACTTTGCCAGACTGCCTGGAAGTCACCGCCTGGACTCAGCTGGAAGATGGCTCGGTCGACGAAATCATGGGCTTGCGCCACAAGACGCTGAACGTCGAGGGCGTGCAGTTTCACCCCGAGTCGATTCTCTCCGAGCAGGGCCATGAGCTGTTCGCCAACTTCCTCAAGCAAACCGGTGGCACCCGTCAGGGTTAAGGACACGCAAAGATGGCTATCGATATCAAAACCGCGCTGGGCCGGGTTGTAAATCAACTGGACTTGAGCACAGAAGAAATGAGCGACATCATGCGCGAAATCATGACGGGCCAATGCACTCAGGCACAGATCGGCGCGTTCTTGATGGGCATGCGCATGAAGAGCGAAAGCATCGACGAAATCGTCTGCGCCGTTTCAGTCATGCGTGAGTTGGCTGACAAGGTCGAATTGAAAACCCTCGACGGTGTAGTCGACATCGTTGGTACGGGTGGCGACGGTGCAAATATCTTCAACGTCTCCACGGCTTCAGCGTTTGTCATCGCCGCAGCCGGTTGCACGGTGGCCAAGCACGGCAACCGCGCGGTATCGGGCAAAAGCGGTAGCGCCGATTTGCTGGAAGCGGCGGGCGTTTACCTGAGCCTGACCCCGGTGCAAGTGGCGCGCTGCATTGATAGCGTAGGTATCGGTTTCATGTTTGCCCAGACTCATCACGGCGCCATGAAACACGCCGCTGGTCCGCGTAAAGAGTTAGGCCTGCGTACGCTGTTCAACATGCTCGGCCCATTGACCAACCCAGCAGGCGTCAAGCACCAGGTGGTTGGTGTGTTCAGCCAGGCATTGTGCCGCCCGCTGGCCGAAGTCTTGTCGCGCATGGGCAGCAAACACGTATTGGTTGTGCATTCTCAGGACGGTCTGGACGAGTTCAGCCTTGCCGCGCCGACCTTCGTTGCGGAGCTGAAAAACGGTGAAGTGACCGAATATTGGGTACAACCAGAGGACCTGGGCATAAGAAGCCAGAGCCTGTTCGGGCTGGTGGTCGATAGCCCGGAGCAGTCTCTGGCATTGATTCGCGATGCGCTGGGCCGTCGCAAAACCGAAAACGGCCAGAAAGCTGCTGAAATGATCGTGCTCAACGCAGGCGCCGCGCTTTATGCTGCCGATCATGCTTCATCACTTAAACAAGGCGTAGCCCTGGCTCACGATGCGCTGCACACGGGCATGGCACGGGAAAAGCTGGAAGAGTTGGGTGCCTTTACCGCGGTATTCAAACAGGAGAATGAAGGATGAGTATCCCGACGGTTCTGGAAAATATTCTGGCCCGCAAGGTCGAAGAAGTCGCCGAGCGCCGTGCGCGCGTTAGCCTCTCTGACCTGCAAAGCCTGATCGCCATGACCGATGCGCCGCGTGGTTTTGCGAAGGCGTTGATTGAACAGGCCAAGCGCAAGCAGCCAGCGGTCATTGCGGAGATCAAAAAAGCTTCGCCGAGCAAGGGCGTGATTCGGGAAAATTTTCAGCCTGCTGAAATCGCTAAAAGCTATCAGGCGGGTGGTGCGACCTGTCTGTCTGTGCTGACTGACATCGATTTCTTCCAGGGCGCCGATGCGTACTTGAAGGAGGCACGTTCGGCCTGTTCACTGCCAGTGATCCGCAAGGATTTCATGATCGACCCTTATCAGATCCTGGAGTCCCGCGCTCTGGGAGCTGATTGCATCCTGTTGATCGTCTCGGCGCTCGACGATGTGAAAATGGCCGAGCTGGCCTCGGTTGCGAAAGATGTCAAATTGGATGTCTTGGTTGAAGTACATGACGGCGATGAACTCGAGCGTGCGTTGAAGACGTTGGACACGCCGCTGATCGGGATCAACAACCGCAACCTGCATACGTTCGAAGTCAGTCTTGAAAACACACTGGATTTGCTGCCGCGTATCCCTCGTGATCGCCTTGTGGTCACCGAAAGCGGCATTCTCAACCGCGCCGATGTCGAGCTGATGGAAATCAGTGATGTCTATGCGTTCCTGGTCGGCGAAGCCTTCATGCGCGCCGAGAACCCAGGCGTGGAGTTACAACGGCTATTTTTTCCTGAAAAGGGCGTGCCCATTAAGTCCAAAACACGGGATTGATGGCTCAGGCGTGAAGCCTCTGTAGGCGCGAACTTGTTCGCGAGGGGGTTGATCAGGCATACCGAGTCAGTCTTTTCGCCAGCAAGTTGGCTCCTACAGACTGCGCGTCGTTATCAAGGAATCTGCATGCAAGTTGTCGATATCTGTACCGAAGCCGGGCTCAAGGCCGAGCAAGACTTGCTCGCCTCAGTTTGCGCGGGTGATGCCGATTACGGCCTGCTGTTCTGGCGGCCGAATGACCATGCCTTGGTGATGCCGCGCCGCCTCAGTCGTCTTGAAGGCTTTATCGAAGCCAGTGAGTCTCTTTCTGAAAGCGGCTGGCCAGTACTGCTTCGTGAAAGTGGAGGCGAACCGGTTCCGCAATCTCCAGCCACGGTGAACATCGCTCTGGTGTACGTTCAACCGCCGTCCGATCTGGATAAGGACCGAATCGAAAAAGCCTACATGCGGTTATGCCAGCCGATTATTGAGGTGCTGACAGAACTCGGTGGCACTGCCTCGCTCGGCGAAGTTGAAGGCGCGTTTTGTGACGGGCGCTTCAACGTCAATCTCGACGGTCGTAAAATGGTCGGCACCGCTCAACGCTGGCGCCAGAGCCAGGGCGGAAAACGCCCCGTGGTGTTGGCGCACGGCGCCATGCTGCTGGATAACGAGCGGGTTGAGATGGTCAACGCCGTCAACCGTTTCAACGAACTGTGCGAACTGGACCAGCGTTGCCGGGCCGACAGCCACATCGCGTTGCATGAGGCGTTTGAGGCCCCGGACTTTCTGGTTCGTTTGGGCGAAATCTATGATCGACTGCTGGTCGAGCTGTAGACGAGCTTTCGCTATCGGCACCTCAATCAGCGGGTGCCAAAGATCACCATGGTCTTGCCTCTGACGTGAACCAGCTTTTGTTCTTCCAGCGATTTCAATACGCGGCCGACCATTTCCCGGGAGCAGCCCACGATCCGGCCGATTTCCTGACGGGTGATTTTAATCTGCATGCCATCCGGATGAGTCATCGCGTCGGGTTGTTTGCACAGATCAAGCAGGCTGCGAGCGACCCGTCCAGTTACATCGAGAAACGCCAGGTCGCCGACCTTGCGTGTGGTATTGCGCAGCCGTTCGGCCATTTGCTCGCCAACGGCAAGCATCAATTCGGGATTCTGCAGGCTCAACTCATGGAATTTGGCGTAGCTGATTTCAGCAACTTCGCACTCGGTCTTGGCACGGACCCAGGCGCTTCGTTGCGGGGCGGTGCTGGGTTGCTGGAACAGTCCTAATTCGCCGAAGAAGTCGCCGGTGTTGAGGTATGCCACGATCATTTCCCGGCCGTCGTTGTCCTCGATCAGAATCGTCACTGAGCCCTTGATGATCAGATACAGCGATTCGGATTGTTCACCCGCAGCGATAATGTTGCTCTTGGCTGCGCAGCGGCGCTTTTGCGCGTAGGGAAGAAGCTTGTCGATTATCTTCGGTTTGGTTGTAAAGCTTATGGCAACCATGGCTGAATCCCGTAAAAAACTGCGCCCTGAGGCATTGTTAGAGGTATCGGCAGGAGCGACAACTTACCGCAGTTCTAGTGGACTATTTCGCCACCTTTTAGGACTTTTCCTACTTTTTTGTCGTTTATCGCCATCTGAGTGGCATCTGAGGCCTGTGCTAAGCTGGCCACCTTTTTTCAGGCAGTGGAGTGGTGGCGATGAAGGCACGCATCCAATGGGCGGGCGAGGCGATGTTTCTCGGCGAATCGGGCAGTGGTCACGTCGTGGTGATGGATGGTCCGCCAGAGAGCGGTGGCCGTAATCTGGGCGTGCGCCCGATGGAAATGGTGCTGATCGGTCTGGGCGGTTGCAGCAACTTCGACGTGGTCAGTATTTTGAAGAAGGCCCGCCAGCCGATTGAGAGCTGCGAGGCGTTTCTGGAGGCTGAGCGCGCAACTGAGGACCCTAAGGTCTTCACCAAAATTCACCTGCATTTCGTGGTCAAGGGCCGTGGCTTGAAAGAGCCCCAGGTCAAGCGTGCGATCGAGCTGTCGGCCGAGAAATATTGCTCGGCATCAATCATGCTGGGCAACGCCGGCGTCGAAATCACCCACGACTATGAAATCATCGAGTTGGGTTGAATCAACACCCAATTATCATAAAAGCGGCGCAAACTGTGGCAGAGGGCTTCGGACGTCTGCATAATGCGCCCCTTTTTCAGGGCGCGACCTGGAGTCGCCTCCGACCAGACAACCAAAATCGCCAACGCGAAGAGGTGTTAACCGTCCTACGCAATTGAGCCGGTCTCAGTTGACGGGCATGCTTGATTACTGTGGCTTGGGCCGCACATGAATAGAGAGTTTTTAACGGTGAAAAGCAAACTCAAGCTCCACGGGTTCAATAACCTGACAAAGACCTTGAGCTTCAATATCTATGACATCTGCTATGCGGAAACCCCGCAGGACCAGCAGGCCTATGTCGAGTACATCAACAGTGTGTACGACGCAGAACGCCTGACGCGGATTCTGACCGATGTTGTCGATATCATTGGCGCAAACATCCTGAACATCGCCCGCCAGGATTACGATCCCCAAGGCGCCAGTGTGACCATCCTCATCTCCGAGCAGCCGGTGACACCTACCGACAGCCAGATTGAAGAGTCGCCGGGCCCGTTGCCGGAAACCATTCTGGCGCACTTGGACAAGAGCCACATCACGGTTCACACCTACCCGGAAATTCACCCGGTCGACGGGATCGCGACCTTTCGCGTGGACATCGACGTGTCGACCTGCGGTGTGATTTCGCCGCTCAAAGCGTTGAACTACCTGATTCACAAGTTCGAGTCGGACATCGTGACAGTCGATTATCGCGTGCGCGGTTTCACCCGTGACGTCGAAGGCAAAAAACACTTCATCGATCACGAAATCAACTCGATCCAGAACTATCTATCCGACGACACTCGCGACAGCTATCAAATGACTGACGTGAACGTGTACCAGGAAAACCTGTTCCACACCAAGATGCTGTTGAAGAGTTTCGACCTGGATAACTACCTGTTCGGCGATGCCACCAACAACCTCTCTGCCGAACAGCGCGGGCAGGTTACCCATCGTGTGAAGCACGAAATGCTGGAAATCTTCTACGGTCGGAATATGCCAGCCTGATTAGTTTTCAGAAAAGAAAGGCGCCTTTCGAGGCGCCTTTTTTTGACTCTTGTTTCTGTACGTGCAGGAGAGCTATCGAGGTTTTCATGACATGCCGCAATCGCAGGCTTCGGCAGCTCCTTGGGGATCGCATTATCCTGTAGAGCAAGTTTGCTCGCGAAAGCATCAATAAAGATAGGCGTCTATATATTCAGATTCGATACGTACTCTTGGTCATTACTTTGGCCAGCACACTCATCCCGAATTTGATCGGCGCCGGAAAGCGAAAACCGCCAGCGTTCAGCGCGCTTTCAGCGTGTTGTTCTTCGTCATCGCGCATCTGCTGAAGTATCGCCCTGGATTTCTGGTCCTCGACGGGCAATTGCTCAAGGTGTTCGTTGAGATGCTTGCAGACCTGGTTTTCTGTGGCGGCCACGAAGCCCAAGCTAACTTTGTCGCTGATTAGTCCAGCGACCGCACCGATGCCAAACGACATGCCATAGAACAGCGGATTCAGCACGCTGGTGTGGCTACCGAGTTGATAAATGCGTTGTTCGCACCAGACAAGATGGTCGATTTCTTCTTCGGCGGCGTGTTCCATCGCCTTGCGCACGTGTGGCAACTTTGCGGTCAGGGCCTGACCTTGATAAAGCGCCTGAGCACAGACTTCGCCGGTGTGATTGATACGCATAAGGCCGGCGACATGTTTGGTGTCGACATCGCTCATCTTGATATCAGGCTGGACGATGGCAGGTGATGGACGATGAGCATGCGCGCTGGAAGGCAGCAGCGTTTTCATCGCAGCGTCGGCCTGCAGAAGGAAACGGTCGATAGGGGAGTAGTGACGTTCGGTAGCCATGGGCACCTCCGGATAAATCCACGGCGGCCAGTCTACCGCAATCGTGAAGGCAAGGCTTGAGCTGCGTCAGCCCGCGAGCCCCGTGATAGACGCTCGGCGGGTGTAAGTGCTTGAAATTACACTCAGCCCGGCGGCCAAGTCATCTGACGTTTGCCCAGTACATGCATGTGAATGTGATAGACGGTCTGTCCGCCTTTCTCGTTGGTGTTCATGACCACGCGAAAGCCGTCTTCGCAACCCAGCTCTTTGGCCAGCCGCTGCGCGGTAAAAAGGATGTGGCCCAGGAGGCCTTTGTCGTCTTCGGTGACATCACTGAGGGTGCGGATCACTTTTTTTGGGATGACCAGAAAATGCACCGGCGCTTGGGGGGCGATGTCGTGAAAGGCCAGGACTTGGTCATCTTCGTAGATGATCTTCGCCGCAATCTCCCGATTAATAATCTTGGTGAACAGAGTCTCCATAGCCTTTTGCTCCGTTTTCAATGGTTGATGGGCCAAAGTGTACTGAGCAGGTCGAACTCCGCCCAGCCGTTTTTCGTTGTTTGCAGGCGCTCTTTTTTCGAGCGATTCAGGGTGTGATTCTTGATTTGAGAATCGAGCCCCAGAGTTTACGGCTCATCCAGCGCGTACCGAACTTTGGTGCGCTGGTGATCAGCTTGTTGCGCCAACCCGGAATGATCACCGCGCGATTTTTATCCAGTGCGCGCACGGTATAGAGCGCAACCTCTTCAGCCGTCATCATTTTGTCGTGGGTGAATTTGTCGGCTTCAAGTTGGGCTGTGCGAAAAAAGCCTGTACGTGTCGGGCCGGGGCAGAGTACCGAGATTTTCACGCCGGTCTTTTTCAGCTCCTCGCGCAGCCCTTCAGAGAAGTGCAACACGTAAGCCTTGCTGGCAGCGTAAGTACTCATCCATGGGCCGGGCTGAAATCCCATGATCGACGAGACGTTGAGGATTTGTCCGCCGCCCTGGACGGCCATTAGGTTGCCGACGGTGTGGCACAGGCGGGTGAGTGCCAGTACGTTGATGTCGAGTAAGTCCTGTTCCTGCGCCCATTCCTGAGCGAGAAAGGGGCCGCTATTGCCGATGCCAGCGCAATTGACCAGCAGGTCGATTTGCCGTTCGCCGTCTTCCAGCTCCAGCAGAAAACCGGAAAGCCGCAGAGGTTCGCCCAGGTCGCAGGCGCGAAACAGTACTTCGACGCCAAAGCGCTGGGTGAGCTCTAGGGCAATGCTTTCCAGGATGTCCCGTCGACGGGCTACCAGAATCAGGCTGCGACCACGGCGTGCCAGCGCTTCGGCCATGGCTAGGCCTATGCCACTGGAAGCGCCTGTGATCAGGGCGTAACGGGTCATGCAATTCTCCAGGATGGGGGGTGCGCGTATTGAAGCAGCATCCTTGCTGCCAGGGTGTTATTGATCTTCGTCGTCGGCCGAGTCAGCAGGGTCGGAAGGATTTGCAGGCTGTACGGTGTCACTGTCAGAGTCGTCATCGTAGGGCAGGGTCTGTTCATATTCGCTTGTGGTTATCTCGACTTCATCTTTGAACGTCTGAAGTCCGCCCATCTGCACACTGACGAAGATGATTACCATCGCAGGCAACCATAACGCGGCAAGAATCTTCACGGCTTTAGTATTCGGCGGCTGTGGCGCGCCGTATTGGTTGGGGCCGGTATTGCCCGGGACAGCGATCATGAGAAACGGAAAAAAACTGCCTACGAATGGCACAAGGTTGAGCAGCAGCAACCAGGCTGACCATCCGGCATCATGCAGGCGCTGGGCGCCGATCTGGATGCTGACCACGAGGAAGACAACGAAGATCACCGCTCCAAACAAACCGCCCGCGATCAGCGACATGCTCATGATGGACATGCACAGCGCGAACATGATTAGCGCTACGAACATCAGCACCATGCTCCAGGCCAGGTAACGCAGACGTCCGATTCGGCCCTGAACAGTGAAGACCTTTAACTCGCCGATTTCTGCCCGATCGTAGGTAACGGCTGCGCGGGGTGGTGCGTAAGGGGACGTAGCGACAGATTCGTACGCTGGGCGCTGGACGCTCGGCTCTTCGATTTCTTCAAGGGTGAGGGCGATTGGCGTTTCTCGCTCTATGCGCGCCTCTACGCCGGCATCGTTCAGCGCCTTCAGGTAGCGTTGAGCGTCGTCGTGCGTCAGACCGCGCTTCACGGTTATAGGCTTGCCGCTGAACAATCGTTCGATGGCTGACACATCGCTTTTGAACAACTGCGCAAGGTTTAACTTTGCGGTTTCGAGTTCGACCCCGTTTCGCCGCTGCCCTTCGAAAACGATACTGAAGTGTTCCGCCATGCTCGGCTTCCTTGTCTGAAGTTAGCTACGCCGTTTATGCGGCGGCCATCAGAATGGTTTGACCACGACCAGAATGACGATAGCCAGCAATATCAAAACCGGTATTTCGTTGAACCAGCGATAAAAAACATGGCTGCGGCCATTTTCTCCGCGAGCGAAGCGTTTAACTTGCGCGCCGCACACATGGTGATAGCCAATCAACAGAACCACCAATGTCAGTTTCACATGTAGCCACCCTTGGCTGAGGAAGCCCGGGGTGAGGCTGACCAGCCAAATACCGAACACCAGAGTGGCAATCATCGAAGGGCCCATGATGCCGCGATAAAGCTTGCGCTCCATAACGCAAAAGCGCTCACGGCTAACGGCGTCTTCGCTCATCGAGTGGTAAACGAACAGGCGGGGAAGGTAAAAAAGGGCTGCAAACCAGCAGACCACTGAGACGATATGAAGCGCTTTGATCCACAAATAGAGCATTTTTTGGTTATTCCAGGTTCACGGTGATTCAAATAGTAGTGGGTTGAGCGTCCGTACGTCACGTTCGCGGTTGTCGCGCAGGCGCCAGCGCCATATTATCGACGGCTTTCCAGTGGGTTCGTTGAGGGGCAGGTTATGGTCAAGGTCGGTATCGTCGGCGGCACGGGTTACACCGGCGTCGAGTTGCTGCGTCTTCTCGCACAGCATCCAGAGGCAGAAGTGGTCGCTATCACTTCGCGTTCTGAGGCGGGTTTGCCTGTGGCTGACATGTACCCGAATCTGCGAGGCCACTACGACGGACTGGCATTCAGCGTGCCGGACGTCAAAGTGCTCGGCGCTTGCGATGTGGTGTTCTTTGCTACCCCGCATGGCGTGGCACATGCATTGGCCGGTGAATTGCTGGACGCAGGCACTAAGGTAATCGACCTGTCAGCTGACTTCCGCTTGCAGGATCCGATCGAATGGGCCAAGTGGTACAACCAGCCGCACGGTGCGCCCGATCTGCTGAAAGAAGCGGTGTACGGTCTGCCTGAAGTCAACCGCGAGAAGATCCGCAGCGCGCGTCTAATCGCTGTGCCGGGTTGCTATCCAACCGCAACTCAGCTCGGTTTTCTGCCGTTGCTCGAAGCCGGCCTAGCCGATCCGACGCGTTTGATTGCAGACTGCAAATCTGGTGTGAGTGGTGCGGGGCGTGGTTTGAATATAGGGTCGCTCTACTCTGAGGCCAGCGAAAGCTTCAAGGCCTACGGTGTGAAAGGCCATCGTCACTTGCCGGAAATCAGCCAGGGCCTGCGCCGTGCTGCGGGTAGCGATGTCGGTCTGACGTTTGTGCCGCATTTGGTGCCGATGATTCGTGGCATCCACGCGACGTTGTATTCGACTGTTGTCGACAGATCTGTTGATCTGCAGGCGCTGTTTGAAAAACGTTATGCCAACGAACCGTTTGTCGACGTAATGCCAGCCGGCAGCCACCCCGAAACCCGCAGTGTACGTGGCGCGAATGTTTGCCGCATCGCCGTGCATCGTCCACAGGATGGCGATCTGGTGGTGGTGTTGTCGGTGATCGACAACCTTGTGAAAGGCGCGTCGGGTCAGGCAGTTCAGAACATGAACATCATGTTCGAGTTGAACGAGCGTCTGGGGTTGTCTCACGCAGGGATGTTGCCCTAAGAGCAGCTTCGAAGCGACAAGCCATAAGCTAAGGCGTGTGGGAAGCATTTCACTTGCTGCTTGTCGCTTACGGCTTTTGGCTGCTGTCAGAATAGTTGACTGATTTTCTAGGAGAAGCGGATAATGCGCGTCATTACGCATTATGACGGCTTAACGCCGGGAGAAATTTAGCATGAGCGTCGAATCCTTCACTCCTACCGCTCTGGAATTCACCCATGGTGCCGCGCACAAGGTGAAAACCTTGGTCGAAGAAGAGGGTAATGACCGCCTGAAGTTGCGGGTATTCGTGACAGGCGGTGGTTGCTCTGGTTTCCAGTACGGCTTTACTTTCGATGAAGAGGTTGCTGACGATGACACCATTGTCGAGCGCGAAGGTGTCAGTCTGGTTGTCGATCCTATGAGCTTCCAGTATCTGGCAGGCGCAGAAGTGGATTATCAGGAAGGGCTGGAAGGCTCGCGCTTCGTGATCAAGAACCCTAACGCTGCCACTACATGCGGCTGTGGTTCGTCGTTCTCGATCTGATTGCCATACGCTGTAAATGAAAACGCCGCGCATTGTTAATGCGCGGCGTTTTCGTTTCCGGTTTTGTTACGCCGGGTAGATTGCGCCCAATACTCGCAAACCTCTGGCGCCTGTCACGCTAGGGCGGTTTGCAGGTACGCCTTCCAGTGCGCAATGTGCCAGCCAGGCAAAGGCCATCGCCTCAACCCAATCCGGATCGACGCCGAAAGCAGCGGTGCTGGTTACTCTGGTTTGAGGCAGCAACTCTGCCAATCGTTTCATTAGTGCTTTGTTGTGAGCTCCGCCCCCACACACCAGTAACTCTTTAGTCTGGGCCTGGGCCGATTGCAGTGATTCAGTAATGCTCAGCGCGGTCACTTCAAGCAGTGTGGCTTGAACGTCTTCTGGTTTCAGCGTCGGGAGTTGAAACAGGTGATGCCGAACCCAGTTCAGGTTGAACACTTCGCGGCCCGTGCTTTTCGGCCCTCGGGTCTGGAAAAACTGATCACTTAGCAGTGATTGCAGCAAGGTAGGGTCAACCTTGCCGCTGGCCGCCCAAGCGCCATCCTTGTCATAGCTATGGCCGCGCTGGGCTTGAATCCACGCGTCGAGCAAAACGTTGCCCGGACCCGAATCGAAGCCTGAAACTGGCTTGTCCACCTCGATCAGGCTCAGATTGCTGAAGCCGCCGATATTGAGGACCGCGCGATAATCCTTGTTGTCATCGAACAGTGCTTCGTGAAACGCAGGAACCAACGGAGCGCCTTGGCCTCCTGCTGCGATGTCACGTTTGCGGAAGTCACTGACCACGGTAATTCCGGTCAATTCTGCCAGCAGTGCCGGGTTGCCGATCTGTACCGTGAAACCGCGTGCAGGCTCATGACGAATTGTTTGACCGTGGCTACCAATGGCGCGAATCTCGCCAGCGGATACATTTTGCTGATCCAGCAAAGCCAACACGCCTTGGGCCGCCAGATGCACCCACTTCTGCTCTGCAATGCCAGCACGGGCAAGCTCATCCGGCCCGCTTGCGCATAGGCCAAGCAGTTCTGCGCGCAGATCGTCAGGCATAGGGATGTAGTAGGTGCTGAGTAATCGTGGTCGGTCGTCCTGCTCTACCAGAGCAAAGTCGAGCCCATCAAGACTGCTTCCAGACATCACGCCTATATATAGAGTCATAGGTCAGCGCTTGCTCGAGGCCAGCATGGTGGCCTTTTCCTGGTCCATGCGAGCCATGAGAGGTTGGCTTTCTTGCATGAACCGCTGTTTTTCGGACTTGGCAATCGGATCTGCCATTGGCAGCTTCTGACCCAGAGGGTCAACATGCACGCCATTTACCTGAAACTCGTAATGTAGATGAGGACCTGTCGACAGACCGGTTGTTCCAATATAGCCGATGACTTGACCTTGTCTGACGTTTGTCCCGGTTTGTACGCCTTTGGCGAAACCCTGCATATGTCCGTAGAGCGTACGGTAGGTATCGCCATGCTGGATGATCACGGTATTGCCATAGCCGCCACGACGGCCAGCCAATATCACTTTTCCATCGCCGGTGGCTTTGATCGGCGTGCCGCGTGGTGCTGCGTAGTCCACGCCTTTGTGAGCACGGATCTTGTTCAGAATCGGATGTTTACGACCCATTGAGAACAGCGAGCTGATGCGTGCGAAATCTACCGGCGTGCGGATGAACGCCTTGCGCATGCTGTTGCCATCGGCGGTGTAGTAATTGGTGTTGCCTTGTTTGTTGGTATAACGAACAGCGGTATAGGTTTTGCCGCGGTTGGTAAAGCGTGCGGACAGGATGTTGCCGGTACTGACGGTCTTGCCGTTGACGACCTTCTGCTCGTAGACCACGTCGAATTCGTCACCCTTGCGGATGTCCTGCGCAAAGTCCACGTCGTAACCAAAGATGTTGGCCATGTCCATGGTCATGCTGTGGGACAGGCCTGCACGTTGGGCAGAAAGAGATAGCGAACTGTTGATCACGCCATGTACATAGGCCGTGCGAACGTTAGGTTTGCTGATGTCGCGCGTGAAGGTGTAGCCCTTGTCGGTTCGCGAAAGGCTGATGCTTTCCAATTCGCTGAGCTTGCTGTGCAGTTGCTTGAGATTACCTTCAGGCGAAAGCTCGAACTGCAGGATCTGGCCGTTTTTCAACTGGCTGAATTGTTTGGCCTGCTTATCGCTGGTCATGACTTCGTGAACGGCGGTGGCGGGCAAGCCTACTTTGGCGAAAAGTGTGGAAAGGGTGTCGCCCTTGGCAACGACCACTTCTCTATGGGTCGCGCTTTTTTGCGTTGCTGGTGGGGCTTCTTTTGACGTTTCAGGCTCTGCCTTGGCGGTTGCTTCGGGCTCGTTTGTGTCGTTTTCGATTTGTACGAATGGAGAAGTAGCAGGCGTTTCTGTGGCTTGGGGCTGTTCTTGAGCGTCTTGTTCTTGCTTGAGTTGATCGACCGGCGTTTCGAGATCCAGGGCGATATTGGTTCTCTTCGCCTCTACATCGCTTGAGGGGAAGACCAGAAGAGCCAGGCTCAGCAATGCCGCGATGCCGCTGGCAGCTAGCAGGTGGGTCTTCGGATAAAGCGGAGGCGCTTTAGGCGGAGTGTCGTTCATAAGTGATTTTTGACTTTAAATAGATGAAAAGATGAAGTGGAAAAGATGAATGACATGATGAAGATGAAATAACTGTATAAAATATAACCAAAACCTGCCTGAGGCAACCCTGCGAATGGATCAGTTTCCAATTCGTCGTCGTTCTGTGGGCAGATCTTTGTAATTGGGCGCTGATCTTGTATGGTTGCTCCCCTTTGAAATAAGGCATTGCGGGGCTTTTATGAAGTCGGTTGAAGAGCAGCTAGCGCTGATCAAACGTGGCGCGGACGAACTCCTGGTCGAGGCCGAGCTGGTCGCCAAGCTCAAGCGCGGTCAGCCATTGCGTATCAAGGCAGGATTTGACCCTACGGCGCCCGATCTTCACTTGGGCCATACCGTGCTTATTAATAAGCTGCGTCAGTTCCAGGAGTTGGGCCACCAGGTCATCTTCCTGATTGGTGACTTCACTGGGATGATCGGCGATCCAAGTGGCAAGAGCGCGACCCGACCTGCGCTGACTCGCGAGCAGGTACTTGAGTATGCCGAGACCTATAAGGCTCAGGTGTTCAAGATCCTTGATCCGGCCAAGACCGAAGTGGCTTTCAATTCCACCTGGATGGATCGGTTAAGTCCAGCAGATTTCATTCGTCTGTCCTCCCAATACACCGTTGCTCGCATGCTTGAGCGCGATGACTTTGACAAACGCTATAAGTCGAACCAGTCGATTGCTATTCATGAGTTCCTTTATCCGCTGGTTCAGGGCTACGACTCGGTTGCGTTGCGTGCGGATGTCGAATTGGGCGGCACCGACCAAAAGTTCAATTTGCTGATGGGGCGCGAGCTGCAGCGCGCATATGGGCAAGAGGCTCAGTGCGTTCTGACCATGCCTTTGTTGGAGGGGCTTGATGGCATCAAGAAGATGTCCAAGTCGCTGGGTAACTATGTCGGTATTCAGGAAGCGCCGGGTGTTATGTACAGCAAGCTGGTTTCGATTCCTGATGCGCTGATGTGGCGTTACTTCGAGTTGCTGAGTTTCCGCTCCATGGAGGAGATCGCGGACTTTAAGGCTGCTTGCGAGGCGGGTGCAAATCCGCGGGACATCAAGATTAAGCTCGCGGAAGAGATTGTCGCGCGTTTCCATGGTGATGAGGCGGCTGCGTCCGCGCATCGTTCAGCAGGCAATCGTATGAAAGAAGGCGAGCTGCCGGAGGATTTGCCTGAGATCGCTTTGGAGGCCCTTGAAGATATGCCAATAGCGGCCGTCCTTAATAAGGCGGGCTTGGTTAAGAACTCCGCAGTTGCCCGTGATCTGCTGGCATCCGGTGGGGTGCGTATAGATGGTGAGGTGGTTGATCGTGGTTTTGTGTTCAAGCTGGGCGCAACGCATGTCTGTCAGGCCGGTAAGAAGGCTTTTGGGCGCGTTACGCTTAATTTGGAAGAAACTTCAAATTAAGGGTTGACGGGGTGTTGGATGTGTCTATAATTCGCCCCACTTCCGGCGCAGACGAAACGGAAAACTCCTTGGTAATCAAAGAGTTGGACGAAGTAAGCAGGGCCGAAGTGCTTCGATTTGCAGGTTAAATCGACA